>JAWKLL010000062.1:0-14573 GCA_041392765.1 Saprospiraceae bacterium
ACCAACAAAACCGGAAGACAAGTAGGAAAAGGGGCCGGCCCACCCTAATTATTAGTTTTGTCGTGCAAAGTAAGTGAATACTTTTTTAGTATTAGAGTATGTCTAAAATTTCCTCAATTGGCTTCAAGCGGCAAATATCATCCTGCCCTGCGTTGATCCCGATAGCTATCGGGACGCCGATGCTTCCGGCATCGACTGTGCTTTTCGCCTTGGTCAGAACAATATTTCGCTTCGCGTCTACTACGTGGTGCTCCCTTTCGCTCAACCAGAAAAATTTAGACATACTCTTAAAATAAGCGAAGCAGGCAACACTACTTACCCACACCGTAGTGCAGTGGATTGCCGCCGTCGGGTACGGCAGTAGGGCTGCTTTTGCGCAATTGGCCGTAGCTGAATGAGGTAAACTCCGTGTGTAGGGTGTCAAAAGTGGCAAAAAATGTTTCGATGTATTGCTTCATTTCATAGCGACTTTCTACGGAAAGCTGCTTTTGGTTGCCAATGATGTCCAAGAGCTGGGTTTTGTGTGCCAAAAAGTGGCGAAGTGTCTGCGTCATCAGGGTATCACTGGTTTGCATACCTAGGAAAATGCGGTCGGTGAGGCGTTGCTGCCCCAGATGGGAAGCCGGCAAAGCATAAGGCGCATTGACAAGTGCCGAAAAATCGAAATCGTATCCTACGGGGATGAGTTTACCTGTTTGGGGGTGTTGAAAAAGCTTAATATTGCGGTTGAGCGGCAAGCTGAAATCGGTGTTGCCAATCATATATTGGAAAACCGCGTGGAGATTTTCAGCAGCAGCATCCAACTGCCCTGGCTCGGGATTGATGCAGGTTTCACACTCCTTGGATTGGATGCGGGCCGCCAATTCATCGGTGCTTTCTTGCAAAATCGCAAAGCGCTTCATGCGTGGAAATTTGCCCGCACTGTCCACGTACGTCACACGCAACAAGTAAGTATCGTAGCTATTAGGGGTAAGTGCTTCGTAGAGTTGGTAGGCTGTGTATTCACGTAGGAGGGATTCTTTAGCCTGCAAACGGTCGTCGTCGCAATGGGTAATGAGCTTGTATTTATCGAATTCTCCCGATAAGCCGGCAGCAGCCAATTCTTTTTTAGATAGATCTATTCTGAGGGGTGGAAAATCGCACGTACGCAACCGAAACTTGCCGCGAGGCTTGAGGCCAATTTGCCAAACAAAAGCCTGACCTGTGGCCGTCAGGTAGGACAGTTCCGCAGAAATTTCCTCTTGTGTGCGGCTGGCTTCGCCTAGCAGCGTAGTTATATCGGTGGTAATGGTCAGCTCCTCAACCTGCGCTTCCATCAAGTGCCGAAAAAAAGAGTTGGCAGCCTGCTGTGCATGGGTAAAGTGCGTGAAACACAGCAACACAAGGAGGGCTAACATAGATTTTGAAGCAATATGTTTCATTGGTCGGGGAAGTTTTGATAACTTTACTGGCTTTTTTGAGTCAGTTCGCTAGGTAAACGAGTGAATCCTCATTTTGGTTGCGCAAAGATATGATTTTTAAAAAATTTAATTCTGAATTAACATAAAAATAAATTAAATTCAGAATATAATTATTTCAACCATTCATAGCCAAGCCTTCCAACTAGCAATAAGTGCAAAAAAGCAACAGTCATTTGGAAAAATGCGTTCATAAACCAATACAGTTAGGCCACCCGAAAAACGGGTATGCCACAGGACAAGAGCAGGACTAGTAGATGCAGGATTCAATATTGAAAAGAACATTACATTGGGGCAAGTGGATACTCTTGGGGGTAGTGCTGAGCCACTGCAAAGCCCCTGAGCGGGTCATTATCAGTATTCCGCCTGCACAGGACTCTTTGCCGCCGCCTGCCGTTGTGTTCATGGTAGGCGATGGGATGGGGCTTTCTCAGGTTTCTGCCGCCATGTACCAACACGCCATGCCGCTGCATTTAGAGCAGTTTCCTATCATTGGTTTCCAAAAAACGTTTGCTGCTTCCGACCTCGTCACCGACTCGGCGGCGGGTGCCACCGCTTTTGCTTGCGGAAAGAAAACGTTTAATGGTGCAGTAGGGGTGAGTGCGGATACCCTACCCTGCCGCAGCTTGATGGAAGAAGCTATCGAAAACGGCTTGGCCACGGGGGTCGTAGTTACTTCCAGCTTGGTGCATGCTACCCCCGCTGCCTTTATGGCGCATCGCCCCATGCGGGTGCAGTATGAAGAGATAGCAGAAGACATTGCCTATTCAGGAGTAGATTTTTTGGTAGGTGGT
The DNA here is from genome assembly GCA_041392765.1 of Saprospiraceae bacterium. Lineage (GTDB taxonomy): Bacteria > Bacteroidota > Bacteroidia > Chitinophagales > Saprospiraceae > Lewinella. The sequence goes on from JAWKLL010000062.1 coordinate 2,252, forward strand.
GGCAAACGGTACTTCGACCGGCGTAAACACGATGACCGCGACCTGCTCGCAGAAATGCAACTCAAAGGTTATATGGTAAATGATTACTTTGGCTCGGAGCTGCATCGCATACAGCCCGATTCTGCAAGAAGGTTCATCTACCTGACTGCCGATGACCAGCCGCTACCCGTTAGCCAAGGTCGCAACTACCTGACGTATGCCACCCAATTGGGATTGGATTTTTTGAATAAAAAAGCTGGCGACAAAGGTTTTTTCCTCTTAGTGGAAGGTAGCCAGATAGACTGGGCGAACCACGCCAATGAAGGAAAGTTGGCCATTCAAGAAACGCTGGATTTTGACCGAGCCATCGGCAAGGTGTTGGAATTTGCCAGGCAACGCGGCAATACCCTCGTCATCGTCACCGCCGACCACGAATCGGGCGGCATGGCGGTACAAAACGGGTCGAAAAAAGAACGCGTCAAGGTAGCGTTTACCACTAATGGGCACACCGCCACGATGGTGCCTGTGTTTGCTTTCGGCCCCGGGGCAGCTCAGTTCAGTGGTATTTACGACAATACTGCCATCCATGATAAAATCAGGGCATTCTTGGCGTGGCCTCCTCAGGTGACGGTGCTAAGCATACCCAACCCCCAACAACCGTGAGGGCGTTGCCGTCAGGACTCTGTCTGAAGTACTTCAACAAAGGGCGTGACATTCTTTCCGATGATAGACGCTGATTTTTCCGCAGATCCCGCAGATAAGCCTGCGTAAATCCGCGTACACATTTGCGCGTATTTACGGGAAATTTCACCCACTGAATCATGCTTGATAGTTTGAAAGTACTTACTTCCTTTGGGTGCAAAAGAACCAAAACTGCCTAGCGTTGTTGGATAATCAAATACTAAAATGTTACATTTATGTTTGGACTCTTTAAAAAAGACCCCATAAAGGAGTTGGAAAAACAGTACTTGGCAATCATGGAAGAAGCAATGCACTTGCAACGCTCCGGCGACTTGAAGGCGTATGCCCACAAAATCGAAGCCGCTGAAGAAATTGCCACCAAAATTGCTACCTTGAAAGCAAAATAGTACCGATATTGAGGCGTTCTCACCTTATTGCTTGTTAGGCGACCCAATTGTAGAACAACCGTATTTACAAAAAACCAAATATGACCACTACCACCATTGACCATTTGCAACTGATACGCGAAAGTGCGCACGACTTTGCTGCTTCCCACATCTATCCTCACGTCATGGAATGGGATGAAGCCCAGCATTTCCCCCGCGACTTATTTCACCAAATGGGTCAATATGGCTTTCTGGGGGTGCTTGTCCCTGAAGAATACGGAGGCGCTGGCCTCAATTATGAAGCATATATCGCCATCATAGATGAAATTGCACAAGTCTGCGGCTCTATCGGCTTGTCGGTAGCTGCTCACAACTCCTTGTGCACCAATCACATCCTGCAATTCGGCAACGAAGAACAAAAACTTCGCTACTTACCCAAATTGGCCACGGGCGAATGGATAGGTGCCTGGGGGCTGACAGAACCCAATACAGGTAGCGATGCTGGGCGTATGCGTTGTGTAGCGGTAGAAGAGGGAGATTATTATGTGCTAAACGGCAGTAAAAACTTCATCACCCACGGCAAATCTGGCGAAGTGGCCGTTGTCATCGCCCGTACCGGAGAGCTATTAGACAGCCACGGGATGACGGCTTTCATCGTTGAGCGAGGCACGCCCGGGTTCAGTGCTGGAAAAAAAGAAAACAAATTGGGCATGCGTGCCAGTGAAACCGCCGAAATGATTTTCAACGATTGCCGCATCCCAAAAAGTCAGATATTGGGCGAGGTAGGCGATGGATTCATACAGTCCATGAAAATATTGGACGGTGGGCGCATCTCCATTGCGGCTCTGTCATTGGGGATTGCCAAAGGTGCCTTTGAAGCCTCCCGCCGTTACGCCAAGGAACGGGAGCAGTTTGGCAAACCCATCGCTAGTTTTCAGGCTATCAGTTTCAAATTGGCCGATATGGCTACCGAAATAGAAGCCGCTGAACTACTGACCCATCAAGCGGGCCGAATGAAAGATGCCGGCATACCCATGACCAAACAAGCGGCTATGGCCAAATACTACGCCTCGGAAACTGCCGTTCGCGTAGCCAATGAAGCGGTACAGATTTTCGGGGGATACGGTTTCACCAAAGATTTCCCCGTAGAAAAATACTACCGCGATGCCAAGCTATGCACCATAGGCGAAGGCACTTCAGAAATTCAAAAATTGGTCATTTCCCGCCAGCTGCTACGCGACTGACCCTCCTCACCATGAAGCGCATCATTTGCACCGTCACGAACGACCTTTCGCATGACCAGCGCATGATGCGCATTTGTGATTCCCTTCAAAAAGCGGGGTACTCCGTGTTATTAGTGGGGCGAAAGCGGCCTTCCTCCCCTACCCTGCCGCCCCTGTCATTTGCCACCCACCGCCTATCGTGTTGGTTTCAGCAGGGCAAGCTCTTTTACTTGGAGTACAACCTACGCTTGTTGTGGTTTCTCTTGTGGCAGCGTTTCCACTTGATAAATGCCGTCGATTTAGATACCCTCCTACCCGCTTACCTCGTCAGTCGGCTCAAGGATCGCCCATGTGTGTATGACGCACATGAGTATTTCACCGAAGTGCCAGAAGTCGTGCGCCGTCCCCACGTGCAACGCGTCTGGGAAGGGCTGGCGCGTTGGCTCATACCCCGATTATCATTGGCCTACACCGTTGGCCCTGCATTAGCCCGGGTGTTATCGGATCGGTATGGCATTCCATTTGCAGTGGTCAGGAATGTGCCCTATTCCAAAGCCCCTTCCGCCTCGCCCCCTCCTGCCGTGGGTGTGCTCCTCTACCAGGGCATGCTGAACGAAGGTCGCGGCTTGGAAACCGCCTTGGCAGCCCTCCACTTGCTGCCGGCTTGCAGGTTAATCCTTGCCGGAGACGGTGATATTCGCGACCGCCTTACCAAAATGGCGCAAGACCTGGGCGTAAGTGACCGCGTGGACTTCAAAGGTTTTGTGCCTCCCTCAGACTTACCAGCACTGACAGCAACGGCTTGGCTGGGTCTCAACCTACTCGAGCAACGCAGCCTGAGTTACTACTACTCCTTGGCAAACAAAGCCTTCGACTACATCTCCGCTGGCATCCCCTCTGTGCAAATGGACTTCCCCGAATACCGCGCCATACAGGAGCAGTACCGCCCCTTCCTCCTCCTCCCCGAATTGGAGGCTACTGCGTTGGCCAGCCACATCCAACAACTTATAGACACCCCCGCTACCTATCAACAATTGGCCACCAACTGCCGCGCCGCCGCCAAAAATTTATGCTGGGAACAAGAGGAAGAACACCTACTTTCTTTTTACAGGCGCGTCATACCTGTTTAACGGTTCACCACCATCATCATTTACAAATTCATTAGGGCGCTCCCCCGCAGGAACAGTTTTCGTCCCATTCAACCCATTGGGCGGGGTCAGGTGGTTGCGGGCTTCGCTAGGCTCGTCCCTCCCTGCGGTCGGGAGTAATCCTCCACCCCTTAGCGCGGGGGTGCTTGTATTTCAAGGAGGATGCTAAAGATAGAAAGGTTATACCTTTGTACTTATAAACACCTGCTAGTTTGCACCATGGGCGGTTGTTTATCCTTTCTTGTTGTTACCAGAAAAATGGGCTGTATGCTTTGCGAATTGAAACACGGCGGCTACGATGAGCAATCAATAAGACTCTGTATTTCGGCAACAGGGCTAGGAATGGTATTTAATTTAACATCTCTTCGTTCCAATCTATAAATTGCCTCAATAGTATTTGGGACATCATAATATAAAATTATTGGACTGAATAATAGCTCATATTGGTAGTCTTCTGACCCCTAAACAATAAATCGTTCTTCATCAATCCATATCACGTATTGCAAAAAGTGGTGCTTCCAAACGAGTCGGTTGCAACAAGCTCCTTACTATAATCCCAATACTTATAGAAACATCGATCTGCTGCTGCAAGAGTTGTATCTCCTGATTCATATGTACCGAATAAGATGTCGAAAAATATCTACTGCTATTAAATTATTTGGAGAATGAAAATATAGAAAATCCATATTTGTTTTTCTCGCTTCTTTATAGTCAATATTGATTTTATTACGAGAAACATCTTTGCACTCGGTGTTCTTACCAATTACGAAGTCATACCATTCTGGGGTATTTTCTGATATTAATTTTATTATTGGACTCATAATTGTATGTCATATTTCTTGTATTCGAGGAATCTAGGCTTATTTTGCATCCATATGACATAAACACAAAGCAATGAATGTTAAAACATTGATTCTATCATCTTGGTATAAGTTTAGAGTACGGATTGTTACCGGTGCCATTAATATATTTGTATATGCCTGCTGCAATTTCTGCTCCGATCCAAAATGTATTATTTTGAATTTTTGTTACATCATTAGGATTTGTAATAAACCCAACCTCAATTAGGACACTGGCTGCTCCATTGAATTCTCTAAGAACATGTAATCCTCTTGTGTCTTTTCTATAACCATTCCCACAAATATCCATAATAGTTTGACTTCCTGCTATGTATTCAGCCAATCTTTTGCTACCCGATTGACCTTTCCTATAAAGAACAGTTATCCCGATGCATTTGTGTTTGCTGCGGCATCTAAATGTATGCTTACAAACATGTCTGCACCATTAGCTGCTTGAATTCTCCAATCTAGTCTATTTCCATTTACAGTAACATCTCCATTTATCGTCATTATAGTATTCACCTCCATCAAATTAGCGAGCAGCATTCACAGCCTTGGAAATATCTAAAGACAAATCCTTCTCTAAGACACCATTGAGTACGCGACTTCGCCGACCACTTCGACCTGCCTCATCCTGATTTGAAGCGGTACATCCCGTTTTTCAGTTACGAGCTGCTGGACTTGTCGCAGGTATCTAATGAAACGCTGTTTCAGTTGGAATATGGGTTCATGCTACGCAGATCTTTCCTGCTTTACAAATTCCGGCGAGACAAGGCAATGCTCTTGCAATTTATTGGGAAAATCTTTAACTTTGCCAACGAGTCAAATTTGCCGGAGGACATCGTCATCCAAACACTTCAGCAACTACTGCAATACATCTACTCATCCTACAAAATTAACCAAGTCCGATATGCAAAAAATGAAGGAAAACATCTTTGAGGGGGTCGCTTATCTGCCCGGTAGCCTGTGCAGTTCAGGAAGGCAAAATAGAAGGCGAAGCTAAAGGCAAGTTAGAGGGCATCATAGAAGGTGAAGCCATGGAAAAGCTCATCACTACGCTGGAAGAAGAGCTAGAACTTCTCTCCCGCATGTCCGCCCAAGACCTGCCCTACGACCTGATGCGCAAGCTCACCGACGTACCAGAAGCTTTGCTATTGGCGTTCCGTGAAGTTTATACCCCTGAAACAACAGCACACCTACTGAACAGGTACGAAATGCTCGCACACTGAATGACTTGCCCGCTATTCGTCAGCACTTGCGCGAGGCACTACTGGCCTTTGGCATAGTGGAAGAAGTGGCGCAAGGGTATTTGGCGGAGCGGTAGGAGCACGATTTATTGGTAAGACTGCGTGCCAGTGGGATGCTAAAGCTCGTAAAACTTATGCATTTTACTATAAACACCCCACAGTTTGCACCACGGGCGGTTGTTTATCATTTCTTGTTGTTACTAGAAAATGGGCTGTATGCCTTATGAGTTAGAGTATGTCTAAAAATTTTTCGAACTGATTTTCAACGATTTGAGGTTGTGGCTAAAGCATCAAAACTGATTTTAGCGGGCTAAATGAAGTTTTTATGCTGACGCCACGTTCTAAAATCCTTGGAAATCAGAAAGCACCAACCATTTGGTGGGTTTGATTTTAGAATACAAGCAAATTAAATTTTTAGACATACTCTTGATCAAGACATATCTTTGGCAATTGCTGTAAACAACCGTTTCTTCATAAGTGGATACGCTGCTACGCGAGATTGCGTTTTCAAGGGCATTTGCGTATTATATGCCACCCTTTCGGGGTTTCATTTTCTTGTATTAGAGTTTATTACAATCAGTTCACCCCTTCGGGGTTTGGTTAAAAAGCCTACATACCCTTCTACAAAATTCCCGAAAGGATGGTAATATGATAAGAGTATGTCTAACCCGCCATTTCCCGACCATAGCGGCTGCACTCCTCCAATAAAGACTGAAAAGTACGCGAATCGGTAAAAGGGTTCATCACAGAGCAACGCAAATAGCGTTCGTTGCGCAAAGTCGTTTGCACAATATAAAAAGCACCCGATGCCAATAACCGCTGCCGGATGGCTTCATTTACCTCATCTCGCCGCGCTACTGGACAAGGTATGAAGCGGAAATTTACTATATTGGACGAAGGCACCACCGCCAGTTCAAAATCAGGGTGGTCGGCAATCATATTGGCCAACAGCGAAGCACTTTCATGCAATCGTTCTATGTTTTCTGCAAAAAGTGCTTCCCCATAAGTACGCAATAGGGCATATACCTTGATGGACATCATCAACTTGGTGCACTCAAAAGTGCGTTTACCGGAATGATACCATTCAGGATCGGGCGTATTCTCCCATAAATACTGAGCGCGCTGGGAAAAAGTATGATACGCCAAATGCCCCTCGCGGAACAGCAAAGCTGTATTCAACGCTGGGGTCATCAGCATTTTGTGATAATCAATCACCACACTATCGGCGCGTTCCATACCCTTTGCCAAATGGCGATAAAGGGGCGAAAAGACGACGGCACCTCCATGCGCTCCATCGGCATGAAACCATAGATTGTATTGCTCACAAAAATCAGCAACCGCCTCCAAGTCGTCGTAAGAACCTGTAGAAGTAGAACCAGCACACCCTACTACGGCGATTGGCAAAAGCCCCTTGTCGATTGCCTCTTGGTAGTATTGCGGCAGGAGGTCGGTTCGCAACCGAAATTGCTCATCCACCGGCATTTTGATGATACCTTCAGCCCCCCAGCCCATGATGCGCACCGCACGATCAATACAATAATGCGCCTCTTCCGAAACCAACACCGCCAGTCTTTGATCATTCCCTTCTTCCCATACGGGCGTAGGTGCTTTAGCCTGTCGGGCAGCCAGTAAGGCCGTCAGGTTGGCAAGCGTACCTCCCGAGGTAATATGGCCATTGGCCGTAGCAGGGTATCCTACTTTTGCTGCCGTGAAATCGGTTACAATCCGCTCTATGGCGTTGGAAGCCATCCCCATTTCATACACCCCGGTTCCATTGCTCAGTACATCCGACACCAAGCCCGCCAGCGATGCCGTCATAGCCGGCACCGATACCTGATGACCTATGTAGCCGGGATGATGCAACCGTATCGAGTGGCCGATTAAAGCGTCAAAAAAACCGAGTGCATCCCCTGTACCAGCACTGAAATCATCCTGCCAAAACAGGAGTTCCGCATCAGGCGAGCGGTAGGGAATGGTTTTATCCAATGCCCCCGTATGAGCAGCACCTACATGATCTGCCAGCAGATCAATGAGTTGATGCCCCAAGTGGCGAAAAGCCTCGGCATCATAGGCAGAACGCAGCAGTGTAAAATCCTTTTTTGCCTCCATTATTAGATAAGAAAGGGGTTGTTTTTGCGCTCGTACCCCATGCGCGTAGCAGGGCCGTGGCCAGGATAAACGGTAATATCATCGCCTAATGGCAGCAGGCGGTTCGTGATAGAAGCGATAAGGGTATCATAATCACCTCCCGGCAAATCAGTGCGTCCGATACTGCCATAGAAAAGCACATCGCCTGCAATAACAAACTTATGCTCAGCACAATAGAAACTGACACTTCCGGGCGAATGTCCGGGGGTGAAAATCTGTTGCAAGACCGTATGGCCGAAACGTATTTCCGCCCCATCGGCCAAGGTCGTTTGGGGGTCGGGGCTTTCTTCCGGCACAGGCAGCCCATAGTGTCGGCACACAGCGGGCACCGCGGCCAGCACAGGTGCTTCCAAGGGATGTATCTCCAACGGCAACTGCCAAGTATCCGCTACAAACCGATTGCCAAACACATGGTCTAAATGGCAATGGGTATTGATGAGGCGCACAGGGGTCAAACCCAGTTCCTGCACCTTGCCCATCAACATTCGCCGCTCGGAAGCATCATAGCAGCCGGGGTCAAAAATCACACACTCCCCTGTATCATCATACACCAGATAAGTGTTCTCCTGAAAGGGGTTGCACGTCAATATCGCTACTTGCGTCATCGTAGTAAAGCTCTCCGTTACCGTGGATAAGCGGGTCAAATATAGGGAAGATGTAAGAAGCGTGCTTAAAATTTCCTACTAGCGAAGCTATTTAAGTATATTACTCCGTTTTTGTTTTGAGGAGTTTTTACTCCATGCGCTAATATTTCAAAAAATACAGGTTGATATTTTGTTTGTTTTGTGCTAAGGGCTTATTTTTACATCGCTCGCGCTGCACAAGCACAACACCGCCCCAAAACAGCTTTCTTGTGATTGATTTGGATGGGTGGGGAGCTTTGTTTTTGTGTGGTGTGGTTTATTGAGGATATATGACATAAACAATCAAATATTAAATCAACCTCTAATAAATAACTTTAAAATACGAAAATGAAACTTGCAGAAGGACTTCTATTAAGTGGCAGACCTTATGAAAAAGATTGAACATCTTCAAAATAGGATTAGACCTGTTTTGATTGTGTCTGATAATAAAGTTCCGCAAGAAGATCCAGACAAACTACTGGCGCAATTGCGGAAAACAGTTCAAGACTTAGAAGCGATTATCGTAAGGATAAATAAAACAAACAATGAAACATTTGTCGAAGGTGAAGGATTACTAATGGAAGCGCTTGCCAAAAGAGATTCATTAAAAATGTTGTCAGAAAAATTGCGAATAATAAGACAGGCAGCACAAGTAAATAATACAACGTATGGAAACCAAAAGGCAACTGTCGATATCAAAGATTTACAAATTGAAATTGACCAAACAGGAAGGGCTTTCAGAGAAATTGACAGCAAAATTCAAGAGATAAATTGGTTGACAGAACTTAAAGATTAAGCCGAAAGGCGAGAATGGTCGGGGCGAGTACCAGCCCCTTTTAGTGGGTGTGAGTTTTCGGGGCAAATTGAAAACTCTACCTCCTTCAAGGCTGCTTGGGTTGCGGCAAAGTGTACTGTTTAAGACCCATTATAAATTACAACTTACAATTGTATAACGTAAAACTTACTACCATCATTGACCGATCATTCTTTTAAACACTTCGTCTAAAAAATTATCGAACAACCATTCGACACAAAAGACCATCCGTATAAACGATATATTGTTTTTTGCGCTCTTTCTAGCATCCAACCTCAGTTGTATTCCTGTCACATTCATTCCCATGATTAGACTACAAGATAACCGCCAGCTGCCCCTTCGGAAATAGGCGAAGCAAAATGGTTATCCCAACTGGAAAATAAAATAACACCCAAAAAGCAGTGCAAAAACATAGAAAAACAGTAACTTGCCTTCGCACCGTCATACTGAATCACGGAGAAAAAAACTATATTCACTTGACGTTAGCTATCGGGGCGGCTCGTAGAAAGGGATTGCCTGCGACGGGCAGTAGGAAGAGAGCGATTCGTAGGTTGTTCTATCGTTCAACGATTAAAGCAAAGAAATAGAGAAATAACCATTTAATTCAAAGAATATGAAAGAAGTAATTAAAAAGTTTATTCCAGAGATAATTCTAAATCAGTATAGAAGACATACAATAGACGCTAAAAAAAAGAAAGCCTTACAATTGTATGAAGGAACTGCTGTAATCTGTTCTATTTGCAATTCTGAATTTAAAGAGTTCGGAGAATTTGGTTTATCAAAAAGAAAAAATGCTCAATGCCATAAATGTAACTCATTAGAAAGACATAGATTATCATGGAAATACATCAATGAAAGGACAGATTTACTTAAAAGTACAAAGAGGCTGAGATTGTTACATTTTGCACCAGAGAAAGTGTTTTACGATATTTTTTCAGCGCATCAAAACATTGAATACTATCCTTGTGATTTAATGCCTGAAAAATATTCTTTTTCGGGCAACGTAAAAGTCTCAAAAGCAGATATAACTGATATTCCATTTGAAAATGATTTTTTTGATGTTATTATTTGCAATCATGTTCTTGAGCATATTCCTAATGATGCACTTGCAATGTCCGAATTGTATCGAGTTCTGAAAAAAAAAGGCTGGGCAATCTTGCAGGTGCCAATAGATTATAGCAGGGAAAAAACTTATGAAGATTTTTCAATTACAAAACCTGAAGAAAGAGAAAAAGCATTTGGACAAAATGATCATGTACGGTGGTATGGTCGAGATTATAAAGATAGACTAAGAAAATCAGGATTTAAAGTTAATGAAGATGATTTTGTCAAGACGTTTTCCGAAGATGAAATTTTTAGATTCGGATTTATAAGTTCTGAATTAATCTATTATTGTGAAAAATAACTGTTGCTCCAATGTATATACAACATAGGCAAAATAGTAGTATATTCTAATACTTTTAGCCCGCATTAAAATTGTACCGAGTTTCGCAATCACTTACTTTGCATATACTTACCGTTCCCCCATTACGCACCAAATATTATGAACTTAAGCTTAGTGTAGCCCTATTTTCATCGAAATTTTCTTACCAAAGCAAAGGGTTATGAAAGCGAATGAAGGCTTTACCAATGAGGGGCGAGCATGCGAGGTGTAGAAAACAGAACAATCCCTTTAGCGTTTCTCTACATTCGCTAAACAACACAAACCCACAATTCCTCCCGACAATTATTGACTTATAGCCATCGGGAAATTAAAAAAAAACACCATCCCTACTGCGCCTTCACTTCTGCTACCAATTTTTGGAGGGAAGCTTTGGCATCACCGAAGAGCATTTTGGTCTTTTCATGGAAGAATAGCGGGTTTTCAATACCTGCATAACCTGGGTTCATACTGCGTTTGAGTACGACCACGTGCTTGGCATTCCACACCTGAAGTACAGGCATCCCGTAGATGGAACTGGAGGGATCGTTTTCAGCAGATGGGTTGACTACGTCGTTGGCACCTACAATAACCACTACATCCGTATCTTTTAGCTCGTCGTTGGCTTCCTCCAGATCGAGGAGCTTGGCGTAGGGTATGTCCACTTCCGCTAGTAGCACATTCATGTGGCCGGGCATACGTCCTGCCACAGGGTGGATCGCGTATTTGATGTCCACGCCGTTTCCTTCCAGCAGTTCATCTAGTTCTTTACACATTTTTTGTGCTTGTGCTACGGCCAAACCATATCCGGGTACCACAATGACCTTGTCGGAATAGTAGAGCTGAATGGCCATGTCATTGAGGCTGATTTCTTTGGCTACTTGGTTGCCATCACCTGCCTGACTAGCTACAGCCGTGCTGCCACCAAATCCGCCGATTAATACATTGAGCAGGGAACGATTCATGGCGTTGCACATGAGCACCGTCAGGATGGTGCCGGATGCCCCCACCAAAATACCACCAACCAGCATGATCTGGTTGCCGTAAATGAGACCTGCTGCCGCTGCTGAAAGCCCCGTAAATGAGTTGAGCAACGAAATAACGACAGGCATATCCGCGCCGCCAATAGGGGCCACGAAGGAAAAACCATATACCAAGGTGAGCAGGGTAAACACCCCAATCAGTACCCACGTGAGAGCGGTGCCCCACGTCAGCCAAGCGGTGAAAGCCACCAGTACTAACAGAAAAATGATGTTGATGGTACTATGGGACGGCAATGTAATCTTTGAGTCCTTTACCCTGCCATCTAATTTGAGATAGGCCAAAATACTACCTGTAAACGCCACCCCCCCAATGAGCAGTGTGACTAACAAGATAAGCATTTCGCTGGAAGTAGCTGTTTTAGCACCGTTTGCCACCTGCCCTAGTTCCAATCCTGCCAAGAAAACTGCCGAAGCACCACCAAATCCGTTAAAAAGAGATACCAATTGTGGCATTTCGGTCATAGCGACTTTCTTCGCCGCCCGCCAGCCTACTAAGCTACCTACAGCTATCGCACCCAAAATCCACAGCATATTGCCGCCTGGTGTAGCGAGTGTGGCTAAGATGGCTACGCCCATACCTACACCTGCCTGCATATTTCCTTTACGAGCCGTATCCGGAGAACTGAGCAGCCGCAGCCCCCACACAAATGCTAAAGCACCAAAAAGATAGGCTAGATTGATTATTACCTCGCTCATGTTGCGTTATTTTCTCTTTTTCTTGAACATTTCCAGCATGCGATCTGTGACGGCAAAGCCACCCATTACGTTGAT
>JAWKLL010000063.1:0-14364 GCA_041392765.1 Saprospiraceae bacterium
GCTTATAGTTATACACTACCACGTAGTGCACTGAGAGGACGCAATATTATGATTGTCGGCCAAAAAGATACCCTGCTGAAAGGCATTATGGAGTACAAGGTGAAGTAAGCAGTAATCTTCCAAGGTGGCAATGATAAATAGAGCGTGTACCTTTGCCTAATAGAGTTGGTGATATGGAGACGACATGGGGGCAAAAATAGCCCCACATATCACCATCTCTAATGTTTAGCTTGTAAACCACCAATATGGAAGATACTTACCCCAGCTTGCGATGGAAGATTGCCCAATGGTTTGAGATTCGTTGGTGGCAACGCTATCTGGCCCCCAAGGATAAAAAGCACTATTTGCAAAGCAAACGGGCGTATTGGCAACGTATCCTACAAGCGGCTGGCTTGTCGCCCCTTGCTGGGCGGGTATTGGATGCGGGCTGTGGCCCGGCAGGCATCTTCATGGCGTTGCCAGCGTGCGAGGTGACGGCCTTCGACCCGCTACTCAGCGAATATGAGACTCGGTTGGCGCATTTTTCTCGCGCTGATTACCCGTGGGTGAACTTCCACACAGCTACACTGGAAGCTTTCCAAAACCCCCTACCCTTTCCGCTTGTCTGCTGCCTAAACGCCATCAATCATGTGGATGATTGGCATCTCGGTATGCAGCAACTCGCACGTCATACGCAAGCGGGCGGTATGCTTTTATTGGGTATTGATGTGCACAATTATCGCGGGTTGCGTTCTATTTTCCGCTTGTTCCCCGGCGATATACTGCATCCCCACCAACACGACAGGGAAGATTATCTGCTACATCTACAGGCATTAGGATTTGAGGTCATCGCTACCCAAACACTAAAAAAAGGGTTCATCTTTGATTACTGGTTGATAACTGCCCGCAAATGTACGTAAAGACTGCGCTATTACTGTTGTTGCTTTTTTCGGGGATATGGCTACTAAAGGCCACGTGGGCTGGATCGCCTCAGGATTCGTTGCCTAGCCGAAAGGTACTCCGCCAACAGTTGCGACAACTGCCACCTTGGCTAATCATCTATGACTTGCAGGATGATAGCTTGCAACAACAGCTCATGCAGTGGTTCGCCACCTTGCCGAAACAAGAGAGTCGTTCGCTCCCCCCTACCCTGTTGGCCGCATCGGAAGTTACCGACAGCCTGTTACGGCAACAGCCCGTTCTATTGATTTGCGATAAGTTGCCCACCAACGTTGTACAAACGCTAGAAAGAATACCCGCCGTTGGGTTGGATCATGGCCAGTTGACTTTCGATACCACCCAACTTAACCCAACTACCGATGCTATACGCCTCCATATTATCCCCGGTTTTTGGGATTTAGTCACCCCGGTATCCCTTTTGTATGCTCCGGATGCGAGGGTGCTTGCGGATGCCCTGCGAAATATTGCCAAACGAGGTACGCGCGATCTACTACGGCCTTTATGGGGTTATGAAATCATGCGCCATGGACAGACGTGGCAGTGTGGTCATTTTAATGACACCACCTGGCAAGTGCTTCCCCCGTCCCACTATACCTTTGACCCCCAACCGCAAGCTATTGCCTCCTCGAAATATTTGGATATTTGGGCTTATGACCAAGCGAAACCAGACTTTACTACCCTAGAGCAGGTCGCTTATCAGGCCGCTAAGGGAATAGCGGACTTTTCGGGCAGTACCGCCTTGCCCCGACTCCAGTTATACACCTATCCCGATCCTTCTCACAAAGCATTGCGTACCCACATTATGCGGCAAGCACACGCAGACGAAGCCAACCAATGTGTGCATGCCATCTGGAATGAGCGTTGTCATGGCCTCGAAATGGTGGAATTAGCACGTTTGTGGGTACACTATAGTTTGCCGTCGGCAGCCATACCTTGGTTGGAATACGGATTAGCCATGCAATGGGTGGATACGTTGGCGGATCAGCCTTGGCGCGGGTGGAGCCGTGCGCTTGCCAAGGCGGATGCACTGCTCACACCGGAAGAACTAAGGCAGGAGCCTACTTTGCAAACAGCCCCACTAATTGGGCTGCTATCGGCTGCTGCGTGGGTGGACTTTCGATTGGCGCAAATGGACAAAGGAGCCTTTTGGGAGGAATATGAAAACGGCCTTCCTGCCAGCGATGCCCTAAAAAAGGAGTGGTTGGATTGGATAGAGGCTCATTACCCCACCAAAGCGCCTCGTGCAGAAGCGAAGCTGCCGTGGATGAAAGGCATGACGCTGGCACATGAGGGATACCAAGTATATAACGGATATGGCGGCCACGTAACGGCTCATTCAATAGCTGCGTTGCAAATGCTGCATGCGAATGCTGTAGCCATTGTGCCATATAGTTTCATGCCCGACCCGAGGCAACCCTCCGATATTCCTGTTTCACAGTTTGCAGGGGGAGAAAACGACGAGGCGATACTGAACCCCCATTTTTTAGCGCAGCAATCGGGTATGCAGACCCTGCTGAAGCCACAAATTTGGGTAGGAGGCGGGCATTGGCCGGGCGATATTCGCTTTGATACGCCTGCGGATTGGGAGGCTTTTTTCGGGCATTATAAACGCTGGATTTGCCACTATGCACTCTTGGCGGAAATGCACGGCTTCGATGCCTTGTGTGTGGGCACAGAACTTCGCCATACTACGCTTGAACAACCACAGGCATGGCGGCAATTAGTAGCGGATATTCAGGAGCTATACAGTGGCCCGCTGACGTATGCCGCCAACTGGGGGGAGGAATGTGAACAACTCTCCTTTTGGGATGCCTTTGACTACATTGGTATCAATGCCTATTACCCATTGCACAAAGGGGACACAGCCAGCGATGCCGATTTAGCTACCGGTGTACAAAAGATGATGGATAAGATTGAAAACATTCACCAGCAACAAAATCTGCCAGTATGGCTGACGGAAATCGGCTACCGCAGTGCTACTGCTCCTTGGGTGAACCCACATGCCGAAGCAGACAACCGTGCTATCGACGAAGCAGCACAAGCTCGCTGCTATCAGGCATTGCTGCAAGAAGCCGTAGAGCGCCCGTGGCTACGGGGTCTCTTTTGGTGGAAATGGCCCAGCGATCTTTCTTACTACGAAGATGAAGGTAGGGGCTATATGCCTTGGGGCAAACCCGCCGCCATCGTGCTGGAACAGTATTATGGTAGGGGTTGGGAGTAGTGGGTGGGGGGCATTCTCTTTTAGAGTTTGCTGTTTATGCTGTGCGATGAAAACAAAAATGAGATCATTTTTTATTCGTTTAATATTTATTTAACCGTTGTTCAAGTTATTCATTATCAAGAAAATACAACATCCCCACGGGTGAGGGATAGGAACGGGTGGCCGCCCTGGCCTTAGCCGGGGAGGACTACGAGTGGATAGCCCGACAGCCGCCGCTCTGCAACGAAGTGGAAGGGCGGCGGCTGGCACCCTCATCGTAATCCAAAATTTGATTGTCATCTAGGAATATTTCCTCACACCACCTCCAAATCGATTGCCGCAACCCAGCCATCGCGCCCATCGGGTAGTTGAATTTTTACCCATTCTTCAAACCGATCCAAAACCGTTACTTTTAGTCCCTGGTGTAGGCTGAAATCGATGGCGGTATCATTGCCTAGGGGCTATATGTACGGCGCAAACGGGGGCAATCAATACTGCTTCTTTGTCATTGGTCAGGGTGTAGTAGCGCGTCCAGCCTAACGACATACTCACCAACGCACCTAGCAACAACGTAGTCATACCCAGCCATCCTCCTAAATGCCGGCTCCAAGTGGCAATAGATGACTCACCTCGCTGCCGATTGACGATAAAACACCGCCGCCATAAGCACCATCGCAAAGCAGGAAAGCACCGCCCAAGCATTTGGCGACAGCCATGCCGCTATGCGTTGCCACCACGCTTTGAGGAAAAAACAGGCACAGGTGGTAAGCCATCGGCTTGCTCGTTGCGCATCAAGACCAAGTTTTGGGTAGCTTGTTTGTGCCCTGGTTGTAGGCGCACGGCTTTTTCTAAATGCAGTATGGCGCGCCCTAAGGAGTCCATGTGATAATACGCCCACGCTACATTGGCGTGAAGATCCGCCGACACCATGCCCTTGTCCAGCATGGCCTCATACGATTGTGCCGCTTGCTGGTACTTTTTCTTTTCCAACAGCTTGTAGGCTTCCAAGGCCGCTTCGCCTTGTGCCGACAACAACACGAATGGCAAAAAGGCCATTGCTATGAATAGATACCTCATCATTGCGCTGTATTCAGTGCCAATAGTGCATTGGCTATTTTCCGATCGTTGCTCAAGCGGGGAACTTTGTTTTGTCCTCCTAACTTGCCCTCTGCCTTCATGTAATCTCTAAAAATATGGGGACGGAGCGGGGTCACTTTCAAGGGTTGAAGAATATTGCCAGCGATGAGATCCTGGTAGTAAATATTCTGCGCTACCATAGCTTCATTCAATTGGTGGGCAAATAGGGATAAGTTCTCCGGCTCTTGCGTAAATTCAACGAGCCATTCATGGTAGGGCAAACCACCTTCCGCAGGCGTTACCTGAGGTGCCACCGTAAACTCCACCACCTGGGTGTGCATAGCCGTGGCCACTTCTTGCATGGCTGCCTCTACTTCCTTGCCAATGACGTGTTCGCCGAAAGCTGAGATAAAGTGCTTGATGCGTCCCGTTACCTTGATTCGGTAGAGCCGCAAAGAAACAAACTCTACCGTATCACCGATATTGTAGCCCCAAAGGCCAGCGTTATTGTTGATAATCAGGGCGTAATTAACACCCGTTTCCACAGCAGCTAAGCTCAATCGCGTGGGATTTTCCGAAAATATTTCCTCGGCAGGAACAAATTCAAAGAAGATGCCGCTATTCGCATTGAGCAACAACCCCGTCTGTATCCTGCTGATCCTGAAAAGCGATGAATCCCTCACTGGCAGGGTAGGTTTCTATGCTATCTATACGCTTCCCCACTAAGTTTTCCAGCGCGGCGCGGTAAGGTTCAAAACTGACACCGCCATAGACAAAGGTAGCATAATGAGGAAAATATCCTTGACATACCGCTTACCCGTTCGCTCCAACAGGCGTTCGTAGTACATCTGTACCCAAGGAGGAATACCACTGATAAGGCGCATATCGGCTTGGAGCGTTTCGTTGACGATACCCTCCAATTTAGTTTCCCAATCTTCGATGATATTCACTTCCCAGGAGGGAGTTGATTGCGCGCAACCATGCAGGAACTTGGTGATTGACGATTCCCGACAATCGCCCCGTCTTGATACCGCCTACTTCCTCCAAGGCAGGGCTGCCCGAGAGGAAAATCATATTGCCGTCCATCCACTGCCCTTTGCCGGTGCGAGCGTAGTAATTAAACAACGCATTGCGAGCCGTTCCAAAATGATTGGGCAGGCTATCTCGTGTGAGTGGAATGTACTTTACGCCGGAGGTAGTGCCGCTCGTTTTGGCAAAATAAACGGGTTTGCCCGGCCACAACACGCTGGATGCTCCCGCCTTGATCTGCTCAATCCACGGTTTCAGTGCTTCATAATCGCGCAGAGGGACTTGCTGGCGGAACACTTCGTAGGAAGCGTCGGCATGAAGTTGGTGCGCTCGCCCAAAACTCGTTTGCGCTACACCCCGCATCAGTTGCCTGAAAACGGCTTGTTGTGCAGCCACTGCCTCTCCCGACCAGCGATCTATATCGCGTGCTATCCAATTGGCGACTGGTCGTGCCAGTGTTGACTTCCATCCCATCTTGCAGAGTTCGTTGAAACGGCAAAGTTAAAGTATGTTTTGAAATTTAATTGGGTATTATAGTTAGTTTTGAAAGCAATAAAAAATATTCCAAAGTGCTTCCTGCTTTTCAAGGATTCAAGAACCGTGGCGTTGGAATAAAAACTTCATTTAGCCCGCTAAATTCAGTTTTGATTCCTTAGCCAGAACCTTAAATCGTTGAAAATCAGTTCGCAAAATTTCAAAACATACTCTTAAAAATTATGTCCTACAATGGTTGTACGAAATTCAAGCAGCACCGCTTGTATTCTCATACTTTCTCAATGTTTTGCTCATTTCACTGCATCCACTATATCATCAACTGCTACTACATACTTAGAGTGGCCTAACATTCAAACAATCTCTTTCTTTTCATGTAGTTTTGTGTCACAAAAACGCAAAAGACAATTTCACCATTTTTGCGGATCCCCTCAATACTTTTACCATGAAAAAATGGCTTTTTCTCCCCTTGTTGCTCTCGATCGTTTTTTCTTTGTCCTTGGCTGCGCAACCTCCCGGCGGTGGTGGTGGCCGCATGGATCGCAGCCGCATGAGTGTAGGCCGTATTTATGGCAAAGTCGTGGACGAAAACGGCAAGGGGGTAGGCTATGCCACCGTTCAACTGATGGGTAAAACGTTCGACCGCCAAACCCGCTCTTTGGTGGACACCATTTGGGCTGGCCAACTCACGGAAGACAACGGTGATTTCAACATAGAAAAACTCCCCGTCGTAGGCGAATATACCCTCATCATCAACTTCCTCGGCTACGCAGCCACCAGCCTGCCTGTGGATTTTGGCATGCCTCGACCGATGGCAGGCCCGGGTGGTGCACCTTCCGATTCCTCCCGTACCAACCGACCTGCGAGCGCACCCTCTGCAGGATTCGCGAATATGTCGGCAGGCAATTTTGAAAAAGACCTCGGCAATATTCAACTCGTTATAGAAGCCGCTACCCTCGGCACCGTCACGGTTACGGGTGAAGCCGCTATTGCCTCCCTATCCATCGACCGCAAAAGCTTCCGCGTGGACAAAGACCTCAGCGCACAAGGCGGCACTGCCGAAGATGCCCTCAAAAATGTGCCTTCCGTCTCCGTGGACTTGGATGGCAACGTTTCCCTGCGCAATGGTGCTCCCCAAGTTTTTGTGGACGGCAGACCAACCACCCTCTCCCTCGACCAAATCTCTGCTGATGCCATCGAATCTGTTGAAGTCATTACCAACCCTTCTGCCAAATACGACGCGGGAGGCGGTACAGCCGGCATCATTAATATCGTTCTCAAAAAGGACAAACGACTCGGCTACAACGGCAATCTTCGTATAGGAACCGACTCTCAGGGTAGCTATAATGTCGGCGGCGACCTCAACGCCAGGGGTGGTAAATTCAACCTCTTCGGCTCGGGTATGCTCATGCAAAACCGCCGCCTTTCCGAAGGGCAAACGGCTCGCAACAACTTCTTCGAGTCGCCTGCTTCCTATATTTTCCAAACCAGTGAAAGCGTCCGCAAAGGCGGTTTCGCCAATGTGCGTGGCGGCGTGGATTATTTCATCGACAACCGCAACACCCTGACTGTCAGCGGTTCATTTGTGCGTGGCAAGTTTAAACCCGAAGAGACCATCCTGAACACGACCGACCTCCTCTACCCCGATGCCCCCCTTACTTCGTCTTTCACTCGTGTTTCCAACCAAGAGAGGATGTTCCGCAACGTAGGTGCTACCCTACAGTTCAAGCATCTCTTCCCCAAAAAAGGGGCTGAATGGACAGCGGATGCGGGTTACAATAACATCCGATTCGAAGGAGGCAACGATGTGTCCACTCTTTTCAACACAGGCACTAAAAGCCAAGAACGGCAAGACCAAATGGGCAGCGGTGGCTTCATCACCCTTCAAACCGACTTCATCAACCCCATAGGCGATAAAGCCAAAATCGAAGGCGGACTCAAAGCCGTCCTCCGCGATAATGCCAACGACAATATGAACTTCGTCCTCGGTGCCAACGATACGGAGTGGCAGCCCGTCACCCAGTTCACCGACCACTTTAAATACAACGATAATGTATTCGCCGCTTATCTACAAGGCAGTAGGCAATACAACGAGTGGGGCATCCAAGCGGGGTTGCGTGCAGAAAGCAGCGTATTCAATGGCAAGCTTACCGACCGCGATTCCTCTTTTAGCATTTCCTACCCCATCAGTCTGTTCCCCAGCCTGTTCATCAGCCGGCAATTGAACGAAACTGACCAAGTGCAGCTCGCCTACACCCGCCGTATCAACCGCCCCAACTTCTTCCAAACCATGCCTTTCACCGACTTCTCCGACTCCCTCAACCTGCGCAGAGGAGAACCCGGTCTGCTGCCAGAATTCACCAACTCCCTTGAACTTTCTTGGCAGAAAATTTTCAATAGCGGCACCAACTTACTCGTTTCTGTTTACTACAAACAGGCCACCAACCTCATCACCTCCTACCAATTTACCGAGTTCAACACCGACATCAATCGTCAAATCGTCATCACCAGCTACGCGAACAGCCGTTCAGCTAACGCTTACGGTGCCGAATTCACCCTCAAAAACAAGCTATTCAAATGGATGGAAATTACCTCCAACCTGAATGTTTACCAGTCCGACGTGGATGCCTCCAACGTGGAAACCAACCTCACCGTTAGCCGCATGAGTGCCTTCCTCAAGGAAACCATCCAGATGACCCTCAATAAAAACTACTCCTTCCAACTCAATGGCGAGTACCGCACCCGTGCCGCCTTCACGCCCTCCAGCGGCAACGACAACTTCCGTGGCCCGCACGGGGGAAGTCAAAACACCGCCCAGGGCTACACCCGCGAAATGTGGTTCATCGATGCCTCCATGCGTCGCAGCCTTCTCAAAAACAAAGGATTCCTCACCCTCAGCATATCCGACATCTTCGCCACCCGCAAGCAAGGTTCCTTCACCAGCACAGAGTTCTTCACCCAAGACTCTTGGAATCTGCGCCAGCCACAAGTCCTCCGCCTCAACTTCATGTACCGTTTCGGTAAGATGGACACCTCCCTCTTCAACCGCAAAAACACTCGCATGAACGACCAAGGCAACGACATGATGGGCGGGTAATACCGTGCTTTTGGGGCGCATCCCCAAGGCTATGTAAAGAGATTCTGCAAGACAGGATTACTAAATACTTCTTACATACAGTACTAATCATCATCAGATAAAAAATCTTGTAAATCCTGTCTGAAAAAGATGGTTCTTTGACAATTTCTGTGGTAGGCCTCCCTACGGGCGCTACGTTCCACAGCTCGCTATTCGCTCGGCCAGCTTCCTACGGTCGCTGTCTGTCCGCTATCGCGGCCACTGTTGCACATCGCTAGGCCATTAATGCCACACTTTTGTCAAAAAAACCATAAAGATTTTTCCGCACAGCCTTGGGGTTGTTCCCTTCCAGCCTCTCATGTTCGGCTCCTTACAGGCAGCTTGCGCGGGCGGGGTGTGCAACGAGAGGGGTGCGTCCAATTAAAATATGCTGTATCCCCCCTTACAACCCATCCACCACCGCTCCCTGCACGATGCGTCCGGCTTCATTGGTGGTGATATAAGTAGCGGCTGTAAAAGGGTCGTGTTCAAACGCTACTATCCACCCGCCCGATTGTGCTTCTTCCAACAATCGCTGCTTTTCCTGAAGGGTATCCAATGGGCGAATATCGTAAGCCATGACGTAAGGCATGCGAATATGCCAAGAAGAAGGCAATAAATCAGCCGCATAGACCCATGTTTGGGCCTCGTTTCGTATGATTGGCAACATCATAGCTTCCGTGTGTCCATAAACAAACCGCAGGTCGATACCGGGCAACCAAGGCAGGTCGTCTCGCTGCACATCCAGCAGCTCCAAGCAACCGTGTTCTTGCAGGGGTACAAAATTTTCCTTCAAAAACGAAGCCGCCTCGCGGGCATTGGGGTTCATCGCCCACTTCCAATGGCGGTCGTTGCTCCAGTAAGTCGCAGCGGGAAAGGTGGGTACTAAGTGACCAGCGGCATCCCGCATCACTGCGCCGCCTACATGGTCGAAATGCAAGTGCGTGAGCAGCACATCCGTCACATCCTCTGGGCGCACCCCCAAGCGTGCTAAACTCTGGTGCAGGCTATCTTCCCCGTGAGGATGAAAGTGCGAACGGAAGCGGTCGTCTTGTTTATTGCCTATACCCGTATCCACCAAGATAGTGCGGCCCTCCATCTGTATCAGCAGGCAACGCATATCCCATGAGCAAAGGTTTTGCTCGTCCGGTGGGTTGAGCTTTTGCCATAAGGTTCGAGGCACTACGCCAAACATAGCACCTCCATCCAATTTGAACTTGCCCGTAGGTAAAAACGATATTTTCATGAGGAGTGATTACTTTACTGTAACTATACATCAAAGCCAGCAAGATAACATTTTTTTCTCCTACCTTTTTTTCTTTTCATACGTCTTCCCAAAATATCACTACCTTTGCGGCTCAAATACAGGCAGCGTTTGCCTGTGCACTTATTTTAGTTTCATGTCGGATTTTGCTTCATTAGGTCTATCGCAGCCCATATTAGATGCCCTCAATAAATTAGGCTTTCATACTCCCACCCCCATTCAAGCGCAAGCTATCCCCTTTTTGTTAGAAGGGGAGCGCGACTTAGTAGGTTTGGCACAAACGGGTACGGGTAAGACCGCTGCCTTTGGCCTCCCTCTTATTGAGCGGATGGATGCCGCCAACGCTTTCCCCCAAGGTCTCGTGCTGGCACCCACCCGCGAGCTTTGCGTACAAATCACACAAGAATTGGTGTCCTTCACGACTTTTCGCCCACTCTTGCAGATTACGCCCGTCTATGGCGGCGCGGATATCCGCGGGCAGATGCGCGACCTCAAAAGAGGCACCCAAATTGTGGTAGCCACCCCTGGCCGCTTGCGCGACTTGATTCGCCGTGAGGCCATCGTATTGGATAATATCGCCACCGTCGTCCTCGACGAAGCCGACGAAATGCTCAATATGGGTTTCAAGGAGGAAATTGACGAAATCCTCGAATCCGTACCCAAAACAAGGCGTACTTGGTTGTTTTCCGCCACCATGCCCCCCGAGGTAAAACGCCTCACCAAAGCCTATATGCTCGACCCATTCGAGATTATGGCGGGCAATACCAACCAAACCAACCAGGATATAGACCATCAATACATTGTGGTAAAACCTCGCGACCGCGTGGAAATGCTGCGCCGATTTATTGATGCTGACCCCGCTTTGTATGGCCTCGTCTTCTGCCGTACCCGCGCCGAGACCATCACCCTCATGGAAGACTTGCAACGCGATGGCTATGGTGTTGAAGCTCTCAACGGCGATCTTTCCCAAGCGCAGCGCGACCGCGCCATGCATCGTTTCCGCTCGCGCAGGGTGCGTCTGCTTATCGCTACCGACGTGGCCGCTCGTGGGTTGGACGTGCAAGGCATTACCCATGTTTTCCACTTCAATATCCCCGACGAATGGGCTTTCTACGCCCACCGTTCCGGTAGAACAGGCCGCGCTGGCGAAAAAGGCCGCTCCATCTTGTTCCTTCATCCATCCGACAGGCATAAGTTGCGCCAGTTAGATAAACAACTGCGGCTGGAGTTTACCGAAATTCAAGCGCCCAGCGTGCTAGGTTTGGTAGAGGAACGACTGCAAAAAGTGTTCAACCAATTGGCCGGCACCCAACCCATACAAGGGTTGGAAACCATGATTGAAGGTATGGCACTGGCCTTAGAAGGCATCAGCCGCGAAGAACTCATTGAACGCATCGCTGCCTTGTCTTTCAGCCGTATGCCCGTCCATTACCAACAAGAGGCATTGGAAACACTGGCTCCCAAGCCTGCGAAAAATTCACCCACGCCGATTCCGAAAAACATCAGAAACCTGGCAAATACCAGCGGGTTTTCGTAAACGTCGGCACCAAGGAGCTGAACAGCGTTTCTGAGTTCATCGATTTTGTCAGCCACTTTGTGGAAGTCAGCCGCCACGCCATAGGCAAGGTAGAATTGCAAGACAAACACGCCTTTTTCGATATTGACCAAAAATTAGCAAGAGCCGTCGTCAAGCGTTTCGACAACGCCAAATGGAACGAACGCGCCCTGCGTATGAATTTCGATGACGGCCCCAAAAGGGAAAAGCCTGAATTCCGCAAAGGGATTGCCAATAAGAAAAAGGCCGCCCCCCTACCCCGTCGCAAGAAAAGGTAATGAACGATGCCCCACCCGTCTGCCCCTTACACGCTGAATAAGCCCCTGCGCGGGCTGGGATATGCAGGTATGTTGGGCTTGGTGGTGCTTTCCATCGTCTTCTACCGCGAACGGGCGTGGCTATTAGACATCGCCTTTCAAACCTTCCTCATGGTTCAGGAAGGCACGGTGCAAGTCATGGTCAATCGCTTCGGTGCTGCGGTCGTGCAGTTGCTGCCTTTGGCCGCTATCAAAACAGGTGCCGACCTCTCCACCGTGTCTCTTTTGTACTCGGTTTCCTTTACTATTGGCACGCTTTTGGGCGATTGCTGAACACCACGCCCCCTACAAAGCACGTTGGCAGTGGATAGCGACCCAAATCGACCAAGCTCCTAACGGCACTACCAAAATGTACCTTACCGAAGCTCAAGCCCCCATGGACACCCTCTTGATGAGTTGGGGTACACCCTACGAAAGTTTAGTCATTAGCAGTGCCATCAGCGGTCATCAACGCCCCAAAACCTTACTCATACACCCCGACCTACAGCCGTGGCATGATTCGTTCCCTGCTGCGGATCTTTTCATTGGCACCTTTGCTACCTACCCTATCGAATCCCTCAACCGTCGCTACTTCCCTTTAGATGCGACAGCATATCAACCCCTTTCACCTCGGTTCAAGCAATAGATTGGCAGAATTTTCAGCATTTCAACCCACCAACGGGCATCATCCCCCCTCTTATACTCTTATATTCCTATACACCTTTCGCACATATACACCTTTACTACATTTCCTACATACACACTCCCCCACCTTTCGTGTCTTTCGTGCCTTTCGTGGTTACCACCCCCACCTTTCGTGTCTTTCGTGCCTTTCGTGGTTACCTACCCACCTTTCGTGCGTCTTCTTCGTGCCTTCGTGTCACTTCCTCCTTTCGTGTCTTTCGTGCCTTTCGTGGTTACTCTACCTCTCCTTTCGTGTCTTTCGTGCCTTTCGTGGTTACCACCCCACCTTTCTTCGTGTCTTTCGTGCCTTCGTGGTTACCTACCCCCTCCTTTCGTGTCTTTCGTGCCTTTCGCATACCTACCCCCTCCTTTCGTTAAAAACCACAATTTTCGCCACCACCACAGACCCTGCGTTTCAATGATATTCTTCAACACTAAACATAAACCAACATGAACCAGCTCTTTTGCCTTCGCCCTTTGTTTTGGGCTATCCTTTTGTTGCACGGTGCTGCCTTTTTCCCTCAAAGCGCAAACTTATCAGCTCCCTACAGACGGGTGCAATATCTCATTCTTCCATGACCCTGAGTTTGACCACGACTTCCAACCCGCTGTGACTGCTTTTGCATCTGCATCGGTGGCCTACTGTCAATCAAATGGGCATTGGGAGGTAAATTGGGATACGAATCCAGAGGCTATAAATTCAATGATACTGTATTAGAAAAAGGAGAAATCAGATATAACAATATATCCATCTCCCCTTACGGAATATTCCAGATCAACGATAGGTTGTCTGTGGAGGCGGGTGCTTCCTATCTTATCAATATAGACCAAAAGCTAAGGATAGGAGACGAACAATGGCAAGAACCGGTTATTGATTTACACAACAAAGCATACCTCAGCCTGCTGGCTAATGTGGCTTATAGCTTCAATCGTTTCCAAGTATTCGCAGGATTTGACTATGGTATTACTCCTTACCTAAAAGTCCAGGCCACTGATATCAATGGAGAACCTATAGGCGACGTTGGCCTATTCTTCCATAACATTAAAATAGGTGTAGGATACCGCTTGTTCTAAAAAAGCCAAGATATGCTCAATGGATGCCCTTGATACTCAGATGAAGTAACTATTAATGTTGTTCTGTTGAGGATTGTTTAGCGGAAGCACTAAAGGCAATCCTCAACAAAACAACTGTATTCATCGGCGTATCAAGGGCGACTCATCGTTTACCGCTTCCACTCCGGCCAGCGACCAGGGGTGAAAGGTGCGTCGTTCATTTCCAATTGTTTTTCCAAGGCACCGATTTCCTCCGCTATCCGCTTGAGGGTAGCTAATACATCGCCAAACTCATCGGCAGCTAACCGATAGGCATCCTGATAAACTTGGGTAGGTTCTGAAGTCACGTCCCACATACCGTACTCGCACCTGCCGATGCGGTCGCCTATGGTGGGTGGTGTTTCAAACTCCCTTCTAGCCAAGCTGTAATCGCCATTCATACGAATACCCAACTGGTTGAGTTCCTGTTGCAGACGGTAGGCCGTAGCGAGATGCGGTTGCGCATCAGCAGGCATATCTAAGATGGCAGTTTGCATCCCTTTTAGCTTGCCATTCATTTCAGAACGGATACTATTGGTGGCGCTGAAAGCTCGGCGCAGGTCGGCTACTTTTCTTACAAAAGCATCATACACTTGCCGATCTGCCTCGGGCATAGCAGCT
>JAWKLL010000064.1:0-13611 GCA_041392765.1 Saprospiraceae bacterium
ATTTCAACAATTTCAATTAAGCAGTTTGAAATAATATCTTGATTCCAACCATTTTTCTCTTGCGCTTCAATGTCATTTTGTAGCTCTGTGAGAAAATCTTTGATTTTGTGTAATACATTAAAGTCTGAAATGTCGTTAGCTTGAATTTTAGCGTGTCTTATGAAATCTTCGATGACTTGTGAAGCGAAAGGGTAGGTAGTTATGTCTTCCGCTGGTCCACCAATGGCTATAAGTGCCTCAATTATGTCAGAAGCCGACTTGAAGAGTTTGTGGTTTATTTCATCGGTTTCTAATTTCTTATGAAGTTCTCCGTTAATGGCACAAGTGTATGCTAAGTATTCATACATTATGCTGTTTTTGTAACCTTCATAAATTAGCCAATCTTTGATTGGTTCGCTTAAATCAGGTCGTGATAATCTGTCAACCAATTGAATTTTACCCCAACCGTCAACTTTTTTTGCTAATTCCCAAAGGTCATTTTCTGCATTGTCGGATAAGTTGGCGATTGCAATTGTGGCATAAACTGTAAACTCATCGTGTAGGCCCAAAATCTTTATGTCGTTGAGGACTGATTTATTTTGGCATAATCCTAAAATTGCAATTCCGAATTTTACAGTATTTCTTTTGTCTGCCTTGGTGATTAAATCCTTAGCATATTTAAATAGAAATGGTTCAATAGGTAAGGAATCGTTAACGATTGATTGCAAAAAGTCATCAATAATGCCAATTACACCATCGTTTTCAGTGATTAGTCGATAAAATTCCTGTTCACTTATTTTGTCACCTTTTGAAGCAATCCTTTTAAGGTGTTTTGTTAATTCCGTAATTCTCTTTTTCGAGTCGTCAGAATCGTCTGCCCCAAACATTGCATCCATCAAACCTGGTGCAAATCTTATCTTGTCATCATCTTTTTGCTCGTCTGGGAGGTCGTGTGCCTTTTCAGATAAATTGCCATTTTCGTCTAAGTTAGAAGAAAGGAATTTGAGAATAGAATTGTCCGTTCTCCATTCCTTAACTTCAATGGATTCTTTCTTTTCAAATATGCCTTGTAACCATTTTTTAATCATCGTGTCTGTCTTTTTAACCTGACTGCTAACGGTTCTCAGCTATACGCAGGCAGGGATTTTTACCACTAAACTTTCCTACGAAGAACTGAACTTCAAATTTACGAAAAACTGTCATACGAAGCACGAAACCCTGCTTGCGTATTAGGTGATGTTAGCACTTCGCCCTTCTTGTTCGTCCGTTCGGTTTTTAGGCATTTTTTATTGGTATTGTTACTTCACAAGCGTAGTCTTTTGGCAAAGCATTTTTAGTATCGATTAAGTCCCAATATTTTCTCCAATATGACCACCATTGAGAATGAACAGATTGAATTTGGTCTAATTCAATAACTCCGTCTTTTGTCAAAAGTCTAATCTCTTCTGATGAAACAGCCAAACCATAATCACCTGCCCAAAAGACAAGTTTATATTTTTCGGACTGAAATAAATTGTCCTTAGGTGAATAGCCGTGAATTGTCTTTATAGTTTTTGCATCATTAATAATTTCTGTCATTAAGGATTGGTCTGTGAAAGTAAATTCTCCGTGACTACAAGTTGGAGGTTCCATTTTATCATTATGTAAGTCATCAAACCAGTTTTTGTCTTCACTTTTCAGTTCTTTTCTTGTTAAAAAACTTATTGATTTAGGATTTCTAAACTGAATTGCAATTTGCGAGTTAGGTGGTTGTGAATTGTCTGATGGTGGAAAATAAAGTTGTGTTCCACCAAACTCAATTTGAATAATTTTTGGCAAGTCAGTAGTCCACCAGCTCCAATATCCTACATCAGATATTGAGTCACCCAAAATTTCTAATTTTTGATTTTCAGTTAAAGGTTCTGTTGTCACTTTTTCTCCTTCTTTCTTGTCCTTGTTAAATATGTTTTTTATAAATTTCTTCATGGTCTGTGACGTCTTTTAGGGTGAGTGCAACTCTAAGGACTGTCTGCGCCCCAACGCCACGAACCGTTCCCGACCGACTGTCTGGCGCAGACAGTTCAGTTGAACGAACCGACCGCTATGATTCCCGCTTTCGGCTATAAGGGAATATCGTTTTTTTTGCTCCTTGCGGCAGGGTGGTGATTTAGGGGCAAGTTAGGGGTTTTCTTGGTTTTTGTGCCGTTTTTGAGTGTACTTCAAATTTTTCACTTCTTGCTGTTAGTAGGAAAATCAGGGGGTAGAGACGTTGCATGCAACATCTCTACGTTGGCGTTGGCGTTGACGTTTTCCCCATCTGGTTTATCCAAAACCAATATCCCATGAATATGATTGGACATGACCACAAACCCAACAAACCACCCAAACCGCCCCCGTGAGCGATAGGAACGGGTGGCCGCCTGGCCTGAGCCGGGGTGGCCTACGAGTGGATAGCGCGACCCCTGCCTGGCGTTGGCCTAGCGCGGGGCGGCAGGGGGCACGGCATACATATCATAACACGATTCGGCGTTGGGCGACTTGAATCACCCGCTTCCGAAAATGGGGGGTATTTGTCAATGGTTAAAAAGCGTATTTTTGCCATTGACGTTGTTAGTCAAAAATCGAAACCTTCAAAATATGGAAAATCACTCCTTTTCACGGTTGCTGCCCCTGCTGTTTTGGGCGTTGCTGGGTACGAGTGCTTGTAAAACGCAGGCATCCTTCCCCCCTGATTATGAAGCAACGCATCGCGAATGGCAACAAGAGCGACTGGCCAACCTAACGGCGCCTCATGGCTGGTTTAGCCTTGTGGGACTGCATTGGCTAAAACCCGGCACGAATACTTGTGGCAGCGGCACCGATCAGGACATCTTGCTTGCTCCGGAGGTGCCTGCCCATGCGTGTACTTATTATTGGAACGAAGGCCGCGTATCGGCAGATGTAAACACTTCGGCAGGCGTGCAACTGATGGATGCCGCCGAGCAGCGCATGGCATATCGTTCTGTGCAGTGGCACCTGATAGAACGCGGTGGTAAATGGGGGGTTCGGGTGCAAGATACGCTCATGCCTTCGCGGATAAGGCTGCGGGCTATTGATACGTACCCCCTCAACCCTTCCTTCCGTATAACTGCCCATTGGTTGCCTGCTACTGCTACGGATTCCGTGAAGATGCGCAATGTGCTGGACATGGCGTATAATGTGCCCGTAGAGGGCCGTATCCGTTTCCGCTTCGAGGGGTCGGAGTATGAACTCACCGCCTTAGATGGCGGGCCGGACGATCTCTTCCTCATCTTCTCTGACGAAACTACTGGTGATACTTCCTATGGTGGCGGGCGATACCTTTATTGCCCAAGAGCCGATAAGGACGGAACTATCGTAGTGGATTTCAACAGGGCCATCAACCCTCCTTGCGCATTCACGCCCTTTGCTACTTGCCTGCTACCAACAACGGACAACCATCTGCCGCTGCATATACTGGCGGGAGAAAAGGTGTATGGGGAGCAGCATTAGGAAAAGGGAGAGGGGTAGATTTTCCCATTAATCAGATACGCGCAATCTCTCTACTCCTTTTGGCGAGCCACTACCACGGCCTTCATCAATTCCCCCACGTCGTTGCGGATGATGCCAAGTCCGCCGCCGGGGGCGTAGTTGTTGTAGCCGAGGAAGAACAAGCCTTCGTAAGGCCCTTGTCCGCTGATAGTACGGGGCAGCCCTCGTTCGTCGAAGTGCTCGCTGTCTAAGTGCAGCCAATCCGAAAGCTGGGCTTTGAAGCCGGTAGCAAAAATGACGGTATCAAAACTGTATTCCTCACCGTTTGTGCAAAGCACGCCGTCGTTGGTAAAATGCTCGATGCCGGGCAATACACGTATTTCACCCGACCGAATACGCGCCACCGTGCCGAGGTCAATAACGGGCGTTTGGCCTGTTTCGCGCAACTGCCGCGCAGGAGCGATAGCCGGAAGCGGGATGCCCAATTGGGGTAAGTCGCCCATTGTCCAGTGCCGCACCCACAGGCCGATGCGGTCGCCGAGCCAGTGCGGTAATTTCGCTAATTTCAAGGCCGTCAACTGTGTAGGCCGCCCCAAAATTTCGTGGGGAACGATATTGACAGGCCCTCGCACACTCAGGTAGGTATCCACTTGGTTGCTGCACAAATCCAAGGCTATTTCGGCGCCGCTGTTGCCCATGCCCACCACCAATACCCGTTTACCTTTGTAGGGTTGGGCGTTTTTGTATTCGCTACTATGTAGTAATTCACCGGTAAAATCCTCTTCGTACTGATAATGAGGCCGAAAAGGCAACCGATTCATGCCTGCACAAACCACAACCTGCTTGGTGCGCCAGCTCGTGCCGTCGGCAGCAGCAACGACCCAAGTATCGCCGTCCTTATCGATGTCGATTACTTCCACCCCAAAGATGGGTTGAATATCGAAATGCAGGGCATATGCTTCATAATATTGGATCAGCAAATCTTTGGGAACATACCGGGGGTAATGCGCCGGAAAAGGCATATCCGGCAAATGGGACAGCTCCCTGACGGTGTGCAACTTCAGCCGATCGTAATGATTATGCCAGCTTTGCGCAATGTATGCGCCTTTCTCCAACATCACGAAGGGGATAGCCGCTTGCCGCAACTGCGCTGCTACCGCCAACCCTGCTGGCCCTGCTCCTATGATAATGACAGGTTGCTCATCCATACTGGCATCAATTTCTTACTAACCTAAATCCTATGTAAATTGCTTTTTCCTCCGGTACGCGAAACTGGCGAACGGTCACGCGGCAGTCCTCGGCTCGCTGTATCCAAGCTCCCCCTCGTATGATGCGATGCGAACCGTATTCCGGTCCCATCGGGTCGTTGTCCGATTCGTTGGGATAGGTGCCAAACCAATCGAAGCACCACTCCCAAACGTTGCCACTCATATCATACAATCCGGCATTATTGGGGTACAACTGCCCCACAGGATGGGTTTGGTCATTGCTATTTCCATCGAACCAAGCTACTTGATTGATGCCTATTTTGGGATTGCTGCCCGCATACACATCCGCGCTGCTTTGTTGTTGGTTAGCCCCTTTAGCAGCGTATTCCCATTCGGCTTCGGTTGGCAATCGGTAGCCATTCGCCTTGATGTTTTGTGGCAAACGCACCGACGGGCTTTCTGCTCCTTTTTTCTGCTGCTGTCTATTATCGATGATTTCATAAACGGGTTGCAAGCCGTGTTGCTCACTCAGCCAATTGCAGTACTCAATAGCATCGAACCAAGTGACACCCATAACAGGCCGTTTTCCGCGCCCCCAGCCCTGATCGTCGGGTTTCCTACGTCCGGTGGCTTCGCAAAAAATATCGTACTCCTCAAAGGTCACTTCGTACGTGCCCATGTTGAAATTGCTCAGCGTCACTTCGCGGGTGGGGCGTTCGTCATCCGAATACGTACCCCGAGGGTTGCCCATGGTGAAGGTTCCTCCTTTCACCCTTCTCATTAAGGGGCGAGCCACTTCGCGCTTCAAGCGGAATTCCAACGGCTCCTTCCTGCTCACCAAGGTTCGGAGCGCTAAGGTTACTTCTTCTGGGGCATACCCCTCTGCTTCTACCGTTACGATGATTTGTGAAGCTGCATTTCCGTTTGCCGTAAGGTCAAGGCCAAATAATCCCCCTCCATCCAGTGTCGATTTTGACAACAAGGTGCGGGAAGTAGCGCCTGGCAACTCTTGATACACAAAAATGTCAGCACGCGAAACGGGTTTACGAGAGGAAGCATCCAGCACCGACCCCGTGATGCGCAGCGATGTAGTTGACCCATTGGGTGGGGTGGCGTTATCAGGTGTGTTCTCTGTTACCTCAGGCATCCGCTTAGTGGCCCATTCATGGGAAAAGTCGATAATTTTTGTGTCAATGACTTTGTCCTGCGTTCGCTGTATCAATTGTACATGGATGCTTTCACTACGCCCATCGCGGTTGTCGGGCGGCTGTAACGCCAACGTCACATTGCCCGGCCCTGCTTCCGCATCGGCAGTGACGGTTGCAGGTTGTACCCCTTGCCCTTTTGTAAAAACAGACAGATAAGCAGCACCATTTACCTCCGCAGCCAAGTAATAATCAACCGACACCTCCAATGAGCGGTCAGCCAGCGTTGTTATTTCCGCTTTCAAGACCCGAGACCGCTCGCGGCTCAGCAGACTACTCAAATTAGGGGTATAGCTTAGGGTATCGAAATATCCAACTGCCGCTAACCTATCGTAATAGTAAAGCAAGGTATCTTGCGGACTACCCGCATAGTAGTGTACCACCCCAAAAGCGTGTAGCACATCCCAAGCTACACTATCGCTGATATACGCCTGCTCCAAGCGGTGTAAGGCATCGGCAAGAGCGGCTTGACCCAAGCTGTCGCGCAAGTAGTTATTGAGCAAGGATGTGGCCTGATTGTAATAAAAACGCCCCAAATTGGCGTTGGCTAAGCCATACGAAATCAGCTTCCCATTAAATGTTTCTCCCTGCCCGTGCAACACCGGATTGGCATTAACTAACGCTTTTCGGAATAAGGTAGCGGGTAAAGTATCGTTGAAAGTTGGAGGCCAAGGCTTGCTCCACTCCTGCGTTGTTGTAAATGACCGCACTATCGATGACGGCAGTTTCTTTGACAAAAAGATAATCCCTCAATGCCACCCCTTTCCTCGGTTGAACTACATCGGCTCGTGAACCAAACGCCCAGCGATAGAGGGTATCGGTTCCACCCATGCGCCACCCCAATACCAACAGCAGTATGTATGCCAAGGTAAGCGCAAAAGCCATACGGAAGTGGATGCGACTCCATTTTTTCGGTTTCCGTCGGCGCAACCGGTGGAGGAGATTCGGCGGGCGGTGCTTCGTTCGCCAACCATTCTTTGATGGTGAGGGGTGGGAGTTCTGAACTGCTCGTAGCGCCTTTTATTTGCATATTGCGCCCAATGGAGACCTTGTTGGTGATGCCATTTAATTCCGCTTCCTGCGCCCGCGACAAGTGCCCGTTGGTCAACAAAAAGCGAATCGCATCCTGATTGGCAGGCTCATAAGGATCTAATGCAAAGGCTTGTATCGCTAAGGCTGTTTCCAACTCAGCTTGTGCGTGCGTGCCCGAAGTGATGACCTGCACGGCACTCAACTCTTCCTGCACAACCCAGCGGGCAGTGTCTTCGTCTTGGCGGTTTAGTCCCTTTAGCATGTCTTGCCGCAACCGCTCATCTATTCGTTCCGATTGCAGTATCGGCATCCTACTCAAGACTAAAAGCCGATCCCAGGTAACGGGGATTCCCAGTTCATGGCCGATGCGCAGCGTGAGTTCCCATGACGGTACAGGAAATACCGCCAAGGCTCTGAACCATCGTACTAAATCGTAGCCGTAACCTTCGAGATAAGCTTCTACATCGCGCCATCGCTTCCAGTTGCGATGTTCTATGGGGCTGTCCTTCCGATTGATTAGCAAAGAGGCTTTCCAACGGTCGAAAGCAGCTCCATCGGGAAGTAGTTCGCCTTCGTTCTCAATAAACACACTGGCTTCGTGGAAGCCTTCTGTATCGGCAGGGAACGGCATAAACACCCGTGCCAATAGCTTCTCCCGATACCCCAACTCACCGGCGGCACAGGGGAAAACAACAGGCGCTGCCTCCACTGGCGGAGTACATTCGCAGGGCTAGGCCGCAGATTGGGCAATCCTAACGCATGTGGATCGATGAGGTCGTAGGCATCCCCCATGACGATGAGGCGGTGGTCGCTGTATTGGCGTTTCAGTTGCTCCAAGCCCATTCCTTTGGGGAAAGAAGCATTCCAACAATGGGTCAGGTGCATGGCTGTAGTAAAACACTTCGATATGCACATCTTGTGCGTGCCAACTTTGCGTAAGAAAACGGAAGAGCCTTGCTTGATGGTCGTTCCTACACTGTTGGTCAATCAAGCAAGGTATTCGGTTGGTTGGGTAAGGTGCTTGTATTGTACCGTTGGAAAACCGCCCTTTTCAATAGTGTTTTTGAGCGAGGATGCCACGTCCACTTCCCGCCGAATTCCCTCTTGCCGCAGCCGAAGGGCATCCGCCAAACGCTGGCGAGCACGCGAGGCGGTTATCAGGCCATTTTGCTGACGCAAGGGAATGAAATAAGGGGCTTTATCGCCGCTGGCAAACCTAGCGTAGAGGGGGCGATGACTCCTCCACTGGTGGTGTTGCCGCCTTTTCCTATTCATCAACCACCGCACCCCAGTGGAAAATGATACCGATTCCCAACAAGGCCAACAGCAAGTAATAAGCCCAGCCCCATATCGCTATCCGCTTGAGTTTTTTCCTTTTGTAAAACCAACGTGGGGAGAAATACGCTTTCCTGCCCTACCTGCACATCCCAATAGACCGTAGTGGCACAGAAGGCAGCCGTGCTGGTATCTGTTACCGTGAGCTTGACTTGATAATTTCCATTTTTTTCATAGGTATGCGGCATGGTGCCAGCTCCTTGTTCAACCGTGCCATCGCCAAAATCCCATTCGTACATCCAGTTGGCCGCCCGGCCTATTACTTGCGATTTACTCCCTATCTTTATTACTTGATAATCTCGCTCATCAGCCCGTATTTGAAAGTTTTTCTTTGCCCTATTTCTACTTCTTGAGTGCCACTGTGATACCATTGACAGCCGGCGGACGGCTACAAAAAACCGCAAAAGGAGCATCCGTAGAAAAGGTGCTGTCTAATGTCGGAATAAAAACTTGTAACTGTATTTCCCGCAAGTACGTGCCACTATCGATGGGGGCACTACGAACGCCCACGTATTGGGTGTATTACTGCCAAGTGTATCTGTTGGGTTGGCGGGGTTCACATAGAGCCATCGCCACTTCAAATCGGCGTATTGATCCGCTAAACGACTCAATTCCTTCCACCGAACGGTATCCCCTGGACTGCCGTAGGGAGGGCCATCTATGATGAGTTTTACAGCATTGTCCGGGTAGTTTCGTTGGGTCAATTGGTACCATGCCGTCCCGAGTATGGGGATCAATAAAGCCAATGCCAGCCACCACCACTTATTGGACAAAATGGAACGTTCCCGCAGCGAACCCCAATCCACGGGTGCCGAAACATCGTGGTAGTACTGGTCGAACAACTCATAGAATTTTTGCTGCTCCGCTTCACTGCGTGTCAATACGGGCGCCAACAACCCCCGAAGACGGTAGGGGTCGTCTAAACAGGTTTTGCCGGGGCCACTCAACAACTGCAAAGCACGCAAGCGATCTGCCGGGCTGAGAACGAATCCCGCCAGTTCCATCCGCAAGAACAGCAGTTCCAACGGAAAAGTATCTATGTGCTGATTAGTGGCCAATTTAGAGATTGATTAAATACCAAAAACGCCCCTCACCGCCTCCATATCTTCTCTGGTTTTCACCAGCACCGATAGGTGGTCGCGTAGGTACGATTGTTGTTCATCCGCTTTGCGGTGCATAATGTCTCTCATTTCCAAGATGCGAAGCCAAGCCACCAATTCCGCCGTGGCGGGTGGTTTTCGCACGGCCTGTTGGCGTATATCCCTGAACTTATCGATCAACTGGAGCAACAGCTCATCCGTATATCGGGTAGCGTCGCCGAGTTGCGATTTGGCAATAGCCAGCAGTTGGTCTTTGTCAGGAAAAGGGATATGGTAAAAAACACATCGCCGCAAAAAAGCATCCGGCAGGTTTTTCTCCGAATTGCTCGTCATAATGACCACCACGCGCTGGGTATCCCCTTTGCGGATGGTGTAGTTGTCCAATTCCTTGATCTGGAACTCGTATTGTTCAATTTCCGAAAGGATGTCATTGGGAAAGTCCCTCGGAGCTTTATCGATTTCATCAATGAGCACAACGCTGCTGTGGGGTTCTTTACCCAAGTCAGTTGGCAGCCGAGATGCATCAATGCCACTCGGATGGGTAGCGGCAATCGCCTTGCCAAGTGCCTGTAGTTCGATAAAATCAGCGGTAGCCGCAGCCTGGGCATTCGACCGCTGAATATTAGCCGCCTGAAAGTGCGCCAACGCATCATAGGTATAAAACAAATCGCGGGCAGCAGAGGTGGTTTTGGTGTTGAAAATAAGGGGTTTGTCGTGAAAAACGAACGCTCCTTTTTGTTGCGCCAAGTCTGCTGCTACCTTGAAAGCGAGGCGCGTTTTGCCCGTGCCTGGTTCTCCCGTCAGCAAGAGTGGTTGTTGGAGGGCAATAGCCACTTCCACCGCATTGCGCAAGTCGTCGCTCATTATGTATTTGTCTGCCGACGGTGTCACGGCCGCAGAGGCATGTATCTGTATGCTCATAACAATAGGTTGTTATTGTACTGGTCAATGATTTTTTTGAGTTCCAACTCCACATCCTCCATATAATGCTCATCGGCGTGGCCGAAAGCCTGCTGAAGCAGCTCCTTGCGGGTGCGTGAGTTGGGCGATATTTGTTTGTAGCGTTCCATCCACTGCCCGATGTCGCGTTGATACACCATCCCTAATTCCGGCAAGGGCGTAAGGAGGTCGGCTTGCTGCATAGCGGCTACTACTTCCTGCTTGGCAGGGGTGTCCATGTCGTCGTATTCAATACCGAAAAAGACAAGTATGCTGGCAGGCGTAGTAACCTTGCCTTGGTGGCAAAAATGGTGAATAAACCAGTGTGCCGCTTGTGGCGTGAGGTGCTTGTCCCAATCGTATTGGCTGATGTGCAAATAGACACACACGTAGTCTGTAGGGCGCAATTGCTGCATACGCGGACTGCGTTCCAGCACATACGGCAAGTCTTTTTGCAGCAGAGGTTCGTGTTCGTTGGGCGAAAGCCCCATCATAGAAAAAAAGCTGCGGAGTATATTTTGTTGGTAATGCTCCAACTGACGGCTAAACTCAAACGTCATTTCCATTTGAATGGCCGCAATGTGTGTCTGCAACGCGGGGTTCAGGTAGTCTTGCAAACGGCCTTCTAAGTCGTAGGCAATACGCCTAAACAACCCCTCATGCGACTGAAGGTCGCCACCGTACAGAAAATAAAACTGCACAGCTTCCTGCTGTTGCTGGAAATATTGCCGGAAGGAGTCACTATGCTCTACCCGATCACAGGTGTAGGCGTGGTAATCGTGCAAGGCAGGCCCCTTGCTAATGATGGCCGTAGCGGCAGCGTTTTTCTTACACTCGTCCAGCAGATATAAAATACCCTTATTGATCTGCTGCAATTGGGTCTGGTATTCTGCCACCGTCACTAAACCCGCATTAAAACTTTGCAATGCCATATTCACCCGCGCCAACTGCAACTCTACATCCGACCGCACATTTGGCATATTCAGGCGCACCCATTGCAGCAGTGCCTCCAGTGCTTCCACTGGCTTGCCCTCTACTATCAATTGCCCTACCACCTGAAGTGCCTGCATGAATGATGGGTCGTTTGGTTTAAACGCTGGGTTTTAATAGCGTTGTTCTACTGGGGGCTGTTTTAGCGAAAGCGCTAAATTTTGTTCTGGGCAAGGCGGATTTTGCAGCCGAATGCGGGCAATTCGGCGAAAAATCTAACGCAGCTCAGGATAAAATTTTTCGCTTGCAGCAA
The DNA here is from genome assembly GCA_041392765.1 of Saprospiraceae bacterium. Classification (GTDB taxonomy): domain Bacteria; phylum Bacteroidota; class Bacteroidia; order Chitinophagales; family Saprospiraceae; genus Lewinella. Next base: position 11,510 of record JAWKLL010000064.1, read on the forward strand.
AACTTGTCCCAGTAGAACAACTCTAATAATTAGCGCATCGCCTCTGCTGACCGTGTGTCGGCTATACCGATGGTCGATAGCCGAGAACACCTGCACTATAATCCGCCATATACACTTATTTTCACCACAACTTGGCGGATTATAATTTTATAACTCGCCAAATTAATAAAAAACTACTTATATTTGGCGAAATATAACAACTATATGAACATAGCAGGCAGACAAGCAGAAATAGCTACCCTACAAGATTTATTGAAAAAAAATCGGTCGGAATTCCTAGCTGTATATGGACGCAGACGGGTAGGAAAGACCTTTATTGTACGGGAGGTTTACAAAAAAAACATCGTCTTTGAATGTAGTGGACTCCATCAAAAAGAGTTTTCCCAACAACTAGAAAATTTTTGGCTTACCCTCCATGAATATAGCCCCAACAGCAGGCTTGCTCCCTCTCCCAAGACTTGGCTGCAAGCATTTTCGCTGTTAAAAGCCTATTTAAACACCTTGAAAGGAGAGGAAAAAAAAGTGATATTCTTAGATGAAATTCCCTGGTTTGAAACACCTAAATCGGGTTTTTTAGCAGCACTTGACAACTTTTGGAATCAATACTGTACCAAACGGGATGATATTATCTTAGTTATTTGTGGTTCAGCTGCTTCATGGATCATCAACAAAGTCATCAACGACACGGGAGGATTGCATAACCGGGTCACAAAACACCTACAACTAATGCCTTTTACACTGAGCGAGACGAAATCCTTTCTGGCTTTACAGGGGGTTCGACTCACCAACAAGGATATTGCGCTGTTGTATATGTGTATTGGGGGCATCCCGTTCTATTTACGCGATATTGAACCGGGGCAGAGTGTTCCACAAATCCTCGATAGCATGTTTTTTGCTCCCCAAGCAACACTTCGCCATGAATTTCAAAACCTTTATGCTGCTTTGTTCAAAAATAGCGCCCATCACGAAGCCGTTGTCGGAGCACTCTCAAAGAAAAGCAAGGGGCTGACCCGCGCTGAAATCATAGCCGCCACCCAAATAAACTCGGGAGGAGCCTTAACTATGACCATTCGCGAGCTTATAGAATGTGGTTTTGTCAAACAGATTTTCCCTGTTCACAAGACAAAAGAAGAGTCCCTCTTCCGCCTGATGGATGAATTTACACTCTTTTATTTCAAGTTTTTGTCAGGAACCAAAGCAAACAATAGTTGGCTGCTATTAGCCAACCAAGCCGCTTTCAAATCATGGTCAGGATATGCATTTGAAAATCTTGCTATACGACATGCTTTTGCTATTAAAAAAGCCTTGGGTATTCATGGAGTCATCACCAATGAATATGCTTGGCAGAAAAAAAAGGACGACCAATCAGCAGGTGTTCAAATTGACTTCATTATAGACCGAGCCGATAATTGCATCAATCTCTTGGAAATGAAATTCTATCAAAACGAGTACGAAATGACTGAGAAAGATGCAGATTCTATCCGAAAAAAAATCCAAGTATTTCAACAACAAACCAACACCCATAAAAATATATTCCCAACCTTACTAACCGTCTTTGGTGCAGTCAAAAACAAACACTACCTTAGCATTATCTCTCATCAATTGTCCGTAGAGGACTTGTTTGCATAACAACAACTTGATGAGCAGAAAAATCAAGTAAACCTTTTTCCATGTTACAACAGATCGACATAGCCAATGTCCTTTTTCTGGACATTGAAACCGTCAGTGGACATGCTGATTTTTCGGAGTTACCGGAAGACCTTCAGGCACTTTGGGCGCACAAGGCTAGCAACCTGCTCAAGGGCAGCGATGCCCCTCCTACGGATGAAGCCATCGCCGAAAGCTACCGCGACCGTGCTGCTATCTATGCCGAATTTGGCAAGATCATTTGCATCTCCGTAGGTGCACTACACCGCGACAAAGACGGCAGGTTGCGCGTGCGCCTCAAATCCTTCGCTGGTGCCGATGAGGCCGCACTGCTACGGGATTTCAACCAACTATTAGGGCAGTACTACAATGACCCTTTTAAATTCTTCCTCTGCGGCCACAATATCAAAGAGTTCGACATCCCCTACATCTGCCGTAGAATGGTGGTACATAGC
>JAWKLL010000065.1:0-12990 GCA_041392765.1 Saprospiraceae bacterium
ACGACGGCATTGGGCAATCATTGTTGCTGATAAAAAAGGCCTTGGACAATACGGAAGGTATCGCTGTGGAAAATCAACAGATGATAGCAGCCACCCTCCAGGAAGTAAGGTCTATTTCGCAGGACTTGCACCCTTTTCAATTGGAAAAATTTGGCTTGACGGCTACCATCATCGACATGATGAGGAAGGTAGAACAATCAACCAGCTTGTTTATTACCAGTGAAATACAGGATATAGATCAGGTGCTAGATGCCAAATCAGCAATACATCTGTACCGCGCTATTCAGGAAGCATTCAGCAATATCGTGAAACATGCGGAGGCCACGGCAGCCAAAATCACCATAGAAAACAAGGCTGATACGATCAATGTTTCTATCAGGGACAATGGTAAAGGCTTTGACGTAGAATTGGCGGTAGCTGCCTCCAAAAGCTTAGGGATTAAAACAATGCACGAAAGGATTGCTGCCATTGGCGGCAAACTCAAAATAGAAAAAGGAGCAACAAACGGTATGCATATCCTCATCACAATTCCAAAAACGATCACCGCCAGTAAAGGTTAAAAATACGAATGATATGTCAATACGGGTTTTTAATGCAGACGACCATCCTATCCTTTGCAAGGGTATCAGCCACCTCATCCAACAAACAGATGGCATGGAGTGGGTTGGGAGCGCCGATAATGGAAAGGATGCTTTGGTAAAAATAAAGGCAATGCAGCCAGATGTGGCTATTTTGGATATTGAAATGCCACATCTATCAGGCATAGAGGTTGCCAAAAACTTATTGGAGGAAGGTACGCACACCCAATTCGTGCTGTTGACCTTATTTAAAGACAGGGATTTTCTCAACCGCGCTTTAGCGTTGGGCGTAAAGGGTTTTTTACTCAAAGAAAGTACTGAAAGAGAGATACTGGATTGTATCCGTTTTGTAAGTCAAGGCAAGGCTTATGTCAATGCTGCGATGACGCAATACATTGTGAACATGCCTGCATCTTCAAAAAATGTGCTTTCACAATTGTCTGATCATGAAGTTAATATCCTAAAACTAATCGCACGTCAAAAAACCTCCAATGAAATAGCGGATATGCTCTTCATTAGTCCAAAAACAGTGGCTAACCACCGCACCAATATCAGCAAAAAACTCGAATTGAACGGCGAACAAAACGGCCTCCTGAAATGGGCCATAGAGCATAAGGATTTGTTGGGATGAAAAAACGCCGTAAATAAGTAGATTGAGCGGCTTGCAATGCCTGAAAAAGTGTAAATTGTGCAATATTATAGTGCCGAATAGTGGGTTGTGAGAATACCAATCTACTATTAGCTCCATGCTACATATAATGCACTACAAACCAATTCCTTGAAGTACCTGGAATCTACATTCAATGAAAAAACTACTCTTCCTACTTGTTTTGTGTGTGCATAGTTGGGTGTTGGCTCAAGAGGCCGTGTCTGAATCTTCCTTCTCCTATCATATTCAACACAATGCTGACACCATCACACTCCCTGCGCTACAATGGGTTTTAGAGGAAGGCGAAATCCCTCTTTCTTACGAGCAGCTTTTGAAGGGTGAAACAGCCGATGCTAGACGCATAGTATTCGATAACGATCCAAGGTTTATTATTAAACCTAACATAGGCTACTGGTTCAATATACGGCTTAGCACTTCTGACCAACCTGCTATGTTCGCACTGACCTATTTGATAAAAGGCAACTGCTGGCCCTTTGAGCCTACTTATTCAGATGTGGACTCGTATAGCAGGAATAGATCGGGGCTAATAAAAACGGGCTATTCGGGAAGCATGGTGTCGGGTACAGCACGGGATTACCCTAATATCCTTGTCCCATCTATGACACGAGTGCAGTTGATGGAAAACGATACCACGGACATTTGGTGCAAGGTAATCATGCCAGAAGGCTGCAAAATGCAGGTAGGTTTGGCCTTGGTGAAAGAGGAACTGGTGTTGAGACTTCCTCCGACTACATCCTATACCATTGCGCAGAATATGTTGCGGGGGGCAGGTATTGCTTTTTTCTTTATAGCCGTATTGCTGTTTTGGTGGTACAAGCAAAAGGTCTATCTATGGTTTATGGTGTTTCAGATAGCGGCATTTATATCCAGTGTTTTTAGGGATTTTCAAAATGGACTATTCGAAATGTTTTTTCATAACCATCCGAGGTTAGTCTTTGGCCTGCATGCCATATTCGGGACACTGATGATAGTCACACTCCTATATTTTGGAAGGGTTTATGTGAATACGAAAGAAAAATTTCCGAGAATACACCTATTGTTAGGAACAGGCATGGCTTCCTTGCTTATTTTGACGATCATTGGAAATGGGATGCGGTTCTTTTCCATTTTGCCTACTCAATTATGGCTTTCTATCCGCCCATTTTTTCTTTTCGCCTTTTTTGTTCCTGTCATAGTCGGCCTCAGTTCAATGATTATATCAAAAGATAAATTGGCTAAATTTTATGGAATTGGTGCTTTATCTCCCTTTTTAGGACTGCTGTTTGGCGTGGTTCAAATATATTTTTTAGGAATAAGGCCTACCGATGTGGTCAATATTATTATTTCAGGAGGCATCATGCTGACGATGACTTTGGCTTTAGCTATCACTTCAGGTTGGAAACGGCTGCTAAAGAAGCTGCCTTGAAAGAAAAGGCGAATGCCGAAATAGAACAAGCCCAACAACAACAACAATTACTGCTGGCTTCTGAGCAAGCGGAGCGAATGAATGAATTGGATGCGATGAAATCCAAATTCTTTGCCAATGTAACCCACGAGTTTCGAACCCCGCTTACGCTCATTCTCAGCCCATTAGACAACTTGCTAAAAAGCGATAACCTTAGTAATAAAGAGTTCACCCAACTCAAGATCATACAGCAAAACGGGCAGGAACTCCTTAAATTGACCAATGAAATGCTGGATTTGGTCAAGTTGGAGTCCAGTAAGATAACCTTGAATGAAATGCCTATTGCCCTCTACCCATTCCTCCAGCGGTTAGTGGGGGTTTTTGAAACCTACGCGCAGCGCAAAGGCATCAACCTCTCGCTGGAATACGCAGCGGATCCGCACCTACAAGTCAATCTGGACAAAAATAAAACGGAGAAAATAATCAACAACTTGCTATCTAATGCCTTGAAGTTTACACAAGAGGGTGGGGCGGTAAAAGTAAAATTGACAGACCAAGGCCACTCCCTTCAAATGGAAGTGACAGATACAGGCAGAGGTATTCATCCTGATGATTTACCTCACATTTTCAATCGCTTTTACCAATCAAAACAACCTAATACAATCGAAGGTGGTACAGGCATAGGGTTGGCTATGGCAATAGAATTTGCTAAGTTATCAGGTGGCGGTATATTGGTAGAAAGCACCCTTGGCGAGGGCAGTACTTTTACGTTTTCGTTTCCCAAAAAGCAAGTACTCCGCTCCCTACCTGCCGAGGATTGGTTGGCTATTGAGCAACAGTCCCTTGTATCACCAATACCTCTTCCACTTGCTGTTACGCTACCGACGGAAGTGGTCAATACCGTTGCATCTGATAAGCCAAGCATCCTGATAGTAGAAGACAATACTCAACTTCGTGCCTATATTCAATCCCTACTGGGGGAGAGCCATCAAGTCCACACCGCAGAAAATGGAAAAGTCGCGTTAGATTGGCTCAACGATGACACCCATCCCTTACCCGACCTCATTGTCTCCGATGTGATGATGCCAATCATTGATGGATTTCAGTTGCTACAATCACTCAAAGAATCAGATCGTTTTTGTGCTATCCCTGTCATCATGCTCACGGCGCGGGTGGAAATGGAAGACAAATTGAATGCCTTACGCATCGGTGTGGATGCCTACATGCTAAAACCGTTTGTGGAAGAGGAACTGCTGGCGAGAGTAGCCAACATTTTAAAAAATGCAAAGGCTAGGAAACAACCTTTCGTAGAAGAAGACATAGACACTGCTTTAGAAAATGAGATACCTAGTGGGCACGTCATCAGTCCAGATGACCTACTGTGGTTGTCCGAACTGGAAGAACAGGTACTGGTACATCTCTCCCATTTCGATTTCAATCTGGAGCAACTCAGCGAACTCATTTTCCTCAGCCCCCGGCAAATTCGCCGCCGCCTCAAACAGATCACAGGGCTGTCTTTCAATCATTACTTAAACGAGGCTCGTTTTAGTAAAGCCCGTCAGTTGTTAGAAAATGCAGAAGTCCGCTCCGTTAAACAATTGGCCTATGAAGTAGGTATGCGAGACGTGAAATATTTTTCACAACAATTCAGAGCGCATTTTGGTAAACTGCCTTCTGATTATTTGTAGCGAATAGGTAGGCTTTAATAAGCCACAAAGGGCAGCGGGCTACTTCCTGTTGCCCTTTGTTTTTGGTAGAAAATCTGGCCATTGTCCGTTTTTTCTACCCTGCATGTCCGTTTTTTCTACCTTACTACCCACACTCGTCCTCATTTTCCACCCTGCTTGTCCGATCTTTCTCTTTCCCTTGCCCCCATATTTGCCTCAGATACAAACGCTACCACATTTTCACAAAAATGATACGCCATGTGCCTGAGAGTATTCAATGCAGACAACCACCCCATCCTCCAGAGAGGCATTGCTTCCTTGATTAATCAGACAAAGGAAATGCAATGGGCAGGTGGTGCTACCAACGGACGAGAGGCATTCGATAAAATTAAAGCCATTCAGCCCGATGTCGCTTTACTGGATAATGAGATGCCATATATGTCTGGGCTGGAAGTAGCTCAGGCGCTGATAGGCGAAAACATCCCGACCAAATTTATCTTGTTTTCACTTTTCAAGGACAGAAATTTTTTGATCAGCGCATTGACAATAGGCGTGAAAGGGTATCTGTTGAAAGAAAGCAGCGAACGGGAAATCATTGAATGTATCGAATATGTTGGTGAAGGAAAGACCTATATCAACGCTAGCATGACACAGTTTTTAGTACAGGCCAATTCGGCTAATACTGATGTACTAAGTACCCTTTCCAATCAGGAGGCCAATATTCTAAAGCTCATTGCTTGTCAAAAAACAAGTATTGAGATAGCTCGTATGCTCTTTATTAGCCCCAAAACAGTAGCCAACCACAGAACAAATATCTGCAAAAAACTCAACCTGAAAAGTGTCCAAAACAGCCTACTGAAGTGGGCTATTGAACACAAGGAGTTACTGGAGGGAAGAACATCGACTTACTAGGGCATAGCCCCTACCATTTTCCTTTCCAGCCACTATTGAGTGACCTACTGCTTTTACTGACCTTTGTACTATCAAAAAAATTACATTTCACACCAAATACTTTGACATGAAAATTCAGCAAATTTCTGTTGCCCAAAACATGGCTCGTTCCATGAGCACTGAAATAAACACAACCCCCAAAACTACGAGCGATACAGCGACGGTCAGCCCTTGGGTAGCCTTTGCGTGCATCGCTTTTTTTCCCGCCGTTTATGTGGCCGGGAAATGGGTGCTAGCTTGGATAGCTTAGACCCCATCCTTACATCCATTTATTAAAATCAACACAACCTTCTTCTATTATGAAAAATTCAATCTTCTTCTTTAGCTTTTCCTTGATTGTTGTATTCCTTGATGCTAATGCAGTACAGGCACAATCAACACCCGCCACGGCAATGGTCTCTAACTCCCAATACGCAACGTTGACATCCTTCGCATCCGTTGCAGACACAAAAGATACTCCAAGTACAGAAAGCACGAAAAAGCCCCAAACTGTAAACATAGCTGCCGGCCAGCATGCCCCACGATTCGCGGACTTAACTACTTACCTGAATACCCATATCAACTACCCTGAACTCGCCAGAGAAAATGGGATAGAAGGCACCGTCAAAGTACTAGCCCGGGTGTCTGATAATGGAACAGTGGAGGATGTAAGCATCGTACAGCCTTTAGGCTTCGGGTGCGACGAAGAAGCAATGCGCGTAGTGCGTAATATGCCCACTTGGACACCAGCTATGAACTATGGTGTACCAGTAAAAGGTAAAGTGGTGCTTGAAATCAACTTCGCTTTGCAATAAAAGAAACGCAGAAAAAGGGGGAGAACTACCTGTTGGCGTATGTCATCGGGTAGGTATGATCGGTGCTTCAGTTGCTATAAATCGCAGCTGAGGCATCGTCATTTTATTCCTTGGGAAACATCATAAGACAACCCGACGTGACCCTCAAATTGATGCCTAGACCCTATGGATTTCCAGTCCAGACCCTATCAGGTGTTTTAATAAGTTGAAAGACCTTTGCTGGTGGCATTTATAGTCCGCCAACCCAAAATTTGTGATTTCTGTCTTGCTCTTTTCTTACCTCGCTGCGTTGAAAAGCCTCGCCGATGCTTAGGCATCGTCTGCGTTTTTCGCCTTGCGAGCCAAAAAAATAGCTGCGCCATAATTTCACACCACGAAGTAGCCGCGAAGCGAAATCTTGGGTTGTTGGACTATATCTGGTTTGAAAACCCTTTGCCCGTTTACTTACGACCAAAACAAATCTAATCTCATACGACATGGTGAACTTCAACCTTATTTCATTTACAACAGCATTTCGCCTTTGGCAAAAAACAGCCTCGATCCTTGTCGGTTTGTTGTTTTTGGCATCCTCGCTGTTGGCACAGACCACCAATTGGACAGGCGCATCTAATTCCGACTGGCACGATGCGGGGAATTGGGACAACGGCGTTCCTACCGCCAGTTCAGTAGCAGTACTCTCATCCGGCACATTCTTTCCAGCAGTAAGATTGGGCACTTCGATGGTTGCCCAAAAAGTTACAATAGGTGGCAGCATGACATTGACAATAGATATCGGCGGCACACTGACCATTGACGGCTCACCAGACCAAGGCATACTGAACAATGGAACCATCAACAACAACGGAACGCTCAACATTGACAACACAGGGGAGAACGGAATCCAGAACTCGGCCACTGGCAGCATCACCAATGCGGGCAACATCAATATTGGCACGAATGGCGGTGCGCTCAATATCGGAAATCACGGCATCCTGAACCAAGCAGGTGGTACGTTCACAAACAGCACAGAGGGTGTCCTGACCATTGAAGATACAGATAAATATGGCATAAGCAATTCTGGTACTTTGGAAAATGCAGGGACACTGAACACCAACGGCACAGGCTGGGCTGGGTTGATCAACGACGGGGCAACGACTAATGACGGCATCATGAATATTGACGACTCGGGGTCAAATGGCACCGCTAATTTCAGGAACGGAATTAACAATAATGGCAGTTTTACGAACAACAACGAGATAAATATCGGTCTGAATAGTGCGGCGGGGAATATTAGGGGATATGGATTATTAAACAATGGAAATTTTGTTAATAGTGGCGAGTTGATCGTTCGTAACACCTATCAGTCAGGAATACAAGTTAACTCATTCAGTGCTTTTACAAATAACAGCAACGGGACAATAACACTCCCTGATATTCCCACCGCTGGCGGCCTACCTTCCTTGTTCAATAGCGGTAGTTTTAATAACAGCGGATTGGTCAACACCCTATCTTACAGAAGCATTGGGACAGGAGCTTTGCACAACCTCCCCTGTGGTGTTTTTGTGATATCGAACAGTATTCTCACGGCAGTTAATTCGACCATTATCAACGACGGCTTTCTCGAAATACCTGGACAGGGCAATAACATGGATGGTACCCATATTAACAATGGTGTGGTCAGGACTGGCGCGATCACACTCAACAATTTCACCAACAATGAAATCATCCTCCACAAGACAGCTGTGACCTCCTGCTCACGCCCATCAGCCCTGCATTTGAACTGGGCGCAAATGGAGCCCTTACCGTAGATGGCGTTTTCACGGATGAAACGGCAACCACGTCCGCAGGCACTTATGTAGCGGTCACAAATACCTTCACACCCGCCAATAATATCCTTCAGGATGGGGTGGATGTGACCCTTTATGTAAAAATCACCGACGGCGCAAACGGTTGCAGCTGGGTCTTCAGAATGGGTGGTCAGTACAAACGATACTGCAAAGCCAACACCGCCTCCTGCAAAAACATTGATGTCCAGTTGGATGCCAACGGCTCGGTCACCCTTGCGGCAAACGATATTGACAATGGCAGCTACGACGACTGCAGCACCGTCTCCTTTCCATCCCGCCCACCACTTTCGATTGTGGGGATGTGGGCACCCCAGCCTGTAGTACTGACTGTCACAGACAACAACAGCAATGCCGAGACCTGTACCGCCACGGTCACGGTGAAGGACGACGACAACCCCTGCTGCCCCTTCACCGACAGAATCTATGTGGACATAGACGCAACGGGCAACAACGACGGCACCTCATGGGCCGATGCCTTCACCGACCTCCAACCTGCACTCGATGCCAGTTGCGGTGGGGTGACGGAGATATGGGTGGCCGAGGGCACTTACCTGCCTACCGAGACGACAAACGGCTCTTCAAACAACCGCCAAAAAGCATTTCATTTTGATATTGACCTGCAAATTTTTGGTGGTTTCAATGGTACTGAAACGGATAGGAGTGACCGAAACCCAGAGGTCCACATAACGGCTTTGAGTGGAGATATTGGTACGGTAGGAGATAACACAGACAATTCTTACCATGTGGTTGTTGCCGTAAACCAAACAGGTGAGGCAGTCATTGATGGGTTCACTATCGAAAATGGGCAGGCCGATGTGGATGCGAATTTTAATTATAGTGGAGTTTTCCTTTTTCAAGTATATGGGGGTGGCGTGTATTGCCGTAATTCTGCCATTAAAATATCCAATTGTATCTTTAAAAACAACTTTGCTTCAATAGGAGGGGCAATTTCTTATACTGGATTTAACGCTATTGGAGTAATCCAGAAGTGTACATTTTTTTATAATGTGGCAAATAATGCACAGGGGGCTGATATACACGTATCCAATGGGACTGCAAATCTCTCAAATAACCTATTTGGGACAGGGGGAGGTTCTTCTGTGAACTTGACAAGTAATGCAATTGCAACATTCACCAATTGTACATTCGGTGTTCATGGGCTATCCAATTCCAATTCCACTGCTACCCTCTACAACTCTATTTATAGGGCGAACTCCCTTCCTATCAGTGGTGGAACAGCCAACTGGAAAAACTGCAACATAAAAAACAGCGGCGGTAGTGGAGCTGGATGGAACCCAGCCTATGGCAACGACCTCGGTGGCAACATTGACGAAGACCCGCTCTTCACCGACCCGGCGAACAATAATTTCACCCTGACGGAGTGTTCTCCTTGTGTCAATACAGGTGACAATGCATCCAACTTGGCATCGGAAGACCTCGCCAGCAACACCCGTGTTTTTGGTGGGACGATTGACATGGGGGCGTATGAATTCCAAGGCACACCTCCCGCCGATATTACCTGCTATCAAGACAGCGACATGGACGGTTTTGGGGACCATGCCGTATCACAGGTCTTTTGTGATGTATGTGGCACTGGTTTTGTTAGTAACAACACCGATTGCGACGACACCAACACCGCCCTGAATCCGAACACTGTCTGGTATCTTGATGCCGACAACGACGGCTACACCACGGGCAGCGGCGTGACGCAATGCGCCTCACCAAGCACGGGCTACCGATACACGGGCATCCTCGGCAGCGGAGATTGTAATGACGGCGATGCGGCCATCCACCCCGGCGCAGCAGAAGTTTGTAACGACATTGACGACAATTGTAATAGCCTTATTGATGATGGAGTCACTTGCATCGCTTATGTAATCAACGGTAATATCGTTTGGGAGCATGACCTCGTTACGCCCGTAGCTGATGTCCATGTTGCACTATCTGGCGACGATACAGCTAGTGACCTTTCCGATGGCAATGGTGATTACGAAATCCCCACTATTGGTGGCAACTTAGTGATAACTCCCACCAAAAACGATGCCCCACGTCAGGGTGTAGATGCCGCTGATGTGCTGCGCATCAAGCAGCATGTATTGGGCAACAGGCTCAACGATGGCTACAAAGTCATCGCCGCCGACGTAAACGAGAACAACGCTGTGACCAACGCCGATGCTACTATCATCCAGTACGCGCTGTTGGGTAATGCAAATGCGGGCAACCATTTAGATAACCCGGCTTGGCGGTTTGTAGATGAGGCTCATACGTTTGCAGTACCAAATGCCCCTTGGGGATTCCCCGCATTTAGAACCAGCGAAAATGCCATTCCAACACCTGACGACAACCATTTCATCGGCATAAAAATGGGCGATGTAAACGGTTCTTGGAATGCTCCCGACAACCTTACTGGCCAGCCTATGATATGGCAGGTAGCCAATGAAGCCGTCGTTGAAGGGCAGTTGCTGCTGGTTTCCTTCTCATCCAATCAAACGCTACCTGATGTGGCCGCTTGGCAGTTTGCCCTAAAAATCGACCCTACATTTGCTACCGTCAAGCGCATTATTCCACACCGGGCGATGCCGCTCTCGACAGAGGATTTCAATATTTTGGATGGCGAGCTGCGCAGTGTATTTGCTCAGCCACAAGGGCAAGTACTCAAAGCAGGCGAGGCGGTATTTACGCTGGAACTATATATTCACCATGGTGGCGTTCGCGTCAGTGATATACTCCAACTGGTCGATAACGAACTCCCAGGTCGCCTGTACGATACCAAAGGCGAAGGCAGCACCATCAAACTCGCCTTTACGCCAGGGCGTGACAAGCCCGTGTTGCCCCATATCGCAAACCACGAGACAATGGAGGGTTTTGAATTGTATCAAAACACACCCAATCCCTTCGCGACAGAAACGGTCATCGCATTCAACCTCCCGACGGATATGCCAGCGACTCTTTCCGTTCACGATGCCAGCGGTAGGGTAGTGGTTCAGCTTTCGGGTAACTACACGGCAGGCTACAATACCCTGCGCCTGACGCATGAAGTACTGAAAGGTGCAACCGGCATACTCACCTATACCGTCACCACTGGAACCTATACCGCAACGCGGCGGATGCTGCTGGTCGATTAATTAAGTCATATTGAATGTAAAGAAACGCCGCCTTCGGAAACGGGGGCGGCGTTTTTGGCGGTGGAATAAACCTATTCCCGTCAAACTACTATATATCATCCTTGCTTGAAGCTTGATAAAACAATATGAGCAGAATACGCTTTCCTCATCACAGCGCGTGGCACGGCAAGTCCTATGGGGTCTTGACCCTATAAGTTTCCTGTCAAGACCCTATTGGGGTAGGGTAGGTTTTAGTTGACCTTTGTGGTAATAAATCTACAACCACGATGAAACGTTCAATTATCAATTTGTTACTGACAGGTATCGTTATTATTGGGTGCAAGTGAATTTTGTAAAAAAAACTTGCAAAGCGTTAATTCATAAGAGCAGATTTGATTTTGCCCGAAATGGTTTGGTTACGAAAAAAAGCGGAACTTGCCAAAAAATCAGGGACGGGAAAAAATAGATTCAGCATCGGGAAGCTAAAAAGGGTTAAATAAGTGGTTCATTTAAAGCTATTTGACCCTTTTTCGATACCCTTAAAATGCTGACGCTATTCCCGTCAAATTACTTAGGTTATGAAGCATACTGTTTTTTTCATTGTTGTGGGGAGCTTTTTCTTATTCACCACACCATTCGCCTACGGTCAGGATATCCGCGATAAATGGCAGGATATGCCAGCCACGCCTCAAAGTTTCGCCACAGTCATGCGGATGGAAACGCCTTCCGAAGCACAATTTGATAGCCTCTGGAACATTGTTCAGCAGTATTGCGCTACTGATGCGGATACCTGCTTGCTACTGACCACACACGCTATTGGGATCACTAAAAACCACCCAATAACAAGGCTGCATGGGGAGGCACTGTATCTGCATGGCAAGGCCGTTATAGAGCAGGATGCAGAGGCCGGCCTCGATTTGCTATATTCGGCTAGGGAAATATTGAAAAATGAAAAAGGTACGGATGCACCTGCCGTTATTGAAAGTTTTCTGGGGCTGTATTTCTCAAGAATCAACGAGTTTGAAAAGGCACTTGAATACCAATTGAATGCACTGGAATTTGCCAAAGCAAGCAAGGACACGTCGAAGTTCGTAACACCTTTGATGGCCATAGGGGGGATTTACTTCCAAATGCGCAGCCTAGAGAAAGCACAGGAATACATCAGTGAGGCTATAAAGATGCAGGAAGCTACTGGCGATGAACAGCCGATACCTGCCCTGCGGTCTAACCAGGCGATGGTTTTTCAGCAAATAGGAAACGGCTACCTTGCCATGGCTGATACGGCAACGGTAGAGGCAGCGAAATACCATGACAGTGCCGAGCTTAACTTTACCAAAGGCCTGAAGGCGGCTGAAAAAGGGCTAGCGGTAGCCCGGAAGACTGGTGTTCCAACAGATGTGCTGGGTACGTTGACTAGAATATCCAGTTTACAAAATAGCTTGGAGGACTACGGCAAAGGCGAAAAAACAGGGCGGGAAGCTATGCTTTTGGCAGAGCAATTGGGAATCCCTTTCTTTTTAGCAGGCTGCCATTTGAACCTTTCTGTTTCTTTGCGAAACTTGGGGCGTAATGAAGAAGCGTTGCATCATGCACAAGCAGGATACGCTATTGTGAATGCGGACGTGCGAGCAGGTAAAATGGAATTATTTGAGGAAGAATTGATGCAGCTCTACAAAACAACAGGAAGGCCTGAATTAGCATTGCCTTTGATGGAAAAGAGTATGAAAAGGCTGCGGCATGATATGGAAAAACGCACCAGCCAAGCAATTGCCGATGCCGAAACAAAATACAAAACAGCGGAAAAAGAAATGAAAATCTTGGAGTTGGATATCGAGAACGAAAAAGTATCCAGACAAAGGAATTACCTGTTGGGGGGAAGTGTATTACTCGGCATATTCAGTTTTATGGGGTATCGCTTCAATAGGGTGCACAAGGACAGAAATGATAAAAAGGCGTTTGCCGAGGCGCTCATTTTTGCACAAGAAGAGGAGCGCAAGCGCATTGGCAGGGAACTCC
>JAWKLL010000066.1:0-11783 GCA_041392765.1 Saprospiraceae bacterium
AGCTAAAAGCTGCCACTGCTGCACAACTTGTCTCGGCCTTTTGCCGAGATCGCTAGCCCGGTACGACCACGAGAATTGTCAAAGAATCCTAAAACTTAATCAAGAAAGATAAATCACAAGAATATGAAACCACATTTTCTACTATGGCTGTCTGCAACGCTGGTTTTAGCAGGATGCGGAGAGCAGCAGACCGAGGATGCAACGGCTGATACTACTACTATTGAAGATGCCTATTTGGTGCGAATAGACACCGTTCGCGCAGCAGAAGCGGCAGGGATGGTACAACTGACGGGCATGGTAAGTTCTGATAAAGAAGGCAAACCGGCTTTTAAAACAGGCGGCGTGGTAGCGCAGGTGCTGGTATCTGAAGGCGACAAGGTGAAGGCTGGCCAAACCGTGGCGCGTCTAAATATGCAAGAAATAGATGCCCAAGTAGCACAGGCGGAGTTGGGGCTGCAAAAAGCCCGCCGCGACTGGGAGCGCGTACAAAATCTCTATGCCGATAGCGTAGCCACCCGCGAGCAATACCTCAACGCTCAGACGGCGTGGGAGTTGGCAGCACGTCAGGTGGAAGTAGCCAACTTCAACCGTACGTGGAGCGAAGCTAAAGCCCCTATTGGAGGAACGGTTTTCAAAGTGCTGGTGCAACCCGGTGAGATAGCCGGCCCCGGCCAACCCCTCATGCTGATACAAGGTACACAGGCCGATAACTGGGTGGTGTTGTGTGGCGTGACGGACGAGCAGTGGGCGGCGTTGCCTACGGGTATGCGCGCCACCGTAGCATTGGATGCCTACCCCGGAAAAACTTGGGAGGCTTGGCTCAGCGACAAAGGCAGTATGGCTAATGGAGGCGGAGGAACATTTCCTTTAGAATTTAGCTTCCGCGAATCGCCGCCTAACCTGGCAGCAGGATTGATAGCGCGTATAACGGTGTCGCAAGCCTATCAGGCAGGCACGTTGCGCATTCCCCTGACGGCTATGGCCGAGGCAGACGGTCGGTCGGCTATTGTGTATGTGCCCGGAAAAGACAACCAAGTGGAAGCTCGTGTGGTGCGCATTGGCCAACTGCACGAGCATTGGGTGGAAGTGACAGCGGGCTTGTCGCCAGGGGAAGTAGTGGTAGCTACCGGAGCGAGTTGGTTGCGAGATGGTGACAGGATAATGGTGGCCAACCGATGACGGTGATGCCTACGCTGGGATTTTTGTGATTTCCCACATTTAGCACCTATACAAATTTAACACTCCCGATAGCTATCGGGAGCCAACATTTCCAACATTTCCAACACATATATCAGCCATGCGTTTTGTAAAATTTTTCGTCGATAATCCGCAGTTTTCACTGTTGGTGTTTTTGTTCACGCTGGGGGTGGGTTTGTCCGCCCTGCTGAACATGCCTCGTGGGGAAGACCCTCCGTTTGGGGCGCCTATTTTCTTTATAGTAGCGGTATATCCGGGCACCAGCCCTGCCGATATGGAGCAACTCATAGCCGACCCCTTGGAAGACGAGTTGTACAATTTAGATAATGTCTATACCATCAAAACAGAAATTACGGACGGCCTGATGCTGTTGAACTTGGAGTTTGAATACGGTGTGGACGTGGATGCCAAAAACAACGATGTGATACGGGAGGTGAATCGCTTACGGCCCGACTTGCCTGCTGATTTGGCACTGCTTCGCGTAACACGGGCTGCCAGTTCGGATGTGGTGGTACTACAAGCAGCTATCAGTGGTGCTACTGCCACCGATGCCGAGCTGAAGGCCGCTGCTGAGGATTTGGAGCGACGCTTGGAGAAAGTACCCGGTACCAAATGGGTAAAAATCGACGGTGAACCCCAACAGGAGATACAGGTGCACTTAGATTTGGAGCGCATGGCGCGCTATGCGTTGGGTTTTGATAGGGTGTTGGCGGCCTTACAGGCCAATAATATCAACATACCCGGCGGAAGTATCGACTTGGGGCAGCGGCGTTTCAATGTACAAACCGATTCCGATTTGGAAACACTGTCGGACATCCGCAACGTGGTGGTGGGTGCCGGTCCCGATGGCAGCCTTATTCATTTAGAGGATGTAGCAACGGTACACCCTGCCTACGCCCGCGATGCCTACCGGGCGCGTTTCAATGGAGAACGCAGTGTGTGGGTGTTGCACGCCTTGCAAAACAGTGCGAACATCATCCAATCGAGGCAAGTGATGGCAGAGGTGCTGGAAGCATATCGGCAAGAATTGCCACAAGGCATTGATATGCAGGTGGCGTTCGACCAAGAATTGAATGTACGGCACCGTTTGTTGAGCCTTGGCAAGGACTTCCTCATAGCCTTGGGGTTGGTATTGATTACCCTGTTGCCATTGGGGTTGCGTGCCAGTTTGGTGGTGATGATTAGCATACCGCTTTCTATGTCCATAGGGTTGGCGTTGCTGTACTATACGGGTTATACGCTCAACCAATTGAGTATTGTAGGTTTGGTGGTAGCATTAGGTTTGGTGGTAGATGATTCCATTGTTATGGTGGAAAATATAGAACGTTACCTGCGAGAAGGGCATACGCGGGTATCGGCGGCTATTGCGGCCAGCAAGCAAATTGGCATCGCCATTGTGGGGTGTACGATTGTGTTGTTGTTGGCCTTCCTGCCGTTGGCGTTTTTGCCGGGGGGGGCGGGCGAGTTTATCCAATCGTTGCCGTTATCGGTACTTTACACGGTCAGTGCATCCTTGTTTGTGGCCATTACTATTACGCCTTTTTTGGCAACCCGCATCCTTAAACCACACGAGCGGCAGGAGGGGAATATATTCTTGCAAGCCTTCCATCGGTATATCAATGCGCCCTACCAAAACGTGCTGCACTGGGCTTTTCGCCGGCCAGCCTGGGCATTGGGCGGTGCGGCGGTCATTTTTGGACTGAGCCTGCTGTTGATTCCCGCCTTAGGGTTTAGCCTTTTTCCGGAGAGTGAACGCCCTATGTTTATGGTAAACATTGAGAGCGAACCCGGAGCTACTTTAGACGAAACCGACCGCATAGCGCGGAAGGTGGAGCAATTTTTGCTGCAACAACCTGAGGTTGCATCCGTGAGCACCAACGTAGGGGAAGGCAACCCACGGGTGTATTACAATACCTTCCAAGTGTCGTTCAGCCCTGATTTTGCCCAGTTGTTTGTACAATTGAAGGAGCGCAAACCCCTCAATGAAATGGTGGCTTACACCAACCAGTTGTCGGCAACCTTGGATGATATACCCGGTGCCCGTATTGAGGTGAAGCGATTCGCCCAAGGGCCACCCATTGAAGCGCCGATTGAATACCGCATCATTGGCCCTGATTTAGATACTTTGCGGTCATTGGCCAACGAGGTAGAGCGAATTGTAGCGCAAACGGAAGGTACTTTTTATGTGCGCAACGAACTGCGCGTACCCAAAACAGACCTCAAATTGGACATAGACCGCGAAAAAGCAGGGCTATACGGTGATGCCTGTGCAGGTAAGTACCAAGCCGTCCGTTTGGGCATCAATGGCTTATCGGCAGGGGATTCCAGACAAGCCGATGGAGAGGAATTTCCCATCGTTTTGATGAGTGGCCAAACGGTGGGAGAAGACCCGATGGAGACGTTCGATAAAATGTATGTGACCAACGCCATGGGGGAATCGGTGCCCGTGCGCCACGTGGCTGCTATCACGCCGCTAAAAAGCCCCCCTACGATTCGCCATTACAACAAGGAGCGGAATACCTCTGTATCCGCCTATCCGAAACAGGGATACAATACGGCAGCCCTGATGGCAAATCAGCGAGCAGTTAGAAGCATTGCCAGTGGGGGCTGCTTACCGCATCATGCCCGCAGGGGGAGGCGGAAAGTGCTGCCGAGTCATTCAATGGCATGGAAGCCATTGTAATGCTGGCTATGTTCGGGAATTTTTGCGGTGCTGGTATTGAGTTTCGCACTTTCAAGAGTACGCCCATTGTGCTGTCGGTGGTGCCCATGGGGATAATAGGGTGTTGTTGTCGCTTTACTTCAACGGCTTACCTTTGAGCTTCGTGGCCGTGATTGTTGGTATGGTAGCGTTGGTGGGTATAGAAATCAAAAAATTCTATCTTGTTTGTGGACTATACGAACCAGCAGCGGCAGGCAGGTATGCCCTTGCGCGAAGCGGTATTGGACGGAGCTGAGACACGGTTCTTGCCCATCTTGCTCACGGCACTGACGGCCATCGGCGGCTTGCTACCCTTGGCCTTGGAAGACAACCCATTGGTAAGTCCATTAGCGTGGGTACTCATCGGTGGGCTGATTTCCTCTACGCTATTGAGTCGGGTTGTTACGCCTGTATTGTACTTGTTGTTGCCGCCCAAGGTTTTGAACGAATAGCGTAAAATAAAAATCACAATATTCTACTTTGTAATTTGACGGAAATAACTGATCCCATTTTCTGAAGGCTTGTCTTTATACACATGCTTTGTGCATAAAGACAAGCCAAAAATGGGGCCACTTATTTTTTTACCGTCCCGTATTAGCCGGAAACACCTCTGCCATCATACACCGCGCACTGCCGCCACCGTAAGTTTCGATGGTAGGGATCGGGCTGTGTAGCAGTAGGGTATGTTGCTCCAAACGACGGATTTGTTCCTCGGAAAGTGAGTAGTACGCTTGGCTCGACATGACGAGGTAAGCTGTGCCGTCCTTGCTCTTCACTTGCAACATATTGCCGGCAAATGCCTCCATCTGGTCGATGGAAATGGCGATGATGTCTTTGCCCGTTTCGTGCAGTTTATCGGTTAGGTTTCTGCGTTGCACAGCGTCGGTGACGGTGTCGAGGCAAATGACACAAAAATCGACCCCCAAGGCCATCATCACATTGGTATGGTAAATGGGCAGTCCGTTGCGGTCATACGCATCGAAAATTACTTTTTCAAACCCCATCCACAGGGCGAACTCGTCCAATAGCCCCCCATCGGTGCGAATACTGCGACAAGCATAGACCACTTGATGGTCTCTATCGAGGATAAGGCTGCCGGTACCCTCCAGGAATCGCTCCTGCAATTCGCGGGTAGCTACATCCACGCGGCGTTGGTAGCCATACTTTTGTTGAAGCATCTCCAGTACGTCATCCCTGCGTTCCAAGCGGCGCATGGGGGCATACATGGGGTAGGTGACCAAGGTGCCATCGGCATGGGTGCTGAACCAGTTATTGGGGAAAACAGCATCGTACTTGATGGGGTCGGGGGTATCTTCCACTACCAGCACGGTTACGCCTGCATCGCGCAGGCGCTGCACGAAGGTGTCGAATTCTTGTCGGGCTTGCTGGCTGACTTGTTCGGCAGCAAGCGATGTATCATTGGTTTGGAAGGCATTGTTTCCGGCCGTTTGAGCATTGAACCCAAAATTGGCGGGACGCACCATCAAAATGGTATCGGTGATTTGTTGGGAAAACGGCATATCCATCTTTTGTTTTATACAGCGGTAAAATTATGCAAATTTGTTAAATGCAATCCATTTGCTTTAGATAGCTGTACAGATAACTAACAAACGTTTCTCGCACCGCGATTACGCCTACAAATACAGGAAGGCTTCGTATGCGGTGCCCGCGTGAGGGGGCTGGAGTGGGGGGCGGTGTGCCGCCACCGCCCGGAGGGCCGCCAGCACGGAAGCACCCGACCCTGTGGCGAAGCGAAGCCGATAGGCCACAGGGGCACGCCCAATAATTAATCATCGTTTTTGATTTTCCTTTATTTCATGATAAGACAATGCGAGCGTTGTTTTTTTTGTAGATAAACAATATTTTACATATTTTTGCAAAAAAAACAAAAAGCAGGATGAATAATACCGAAGCCAAGCGGGCGCTCAAGCAATACTTCGGGTATGATGTTTTTCGGCCCATGCAGGCCGAGATTATCGAAGTACTTTACCAGCGCAAAGATGCCTTGGTATTGATGCCTACGGGCGGGGGGAAGTCTATCTGTTACCAAATTCCTGCTATTACAATGGATGGGACAGCCGTAGTTGTTTCCCCGCTTATATCGCTCATGCACGATCAAGTGACGGGCTTGCAGGCCAACGGGGTGAAAGCAGCCTTCCTCAATAGTTCGCTTGATAGTATGGAACAGCAGGATGTAGAGCAACGCTTTTTTGAGGGTAACCTAGACCTGCTGTACGTATCTCCTGAAAAAATGTGTGCGCTCTAGGTTTGCTCCCCTGTTGCAACGCGCCAAAGTATGCCTCTTTGCGATCGACGAGGCGCACTGTGTGTCGGCTTGGGGGCACGATTTTCGCCCCGAATACACCCAGTTGCAATTCCTGAAAAAGCAATTCCCCCACATCCCCATCATCGCCCTCACGGCCACCGCCGACCGCATCACCCGCCAAGACATCATCGAGCAGCTTTGCTTACAAGATCCTGCTGTTTTCATCGCTTCCTTCGACCGACCCAACCTCAGCCTAGAGGTCAGGCCGGGCCAGAAGCGAAAGGAACAGATGCTACAGTTCATTCGGCAACATCCGGGGCAGTCAGGTATTATCTACTGCTTGAGTCGTAAAACAACCGAGCGCGTCGCGGAAGATCTCAATTTCGCAGGAATCAAAGCTGCTGCCTACCACGCGGGTATGGACAGCCGCGACCGCGCCGCCGTTCAAAATGCTTTCATCCGTGATGAAACCCCCATTATTTGCGCCACGATCGCCTTTGGTATGGGCATCGATAAAAGCAATGTGCGGTGGATTATCCACTACAACCTACCTAAGAATCTGGAGGGGTATTACCAAGAAATTGGCCGTGCCGGACGCGACGGGCTGGCTGCCGATACCCTTTTATTTTACAGCTATCAGGATGTGATGATGCTGACCGAGATGCTCGGTAAAACGGAGAACGGGCAAACGGAGGTACAATTAGCCAAGCTGGATCGCATGAAGCAATATGCCGAAAGCATGGCGTGCCGCCGGCGAATCCTGCTCAATTACTTCAATGAAGACCACCAGCAAGACTGTGGCAACTGCGATATTTGCCGCAACCCACCCACTGCTTTCGATGGCACCACCATTGCCCAAAAAGCACTCTCCGCCGTTTTCAGGTTGCGTGAACAGGTAGGGATGAATATGCTGGTGGACGTACTGCGCGGATCTGGCAGAAGGGATATTGTTGAGAAAGGATACGATAAAATTAAAACCTTTGGTGCTGGCCGCGATTTGACCACGTATGACTGGATGCAGTACTTAGCACAGTTGGTCAATCTGGGGTATTTAGACATCGCTTATGAGCAATTCGGGGTACTGCGCCTCACCCCGGCCTCCCACCGTGTATTGTTTGAGCAGGAAGCCGTCAAGTTGGTGAGAACCACTACCGTCAAGGAGCGCCAAGAAAAAGAAAAGGCGGCCGTTGCTACCAAAACGCAGGCTGAGCGGGTGCGCGATGAACTTTTCGAAGTGTTGCGGCAGTTGCGCAGGCAAATATCCCAAGAAAAAGGCATCCCTCCCTACTTGGTCTTTTCAGATGCTACCCTCGAACAAATGGCAGCCGCTAAACCGGTGACCCAAACGGAAATGGCCGCTATTTCAGGGGTGGGTGTTCAAAAACTACAGCTTTATGGCGATATTTTCCTGTCTGCCGTCCTGGATTTTCTTTCACAGAAGGGGCGTGCCAGACCCGGCAGCAGCCAGCTCATCAGTTTGGAGCTATTCCGACAAGGCAAATCTATAGCAGAAATAGCGGAGCAACGCAATTTGGTTGCCTCCACTATCCATGCACATCTTTTCACCTGCTATACTGGCGGCGAAGACTTGGAAGTAGCACGAATCGTAAGCAACGACATCATCGCATTGGTGGAAGATAAAGTACCGTATTTAGAAAAGCCTGTCACCTTAAAGGCTGTGTACGAGCTTTTTGACGAACAGATACCTTACGAACAACTGCGTTTTGCCATGGCTTACCTGAAAAAAGAAGGCCGCTATACTGAGGAATAATCAAACTTCCCACCCTTCTCGGTATGTTCTACCAACGTATTGGTTGGCTTCTTCCATATTGGTAATACGCATATTATCACCATCCCAGATGAGTTTGCGGCGGCCATAATAATCCATTCGCCCTTCTGGCGTTTCTTTCCGCAGCAAGTAGCTGCGAATAGCCAAATTGCCCATAAGTACCGTTTCTGTCATCGGGCCGGCATAATCGAAAGAAGAGGTAAGGGCTAAGTGTTCGGGGCTACCAAAGCCAGCCTTACAAGCATCCACCCATTTTCTTTGGTGGCCGTATTCCGGTTCTGCCTCATCGGCAGTGGTGGGCCCTTCTTCTATCGTGCCGTCGTGCAGGTATAGCTTAGGCATGAGCGGTGAGCTATCGTTGATGTTGGTAGCAATCACACCATTTTCACCGTGTATCAGCACCCCGTTGGCGCTACCGTGCCCTCCCATATCATGATCGGCGGGAATGACTTCCGGGTGGGCAGGTCGGATACCTCCGTCGCTCCACGTCATTTCTATAGGCGCACCGCTCTTTTCAGTGGCAGCAAAGTGAAGGGTGATAAACGAAGAAGCCGGACAACCTTCAGGGTAGTAATCCGGTGTCCACATTCGGCTGTAGATGGCACCTACGCTACACTCTGCGTCCAATGGATAATGCAACCCCAGCGTACGGAAAGGAATATCTATCAAATGACAGCCTACATCGCCCAGTGCCCCCGTTCCAAAATCCCACCATCCGCGCCAATTGAAGGGGTGGAGATTGGGGGTATAAGGCCGATAATCAGCAGGCCCCAACCAAAGATCCCAATGCAAATCGTTGGGTTTGAGGCTGTCATCAGGCGCGGGCATTTCGATTCCTTGTGGCCAAACCGGGCGATTGGTAAATTTGCACCTTGGATATTTTGCCCAACCTGCCAGCGTCTATCCAGCCCTGAACCAAGTTCAACAGCGGGTTGGAGGCTCCCTGATTGCCCATTTGCGTCACAACTTGCTGCGCTTTAGCCATTTTGTGAGTAGGCGCGCTTCGCGTATGTTATGCGTCATGGGCTTTTGCACATATACGTGAATACCGCGTTGCATGGCAAATGCCGCAGCCGGTCATGCAAGTGATCGGGCGTGGAGATCGTGACCGCATCAATATCTTTTTCTTTGTCGAGCATGACGCGATAGTCGTGGTATAGCTTCGCCGCTGGAAAAGCAGCAACCGACTGGCTGGCAGAACCCGAAAAATCCACATCACATAATGCCACTACTCGCTCTCGGCCGCCTACGGATGCAAGGCGAATATCGCTGATACCCTTCCCACCGGCACCGATAGCTGCCAAATTGAGCTGGTCGCTGGGAGCGGTAAAACCTTTGCCCCAATACATGGCGAGGAACAATGAAGAAAGAAGACGCAATGGCACCCTGTTTGATAAACGTGCGACGAGAAGTCGCCTTCTCTTTGGGAAGCTGGTTTTTCATGGTAGGTTTGTTTTAATACAAAGTAAGGCACAAAGAAGTAGATTGGCAAATAATAATTGGAAATTTATAAAAACGTATCAAGGTGGCCGTATTTGAATCAAGGCCAAAAAGCTATTTTCGAGGGCAGATTAATGGATGGGCCACCTCGGCAGAGCCGAGCCGGGTGCTTCCTCCATCCCGCCTTTGGCCAAGGCCGCCGGCGGGTTCCGTCCGCCCCTTGTCCGATACAGGCATAGGGCTTCGTCGTTCGCGTGGGTGTTATTTGCGTAAAGTCGCATACGAAGCCTTCCTAAAGGATTCGTGAACGTATTTATCCCCCTTCAAAGAACTACGTAAAAGATGTTATCCGATAAAATCGTTTACAAACGTTTATCAACGGATAAGTGCCTCACTGCCAATATTCGATGATACCATAATATTGGCGTTGATTGTTTGTGATTGCCGCGAAATGCCTTGTATGATTTTGGTGTATAAAAAAGCGACTCGATACATTGCGTGTTTTGCATGGAAAGCTTATCTTTGTTTCGACCGCGCTGCTTAGGCATGACACCGCCCCCAAACAGCTTTCTCGGTATTGCTTTGGATGGGTAGGTTAGGCTGTAGGTATAGCGTGTTTATGTGGGATGCGTGAAATTATCTTTCTGTGTAATTAGGGTACGACAAAAGGTCGTAAAAAACCTTAGTTAACGGAGGAAATGTTTAAAAAATATGATTTACAATAATCTGTTAATCAATAAATTACGAGCCGCTAGTCGAAATAAAATAAAAAATGAAATATCAATTCATCATCATCTTTTTACTTCTGATTTCAAATACTGTTTCCAGCCAAAATTGGAAAAATTATAGTGGTAATTTGATACTTAGTGAAAAAGAACAAAAGGTAGAGTTAAATATTTTATTCCTGAATGAAGGGACAATTATCGGCTCATACAGAGAACTCGAAAGTCCAACGCAATTTAAATTAGTCGGGAATATAGAAGATGATTCGCTGAAATTAACAGTTCGATTAAGTTCAAATGATGAACTAAAGGGATTTCTAATCGGAGGGTTGAAAAAGAAGCAAAGGCGATTTCATGGATTGTTCCTCGATACAAACCAGAATACGGCTGGACGTTTTAAGCTGAAACAAGTTTTTAATGAATCTTACACAGATTTATTAAAAGAACATCGAGGCCTATATGAACATACAACATTTACGGAAGCATTATCCGAACCTAAAAAGGTTGTGTCTATTGATATGGCACGACAGCAACTTGAGAATATTCCAGATGTATTTGGACAATTTAAAAATTTAGTTTCAATCAACCTTTTGGGTAATAGAATAGATACATTTCCAGCCGAATTGGCAAAAACAAGAAAATTGAAAGAACTTTCTCTAAGTTCAAACGGCCTAAGAATAGTTGGAAAGGAAATTGGCGAATTGAAGAATTTAAGAACCCTGATTATGAACTTCAATAAGATAGAAGAAATACCAAAAGAGATAGGGAATTTGACGGAGCTTTTGTATTTGGATTTAGGAGACAATCAGATAAGTAAATTTCCAGTTGAAATTGGCAATTTGCAAAAATTACAAGAATTTCATGTAGATGACAATTTCCTTTCAGAGGAAGAAAAAGAAAGACTCCAAAGGCTTTTACCGAAATGCGTAATTCATTATGGGAATCAAAGGGAAAAATGAATACTGAGCAGAATCGAGTAGGGAGAGCAAGTTGTGCCACTAGCCTTAAGTTTCTGTTCAGCATTTTTGTGGAAAAATGACAGAGGTCTTACAGCAAAAAGTAAAAACCTGAAATACACCCAAAAAAACGGCACAAAAACCCTGAAAAAACCCGTAACTTGCTCCCTAAAATCGCTACGTTACCACAAGGAGCAAAAACGCGATGTTCCTTTAGCTTCGGTATCCGGTAGTCTGGCAGTCGGTTTGTGCAAGGGAACTGTTTGCGCTGGATAGTGGGAGTTTCGGTAGCTAACGGGATGGTGTGGGGGCGTGGGTAGTGCTTAGCGTTTGAAGGAATATAAAAAAATGAAAAAAGACGAGTTAAATAAATTGAATTTCAAGGACTTTTTACCTGTCGTGTATGAAGATTTAGAACCTCATTTAATTTCTGAATTAAACCGATTAAGAGATGAATTGATTTTGCTTCCAGAAAATACAGATGAAAAAAAGTTACTTACAAGGTTTGAAAATTCAGTAAAGAATCTTAACAAAATTGATCAAAATGAAAACATTCAAAGTGGAATAGATACTGAAGAAAGAGAAGGTTTGTGTGATGCACTTTATGCAATCGGAGAAATTGTAGGAATGTCAGAAGATGATGAATATCTTGATGAATGGAGAGATTGGTAAACATGAAAATATCAGCAAAAAAAATAGTATTCCCAATATT
>JAWKLL010000067.1:0-10350 GCA_041392765.1 Saprospiraceae bacterium
GACAGGTAGGCTATTTCGATGCTGCTTATGGCCAAAACACCCAACAACATATTTTGGGACTTTTCGCAGTAGGTACGCCCGCCCTACCCTATCTCCAGCGCAGCGGCAACGACCTCATACAGTATATCTTGGATGAACTGGATGATATTTTTTCCAACCAAGCTTCCCCCAATTTTGTGCGCCACACCGTACAAAACTGGAATAACGAACCCTTCATTCGCGGTGCTTACCTCAACGACTACGAGGATTGGCGCAAAGTACGCACCCTATCCGAATCAGTCAGCAACAAGGTCTATTTTGCAGGCGAAGCCTACACCGATGGCGAAGATTGGGGCAGTGTTCATACCGCAGCTCAGGCAGCGCGGAGCATGGTATTGGAATTGATAAAATGAGGTAAGAACCTAAGGCACTGAGATATTGTTTGCATTTAGTTCCTCCACTTTTGTCACCTTTTTTATGCCACCTGCCATGAAAAAATGGTTCTGCTTTCTACTTTTCATTAGTTTATGGATCGGCAATTTTCTTGCTGCACAAGAAATAGTACAAGGTGTCAACGGTTATATTTCTTGGCAAAAAGGAAATCTTCCTATTGTCATATCCGTACCTCACGGTGGCAATCTGACACCAGCAGATATCCCCAATCGCACTTGTTTTGATGCTGTCACCGTCACTGATTTCAATACCATTCAAGTAGCGCAGCAACTCAATCAGGCATTGTTTGAATATACGGGGTGTTATCCTCATATTGTTTATTGCCATCTCAAACGAACCAAACTTGATTGTAACCGCAACCTTGCTGAAGGTGCTTGCGCCAATCCAGCAGCGAGTAACGCTTGGCAAGAATTTCACGACTTCATTGCGATGGCTCAAGACGATGCTTTACAACAGCATGGAAATAATATTTTCTTTATAGACCTCCATGGGCATGGCAACAATATCCAACGCATTGAACTAGGATATTTGTTATACGATGACGAACTGGCGCTTGCTGATGCTTTACTCAATACACCACAGTATATTCAGTACAGCTCTATCCAACAATTAGCGGGCAATAACCAGACCAATGCCTCCCACGCCCAGTTGTTGCGAGGCCCAACAGCACTTGGTACACTTTTGGGCAATAAAGGATACCCATCCGTACCTAGCCAGCAGATTCCCGCTCCGGGGCTAAATACCAACTACTTCAGCGGCGGCTACATTACAGCAAACCACACCTGCTTCAACGATGAAAATGAGGTAAATGGCGTTCAAATGGAGCTAAACTACACAGGTATAAGAGACAACGCCAACAATATCCAACGCTTTGCAGATTCTTTAGCCCTTGTTCTAACCGATTACATATTAACTCATTTTGAGACGACATCCATTGCATGTCATCTCTCAGTAGAAACAACCACCCCTTATGGAACACAGGAAGGGGTATTCCCCAACCCTTTACCCCCCAATACTACTTCTGTACAATTGCAACAAAGACTGACGAATGGCTCTTTTTCTCTTTTTAATAGTTCAGGTAAGCGCATCTTTCACGGGACGCTTGTAAACGGAAAAGCCTCCTGGGGCAGTTCGCTACCCGGAGGCTTATATTTTTTGGTTATTTATCACGAGGAACACCTAAAATCAACTGTATATCGGATTGTCATGCTTTGAGCCTTCTCAACCCATCTTTTTGAGTGTTATTTGGTTTCTACCCAGCTCCACTTTGCCCATATTTTCTAACTTCTTGAGCATCCGTGAAATGGCCTCCCGCGATGCGTTCAAGTCGTTGGCTATTTCTTGGTGGGTGGCTTGGATAACCGCCGACCCCGTGGATTCCTTTCTTGCCAATAAGTATTCTTGCAAGCGTTTGTCCATATTACCAAAAGCTATACTATCTATTACCTTTACTAACTCTATCAAACGGTTATCATAGCTTAGCATCACGAAGTTTTTCCAACTCTGATAACGCCCCATCCACAAATCCACATACTTAATAGGAATACCAATAATGGTAGTGTCTTCAACCGCTTCCGTGCGTATGGCACTGCGTTTGTTCATCATACAACAAGAAAACGACATGGAGCAGGTGTCCCCAGCGCTGAGAAAATACAACAGTATCTCGCGGCCTTCGTCCTCGTCTTCTCGGGTCACTCGTATGCTGCCGTCCACGATAAGGGGAACTAACTTGACATAACTGTCATAGTCCATAATAATTTCACCGGCCCGGAAGCGCATAATTTTGCCGACTTCCGCTATCTCTTCCTGCAAGGCTCGTTCCGCTAATTGGGGAAACTGCTTGTAGAGTATAGTGCCGATATCTCCTGTTTCAAATGTCATAGAGCAAATATATGTTCATTTGTTCATACTTACAACACCCCATTACTCAAAAAATACTCGGCTACAACTGATGCGAACTAGCTTGCTCTATCACATACGTCAACGCTCTAGCCGATTGCATACCGGATTGCCGCCATTTAACCTCACCGTTTTGGAACAATACGAAGGTAGGTACACCGCGAATCCCCATCTGGTTCGCTATCTCTTGGTTGCGATCCACATCAATTTTGACGATCCGGGCTTTGTCTCCTATCGCTGCTACTACTTCCTTGAGGATAGGCCCCATGGCTTTGCAGGGGCCACACCATTCGGCGGTAAAATCTACCAATACAGGCTTATCCCCTTTAATTAATTCCGAGAAAGATGCTTTTTTATCACTCATCGTATAGTTTTTAGGGTTTGCGAATCAAACTTACAATAGACAACCGTACCAACAGCAACCAAGGCCAACCATGCCAGAACAAGTCGAACCAGTCCAACGGTTGCATGCCCTTAGCTCCACCTGCCACCCACCTGATCTTACCTAATAAGTGCGGCTCCGGAAAAAAAGGTGCCAACCCCAAAAAAAGGCAGGCTACAATAACAAATTGCCAGTCATTAATTACTTTCAACATACGCTCAACTATGTGTTCATCTTGTGAAGCAATCTCCCCTACTTTTTACGTGCCCATGCACCGTACCCACCTACGAGGTTGTAGAGGTGCTCAAACCCGGCAGATGCCATCATATTACAAGCTGTAGCAGAGCGGTTGCCACTGCGGCAGTACACCAAATAGGTTTTATTCTTATCCAATTGCTCAATTTTCTGGCGAAAGTCGGCTCCCATCAAATTGATTTCTTTCGCGCCGGGTATCTTACCTTGAGCAGTTTCGCCAGGTGAACGGACATCAAGGATCACTGCCTTTTTGTCTTTAGCTAAAGAATTAAACTCATCCACTCCTATGTTTGAGAATTTTCCACCTCCTGACAACTGCCCCAGTAGTCTTTTTACGAATGGTAGCAAAATTAAGCCCACTACCACGGCTATCAAATACTTCATATTGTTTGTTTTTGCAATGGGTAAAAACGCTGCACTGACCGAAGACAGTGCAGCATCTAAACCTATAAAATCACCCATTATGTCTCGAAAGCATTGAATCTGCTTGTTAATGCAAAGTAACGATGTATGCTTGCGAAAATCAGTGATGTAAATCACATGGAGAATTGATCTTTATTTTGAAGAGCAAGATTGTTGTTCAATGGCACGTAATGCTTGGTATATCGACTCAAACTGAGCAGTTTTTTGCAATCTAACTTGATGCAATACGCTATCTATTTTTTTTTCTAATTCCATGACCTCCTTCTGTATGCCACGCATAGAAACATTGAGCAAAGAGTCTTTTTCCCCGGCAGCTTCCACCATAAACTGTGTAGTCTCCGGCAACGAATCATATACCATGAACATCTTGATTAACGCCTCGTTGCGTACATGGATCATGTTGTAACGCTCATCCACAGGCATCGACACCGGCAGTTGCTGTTGCAGGCTATCAGCTACATTATCCCATGTTTGCCGGGCAACACGATGCAAACTATCCAATTGACATTGCAACGCTATCCTTTGATGGGCAATCGAAAACAAAACATGTTGTGATGCTATGTCCGAAGATTGGCTACAACTACTCCCTAACCCGAGTACCACGAACCATAACAGCCAGACATTTACCTTTCCCACGGCAATTGATTGATTTTGTCACCAATACCATACCCAAGCAATAGGCCTTCATCTGAATCCATCTGAAAATGCACCCCCAAAGGGATTCGTGAATACGCATTTTCTTCTGCCATCTGCCGAAAGGTTTGAAATTGACGGGGTGCTCCATTAAACTCACTCCGTCCTTCGTGGCAACGATCGATCATGCCCGTATTAGCTCCGAAGTAAGCTTCTAAGACTTTTATGGCTGCTGCGCTAAAAGTCGCATGTCCCGAAGGGTAAGCAGGAAAATTAGGTGTAAAGTAATTCCCAGAACCATCAGGGCACATCACGGTATTCCACGCTTGCTGATCGGGCATCACCGCCCGTATATAATCGATGGGTCGAAGGTAATTAAAACGATATTTTTCATGCCATGCTCGTACCCCCGCATCATTGAGTGCCATACCCATGCGAGCATAAAGTGCCACTGCTTCATCCATACGCATATTATGACGCACGACCAACTGATTGGCAACTGCATACCAACGCCCCGATGGCGTAAACGTCAATATAGGGCAATCATCGCTCCAGAATTGAGCGATCCAAAAGTCTTCTTCCAGCCCTCCAGTTTTGATTTCATTAACTTTTTCCATCACTTCTTCCGCCTGGAGATAGAGCTCAGTACCGGGTGTTTCATCATAAGGCAACGGATCTGCCACAATATCCGACTCATCCGCAGCAAAGGTGCGTACATCACCCCAACGGGGTAGCAATGCCTGTGAAAAATCGGGATAAGTAGGCTGCCAACGACCTGGACCTCCAGGTGGTTGATAAGTAGGATCACTATTCCGCAAATAGGCTTCATGTCCTGCTTCATCGGTAGCAGACCA
This sequence comes from Saprospiraceae bacterium, assembly GCA_041392765.1. Classification (GTDB taxonomy): domain Bacteria; phylum Bacteroidota; class Bacteroidia; order Chitinophagales; family Saprospiraceae; genus Lewinella. The sequence goes on from JAWKLL010000067.1 coordinate 4,879, forward strand.
CGCGCATATCGCTGTAGCTAATTCCCGACCAAAAGCAGACGAACGACTAAATACTTCTTGCGGAAGATCCTGCTTGAAGTCCAAAAAAAAATCGGTTCTCGTTTGATAAATGCTAAAAAGATGTTCTGCCGGAGCCGTTGGAAAAAAGTACTCAAGTGCTGTTGTATATGCTTCGGTGAGTACCGTCGGCCAGTGATATTCCAAATCAGGGTCGGCAGTGGGTACGTTGGGTACATTGTAGTAATCTACCAACGACTGATAACCGGACGTGCCAGCCACGATAGCCTCATAGCCAATCCAACTGACATAGGCAGAAGCACGAGCTGAAACGGGGGGTCTATAACCGGGTGTAAATCTTTCTAAATTGAGAAATAACTCGTGGTAGGCTAAAGGCACCGCAGCAGTATAGGCAGTAGGACTAGGTTGGTCAGGAATAACCGTTTCGTCGCGTTGGCAACTATTCCATGTTAATATGCCCACCACAAGCCAAAGGTATCCAAGACGGATAGGACGTAAAAGTAGCTTCATGTTCAATAGAGATTATGAAAAATTTGTACAAAAATATACACAGCTGATGTTTGCTCAAATAGAACCGATCGACATTCGTCTAAAAGGACTGCATATTCAATAAATTTTCATACAATGCGCTAAAATTTTTTTTTAGCGTAACAACCACCCCTCGGAGTAGTAATCATTCAATTCCACTTGACATCTTGAAAGATTCATTCTCCCAAATAGTTCGGAAAGCCAAGTGTATAAACTGTGGCATTGAGAACGTAGAACCCCGCTATGTTACATACATAAAAAAGCAAACATCCCTGTCTGTAAATAAATACAAACAGGGATGTTGAAAAGTTCGAAATACTGAACACTATTTTCGTGGAATGAGCATGTCTTTATTGCTCTGTTTTGCTTTTATCTTTTTTCTTCATTGTCAAAGCCACTGTTATTTCATGCGACCCCGTATTGTACTTCTGAAATTGCTGGAAGGATACATCATAAGAATAGTACAGATGAAAATTGGTGAGCTTAGTACCCAGCAAAATCCCCATAGCCCCCAAGCCTGCACGATAAGATAAACCAGCTATCAGTTGCTCTTCCAAAAAGCCAGCTTTTAGGTTCAAATCCATTTGAAAAGGTGCGTTACGCAATTGGCGCATCATGAGTGATGGTTCTAAGGTCACTTTCTGCTTGGTCATCTCAAATTTATGCCCCAGCAAGAAAGTATAGTAGCTGAAAAACGATTCAGACTGGCTAACACCTGCAATATTTGACAAACGGCTGGTCACTAGGTTATTGAATGTGATACCGCCAAAGGTATTCTCCCTGTAGGTACCAAAAACACCAAGTGCTGCATCAAACTGCCCTTTGCCATTCAACAAATCCTCTAAGATGCCATCTGCTGGATCGTAAAATGGGCTGGAGGTAATATCACCATCGACCCGCATTTGCTGAAATTCGGTAAAAAACCCAAAGGCCAATTTCCAATCCTCATTCACAGGATAGCGGAAGGCATAGTCTATTTGCAATTTGCTTCGTGAAAGCTGCGCTGCCGACTCCGAAAACACCCCTAGTCCTACACCAAATGTGCGGCCCAAAGGACCATTATATCGAGCAGAAAGTGTCTGAGGAGCATCCTCAAAACCCGTCCATTGTGCACGAGCATTGAACTGCAAATTGTAGGTTTCATTGAACCCTGCATATGCTGGGTTAATCAAAATTGGGTTGATGTTGTAGTGCATAAACAACGCCTCATCCTGCGCTTTCACAACAGTAGCACCGACAATAAACACAAAAGATAGGAGTAAAATCAAGCGATTCATAACTCTGGAATTTTTCACACAGTTTGCTTGAAAGGCTAGGTATGGAACATCTAACGGCAGTGATTCACCATACCTTTACTGTGCCATGTTCTGGATTAGTTTTGGGATAAATTGCCGGGAGGCGATGCCGTCAATATCACCTCCCGGATATAGTTTTAGTCGCGAACAATAGTGAGTGACCCACGCAGTTGTACCGCTGTACCATTAGGCTCTGTGTAATCCAGCACCCAATAATAAGGCCCTGCCGGTAAATCCTCACCATTCTGGGAAGTACCCTCCCAGTCGTTGTTGTAATCGCTGGTTTCGAATACCAGTTGCCCGTACCGGTTGTATATCTCCAAGTGGTTGTCAATGTATTGATCAACACAGAAAAGGATAAACTCATCATTGGAACCATTCCCATCTGGCGTAATGACCACCCGCTCTTCCAAGCAAGCAAAACGCTCATTGTCAATCACCCCAGATACCTGTACAGATGAACATCCACTATTGTCAGTGACCACTAAGAAATATTCGCCAAAACACAAATCAGTCACTATTGCGCTATTAGGTGCATTGGGTACATTGATCCAATCGAAATCAAAGGGTGGCTGTCCACCTAGCACGGTAGCCATCAGTGTACCATTGCAGTTATCGGTATCCGGTTCTGCATCGACCGTAACTATCATGGGTGTAGCTCCCGCAATCGTATAGGTCTCCACTACGCTACAGTCGTTTACATCTGTTGCCGTCACCGTATAGCTGCCGCTTTCCAAATTTGTCAATTGAGGACCTTGGAAATTATTGAATGACCACACGTAACTATAAAGGCTACCTGTTCCACCAGATGCACTCACGAGAATGTTTCCATCTTTGCGTCCGTCGCAACTGATATTATTAACGATTGCTTCCAATACAACCGGCTCAGGAGCATTGAGAATAATATCGCCGCTTGTTTCACAGCCAAAGTTATCTACCACTACTACCGTATAAGATCCTGGTGCAGCATTGCTAAGCTGTTGAGCCGTTCCTACCATTTGACCACCTAACTCCCATTCATAGAAAAATCCAGTTGAACTTCCTTGGTTATTCACTGCGACAGATAGTTGTCCATTATCTGAGTCAAAACAATCTGGCATACTCACCACCTGAGGCGAAACCGTAAAATTAGACTGTGTTTCTACTTCAAATTCCCGTACCAATGTAGCACCCGTAGCATCGGTTATCACAACAAAATAAATGCCCGGGGCTAAATTTCCCAAGCTACTCGCCATACTGATGGTATCTTGGCTACCCGCCATCGTCCATACATAGCTGTAATCCAATGTTCCGCCGGATACTGTTACTGTAATAGCTCCATCCAAATTACCTTCGCAAGAAGCATCGGTTAAAGAAGAAGTCTCTGTCAGCGTTCCTATGGTAAAGCTAACTTCTGCTTGGCATCCATTGGCGTCCTCAACAATACCGGTATAAACTCCTCCTTCCAAAGCAGATATGACAATATTGCGGCCCACTCGCGGTGCAAGCCCATTGAGCAACAGAGTAGTGTTCCCTGTTCCCCCCGCAACTGTTACCGATAAAACACCACTGTTACCGGCATCTTCTGTATCATTGATAACAACAGCAGCTACCGTTAAAGGCTCGGGAGCGGTGATCGTGAAATCATCAGAAATAGTATTCCCCATGGCATCCAAAACAGTAAAACTATAATTACCTGCTGCCAAATTACAAACCTCCAATTGGCCTGTCGGAAGGGGGAACGTTCCAACACTTGGAATCGTCACCGTCAATGGAGGTGCTCCCCCGCTCACTGCTAAGTTAAAACATCCATCTGCTTCTCCGGGGCAAGATATAGAACCTGCAATAGCCGAGTTAATAACCAATGGGGCTGATTGCACTGGGAAGCAAGCTTCTTCTGAACATCCTGCATTATCCGTCACTGTAACACAGTAAGTACCAGCCGACAAATTGGCAATATCCTCCGTCATGGCACCATTACTCCACAAGAAGGTAAAACCGCCAGTACCTCCGCTCGCCGTCAGGTTAATAGCACCGTCGGTAAGTGTTACAACATTGCTAATACTTGCATTCAGTACAATAGCGGGGTTGCTCTCGATGGTGAAATCAGCGGATATCGACGTTCCGGCACAATCCATTATGACTACTCGGTACTGCCCCGCAGCCAATCCCGACACATCTTGCATCTGGCTAAAGTTCATCGGGCCACCAATGCGGCTCCAGTTATAGGTTAAGCCGGCACAGCTTCCGCCCGCTACGGTGATATCAATGGCACCATTTGTTTCTCCATCGCATACATCAGTAATATTAAAGATAGTAAGCCTTAAAGCTTCATACACGATGAAACAGGTTGAAGAGGTACAGTTAAAGGCATCTGTTACTGTTACACAATACTCGCCAGCTGTAGTAATATTATTGGGGTCTTGCCCTGTAAAACTATATCCATTAGGCCCGGACCAATTGTATGTGTAAGTTGAACTTCCTCCTGTAGGTGTCAGGTTAATTGCTCCAGGGGTACCTGTTCCAGGAATCAATGTTATATTTCCTGCCAATAAGATAGGGTCGTTTAATTCATTGACCTGTATATTATTCAACTGTGCAGAACATCCTAACTGATCGGTAGCAGTAACAGCATATACCCCTTCTGCTAAATTAGCAATTGTCGGCCCTGTTTGGTTACCCCATGAATAGGTAAAGTTTCCGCCACCGCCACTCGCACCTACAGAAATAGATCCAGTACTGGCACCCGCACAAAGGATGTTAGTGATGTTATTCACCGAAAGCGTGATAGCTGGTGGTGAAATTACGTTATAAGTACCGCTAACCGTCTGGCCATTGGCTGTATCTGTCACCGTTACCGTCACCGTTGAAGCACAAAGGTTCACCGCATCATTACCGCTCTGTCCTGGCACCGACCATTGATAGGTATAATTACCTGAACCATTCAACATATTGACTATCGTGATAGAACCATTACACACCGTTGCACATGTTAGGTTCACTACATCCACTTGCCCAAATGCTAATGGTTGAACAGGATTGCAAGTAATTTGCCCCGTCGCACCGTTGAAATTTACTACGTTTTCATTACCATCAACAATCTCAATCGGAGTAGGCGACCCCGTAATGGAAATACTAGTAGCACTATTCGTCAATTTATTAAAGCATACAGAAAACAGTACACTATTAGGTGTCAACGTAACACCTGCACCTGACGTACTCTCCCACTGAAAAGCAATGGCGCCTGCTGTAGCAGTGTTAAAGGACGCTGTAGCCAATCCAGGCATATTCGCGTTTAAGTTCGTAATTTGAGCAAATCCTAAATGAGTAGTATTATAAGCAATACTGAACTGCGCTCCTTGTATGTTACTAAACATAGAGGCCGTAACATCCATACAGAAATTTGCTCCCATGCACGCTTCCACAGAAGGAATATTGACGGCAAATGCACCCGGAGGAGTCTGCCCAATCGTAATGGTGCCGCTTTCACTATTAAATTCCACCTCATTTTCATCGCTATCGATAATCTCTATGGGTGTAGGCGTATTTGAAAATACGACCGTGGTGCTACTGGTGCCTATCACGTTGAAACATAGTTCAACGATGGCAGTTCCATTAGGTACTGTTACGCCTACTGCGTTGTTATCGTTCC
>JAWKLL010000068.1:0-9744 GCA_041392765.1 Saprospiraceae bacterium
ACCGAATCTGCTTTTCGGCGCAGCGTGAGTCCCTATTTGCTCAAGGAGTACAACAAACGCTGGTTCCTTATCGGCTTCGACCATGCCGAGCAACGGGTACACACCTTTCCATTAGATCGCATCTTGGATTGGGCATCCGACCCACTTACCCATTTTTATCGCCATCCGCTTTTTGTGCCCGACAACTGGTATCGCCACGTCTATGGTGTCAGTATGCCCCACGACCCGCTGCCGGAAGAAATCCTACTCGAAGTCACCCAGCACCGCAAGCAGTACATGCTTTCCAAGCCGCTCCATCCCACGCAGGAATTAGTTTCCGAAACCGATGGCCATGCCTTGTTCCGCTTCCATCTTATCATCAATTTCGAGTGGGAGCAGCTCATCCTCTCTTATGCCGATGATATGCGCGTCTGCAAGCCAGCTTCTTTAGCTTCGCGCCTGCAAGAACGGTTGGCAAATGCTTTACATCAATATGTTGGTGTAGGATAACAGGGTTAGCTTTTTTTCTTAAATGGTTAATGAATTAGGTTTAGACATATTCGTAATACCCCGCTCCTAAGCCAACGATTCCACATCATTTTCCAAGGAAACCGCAGTTTACAGACAAGTTTAGTGTATCTTTGTAGCGTATTCCAATTTTTAGAGACATGTTTTTCCGATATTTCACAAGTATCGCGTTTGTTTTTCTTTTTTGTAAAACACTAATAGCGCAACTTCCTCCCGATTTTTACGATACAAAAATCACTGACGGCCTGCAACTTCCTCTCGGCATCACTTTTGATGGCAATGGGCAGGGGTATGTATGGGAGCAGTCGGGGATTATTCATGTGTTAGATGAGAACGATCAGTTGCTGCCCACGCCTTTGCTGGATATTCACGAAGAAGTGATGGCTTGGAAAGACCACGGCCTGAATGGTTTTTGTCTCGATAATGACTTCTTGGATAACGGCTATATCTATCTGTACTATGTGGTGGATATGCACCACTATCGCCATTTTGGGACCCCCCAGTATCACCCCGATTCTACAGCGGAGAATCAGCCCAGCTTCGGGCGTATTACGCGCTACCAAGCGGATGCTGCTACGGGTTTTACGTCGATTGTGCCGGGGTCGCGCACTGTTTTGCTCGGAGAAACCTTGGATAAAGGCGTTCCCATCCTCTATGAGTTTCACGGGTTGGGCACCATCTTACAGGGTACTGACGGCAGCTTGTTGTTCAGTTGTGGAGAAGGGGTCGGCGGCTTGTGGATTGGCATTGGCAATGAACCCGGCGACGAATTTATGCCCTTGGCACTGGAATGGGGCATTGTTACGCCCGACGAGGACATCGGTTCCTACCGGGCGCAGTACATGGGTTCTATGAATGGCAAAGTATTGCGCATCGACCCCGATACGGGCGACGGTTTGCCCGGCAATCCTTTTTATCAGGAACAATCGCCTCGTTCTGCACAATCGCGAACGTGGGCTTATGGGTTTAGGAATCCTTATCGCATGATGCTGTGGCCGAATACAGGCAGTCATTTTATCACAGAAGGAAGCCCGGGTACCCTTTTGATTGGAGATGTGGGCAACGGAAGCTGGGAGGAACTCAATATTTGCCAATCAGGTGGGCAAAATTTTGGATGGCCTATTTTGGAAGGGGTGGAATTGGCATGGAAATATTGGATACAAGATGTGCCAGATAACCCGATGGCTCCCAATCCTGTGTCGGGGTGCGATCGTCCCTATTTTTCATTCCGAGATCTGATGGCCTTGCCTAATGTCGCGGGGCCTTATTTGCCAGCAAACCCTTGCGATCCTTCCCAATCTATTCCCAGCGAGTATTTCCCCAGTTACCCACAATTGCCCGTGTTGTTCTGGAGCAACACCCAATGGAATACCCCCACCCGGGCGGCCGTCCCCGGATGGAAGGAAAACGGCGACCCAGATAAACTGATACTCGGTACCCCCGACAGTCCTGTGCTAGGAGAAAGTTTCGATGGATTCAGCAGCTTGTCGGGGGTGGTGTATGAAGGCGACCAATTCCCCGAGGCTTATCGAGGCAAGTACTTCCACATCGACTACAGCGGCTGGATAAAGGTGTTGGAATTTGACGACAACCTGAATTTAGTCAGCGTCATGCCTTTTCACGATGATGCCCGAGATATTATCCATATCGCACTCCATCCACAGAATGGAGCCTTGTATTATTCTAATGTAAGGGGCGATATTCGCAAAATAACGTATGGTGGCAACCCCGCGCCCGTACCTGTCATAGTGGCCGATCGGTATTATGGTGTCAGCCCTCTGACGGTGCAGTTTTCAGCTATGGATTCGTATGACCCCGACCAAGATGAACTATCTTACTTCTGGGATTTTGGCGATGGTAGCACCAGCATCGAGCCTACTCCTACCCATCTTTTTACTACCACGGGTGCTGCTCCCGCCTCTTTCACCGTCAAGTTGACGGTTACGGATGCGGATGGTGCCGCTCAGACTGCCGAACGGATCGTATCGCTGAATAACACGCCCCCAGCAGTTGATATCACCTCCTTCGAGCAGGGCGATCTATATCCATTAGGTGCTACCTCCTTGCTCCGCTTGGCGGCTGACGTACACGATGCAGAACACCCCAACGAATCTTTGCAGTATGTATGGCGCACCTATTTGCACCACAATCTGCATTTTCATCCCGATCCGCCTATTTACGATCCAGAGAGTTTTTTCCTGATCGCTCCCCTCGGGTGTGGCGATGAAGAATACCACTACCGCATAGAACTGACTGTTACCGACCCGGAAGGATTGTCCACTACGCTATCCCAACGTATTTATCCCGACTGCGACGCTCCTTTTGTAGAATGGATCGCCTTGGAAGGGCAACCCGTGGAAAGCAATATCGTATTGGAATGGGGTACAGATTTTACCAATGAGGTAGCGAAGATTGAATTGCATAGGGGCACAGATTACTACCATTTTCAAAAAGTAGCAGAAGTACTACCCCGCCCGGATGGCCAATATACCTTTACAGATGATTCGCCACAGTTGGGTAGTAATTTTTATCGGGTCAAGGCTGTTGCTACCAATGGTGCTTTTTCCTATTCCAATCTACTACAAATTACCTATCCGCAGCCTTCTGATTGGAAGGTGTTTCCCAACCCCAGTAATCGGCAGTTCAATTTTTATATCAAAGAAGCATCAGACCCCGTAGTATCAGTTGAGGTGTTCAATATGATGGGGCAGCAGTTGCACACGTTCCGCTTTGAGGCAACGCCCGGACAAGAGTGGGGTAGGGAAGTGTTGCTGGACTACTTACCCGCCGGGGTATATAGCTACCGCATTACCAATGGTGATAACGAGTACGTTGGGCAAGTGGTGTTGCAGTAAGGGGCATAAAAATTTTTTAGTTGAGGCTACCCTTCGGGTCGCTATGTTTCGCAGCTCTCTAGGCTGACCGTGTGTCGGCTAAGCCGATAGCCTAGATCGGCCCGGCAAACCCGGGTCTGTCAGCTAAAAGCTGCCACTGCTGCACAACTTGTCTCGGCCTTTTGCCGAGATCGCTAGCCCAGTACGACCACTAAATTTGTCAAAGAACCAAAAAAGAGTTAATCCAACCGCTTCACCTTTTTGTTTTTCACTTTGTTGTCGTGCCGCGATAGGTAGGACTGGAACGTGGCCTCTTGTAATGCAGGGGCACTGGGGTTATTATTGTGATAAAAACCTTTTTCTAATCGTTGCCGAAGACCCTCAAATACACTGACGGCGCAAGCCACCGAAATGTTCAGGCTTTGTACCATGCCCATTTGCGGGATGATGAAATTGCCGTCCATCTGAGACAACAACGCCTCGCTGACCCCATCGTGTTCATTGCCAAATACCAATGCTAGGGAGGTCGTCATGTCCATATCGTGCAAGGAAACCGCATCGGCATCCAAATGGGTAGCATAGAGATAGCGGTATTTTTGGCGCAAAGCCTCCACGCAGTTGTCCATTTGGGTATAATAGTGGACATCCAACCATTTCCGCGCCCCCGCCGAGGATTTTCGCCCCAGTTCAATCCACGTTTCTTGGAGTTGAGGATCGGTATAGAGGATATAAATTTCGGGAATACCCACTGCCTCACAACTGCGCATGACAGCACTGATATTGTGGGGGTCGTGCACGTTTTCCAGCAGAACAGTAAAGTTGTGCTGCCTTTGGTAGGCTGCCTTGCGCAGGCGTTCCCTGCGTTCGGCTGTCATCTCTGGCATCTTAATTTACTTTAGAAAACCGATAATTTTGAAAACGAAGGATATTAACGAATTGATTCTCCCAATGATCTACTTGGCGAATTTCGGTGCCCGTAGTACCCGTTTGGAAAACAGGGTTGAACTTAAATTCTGTGTGCAAGAACGATTCTGGTGAGGACTCCAGCTTGTATTGAAAACGGGTGCCATAACGGTGAATCATCCTGCCAAAATAACGAGTCAAATCATAAGCAGAAAAGGCTTCTTCATTGGGGATGTCGCCAAAACGATCGTAATAGCGGCGTTTAAACGCCCGAATATCGGGGTTTAAATCGTCGATAAAAACACTACTGCTGACATGCACGTTGAGCTTTTCGTAGTAATCGAAGTCAATGCGCTCATAATCCATCCATTGTGGCATACCATAGACGGCTACGCGATTGTATTGGCCTTTGGCAATATCCAATTTGCGGAGGAAGTTGTAAATAAACGTCTCCTTAGACCAGGAAGGAACGATAAATACCGTTTCGCCTGTGCCGGTGAAGTACTTGGCTAAATCTACGCTTCCCATCTCCAAACGGTTCGAGTCCACGGTGATGCGCTTCAGTTCGCGGGTATCCGTATTGCCGTTGGTTATTTGCCAAGCTTTTTGTAGATAATCAAAGCGGGCTTTCTCTGCATCGTTGTTCAGCGCCACCAATACGATTTGGTCGTAGCTATGGTCTTTGGCAACGTGCTGCATAATAGCCTGACAGTGCGTTTCCAAGGAAGGTTTTACTTGGATGTAATTCGGGTTGTTCGGGGAAATATTGGCAGATGCCGAATGTGGCGACACCAAGATGCTGCCATTTGAGCGGGCTTTTTCCGCCAAGATAGTTGCATTGGAGCGCAAGTAAGGCCCGATGATAAGGTGGGCACTGTTCACATCCTTGTTGGTACGCGCCAAATCGCCTGTGGTGCGCTCATTGGCCTTGAGTCCAATACCGATACATTGAGGGAAACGCCTTCCGAAGAGAGGTCTTCAAAAGCGAGGGTCATACCGTTGTAAAACTGCAAAGCCCAAGTGGCGTTCTCGGGTACTTTTTTATCAGTACTATTGTAACGATCTGTCAAGAAGGGTAAAATAACCGCTACGTTGTAGGAAGAAAGCAACTGAGAGTTGCCTTCGCCAACACCGATAGGCTTCACTGGGTTCTGCCCGGTATGGTGCCACAGGAGCCGAGGTGGAGTAAATAGGCGGCTCTACCGAGCTGGGAATATCCTTCCAGATGACGGTATCCATAGGGTCGGAAGGGGAATTTTGCACCAACACATACGTGCCCGTGGCGGGGTCATACACCCGTTTGCCCTGTATCGGATCCAATACATCAGCGGTAGATGGCTTGTTGCCATCCGAGGAAGGAAGCGGCTTGAACAGCTCGCAAGCGGACAAAGTCGCCATCAGCGATACGGCTAACAAAAGCATTTGTATCCGTGGGTTGTTGCTATTCCCATTCAATAGTGGCAGGCGGTTTGGTACTGATATCATAAACAACTCGGTTTATTCCTTTAACATGGTTGATGATCTCGCTGGACACTTTGGCCAGGAATTCATAAGGCAGGTGACTCCATTCGGCTGTCATACCGTCGGTGGAGTTGACACAGCGCAAAGCTACTGTTTTTTCGTAAGTACGCTCATCGCCCATCACTCCTACAGACTGTACGGGCAATAATATCGTTCCGGCCTGCCATACTTTGTCATACAGCCCGTAAGATCGCAAATTATCGATAAAAATAGCATCTGCTTCCTGCAAAAGCTGTACTTTCTCTGGTGTAATGGCACCTAATATGCGGATACCCAAGCCCGGCCCGGGGAAAGGGTGGCGCTTGAGGATGTTGTCCGGCACCCCTATACTTTGCCCCACTTTGCGTACTTCGTCCTTGAACAACATACGCAACGGCTCCACGACTTTGAGGTGTAAGTGATCCGGTAGTCCTCCTACGTTGTGGTGGGATTTGATGGTCACCGATGGCCCGTGTACGGAAACAGACTCTATCACATCAGGGTAAATCGTTCCCTGCCCCAGCCATTTGATACCCTCCAGTTTAGCGGCTTCTTCCTGGAATACTTCTACGAAGACACGACCAATGATTTTTCGCTTGCCTTCGGGGTCTTGCTCGCCTTCCAATTCTTCATAGAACCGCTGTTTGGCATCAATGCCGAAAACCTGCAGCCCCATGCCTTGATAGGATTCGAGGACTTCTTGGAATTCGTTTTTGCGCAGCAACCCGTTGTCCACAAAAAAGCAAAAGAGATTTTTGCCAATAGCTTTGTGTAGTAAAACGGCTGCAACGGAAGAATCCACCCCCCCCGACAAGCCCAGCAGCACGCGATCGTCGCCCAACTGTTGGCGTAGCGCATCGATGGTTTCCTCGGCAAAGGCGGCAGGTGTCCAGTTGCCGGTACAGCCTGCTATATCAATGACGAAATTTTTCAGCAATTGCGCCCCATCCAAACTGTGATAGACCTCGGGGTGGAACTGTATGCCATAAACAGGCAGCGGAAAAATGCCATCTGCTGAACGGAAGGCAGCTACATCAACGCGCTCGGTGCCAGCGAGGCATTCGAAGTGATGAGATAGTTGGGTGATCGTATCCCCGTGCGACATCCACACCTGTGAACCCTCGTCGATGCCGTGGAAGAGTGTATCTTCCGAGTGGAGGGTGCTGATGTTGGCTTTGCCGTACTCCCTTTTTTGGGAACGTTCTACTTGCCCACCGTAATAATCGGCCAAATATTGCGCACCATAGCATACCCCCAACAAGGGACGCTGACCTACCAATGCTTCCAAATCAGGGTGGAGGGCATTTTCATCCTTTACGGAGAATGGACTACCCGAGAGTATGATTCCTTTGATGGTATCATCTAAGGAGGGAATCTTGTTGAATGGCACAATTTCGCTATACACGTTAAGCTCTCGCACCCTACGGGCGATCAACTGGGTATATTGTGAACCAAAATCAAGGATTAGTATTTTTTCATTCATGGCGCAAATATAGCGACGCTGCTTTTATAGGTCGATAAAAAATGAAATTTGGATTAGGGTAGATTGAACGTTGTTTCAGTAGGCCTTCTCAACATTTAGTTCCAACTGAAGTCTTCGGGCATTTGAGCGATTACGGAAAAATTACGGCCTTTGTGTTGGAGAATGGATTGCCACAACTGTTCTGGTTTGGTTTTGAATAGATAGTTGGCATCCATATCCGCTAAAAGCCACGAACCGAAATTCATTTCCTCCATCAGTTGCCCCTCCGACCAGCCCGAATATCCAATGAAGAAGCGAATCTCATGAGGTGTAATCAGCGCGGAACGAATGAGGAATTTGAGTTTTTCAAAATCGCCTCCCCAAAATACGCCGGGTGCTACCTCTAAGCTATTTTCCAAAAGATCGCCTTTAGCATGGAGGTAGTGGATAGTATCCATCTGAACGGGGCCGCCAAAAAAGACAGGTGTCTCAAAGTCAGGAAAGTCGTCGAACAATTCCTGAATGGACGTATCTAAAGGTTTGTTCAGGATGAAACCAATACTACCTTCGGTATCCACATGGTCGCAAAGCAATACGGCAGATCGCTTGAAATTGGGATCCATCATAAAAGGTTCGGCAACCAATACCTTACCAATCTGAACAATAGCAGGCTGCATCATAGGCGCTGGTGAATAGTAGGCATTACAACCCCTCGGTTGCAAGCCCTTTGTCAATTTTACGAATCATGCCTCTGAGAATCATTCCTTTACCACCTACCTCGGTGAAATGGTTGTACCCATCGGTAGCCATCTGCCGGATGGTCTGTGTCCAGCGAACGGGAGCGGTGAGCTGGCGGATCAGATTCTGTTGAATGGCCACGGGGTCTGTATGGGGTTTTGCATCCACATTCTGGTAAATGGGGCAAATGGGTTGCTTGAAAGAGGTAGCCTCGATGGCGGCGGCCAATTTATCTTGGGCTGGTTGCATCAAGGGAGAGTGAAAAGCACCTCCTACTACCAATTCTACCACTTTCAGGGCACCGGCCTCGCGCAGTTTATCGCTGGCCAATGCTACCCCCGCTTGTGAGCCGGAAATGACCAATTGGCCGGGGTTGTTATAGTTAGCAGGCACCACTATTTCGTCGGCGATAGCGGCACATACGGCTTCTACGATCTCGTCATCCAATCCCAAGACAGCAGCCATAGCACCGGGTTGCATTTCACAAGCTTCTTGCATGGCCAAGGCACGGGCGTGCACCAAGCGTAGCGCATCGGCAAAATCTAAAGCACCGGCGGCTACCAAAGCAGAAAACTCGCCCAAGCTATGCCCCGCCACCGCTTCGGGCGCGAAGGTATCTGCTGCCATTTTGGCGCGGATGATGGAGTGAAGGAAGATAGCAGGTTGGGTAATCTTTGTTTCTTTCAGTGCTTCTTCTGTTCCTGTGAACATGACCTCCGAAAGAGCGTATCCGAGTAGGCTGTCGGCTTCATCAAAAAGGGATTTTGCCAAAGCGGAAGCTTCGTACATATCTTGTCCCATACCTGTGAATTGGGCACCTTGGCCCGGAAAAACATAAGCTTTCATAAGGTAGTTGTCAATGTAGTTTTGCCTGTATTAATTGCAGAAATTCGCTGCGTGTTTCTACCCGTTGGAAGGCACCCGTGAAAGCAGAAGTGGTAGTCAGGGAGTTTTGTTTTTGCACGCCCCGCATCATCATACACATGTGCTGTGCTTCAATGACAACCGCCACGCCCAAGGGTTTCAGCGTATCCTGTATGCAGTGTAGTATTTGGTCGGTGAGGCGTTCCTGCACCTGCAAACGGCGTGCAAAAACGTCGATCACACGAGGAATTTTACTCAGCCCCACAATGTATCCATTGGGAATATAAGCCACGTGTGCCTTGCCAAAAAACGGCAGTAAATGGTGTTCGCACAAGGAATATAGTTCGATGTCCTTGACAATAACCATCTCGCTGTAGTCTTCTGCAAACATAGCCGAACGCAGTATCTCCTCGGGATGCTGTGCATACCCCTGTGTGAGGAATTGCATAGCCTTGGCAGCACGTTCTGGCGTTTTTACCAAGCCTTCTCGGCTAACATCCTCGCCAATACCACCCAAAAGTGCCTCGTATTGGGCAGACATGCGCTGATTCAGTGCTTCATCGTCGTACAAGTCGTGATGCTGGTAGGCCATTGTAATGTATTTGCCGCAAAGGTACGCAAAAGTTTCGGAGGAAAGGAAACGTCCTGCACACTACTTGCCCGTAAACACAGCGGGTCGCTTTTCAACGAACGCCTGCGCACCTTCCTTGAAGTCCTCGGATAGTGTTACTTCTCCAAATGCAGCCACTTCAGCTTGGAAACCATCCGTACCATCGGCGAAATAGGCATTGACAGCGGTAATTACTTTTGCAATCGCCTTTGGGCCTTTGGTAGCAATTTTGGCCAACAATTCCTTGGCTTTTGCTTCTTCTTCACCCAGCGGAACGACATAGTTGACCAACCCTAAGCGATAGGCTTCTTGAGCGTCTATCATGT
>JAWKLL010000069.1:0-7333 GCA_041392765.1 Saprospiraceae bacterium
TTTATCCGCATATTGGCCTTGCAACCACTGCTGCATGGCATCTATTTTTTCTTGCGCTTCGGCAATTTCCCTTTCGTGTTGGGTCAGGGTGTGCTCGTTGCGTTTGCGGGTCTCTGTTACTTCCGTTAATTGTTTTTCGCGGAAGGAGAGTTCCTGTTGCAGTGCCGTTACCCGATTCTGTTGGCGGATGAAGGCAATGTGTTTTTCGTTATAAGCGGCAGAGGCAGCACTAAGTGCTTCGGCAATTTCCCTAAAGCTGCCATCGGTGTTGGCGATTTGGTCGCGAATGTCTTTTAGCCTGCGTTGGGCACCCGCTAATTGGCTATCGTAATCGGTATTTTCACCTTCCATGCGGCTAATATCTGCTTGGAGGCGGGCGTTTTTGTCCACTACTTCGGCTACAAAAGACTGGAAGTTTTCCAACCGCGTCACCAAAGATACTTTTTGCTGGGATATTTGGTTGACTACGGCTCGTGCCTGCTGTATGTCCTGTTGGGTGCGTCGTTGTTTGAGTTGCTCCAGTTCTGCTTTCTCTTGCAAATAGGCGGTAGAAAGTTTTTGCTCTTCCTGTTCTGCTTTAGCAATGGCCTTTTCTAGTAATTCTAAATTCTTCTTGCGCCCGATTTTTTTACCTTCAAACAATCCCACAGAGCCACCAGAAATACTATACCGCCTGCGAATAAATCGACCGCTGCGGCTAAGTATCGTCCAATCTCCGGAAGGAACAGCACTCTTTACGTCTTCGCTGTCCACCACCAATACGTTTTCCAGCAGGTAAGCACACAGGCGCGCATAGGCGGCATCGGTTTCCACCATGTCATAAGCGAAATAAGTACCTGCGGGCATAAGATTCGCCTGGGGCATATAATCGCGGAAAGCATCTAATACGAAAAAGTTGGCCTTACCTTTTTGGCTCTGGCTCAACAGTTGTATGGCTTCGTAGGCATCCTCTATGGTTTCTACCACGTAGAAGTTGAGGTACGGTTCCAAGTAGTTTTCAATAGCGATGCGATAGTCTTCTTTCACATAAAGCAAGTCCGACAAAAGCGGTGCCTCCTTTTTCCAGTGCTTCCCTTGGCTTAGAAAGCGGATGGATTCAGGAAAACCCTCCAAGCTTTCGATCATGCTTTTGGTTAACTTGTACTCGTTTCGCTTCGCATCTAACGTGCGGTTTACCTTGGTGCGTTGTTGGTTCAGGTTGTCCAATCGAGCCTCCCCTTCGGTTACTTTTTGCAGGCGGTTTTCCTCGGCCAATTCGCGCGCTGCTACTTCCTTGGTAGCTGCTGCCTCTTTTTCTTCTAAGGCTTTCAGGCGGCTGTCCAAGTCTTCCATGTCTTCGCGGCGCGAGGCAATGTCCTGTTCGTTCCGTTGCTGCTGTTGCCGAGCGTTGTCGATTTGGCTTTGGTTGATGGCTCGTTTTTTCTCCAACTCAAATACTTGCCGCTCCATCGCCTGTTGTTCGGAAACGACGGTATCCAAATTCGATTTTACCGCACCATGACTTTCGCGTATGTCTGCTAATTGTTCCTCGGCAGTGGTGAGTTCTTGCTCCAACCGTGCTTCTACCCGCTTTTCAGCGTTTAGTTCCGTTCGGTATTCCTGTAGCTGATTGTCCAATTGCACCAACCGATCTGCGGCGTGGCGAATATCTTGCGCTAATTTTTCCTGATTTTGGGTGATGAATTGAAGACGCTGCTGCAACATCTGGCGTTCACTTTCCAAGGCACGCAGTTTGCTAATCAGTTCATTCAATTCCCGTTGCCGTTCTGACAGGGCTTTTTCTTTATCCACATGAGCTTTTCGCTCGGCTTCTATGGCTGCTTCCAGCGTGGTAATCTGTACCTCGTAGTCGCGGTATTTATCTTCTTCCTCTGTTAGCTGTTGCTGGAGTTGCTTGTGCTTGGTACGCAGTTCATCAATCTTTACGCGGGCCAATTGCAAACTCAATTGTTTGTACTCATCCTTGAGTTCAAAGTACCGTTTGGCGCGCTTGGCCTGTTTTTCCAACGCATTCAGGTTGTTGTTGATTTCAAACAGCAAATCCTCAATACGGTCTAAATCCTCGGTGGTGCTTTTTAACTTACTGAGGGTCTCTCGTTTGCGCACCTTGTATTTAGATACACCAGCAGCCTGTTCAAACATACGCCGGCGCGAATCGTCCTTATCGGCTAATATGTCATCTACCATGCCCAACGCGATGATAGCGTAAGAGTTGGAGCCAATGCCTGTATCCAAAAACAAGCTGGTAATGTCCTTCAGTCGGCAGGATACCCCGTTCAGTTTGTATTCACTCTCACCTGTGCGGTAGAGAATACGGGTAATGGTAACGGTGTTGTATTCGGTGGGAAGCAGGTTTTTGGTGTTTTCAAACGTGAGGGACACCGATGCTACTCCCGCCGCCTTCCGTTTTTTGGTGCCATTGAAAATCACACTCGACATCTGATCCAAGCGCAATTCCTTGCTTTTTTGCTCGCCCAATACCCAGCGTATCGCATCTACGATGTTGGATTTACCACTGCCATTAGGGCCTACAATCCCTATGACATCTTCCGAAAAGTTTACCCTCGTTTCGTTGGCAAAACTTTTGAATCCCTTAATTTCGAGTTGTTTCAATCGCATAGCGGGCAAAAATAAGGAAAGGGATGGGAAAAAAAATAAACGGTTTCGTTTTTGATTTAGAAAAAATTATAAACAGTTGATTAAAAGTGGGTTATGTGAAAATATTTTGAGTGTGCAACAATTAATGGCGAGCTAATATAACGACCTTCGGTAATTCTCAAGAATCCACTCCTTCTTGCAAGGAGTAAATGAGGGGTTTTCTCCAAAGAATATATATAAGTGCCACTAATTTGTTGCACACGCTTTGTTTTTTGGGATTGCATCTCTCGGTAGCATTGAAATGTCGTACCCAAGCCCCACATTCCGCTAGGAATGTATCCTCATTCAATTTCATTTTTTTTGCAAAACATCCAAATATCCTTCTCTGAGTGTTTTGTTTTAGGATGCATTCCTAATGGAATGCAGGCCGATGATACCATTGTTTTTTTACCAAGCGTACCATTCCTATCGGAATGTTGTTCAAAATTTACGATGAATTTTCGCCACGTTCTAAGAAGCTTTCATTCTGCCTGCCTGTTCGGCAGACAGGTGGAGCAATGCTCCTAAGTGGCTCATTTTTATTGTTTTTTTAGGAGGGGGTTGTGTAAAAAGTCAAAAACGATGGGAGGAGTTTTTATTTTTGTAGTATCGAATCACAAGAAAAAAACATCCCCCCATCGACGCAAAGATACAAACCAAACGCAAAGTAGTCTTCAAACCCTACGATCAGGAGCAGAAGATAAATATCCCTGTCAACGTATCAGAGATGGTACCAGTTGGGCATCTGGCTCGTATCATCAGTGAAGTTGTTGACCAGATACCGATGGAAAGCCTCACCGCCTATTATGCTGGTGGCGGAGCCAGTTCCTACCAGCCGAAGATGATGATAAAGGTATGGCTTTACGGCTACTGCGAGCGAGTGTACACCAGCCGGCGGCTGGCAAAGGCACTTCGGGAGAATATCGTGTTCATCTGGCTGTCAGGGAATCAGCACCCTAGCTTCAAGACCCTAAGCGAATTTCGGGGCGAGCGGATGCAGAACCTGATAGATATCGTGTTCAAA
Source organism: Saprospiraceae bacterium (assembly GCA_041392765.1). Taxonomy (GTDB): domain Bacteria; phylum Bacteroidota; class Bacteroidia; order Chitinophagales; family Saprospiraceae; genus Lewinella. The sequence continues at coordinate 3,662 of JAWKLL010000069.1, forward strand.
CAAGTATTGATGTTACTGATAGAAGAAGGCTACATTGAACTCAAAGACTTGTACATGGACGGTTCGAAATGGGAAGCCAACGCCAACCGGCACAAAATCACTTGGGCAAAAAACACCGCGCGCTACAAGATAGCCGTGCTGGAACGCATCGAAGGGCTACTACGGGAAGCACAGGCACTACAGGCAGCGGAAGATAAACAATACGGCAATCGCGATCTGCCCGAAGTGGGTGAAGCCAAGACCGTGGGCATCGTGCTGAACAGCACACAGGCAAGCCAATACCTGATAGAACTCAACCAGTTGATTGAAGAGAAAGCCGAAGAAAAAGCCAAGCAAAAAGCCCTCAAGCAAATAGAAAAAAAACTGATAGAAGAGCAGCAAAAACTAAAAAAATACGAGCAACAAGAACGGCTGCTCAACGGGCGCAACTCTTACAGCCACACGGATACCGATGCCACTGCCCTGCGCATGAAGGACGAGCGACTACTGCCCGGCTACAACGTGCAGCACACAACGGACAAGCAGTACATCGTCAACTGGACTATCGAACAGTGCGCCTCCGACAGCCCCACCCTGCCTGCACATCTGGACAAGATGGAAGAGCGTCGGCAAGGGCTGCCCCTGCCGGGGGAACAAAATCTGGGAGCCGACGCAGGCTACGGGTCTGAAGAAAACTACGCGGAACTGGAAAAACGGGGTATCAACGCCTACCTGAAATATCCCCTGTTCGATCAGGAACAGAACGGCGAACTACTCAAAAAAACCTTCCGGCGGGAAAACTTCCCATACGACACCAAAGGCGACCACTTCACCTGCCCCCAAGGTCGAAGGCTCAACTTCCTCGAAGAACGCAGTGTGACAACCACCAACGGTTACCCAAAAAACATCCGCTTGTACCGATGCGAAAACTGCGATAACTGCCCCTTTGCCCCCGACTGTAAAAAGAGCGAGGACAAGGCAAGGACAGTCAGCTACTCCCCCCAGGGAGAAGCCTACAAGCAAAAGGCCAAGGCAATGTTGAACTCCGACAAAGGGTTACAAATGCGCAGCGAACGAGGCATTGAGGTCGAAAGTAGCTTCGGGGACATCAAGTACAATATGCAGCACAGCCGCTTCATCCTCCGGGAAAAGAAAAAGGTGTACGTCGAGTACGGGCTGCTGTCCATCGGACACAACCTGCGCAAGGTTTACTGCGAAAAATCAGGCTGTTGGACGGCGTACTATGCCCAAAGGACAAGCAAAAGGACAAAAAAGGCGTCATAAAACCTCTTTTTTGCCTGTTTTTAAGAAAAATCCGGCTGAGAAGCCCCCTGAGGCATCTCAGCCGGAAAACGATCACAACAATATCAACGCCGCGCGATTAATGTCCAGATTTGCCAAAGGTCATGACTATAAAACTTTTTACACAACCCCCGGGTGGATGGAGGGGGGCTTTGTTGCAAAGATAGTGATCCTCTTATGAAGGTAGATATCTTATCTTGATTTAGGACTTGAATCACATCAAAATAAACCTTTTTATGGCAAGAAGACCACTCTCGTTATAGATGGAAATGTAGTACACCCCACTACTTAGAGAACTGGGCAACGAAAGTTGAAGGTTTGACGCTCCTTTATCTATCCATTTATCATTTTTATAGGCAACACCCCCATTAACATCCATCACTCGAACTTGCAATGTAGTTTCTTTTGGTGATGATATTTCAATATTTATCACCCCACTACTAGGATTGGGGTACGGATTATTGAGTAATTTAGGATTCACTCGCTCCATTTGGTATTGCTCTCTTTGTCCATGGCGACTTGCCACCATTGCTTGATCTCCTCCTGCAACAATTCCTCCGAATGGCTGATAACAGTTCACGGGAGTTACACCAGGGAACCCAGGATTTAACAAGCCATACTCCACGTTTGCTCCACACCAAGGTAGTTGGACTACGTGATCATATTCTGCTGTCGTGAAGCCAATTATCTGTGAAGATAGAATATGGTAGTTATCCAAATCGCAGTACGTAACCCACAATAGTTCAATATGTGGATCGGTATAGTCCAAATCATACAATTCTAAGTTAGCTGCACATTTACATTCGCTCGTTCCACCAGTGATTTCGCCTATTACTTGATTGTAGTCAGAGTTACCTGGTTCATCGCAAATCACTAATTGTACGGGACACTCAGAAGGACTGCTAGATTCTAAGTCCTCAATCCTTCTATCATTGCAGATTATATCTTCGTTAGTGATAGTAAAAGTTATCTCGATGTCAAAATCTGAGTTATCCCCATCAGTACCAGCCAAAGGTGTAAAAATTGGAATAAAGTTTTGTGTCAAATACTGTTGGTCAACGAAACTGTTTGGGTATTCAAACAAACTAGGAGGAAAGATGCATCCTTCAAACTCTTCTTGATCATTCACGTAGATAGCTTCGTTATTGGGAGGAATGGTAATGTACTCGAAAAAAGGAATGTCTGGAGGGTTGTTGAAAATAGTACCGTGATCGACAACAGAACCGTCAATTCTAATTGTTCCTCCTCTTTGGCAAACATTATCTCCCACTGAAAAGCCGTTTGCATAGAACTGCGCTCTACGAAAATCATTTTCATACGCTACAACGGGTGATGGCTTTTGTCTCTCGTTTTCGAAGACCCACCCGCAAGAAACTACTCCGCTAAACTCGTAGGCTACTCTTGAAAAAACGCCTTCTAATTGAGAACTGACCGTTTCGGAAAGTGTGGTGTTTGACGTAATCATGTGAAAACTATTTTCTGGTGAATATAACCTAGATGAAGGCAAAGATCTGCATCCAAATTCATCAATAAATGTCAAAGATGCGATACCTGAGTCGAAGCCAGACTGTGTTGCCGACGAGGGGTGCGTGGGAGCTACAGCAGTACCGTAGTAATATGACATACTCTCTATTTGACGAAACAGTTCCCGTCCTGGTATATCCCATTCAATTATCCCCCATTCAGGAAGATATGGAGAGACATCTCTACTGAATACATGATCTAAAGTAAACGCCCGTTCAAGTGGATCATCACTACATTGACCTTGCTCTTCTGAAAAAGCTACTGTAACACCACAAGATTGCAAAATCTGAAAACTCGTTTCTATTGTACGATGGCATAAATTATCAGTAACAGTTACAAAGTAATACCCATGACTAGTAATTCCTGAGAGATTTTGCTGGTCGCTTGTGAAATTCCCATATAATTGCGTCCAACTGAAGCTAAGATCGTCATGAGAACTGCTGACCACTAAATCAACACCTCCCCCATCAGGGTGGTCAAGAGGCTTTATTACGGTAGAAAGAAAGTCTATTACAAATCTATCATTATCGCAATCAGGAACATAATACTCAAAGCTAAAGTCACATTCGGATTCATCTGTAGTTGTTAATGTATAAGTAGTTCCTGGTGTCAAACCGTCCAATACAGGGCCTTCTTGCCCAGTACTCCAAGCAAATGTTAATCCAGCAGGATAAGGAGGAACTACGCTGATACTACCCGCTGAGGTGGCATCTCCCGGTAGTAATGTAATAACATTTAATACAGGAGGAGTGCTGACTCCTATACTCCCCTCTAATATTAATATGCACCCCGTTTGTTGTTCACTGACCGTTACTTCATAAACACCAGGGGCAGCAGGCGACAACAACGACCCTACTTCCCCATTAC
>JAWKLL010000007.1:0-156570 GCA_041392765.1 Saprospiraceae bacterium
GCTACTTCGGAGTGGGTATAGGCGCGGTTGTTTTCAATGAGTACTACGGTGTCTAGCGCATCGGGTTGTAGGTCATATTGTGCTAATAGTGCTTTGCCGGTGCGAGATTGAAGGCTGGCGAACTGAAAGTATCCATCGGGATCGCGGAGGAGGATGAATTGTACAAAACCATTGCAGAGGTTACAAACCCCATCGAAAAGTAGTATGGCACCTGTTGGTTGCATAACGGATAGTTACAGTTTGGAAATCGGCTTTTCGCGAACCTTTACTTGAATTAATACGGTTCAAAGCAGTAGTTTTGCTGCGTACATACGCCTCCATGCGGGGTGCGTAGCTGGACCAGGGGGCGCAGCATGAGACACACGCCGTCCGGTACGGCGGCGGGTGGCTACGCGAAGCACCCGGCCTCGGCTTTGCCGAGGGGGCCCATCATAGACGAATCTATACACTACAATATGAACTTGATCGACAATCGTTACCTGCTGCCTTCGGGTGTGGATCCTTTGGAATTGGTGCAGACGTGGGGTTGCCCGCTGTACGTTTACGATAGTGCAGTGATAAAACGCCAGTACGACCGTATGGTAAACGCTTTTTCTGTGAAACGGTTGCGAATCAACTATGCTTGTAAGGCGAATACAAACCTGAGCATCATGCGGCTGATGCAATCGTGGGGTAGTGGCGTGGATGCGGTGTCGGTGCAGGAAGTAACGCTGGCACTGCGGGCGGGGTTTCAGCCACAAGATGTGATTTACACGCCCAATTGTGTGTCGATGGAAGAAATTGCGGAGGCAGTGGAGTTGGGGGTACGCATCAATATTGACAATATCTCCATTTTGGAGCAATTTGGGCATGAGTTTCCGGCGATACCGGTGTGTATCCGTATCAATCCCCATATCATGGCGGGTGGGAATACGAAAATTTCAGTGGGTCATATCGATTCCAAGTTTGGTATTTCCATTCATCAAGTGCCGCACGTGCACAAGGTGGTGCAGGCGCTGCGCATCAAGGTGGAGGGCATACACATGCACACGGGGTCGGATATTTTGAATGCAGCTTCATTTTTGCAAGCCACGGAGATATTGTTGAATGTGGCCAAGGATTTCCCTGATTTGGATTATATCGATTTTGGCAGTGGTTTCAAGGTGCCCTACAAACCGGGTGGTGTGGCTACGGATATAGAAGACTTGGGGATGCAAGTGAGTGGGCGGTTCAATACTTTTTGTGAAGAATATGGGCGCGATTTGGCGCTGATGTTTGAGCCTGGTAAGTTTTTGGTGAGTGAGGCGGGCTATTTCTTGACGCGGTGTAATGTCGTAAAAACCACGCCTGCCACTACTTTCGTTGGGGTAGATTCGGGGTTGAACCACTTGGTTCGCCCTATGATGTATGATGCTTACCACCATATTACCAACCTCAGTAATCCCGAGGGGAAACAGCGCATTTATTCGGTGGTAGGGTATATTTGTGAAACGGACACCTTTGGATCGGACCGGCAGTTGTCGGAAGTGCGGGAAGGGGATGTTATCTGTTTGCACAACGCCGGGGCTTATTGCTACTCTATGGCATCGAATTACAATAGCCGCTATCGTCCGGCAGAGGTGTTGGTACACAAGGGGCAGGCACACTTGGTGCGCAAGCGCGAAACGATGGAGGATATACTCCGCAGTCAAGTGGATGTTTTTGGTTAAGGGACGGAAAAAATCAAGGTTACGCCCCGGCTTCCTGCCCCCATTTCCAGAGTAAGGCTAAGGCGCGGGCGGTGGCAAATTCTATATTTTTTTCCCTGTTTTTGGTGCCTTTGACGAGTTGTGTGATGGTGCGTTGCCCGTTGCCTACTGCCAACCAAATGGTGCCTACGGGTTTATCCTCTGTACCGCCCGTGGGGCCGGCAATGCCGCTGGTAGCAACGGCTACATCGACACCGAGGATGCGCACGGCACCTGCTACCATTTCGCGCACGGTGGCTTCGCTTACAGCCCCGTGGGTGCGAAGGGTTTCAGGAGAGACACCGAGGAGTTGTTCTTTGATGCGGTTGTCGTAGGCAATAATGCTGCCGTGAAACCAGCCAGACGACCCCGGCACCGAGGTGATGCGGTGTGCTAAGTATCCTCCTGTGCAGCTCTCGGCGGTGGCTACTACCCAACCACGAGCTTGGAGCATCTTACCTACTTCGATTTCTAAGGTACTGTCGCCCTCACCATATATAAAAGGTGCTACCCGTTCGCGGATGGCATCGCCAAAATAGGTGATTTCCTTTTCTAATTGTGCACGGTCGTGACTACGCCCCGAAAGGCGCAAACGCACATGCCCTAAGCTGGGGAGGTAGGCTAGTTTTAGATGGGGAGGTAGGCTGTCTTCGATGTCCTCGATTTGTACCGCTAAACGGGATTCCCCTTCTCCTGCGGTGAGCAAGGTGCGGTGCAGGATGGTGGGTAATTGGAATTTTTTTTCCAATCGGGGTATTACTTCTTCCGTCATCAGGTACTCCATTTCGTAAGGCACCCCTGGCATGGAGATAACGATTTTGCCCGCTTCCTCCATCCACATACCTGGTGCTGTACCCATTTTATTGGTAAGTAGCAGGGCATTGGCAGGCATAAAGCACTGCTCGCGGTGCGCTTCTGTGGTGCTGCGGCCTATGTGGTTGAAGAAACGCTCCAGGCGATGCCAAGTATCTTCGCTGAAGGTCATACCTGTTCCGAAGTATTCGCACAATGCTTTTTTGGTTACATCATCGCGGGTAGGGCCTAGGCCACCCGTCACCAGTACCACATCACTATCGGCTAATAACTGGCGCAGGGCGGTAGTGATTTCCGTTAAGGAATCGCCTACGCTGACTTTGCGGAAAATTTCCATGCCATGCAGGCTGAGTGCCTTGCCCATGAATGCCGAGTTGGTGTCAATCCTGTCCGATGAGGAGTTCATCGCCTATGGCTAAAGTCGCTATTTTAAGCATCATATCCGGGTTGGAAAGAAATGGTTTTAAAATTGAAGTAAGACACCGTATTATCGGTGTGTTGCACGGCTAATTGGCCATTAGGCCGCACACCAACGATCATACCGTGGAAGGTTTCCCCGCTTGGTAGGCGTTGGTAATCGTGCCATTCTTGATACTGGTACAAGCGTTGCAACCACTCGCGCGCCACTTGTCGGGTATCGGCTTTGAGTTGCAGGTAGCGTTGTTCCAACGTTAGGAGCAATTGGTTTGTGACAGCCTCAATGGAGTGGTCGGTGCTGGTTAGTTGCCGCAGGGAAATGGCCTTATTCGTTAGGTCATCGGGAAAATCATCTTCGTTGACATTCAACCCTATGCTGGCTACGCTCCATTCCAATTGCGAACCTCGTAGGTGGTTATGGATTAATATACCCGCGATTTTGCGATTGTTCACATACACGTCGTTGGGCCATTTTACCCATGCCTGTTTTCCGGAAAGGGTAGTAACTACATCAGCAACCGCTAAAGAAACTGCTTGCGACAGGGCAAATGCGTGCTGTGCTTCCACCCAACGAGGATACAACACGACACTGAGCAACAGGTTCATGCCAGGGCTGGCCCACCAATACCTGCCTGCCTGCCCCCTCCCGGCTGTTTGGTAGCCAGCTTGCACCACCATGCCTTCAGAAAGGGGGTGAAGCGCCTGTTTTTCCAACAGGTGTAGGTGGGAAGAGTCCAGCACTTCTTCATAGTGCAGCGGGTGTCCGATAAACAAGGTGGCAAGACGCAAAGTGGGGATATTTTGAGGCTCAAAGATGCACTTTTCGGCATCATTGCGGAAACTTTATATCAACTCGCGCCGTTTTTTGTACGAAAACAGTTATTTCGCTGTAAAAATGCCTAAATTTGTAGCGTGTTACGACAGATGCCTCGTGAGGCGAAATCGTCTCATGTTTAGTAATTTGACGAATAACTGGATCCCATTTTTCAGCTTGTCTTTATACACACGCTTGTGCAAGTATTCCTACGCTTAGTGCATAAAAAGCCAAAAATGGATCACTTATTTTTTTCCGTCCCTTATAAGTTTAAACCGATAGAATTTGAGTCAAGCCATTGGATTATCATCTCCTGTTTGGACACAGGAATCCCTGAATGAAGTAGTGATTGATGCCATTCAGGATATCAAGGGTAAACACATCGTGAAACTGGACTTGCGCCACATTGAAGATGCTCCCACTGATTACTTCATCATCTGTGAAGGCGATTCCAATACCCAGGTCAGGGCTATTTCCGAAAACATCCACAAACGATTGAGGAATGAGTTGGATGCTTTCCCCAACCACATTGAGGGAACGGGTGCGGCTACTTGGGTATGTTTAGACTATTTCAACACGGTAGTACACGTTTTTTACCGTGAGATGCGGTCATTTTACGAGTTAGAAGACTTGTGGGGGGACGCCAAATTTACGGAATACGAAACACTTTGATAGGTAGAATCGGGCTTTTTGTCGAAACTGCTTAACGATTTGTCTGTTCATGCGTTAATAACACAAACCGGCTACTACATATCCTTGGCCAATAGGATACAAGGAGGCAGCCGTACTATTTTTTAGGAAAAAGCTATCGCAAAAATACGTTGCCAGTAATGGAGAATGAAAACAAAGAAAATCCTTCCGAAGGTGGACCAAAGTTCAGCTCGTATTGGATATACGCGATCATAGCGTTGTTCTTACTAGGGCTTAACTTCTACACTATGTCTGAAGGTAGCCGTGAACCTATCACTTTCGACCGATTGGAGGAGATGATTGCCGATCAGGCTGTTGAGCGGATTGTCGTGATGAGTAATGTTCGGCAAGCGCATATTTACATCAAAGAAGGCAAACTCGGAGAGGATCAGTATAAAGATGCTTCCCAAGGCAGCTTCAGTAAAGGCCGTTATCATTACCGTATGGAAATTGGTTCTATTGACCAGTTCAGTGCGGAACTCAAGGACATTCAGGAATCGCAGGAAATAGCTCGGGAATCGTGGATACGGCCGGAGTTTGATACCAGCCCTGACATTATCGGTAACCTTATTTCGTGGTTGTTGCCCGTAGTGGTGTTGGTAGCCATCTGGATATTTATCATGCGTCGCGTAGGCGGTGGTGCTGCTGGGCCGGGGTCTCAAATTTTCAATATTGGCAAGTCTAGGGCTACATTGTTTGACCAAAACAGCAAAGTAAATATCACCTTTGCGGATGTGGCTGGCTTGGATGAGGCCAAGGAAGAGGTTATGGAAATTGTGGATTTTCTGAAAAATCCTAAGAAATATACCTCTTTAGGGGGTAAGATTCCTAAAGGCGTACTGCTGGTAGGCCCTCCAGGAACGGGTAAGACCTTGTTAGCAAAAGCAGTAGCCGGCGAGGCGGGCGTACCTTTCTTTTCTATTTCTGGTTCTGATTTCGTGGAGATGTTTGTAGGGGTGGGCGCATCTCGCGTACGTGATTTGTTCAAGCAAGCGCGGGAAAAAGCACCTTGTATCGTCTTCATCGATGAAATTGATGCCATTGGCCGCGCTCGCGGACGGGGCGGTATCCAAGGCGGGAATGACGAGCGGGAGAACACCCTCAATCAGTTGTTGGTGGAAATGGATGGTTTCAGTACCGACAAAGGCGTGATCCTGATGGCCGCAACCAACCGCCCGGATGTGTTGGACTCTGCGTTGATGCGCCCCGGGCGTTTCGACCGCCAGATTGGTATAGACCGCCCAGATATTAAGGGGCGGGAGGCTATCTTCAAAGTGCACCTTAAGTCCATCAAAATTTCTCCTGATGTAGAGGCAGCGGTATTGGCAGAGATGACCCCCGGTTTTGCAGGTGCTGAGATTGCCAATGTTTGTAATGAAGCGGCCCTTATTGCAGCGAGACGCGAGAAGCAAGCCGTGGAGTTGGACGACTTCAACTATGCTTTGGATAAGGTAATTGGTGGTTTGGAAAAGAAAAACAAGCTCATTCCACCCGAGGAGAAAAAAATCATTGCGTATCACGAAGCAGGCCACGCCTTGTGCGGTTGGTACTTGGAACACGCCATGCCATTGGTAAAAGTGACCATCGTGCCACGCGGGGTGGCAGCATTGGGGTATGCCCAGTATTTGCCTAAAGAGCACTACATCACCCGTACCGAGCAGTTGCTGGATCAAATGTGTATGACGTTTGGGGGCCGTGCTGCCGAAAACGTGGTGTTTGGCAAAATCAGCACGGGCGCACAGAATGACTTGGATCGCGTTACGAAGATGGCTTACGATATGATTACCATCTATGGTATGAATGATAAGGTGGGTCAAGTGAGTTTCTATGGCATGTCGCGGGATACTTATCAGCGCCCTTACAGTGACGACACTGCTACCTTAATCGATGATGAAGTGCGTACTTTGTTGGAGGAGCAATACCAGCGAGCGCAGGGTTTGTTGGTAACGCACCGTGAGAAATTGGAACTGTTAGCACATGAACTATTAGACAAAGAAGTGCTGCACAAAAGTGATTTAGAAAAACTAATTGGCCCTCGTCCCGTCACTACGGATCAACTGGCTTCCCCTGAAGCCTGGTCGGGAGTGGGTGATAATACAACAGGAACGGAACTGGTGGCCCCACAGCCGGAGTCGGTTTGATGGGTACTACCTCAGGTTTCTTTTTTGTGCTTACGCTCTTGATGGGGGTAAGCACAAATTTTATTATAAGAGTATGTCTAAAATTACCTCAATTGGCTGCCCCGATAGCGTGCGCTGGCTATACGCAGGCGGGGATTTTTACCACTGAACTTATAACGAAGAACTGAACTTCAAATTTACGAAAAACTGTCATACGAAGCACGAAACCTCTACTTGCATATAGGTGATGTTACTACACGTACTTCTTTTTGGTCGAAGTCCAATATTTTATTAAAAATAAAAGAATTAATTTTGTTGAGTTAAATATTGTCTTTAAATTTGCATACTATAATTAGCGATTAAATGATTCATAAAACATCACGAAAACAGCTTTATAATTCAATTCTAGAGAATTTTTCAAACGAAGATGTTTTCTCTGTTGATAGGTCTTTTGTTGTCAAAGGTGATTCATTAGAAAAGATTCGTTTGATTCCTGATGCTTCAATTTCTCTGATTTTAACAGACCCACCTTATCACAGTACAAAAAAAGATAATATTGCTAATGACAAATCTTTTAAAACTGATGAAGATTTTATTGAATGGATGAAGCAATATTTTATTGAATGGAAAAGGCTTCTAAAGCCCAACGGTTCAATTTTTATGTACTGTTCTTCTGCTATGGCTGCAAAATTAGAAGTCTGTATGTATTCATATTTTAATGTCCTTTCACATATTGTTTGGACAAAACCAAATGACCCTGGATTTGATGGATGGAAAGGTAAAATGAAAAAAGAAGCATTAAGACAATGGTATCCACATTCAGAAAGAATTTTGTTTGCTGAACCTGCAACTGATGGGAATTTAAAAAGGTCTTGGTTTGGTAATTTTTTACGTAAAAAAGAACAATTGCTGGAATTTCAGGTCATAAATTAACAGAATTAGTAGGAGCATACGGCAAAGTTAATCACGGTGGAGCTGTGTCAAATTGGGAAACTGGGCGTAATATTCCAAGCAGAGAACAATATGAAAAGATTTGTAATGCACTTTTAATGTCAGATAAAATTGACTCAATGCCTGATTACGAAGATGTGGTAAGAAAATTTGAGGTAAATGCTGATATTCAATTTACTGATGTTTGGGATTTTAATTCAGTTCGCCCCTACAACGGAAAGCATCCAGCTGAAAAACCACTTGAAATGTTAGAGCATTGTATAAATGCTACAACATTTGAGGATGATATTATTTTGGATTGTTTTGGAGGGTCTGGAAGTACTTCAATTGCAGCATTAAACCTTAATCGCTATTCAATTTCTATCGAATTAGAAGATGAATGGTTTAATACTATAGTGAATAGATTAGAGAATTACACAACTGTTCCAAAAACAGTAAATGGAACTAAAAATGTTTTGATGAAAGCGACAAGACATAAATTAATTAAGGAGCAAAGTAGTTTGTTTGATTAAAGTTTTATTCCTTCGCTCAAATTCTTGTCAACAACAACCTTCATCCATTTTAAAGTTTCGATTATTCCCGAATCTTTACATACCACATTACAATGGTGGTGACCCCATCCTAGGTTATAGGGTTTGTGATTAAATTCTCCTGTTCGCAACTCTTTTATATGGAACAAATTAATTTCAGTCACGGTTAAATCAGGAACAATTCTGCCTTCTGCCTGTGCTAACCTACTTAAAAAACCAAGGCCTTTTAACTTTTCTAAACAGAGAGGACATACGGTGTGTCCATCTGAGTCAATCACTCTATTTTCTTTAAGATGATTTTTGTCAGATAGATTTCGCCCTTGGCAACTCAGATTAATGTGTTTTTTTCGCTCTTGTATTTCTTCCTCTGTCATTCCCGCTTCAATTGCCACTTCTATTGAATCAAAACAATGCCAAAATAAATACTCTAATTGTAATTTACAGTCTTTAATGGTTCTCGAACTAGCATATTCGTAAACCCTTATACCAGCTCCTTTTAGACCGCTTGTATTGAATCCTATTGTTATTTTTTCATCATTTGCTGATATTGTTGATGGTACTCTAGCTACAAATTCTCCACCAAGTGGGTTAGTTCTGCTAGTAGCATGTTTTAGTTTTTTTGTAATTGGGTTGAATTCTTTCCATTCTTGTCTTGTTTCATAAAAGAGAAGTGTATTTGTACCTAATTTTAATTTTTTAGACTTTAACTCAGAATTTATCTTCGGATTTGTAAAGTAATACGTTGGATTGATTAATACGATAAAACCATTTTCAAAATCTCCGTCATTATCTGGAGCTACGTTTGCTAAATGGAAATAGTCATAAGGAATTAAAACAGTACTATTTCTATTAACTCTATTTTGAAAAATTACATCATCATCAGCACCTCTAGTTTGTCCAGTTTTATAGATTTTACTTTTCAAAAGCTTTGGTAAGCTTGGTATTCTCTTTTTAGCCATTAAATAACTCTTTTATATCAACATTAAGTGCTTTCGCAATTTTCTCAATGTTTACAAGAGTTATGTTCTTTTCAGCACGTTCTATCATTCCGATATACGTTCTGTGAAGATCAGCTTTAAAAGAAAGTTCTTCTTGTGAAAGATTTTTTTCTTTTCTCAACTGTCTAACACGCTGTCCGAATTTTATTAAAACTTCTCTGCTCTCCATTGAGTAAATTACAATGAGGCAAAGCTACTTATAGTATGCAACCTGTGCCACAGACTAAAGTTAGCATTTTTGTAGTCAAAATGTCCTTGCAAAATTAGTTTTCATTTGTCGTCTGTGTTTTTTTGTAACTATTCATAATCCACCCTCTCTTTATTTCAACAGATTGGGCAGTAATAGAAGATTGCTATAACAGGTAACGGATGGTCATTCTCTTTTTCCACCTCTCGGATGGAATTGCAAGATAGTTTCGCGCAGGAAGTCGGCATCCAAGTGGGTATAAATTTCCGTTGTGAGGATGGATTCGTGGCCTAGCATATCTTGCACGGCACGCAGGTCGGCACCTCCCTCAATAAGGTGGGTGGCGAAGGAATGACGGAAGGTATGCGGACTGACATTCTTGGTGATGCCGGCTGCACGGGCACATTCTTTGACGATCATAAACACGAAAACCCGGCTGAGGGCACCTCCTCGTCGGTTGAGAAATACCAAATGGCGGGCATCGGGTTGTATGTTGGAAAGATGCCTACGCACGCCTTCAATATAAAACTTCAGGTGCTTCAAGGCTTCTTCCCCTATGGGTACTAATCGTTCTTTGTTGCCCTTACCGATGATGCGCAGGAATCCCATTTCCCAATATACATTTTGTAGCGGCAGGTTGGTGAGTTCACTAACCCGCAGTCCGCTGGCGTATAGTATTTCCAACATGGCTCGGTTGCGCAAACCGTGATCCGTACTCAAGTCAATGGAGCTGAGCATGGCTTGTATTTCTTCAAACGTAAGAACTTCCGGTAGGTGGCGACCCAACTTGGGGCCTTCAATGAGTTCCGTTGGGTCATTGGCTAAGGGCTGCTCTGTGTGTAGATACCGATAAAAAGTCTTGAGGCCAGATAGTAATCTGGCTTGAGAGCGCATCTCAAGTCCCAGCCCGTTGATCCAAACCAAAAAATCCTCCAATTGCTGCCGTGTTACCGCTCTGGGAGGGGTGTCGATACCGTGTATTTGGAAGTAGGCCACCAATTTACGCACGTCACGCTCATAAGCTGCGATGCTGTGTTCAGACAAAGCTCTTTCCAATTTCAGGAAAGCCTTGAAAGCCCTTATGTGGATGTCCCAGATCATGAGGAACGAGTGTTTAGCATGGTAAGGTTGTTATAAAGATAGCGTTAATCACGGAAATTTAGGCATATAATAAAAATAAGGTTCTTTGTTTTTTATAGCGGAGGCTACCCTTCGGGTCGCTATTGTATCTCGGCTATGCCGATGACGTTTCGCAGCTCTCTAGGCTGAGCCTAGATCGGCCCCGGCAAACCCGGGTCTGTCAGCTAAAAGCTGCCACTGCTGCACAACTTGTCTCGGCCTTTTGCCGAGATCGCTAGCCCAGTACGACCACTAGATTTGTAAAAGAACCAAAAAAAGAAAGCGTCCAAGCCGTGTGGCCGGACGCTTTGCCAAAGCTAAGTTGCTTAAACGGAAGCAATCGTATATACGCTCTACACAGGGAGCGTATAGGTCGGGTAGGGGAGCTTGCTTTCGCAAGCACCCCATTGTGATAACTTACTGATAATGGTACGGAATCAATCTACTTGATCGTGTAGGTAAGAATTACCGCGCCGCATTTCCGGCTCTTCCTCGTCGCCTATCGTCCATCTGGATAGTTGTTGTTCGCCCGATTTGGGTACGTTGTCCAAGATGACACCTCTACGGATGTAAGCGGGTTCATTTTCCAACTCATTGATAGTCTGAGGGTTGTTGAGTTTTGTGACCTGGCTGCGCAGGCGTTCCCGACGGCGTTCTTCCGCCTCCTTGGCTCGTTGCTGTTCGGCGGCTTCTTCTGCGGGATCGCGGTAAGCAGGCGTAGGTTCTTCAAAGGCATACTGGCGTTTCTGGTATTTAGAAACGGTTTCCTGTATGTCGTCGAACTCAAAGGTAGCACCTCCGGCTTGCTTGTCGGCCTCGAAACCTATGTTAGATAGGTTGTTGGGCTGGTTATGCTCTCCCTTCGGCTCTACTGTCGGGTGGGTAGCTGGGCGGTCGTCGTCCAAGTTTACCACCACGCGGTCGGGTTGAGCTTCTTCTACACGCTTGCGTTTATTTTCAAACCCCGTCGCAATGACGGTTACGCTGATTTTGTCGCCCAAGGTTTCGTCGAAGCAGTTACCCCAGATGAGGTCGGTACCGTAGCCCGCTTCTTCCTGCACGAACTCGGTGATTTCGAAAATTTCGTCCATCGTTACCTCGCGGGTGCCGCTGGTGATGTTCAGCAGGATGTGCTTTGCACCACGGATGTCGTTATCTTCCAAAAGTGGAGAGTGCAAGGCTTGATCCACCGCCATACGGGCGCGGTCGTCGCCTTCGGCCATAGCCGTACCCATGATAGCTACACCACTTTCACGCATGACCGTGTTCACGTCCTCAAAATCCACGTTCACATAACCGGGAACGGTGATGATTTCGGCAATGCCTTTGGCGGCAGTGGTGAGGATATTGTCGGCCTGGCTGAAGGCATCTGATAACCCCAAGTTGCCGTGAATCTGGCGCAGTTTGTCGTTGGAGATGACAATCAGCGTATCCACATTGGCTTTGAGTTCCGACAAGCCTTCCATACCCTGCAAGGTACGGCGGCGGCCTTCAAAAGTGAAAGGTAGCGTGACGATACCTACCGTGAGAATGTTCATTTCGCGGGCAGTGCGTGCGATGATAGGGGCGGCACCTGTACCTGTGCCACCACCCATGCCTGCTGTGACAAACAACATTTTACAGTTGTTGCCCAAATATCGCTTGACCTCCTCAATAGATTCTTCGCAGGCCAATTTGCCCACAGTAGGCTTGGAGCCTGCCCCGCGCCCTTCGGTGAGGTGCGGTCCCAGTTGGATTTTTACTGGCACGGGGCTTTGCTCCATAGCTTGGTTATCGGTATTGGAGATAGCAAAATCCACGCCTACAATACCTTGGCGGAACATGTGGTTGACAGCGTTGCTGCCGCCGCCACCTACGCCTATTACTTTTATGATGGGGCTTTCGCCCTTTGGCAAATCAAAAATCATAATCGCTGTTTTTGCAACCGTAGCCTTTGGTAATTCAGTAAGTTTGTTTCAACTTGCTACAGCTCATTATTTAATATGGTTAAAGGTTAGAACTCCGTATCCGGTTCGGTTTCAAACCATTCCTTTGTCTTGCGGAAGATGGACTCCAACCAGTTGCCTCCGGCAGCGTCTTCAGCTTCCACACCGGCGGTTTCCAGTGTTTGAGCTTCTGGTGTGGGTGCCGTAGCCCGGCTGGGAGCTGGTATCTTTCCGGCATCGATGTCTTCAAAACCTTTCAGCAAAAGACCAACGGAGGTAGCATAAATGGGGCTTCCCAAGTTTTGGTGATACCCGTGCGCCAACTGTTCTACGGGTACGCCAACGCGACAGCTATGCCCCGTGTGCCATTCTACCAATTTGTCGATATGACGAAGCAGTGCTCCTCCTCCTGTTACTACGATACCTCCTATGAGTTTGCGCTCGTAGCCAGAACGGCGGATTTCCCACACTACCGCATCGAGTATTTCTTCCATGCGCGCTTGTATGATACGCGCTAGGTTTTTTTCTGAAATTTCCTTAGGGTCGCGGCCGCGAAGACCCGGTATGGCGATGATGCGGTTGTCAAATACTTCTTGTGCCATAGCAGCACCATAGTTGACTTTCAGCTTCTCCGCATGGTGCGCCATGACGTTGCAACCGTCCTTGATGTCGTTCGTCACTACATTGCCACCAAAGGGAATCACAGCCGTATGGCGAATGATGCCATCTTTGAAGATGGTGATGTCGGTAGTGCCTCCACCAATATCCACCAAAGCGATACCCGCTTCTTTTTCCTCTTCGCTCAACACCGCAGCGGCACTGGCAATAGGTTCCAACGTCAGATTATTGACGCGCATGCCAGAGCGTTCCACACAACGGTGTATATTGTTGGAAGCCGTTATCTGGCCTGTGATGATGTGGAAATTAGCCTCCAAGCGAATGCCAGACATACCAATAGGGTCGGTAATGCCCTGCTCGCTGTCGATGGTGTATTCCTGAGGAATCACGTGCAAGATTTTATCACCAGGCGGCAATACTAACTTGTACATGTCGCTGATGAGGCGGTCAATGTCTCGGCGGCTGATTTCCGTGTGGTCGTTGTCGCGCATGAGCATGCCCCTGTGTTGCAGGCTCTTGATGTGCTGCCCGGCAATACCTACGTGTACCTCTTTACAGGTCATACCTGCTTGGCGTTCCGCAATACTGATGGCCTCCTTGATGGCGTTGACGGTTTTCTCAATATTGGAAACCACGCCTCTGAGTACGCCTTCGCTGGCTACTTTTCCGAAACCTAAGATTTCCAATTTACCGTGTTCATTGCGCCTGCCAATGACGGCGCAAACCTTGGTGGTGCCAATGTCCACTGCGACGATGGCATCATGTGGGGTGTTTACTTTCTGTTCTTCCATTGCATTCCGTTTTTTATGAATCAGTAAGTTATCGTTTTACACATACTACCTGCCCATTGTAGCGCAGGTCAAATGAGCGGTAGGCTTTCCATCCTTTGTAGGGCAAGCCTTCGCGGTAAAAAGTCTTCAGTCGTTCCAATTTGGCTTCCGCATCCTGATAGCGACCAAACTGTATCGTCTGTTTGCCAATTTTAGGACTGAGTATCAACTCCCCCCTTTTATTGACATAGATTTGTTCAATCAAGGCATCTAAAAACTCATCTGCCATAAGCAGCTCATTGAGTCTATATACGTGTGTCAGCACGCTGCCGGTATCCCGCAGGAATCGCTCTTCCCACGGTGGCAGATTGCCTGTGGCAACGCGTACCCTTGCGGCAAAGTGCCGACTAGGAGGCATATTGCTGCCTTCTTTGTCCAAATAATAATTCAAACCATTGTTGTCAATCACCCTTAGCAGTGGCATCCTTTGCTCAATGGCAATGTGTACCCGGCTTTGGGCATCCACCCAAGCTTCTGCCTGTTTTACGAAAGGGTCTTCTTCCAGCACCCGCTCCAAACGCTCCACATTGACTTTCCCCACAGGCAGACTCTCCAACGGTTGCGCAAAACGCTCTTCCAATAAAGCAGGTATATCCGATTCATCAATCAAGAAACTACCGTTTTCTATAGGCGTTATATCAACTATAATACCGCTCACCAAGGTCTCCTTACGGCGTTGCATTGCATTGACCATGATGGTGAAGCCAATGAGGAAAATTCCTCCCCAAACGGCATACCGCAGGTTGCGGGCATATTGTTGGGTGTAACTAGCCATGGTCTGAAGGGTTTAGTCTCAACAATAGTGCCTTGATAGGGCTTACCAACGTATCGATATCCCCCGCACCTAAGGTCAATAACACTTGCGGGTTGAGTGCTGCTATTGTTGGCAACACTTCCTGCATATTGACTAACTTGGGTGCGTTCCGCATCATTCCGGCAATCATACCCGAGGTTACGCCCGGCATGGGTAGCCTCGTGCTGGGTAAATGTCCATCAACAGGCAATCGTCCAACATATCCAAAGCTTCGGCAAAACCGTCCGCAAAATCCCTCGTCCGCGAAAATAAATGCGGTTGGAATATTCCGCTAATCCGTTTGCCGGGGTACAGTTTTTTAGCGGCAGCAATGGCTGCTTTCAGTTCTGTAGGGTGGTGGGCATAGTCATCGATATACCAAATCCTCCCTGCGGATATGGAATTCAAATCGGCGACCAATGCCGCGAAAATCCAGCAATCCCTGCCGAACCTGCTCGGGTGTAGCCCCTAATTCTAATGCCACGGTGATGGCTGCTAAGGCATTTTCAATGTTGTGTCGTCCGGGGTGGGGGTGCTGCAATCCTTTGATAGCTGCTTTCGGCCCGGTGTAATCGAAAACAAAGTAACCTTGCGCTACTCGTATTTGAGTAGCCTGCACATCGCCTTCCTCAATGCCGAAAGTCAGCAAGCGAGGATGTTGAGCGAAGTGTTGTTCCAAACCTTGGCGCACGATTAATAGTCCACCTGGTTTTATCTGTTGGGCGAAAGCCAAGAAACCTGTTTGAAGCATGGTTTCCTTGTCGCCGTAAATATCTAAATGGTCGGCATCCATCGATAGGATGGTGGCAATCTCAGGGTGTAGGGTCAGGAACGAACGGTCGAATTCGTCGGCTTCTACTACAACCCATTCGCTAGTACCTTCTACAAAGTTGGAGGCAAAATTTCGAGAAACGCCACCAAGGAAGGCATTGCAATCTACTCCTCCACTGCGAAGCAAGTGAGTCGTGAGGGTGGAAGTGGTTGTTTTGCCGTGGGTGCCAGCAACCGCCACCGTCCTCATTCCTTCGCTGATGATACCCAGCACTTGACTGCGTTTATACACAGGCACACCTTGCGCCCTGAACCATACTAATTCCTTATGTGTGGCCGGCACCGCAGGGGTATATACTACCAGATCTACCGTTTGAGGTAGTGTTGCTACTTCTTCTGCATACCGCACTTGGATACCTTCGTTTTCCAACGCTTCAGTAAGTGGGTAGGGTACGGTCGTATCCAGCCACTTGCACACCCCGCCCGTTGAAATACCGAGCTAAGGCACTCATGCCGATGCCACCGATGCCGATGAAGTAGATGTTATGTATCTGGTTTAACTGCATATTATGAAATCGTCTTCCAATTTGCTAACATTACAACTTCCCGAGCAATTTTTTCAGCCGCTCCGGGATAGGCCATCTGGCGAGCATTTTGAGCCAATGTTTTCCGCGCAGGCGGGTTGTCCAATAATGCTAATGCCTGCTCAATCATCTGCCCGGTAGCTTCGTTGTCCTTGACGACGACTGCGGCATTTTGGGCGAAAAGTGCCTGCGCATTTTCGTTTGGTGGTCTTCTGCCACATTGGGCGAGGGTACTAATACCGCCGGTTTTCCCAATAGGCAAATTTCTGCAATGGTCAGTGCACCTGCACGACTGATGACTACATCGGCGGCGGCGTACGCCAAATCCATGCGGTCTAAGAAAGGCAGTAGCTTGACATTGGGCAAAGCTGCCACCTCGCTCTCTTGATAGGCCGACTCGTATAGTTTGCCACACTGCCACAGCAGTTGCGCATCCTGCCGCTGCGCCAACAGTGCTTTTGCTGCGGCTACTGCTTTGTTTAGGGTAGCTGCTCCTAAGCTCCCACCCGTCAACAGGATGACAGGGCGTTGGGCATCGAACCCGTAATGGGTACAGCCCGCTACTTTATCAAGGGTAGGGAGAGCAGGCCTCCCTAACGGGGTTGCCCGCTTCCAACAGCTTTTCGGCTGGGAAGTATCGCTCCATCCCCGGATAAGCTACGCAAATGCGGTTGGCCAAAGCCGCCAACCATTTATTGGTCAGCCCTGCATAAGCGTTTTGTTCTTGTATCAGTGTGGGTATGCCCATCGCTGCCGCCTGCCTAAGCAATGGCCCGCTGGCGTACCCTCCGGTGCCCACCACCACATGTGGGCGCACCCGACGCAAGATGCGGCGAGCATTCCATAGGCTACTTACCAATTTGATGGGAAATAGCAGATTATCAAATGTCAACTTGCGTTGTATGCCACTGATCCACAGCCCTTCGATGGGATAGCCAGCTTTGGGTACTCGCTCCATCTCCATACGTCCTTTGGCCCCTACAAAGCGGATGTCTGCATCAGGCACAAGTGCCTTTAGCTGGTCGGCAATAGCAATGGCAGGAAAAATATGCCCGCCTGTGCCGCCGCCACTGAAAATAACCCGCAATGTTTGGCTATCGTTTCTCATTCTGCTACCGATTCTATGTATTTGCTAGCACTCAGGATAATCCCAAAAGCAATACAGGTGAACAAAATCGACGTACCGCCCATACTGATCATTGGCAAAGTAAGCCCCGTTACAGGCAATACGTTTACGTTAATACCAATATGGAAAAAAGCCTGAATCACTATTAGCAAGCTCAGCCCCAAGGATACCATAGCGCCAAATGCCTTGGAACTTTTGGTTACCAAACGGGTAATGCGAAAAAACAGTAGTAGGTACAAGACAATCAAAGCCCCACCACCGATCAAACCATACTCCTCGCATATAATGGCGTAGATAAAGTCGGCATGAGCGTAGGGCAGGTAATTGCGCTGGGTGCTGTTGCCAGGGCCTTTTCCTATCCATCCACCATTGGCAATAGCGATTTTTGCTTGGTCAATTTGGTAAGTATCATCGCCATCTGGGCTGGGAGCGTAAAACTCTTGAATCCGATTTTCCCAGGTTGTTACCCGCACATAATCGGGGAATGAACGCCCCAATAGGATCAAAAAGGCAAACATAAATGCCCCAGATAGGAGTAGTAATCCTAAATATTTCAAATCCACCCGGCCTACAAACATCATTAAAAAGCTGGTGATAAAAAGGATGACTGCCGTTGACAAGTCAGCCGGGGCAATCAACCCGCAGATGATGACGATAGGTACGATGATGGGAAGGAAAGCACTTTTGAAATCCTTGATGTATTCCTGCTTACTGGTAATCGCTTTAGCAACAAACAGGATCAATGCCAATTTAGCAAAATCGGAAGTTTGGAAGCTGATACCGATAATCGGCAACACAATCCATCGCCTTGCCTCATTGATTTCCGCCCCCATAAATAGGGTGTAAAACAGGAGGATGCCAGCGATGGGCAGGAGTATGGGCGCCCAGTTCATATAGCGTTTGTAGTGCACCAAGTGGGCAAAGTAGGTTATTACCAAGCCAGCTATCAAGATAATCGTATGCTTGAATAGGTAGGACTCCGTATTACCACCTCGTTCTCGGTAAGCCAAGGTGCCTGTTGCACTGTAAACCGCCAAAATGGAGAATAGCCCCAGCAGGATGAGGATGGCCCAAACCACCCGGTCGCCCCGTAATTCTGCTGCTAATCTCGCGGACATACTCATGTTAATCAAGTTTTATGGGTAAATGGGATAGTTACTTAGTAATTTGACGGAAATAACTGATCCCATTTTTCCTGAAGGCTTGTCTTTATGCACACGCTTTGTGCAAGTATTCCTACGCTTAGTGCATAAAGCCAAGCCAAAAATGGGATCACTTATTTTTTTCCCGTCCCTTATCCTTCTTCACCACTGATCCATTGTTTTACCGCAGCTCTAAATTGATCGCCACGGTCGATATAGTTTTTAAAGAGGTCGAAACTTGCACAAGCAGGCGATAGTAAAACTACCTGGCCGGGCTTGGCTATTTCGGCGGCTAAGTGTACGGCTTCACGCGCACTTTTCGCCTCTTTGATAATGTCAATTTTGCCACTAAAAACGTCGATGAGCTTGGTGTTGTCGGCACCTAAGCAAACCAACGCTTTGACTTTGGCCGCTACCTGCGCAAACAGGGGAGCGTAATCATTGCCTTTGTCGGTGCCGCCAGCTATCCAAACGATGTCTTTATTCATTGCATCTAAAGCATAGGACACTGCATCGACATTGGTAGCTTTGCTGTCGTTGATAAAGGTCACGCCGTTGCGTTCCCCTACCGGCTCCAAGCGGTGTGGCACAGGTTGGAAGGTATGGAGGGCTTCCTGTATCTGCGCTACTGTTGCACCCATTGCCTGTGCCATGCCGGCAGCAAATAAAGCGTTCAGTGCGTTGTGCTTGCCTTTCAGTTGGGTGTTTTCCAAGTTGATGTATGCATCGCCAAGGTAAAACCCATGTCCTGATAAGAGGCTCAAACTCACTGGATGTAAATCTGCCACCACCTTTGTGCGTGACAAGCCAGTTTGCGTAGCTTCATTTTCTACCATAAACCACAGGCCGTCGCCAGCTTGTTGGTTCATGGTCACTCGAAACTTGGAATCAATATAGCCATCCATTTCATAGTTATATCGATCCAAGTGGTCGGGTGTAATATTGAGAATGGCAGCCAGTCGGGGGCGAAAATGCCGAATACTATCCAACTGAAAACTGCTGATTTCAATGACAAAAACCTGAGGTGTATGGCCTTCCGCAATGCTTCTGGCAAAACTCACCCCTACGTTGCCAACCAATTCCGACTGAATTCCAGCACTTTGCAATAGATGGTGCGTGAGGTACGCAGTGGTAGTTTTACCATTGCTACCCGTAATCGCTATCAGTACAGCATCGGTAAACCGGGAAGCGTACTCAATCTCACCTATCACAGGAATATCCTGATCGCGCAACTGCTGAATGAGGGGTACTGTATCGGGGATGCCTGGACTTTTGATGACCTCGTCGGCCTGAAAGATGCGATCCCAAGAGTGCTGCCCGGTTTCAAACTCAATATCCGCCAATTCAAGTTCCAACTGCTGGCTGTGGCTAATCTGCCCACGGTCGGAAAGGAACACTTTTGCCCCTTTTTGTTGTGCCAATAAAGCAGCACCGATGCCGCTTTCTCCTCCTCCCAAGATGACAATGTTGGGTTGTGTTTCCATAACTGCTTACCTTATCTTGAGGGTGAGTATGGTAGCTACCGCCAATAGGATGCCGACAATCCAAAACCGAGTCACAATTTTAGGTTCCGACATGCCTTTTTCTGGTAGTGGTGGTGCAAAGGCGACATGAGGAGTATCCTTCTGCCTTCTCGTACCTCCGTTTTGTGTATTTAAACCAAGCTACTTGCAACATAACTGAGGAAGGTTTTCCGCTACGAAAATCCCACAAAGTATGGGGATGAGTAGCTCCTTTCGAATAATATGGACATGGAAGCGATGGCACCACCCAGCATTAAACTGCCTGTGTCGCCCATGAATACTTGGGCAGGATAGGCATTGTACCACAGGAATCCTAGGCTAGCACCTAAAAAACAGGCGGCGTAAATGACTAACTCTCCACTTCCTGGTAAATGCAATATATTGAGATAATTAGCTGCAATACTGTTTCCTGATACATAGGCAAAAATTGCCAAAGTGATGCCAATAATACCCGATAACCCGTTGCTAGACCATCGATGCCGTCCGTTAGGTTGGCGGCGTTTGATACTGCCGTAACAATGAAAATGACCAAGGGTACGAAGATGATCCAAGCTAAGTGGGGTGCAAGAGGCAACAAACGTGCGTAATCCAACCGATTGGATTTCATAAATGGCACGTTGGTCAGATTCGTCTTGTAATCGGCTTTAGTGTAGCCAATTGTCCTGCTTCTACTATCTTGATGGTATCTCCTACCATGTCTGTTTGGGTGGAGCCGATTTTTTCTGCTTCGTGCATATCCAAGCGGACAACGATCTGCTCATTTCGCATCATGGTGAGGGCGATGAAAAGCCCCAAACCCACTTGCCCCATGACTTTAAACCTGCCGTGTAGCCCTTTTTTGTTCTTGCGAAAAACTTTGATGTAATCGTCGATAAAGCCGATTATCGTCATCCAGCTTGTTGCTACCAACATTACCACGATGTAGATGTTGTCCAAACGAGCCATCAGCCAACAAGGAATTAAGATCGCCATCACAATAATGATACCGCCCATGGTAGGGGTGCCTTGTTTTTCCTTTTGCCCATCAAGCCCTAGGTCGCGCACTTCTTCGCCCACTTGGAGGGAACGCAGCAGCCGTATGATTTTCCCGCCGAACAGCATGGATATGATGAGCGATAAGATAACTGCCACCCCAGCTCGGAATGTAATGTAACCGAACAGGCGTGTCCAGGATCCTAGTCCCACCGTTGCATCAAGCCATTCTATCAGGTGTATAAGCATGTTTTTCGTTTTGTTTGCTATAGGTTAATGCAGTATTTCTCGGAGTACGGCCACGTCGTCGAAAGGGTGTTTGATTCCCTTGATTTCTTGGTATTTCTCGTGGCCTTTACCAGCTACGAGGATAATGTCTCCGGGCTGTGCCAAACGGCAAGCCGTTTGAATGGCGGCACGTCGATCCGTAATGCGCAACACACGGGATTGGTGCTGGGTAGCTACCCCTGTCATCATCTGGTCGATAATGACCTCGGGATCTTCCGAACGAGGGTTATCGCTAGTAAGGATAACGTCGTGGCTGTTGTCGCAGGCAGCTTTGGCCATGAGTGGACGTTTTGCACTATCACGGTCTCCTCCGCAGCCCAAAACGGTAATGAGCTTTTTCCCATGAGGAAGCATCTCCCGCAAGGTAGCTGCAATTTTTTCAACTGAATCCGGGGTGTGTGCGTAGTCCACTACGGCGGTTAGTTGCTGGTCGGAACTGCGTACATAACTAGCCCTCCCCTCAGGGCCAGGAAGCCCGCTCAATACCCTAGCTACCTCCGCTTTGGCTGTGCCCAGCAGAACGGCTGTTCCATAAACGGCCAGTAAGTTGTAGGCATTGAAATGCCCGATCAGCCGAGCGAACAGTTCCTGCCCGTCCAATTCTACATGCAGGCCCAATGGCGTGTTTTCCAGTATTTTGCAACGGAAATCTGCCATGCGCTGTAAGCTGTAGGTGGATGCGGTGGCTGCTGTGTTTTGTAGCATTACCTGCCCTCGTTTGTCGTCTGCATTTACCAAAGCAAATGCACCTTCAGGCAATGTGTCAAAGAACTTTTTCTTCGCATCGATATAGGCCTTGAAAGTACCGTGGTAATCAAGGTGGTCGTGCGACATATTGGTAAAGATGCCTCCTGCGAAATGCAGCCCCGCTATTCGGTTCTGATCCGCAGCATGCGAACTCACTTCCATAAATACATGGCTGCATCCAGTAGCTGCCATCTGAGCCAACAGGGCATTGATCCCTATTGCATCGGGTGTAGTATGCGTAGCTTCCACTACCTCCTTTCCTATCCGGTTTTCCACGGTGGACAACAATCCCGTCTTGTATCCCAGCTGGCTGTATAGCTGATACAGGAGGGTAGCCACGGTGGTTTTGCCATTTGTGCCCGTCACTCCTACGAGCGTAAGCTGTTGTGATGGCTGCCCGTAGAAGGAGTGAGCCATAACCCCTAATGCTACTGAACTATCCTCTACTTGAATCCAGCAAGACACTTTTGCTTGCTGGGCTGCATTAGGTTCGCTCATAGCTACGATCGCTATGGCACCCTGATCCAGCGCGGTATCAATGTACTGATGGCCATCGGTACGCGTACCCTTCACGGCAACAAATAGCTGCCCTTTTTTTACTTGGCGAGAATCAAACTGAATTCCGGACACGGCAGTTGCCGTGTCTCCCCATGTTTGCAGGCGGGCTAAGCCGGTCATCAGTTGTTGTACATTCATTCCTGCCGTGTATTATCCGAGTGATAGCAAAATGGTTTGTCGTTTGGCCGCTGTTCCTGCCTGATTGACTGCCGGACAACACGCCCGGCTCCTTCCGTTTTTACTTTCAGTCCTCTGTTTTCCAAAATATAAATCGCATCTCTCAACCCCATTCCCACTACACTAGGCACTACTGCCGTACTCATGGCTCTATTTTGGAGGAACAAGCTGTCGCTGCTGGCTGTCATAATGGCCATTTCACCGTCAGGTTCTCCGTAGTAGGGCATGAAGGAAATCGAGTACGGTACGAATGTCCTGTGGGTCGCCAATTTCTAAATTGGGCAGGTTATTTTCGTACAGCACGGGTCTGAAAGCTTGGTTCAGGGGTTCATGCAGTTCAATCATGCTATTGAAGCATTTGTCAGCAATTTCCCTGAAGATAGGCCCTGCTACATCGCTGCCGTAGTAGCCACCTTCCCGTGGGCGATACACCACTACTATACAAGAGTAGCGAGGGTTATCGGCAGGGAAGTAACCCGCAAATGAAGCTTGGTAGCCCCCAATCCGCGTATTGCCGTTGCGCCCTCTGGTATAGTTAACTTGCGCTGTACCTGTTTTACCTGCGAAGCGGTATCGATTGGTGCGCAACTTGGTGGCAGTTCCTCTTTCCACAACGCCTTCCAACAGTAATCGCGCCTTTTCAATGGTATTTCTACTAGCTATCTGTTTTTTGATAACTGTGGGAAGCGGAAGGTTTCAACTTCTTCTCCATTTCGCTCAATAGCAGATACTAAGTAGGGTTTCCATCATCCTTCCGTTGTTGGCCACCGCATTGTAAAAGGTGAGCAATTGCAAGGGCGTTACACGAACCTCATACCCTGTAGCCATCCAAGGGAGTGTCACTTTACTCCATTGATCTTCGCTGTTAAAAGCTCTTTTTAAGTAAGGGTTTGCTTCACCATCCAACTCAATCTCAGTAGGGAGGTCTAAGTTGAGAATCTCGCATGCGTTGGATGAAGCGGTAGGCTCCCTTGTTTTCTTTACCATCATCAGGCAAATTGTAATATCGATCTACCAATTTGGCAATACCTACGTTGGAGGATATTTCAAATGCTTTCTTGACGGTGATACTGTCGTAATTCAGGCTCATGCTGGAGGCATCTTCCATTTCTGTGTCGTAAAACAAGGTTTTGCCTCTTTCAATATTAACCGAGTCCGTGAGTGTAACGTACTCATCTTCCAATAACGCCATGATGGAGGCGAGTTTGAAAGTAGAGCTAGGTTCGGTTGCCATAGCAATGGCGTAGTTGTACATTTCAAAATACCCTTGGCCTGCTTCATCCCGTCCCAAGTTTGCCATAGCTTTTATGGCACCTGTTTTTACATCCATGATGATGGCTGTACCCCAGTCTGGTTGGTGACGACGCATACCTTGGAGCAATGCTTCTTGTGCAATATCTTGCATGTTTACATCAATGGTCGTTACTAAGTCGTCCCCACTTTGGGGTTCCACTACCGTCAGGTCATTGATAGGTAGCCATAGGTCGCTCCGAGGATCCACTTTAATCATCATCTGCGTACCTGGAGCGCCACCGAGTATGGAGTCGAAACGTCCTTCCAAACCTACGGGCTGCATATCCTCGCGGGTATAGCCAATGGTTCTTCGGGCTAATAAACCAAAGGGCCGCTTGCGTTCGCTCATTTTTTGGGCAATCAGCCCTCCTTTGTATTGACCGAGGTCGAAAAGGGGGAATTTTTCTACCCGCTGTTTTTCCTCAAACGATACCGATTTTTTTAGCAATACGTGGCGGTTTTTATGCCCAGTATAAGTGGTGTCTCTTAAACTGATTAAATATTCCCTGAACCCTCCCACGGTGTAGGAATTGTCCACATAGGTGGCTAAGCAGTAAGCAAGGGTGTCAAGGTTATTATAAAAATCATCATGTGATGACGCAAATGGGTCGAAATACAGGTCAAAATAAGGTACGGAAGTAGCCAATAAACTGCCATCCGCTGCATAGATGTCGCCGCGTTCAGCCAGTACTTTTACTGGCTTTACGTAGTTGTCTTTCCCTACTTGCCGCCAGTGGTCGCCTTCTATAACACTGATGTTCAAAGTGCTATACACGAGAATCCCAGCTGCTGGCAACAAGATGCCGAACAGCAAGAAATACACTCGGTACAATACTTCATTTTTAACTTCCATAGGGCAAATAGCAGCCTTTGGGGCTTCTTCTAATCTTCGTTGCGAACAACAATTTTAATGGGTTCTCCACGATGCAGGCGCAGGCCATTATCAGCTACGCGATCTGCTACTTCGGAGCGAAGGCTGTTGTACATATTTTCGCTTTGAAGCGATTTATATGACCAGCGCAATTCCCGAATTTCTCTTTGCAATTCCTGAACCCGCCGCACATTGCGTTCAGCGAGGTGGGCATTGCCGATGTACAAAATTGCGAGGAAACCCAAAAAAAGGAAGAAGCCGAGGTTCTTGAGAATGAACCCGGATAGCTGGAAAGACTGTAACTGAGGCAGAAAGCCTTTTTTCCTTGCCATGATACTTCCGTTTTTTATACCTGCTGCTATTCAATAGTTCTATCACCCTGAGTTAGAGTAATGGAATGTATTGATTAACAATTTGTTGCCTCCGAAGAGGCGGTTTCAATGATCGGTAGGAGGCAGGGTGTCAAGCCTTTCTCCCACTCGCAACTTAGCACTTCTGGCCCTGGGGTTTTCTGCTACTTCCGCAGCATCGGCCTCCAAAGGCTTTTTTGTCAATATCTTGTACGGCTTGTAAATGTGGCCGTAAAAATCTTTCACTGCTTCACCGGATATTTGTCCGGTTTTCAATACGTTTTTGACCATGCGATCTTCTAAGGAGTGGTAACTCATAGCTACCAATCGTCCTCCAGGGCGCAAGACCTCTGTTGCTTGGGTCAGCATATCTTCCAATGCGCCCATTTCATCATTGACGGCGATGCGCAGCGCTTGGAATACTTGAGCCAAGTAGCGATTCAGTTTTCCGAAAGCCAAAGGTTCGGCAATCTTAACTAATTCTCCTATCGTTTGTAGCGGCTCTTTTTCACGAGCTTCCACAATGGCATGAGCTAATGTCCTGGCATTTCGTACCTCGCCATAGTTGCCGAATACGA
Source organism: Saprospiraceae bacterium (assembly GCA_041392765.1). Classification (GTDB taxonomy): domain Bacteria; phylum Bacteroidota; class Bacteroidia; order Chitinophagales; family Saprospiraceae; genus Lewinella. The sequence goes on from JAWKLL010000007.1 coordinate 25,492, forward strand.
ATTGCAACTCCTCCAAAGCGGTATGCTCCAGAATGTCGGCGGCAGTATGGCCTTCGGCTGTGTTCATCCGCATATCTAAGGGTGCATCAAAACGGAAGGAAAACCCCCGCTCTGGTACATCCAACTGGTGGGATGAAACACCCAAGTCCGCTAACAGTCCATCAATTTGCTTGATGCCGTAGAGCCGCAAGTACCGCTTGAGATGCCTGAAGTTGGCAGGTGCAAAAAGCAACCGTTCATCTTCGGGTAGATTAGCACGCGCATCTTCGTCCTGGTCAAAAGCCACTAATTTGCCCGTAGGTCCCAGTTGCTCCAAAATGAGTTGGCTATGCCCCCCACCTCCAAACGTTACAGCCACATAGATGCCGTCTGGTTTTATTTGCAACTGCTCAATGCACTGTTGGGCCATTACTGGCAGGTGATAACTCATTCGCTTTCACCTTTTCTGGAGATTCCCCCTAGCACTTCGTCCGCTAATTCGGAGAAGTCAAGTGGTTCTTCTTCCATCCATTTATCATATTCTTCTGTTGCCCACAATTCAATCCTACCAGAATATGCAGTAAGTTTTATATCTTTGTCGATGTTGGCGTAATCGGCCAACGTCTTAGGCAGCAGGAAACGCTGTGCACTATCGAGGGTCACCTCGGAGGCACCGCGAAAAAAGTAGCGTACAAAGTCACGGTTCTTCTTATTGTAGATGTTCAGTCCGTCCAGTTCTGCTGTGATTTCATTCCACAACGGTTCCGGATACAGGACAAGGCACTTCTCGAAGCCCCGGTTAATAATGAAATTGCCACGCTGCCAATCACCCAATTGGTTGAGAAAAGCCGTAGGCATCCGGAAACGACCTTTGTCGTCCAGGCGTACATCGTACTCGCCTAACAGCTGTTTCATTGACATAGTCCAACTCGTTATTTCTTCCAAGAAATGACACCTGATAATCAGTTATTATTGCTTGAACAGAACTTGGTGGTTCAAAAGTAAGTTGTTTTTACACATCTTACCACTTTTTACCACCTTTTTTACTTATTTTTTTTGAAAAAAGTTCCTAAAAGGATAAAAAAAATAAAGTATAACTTTTTTGGTTTCAAAAATTCACTTTTTTGAGTTGTTTGTTGGTTGCTGTTGCATCATGCATAACTACATTTCGGGGATTTACCTAAAAAGCTGCCACCGATGAGCGAGTTAGTCGATGTGGGAGATTGTGGGAGAAAAGTGGTAATTTGGTGGGAGGTGAGTGGGAATCGGTTGTTTTGTCTCGAAATTAGTTGAGATACTAAAGGCTTCAAAACCTATTTCAGGACAAGACAATCTTGTCGTTAGCTATAATTTTTACATAATCCTTGTCTACCTTTGCCACATCAACCACCTTTTTATACACCAATCAGCTATGCTTCTACAGTTTTCCATCCACTACCGTACATCCTGGGGGCAGGAAGTTTTTGTGAAAACAGCTACCGAAACCTTTCCACTTCGCCATGCAGGTAATGGCTGGTGGCAAGGTAGTTTGGAGGTCAAGAAACTACCACAAGATTTTAGCTATCAATATTGCTGTCCGTCAGGCGGATGGAAGCTGGATACACGAACTGAATGTTGATCGCAAGCTAAATAACCTCAAAGGAGATACCGTGCGTTTGTCCGATCGATTGGCAATCTCGCGAACAAGCAGATGCTGCGCTATATACTTCTGCATTTGAAGAAGGTCATCTTTCGCCCGGAAAAGCCGTTGAAAGCGGTTACCCCAAAGTGGGAAAGGCGGCTATCAAGGTGCAATTTTCGCTATTACACGTACGCATTCCCAAGCATTTGCAAGTAGGAGTGGTTGGCAGTACGCCTGCCTTAGGCGAATGGGACGTGACCCGCGCTGTGGCCTTGGGCAATACAGCGTTTCCCCGCTATGGAAGCTACGGTGCCCGCCCTGCCTGGTCAGCATATTGAGTATAAATATGTGTTGATGGATCCATCTAGCTCCGCTGTGGTGCAATGGGAATTAGGTAGCAATCGAGTGTTGGAGGTGCCGCATGGTGTGGATACCTTGGTGCAATCGGATGTTGACTTTCGCCCAACGAACAACACTGGAAAGGAGCTGGCGTAGCAATCCCTGTTTTTTCTATCCGTACCGAACAGAGTTTAGGGTGCGGGGAGTTCTCCGATCTACGCTATATGGTGGACTGGGCCGATGCCTGTGGTATGCGCATGGTGCAGATTTTACCCGTTAATGATACCATTGCCAACTATTCTTGGATCGATTCTTATCCTTATGCCGCTGTTTCCGTTTTTGCCCTTCACCCCATTTATTTGAACTTAGATGGATTGGAGCAGGCGGTAGATAAAGCGGCTTTCGCCAAGAAACAAGCACTCAATGCCCTGCCTGAAGTAGATTACGAGCAGACGCTGGCGTACAAGTTGGCTTACACCCGAAAGGTCTATGACAAGGTCTTCGCTACCTGGGAGGCTAGCAGTGCATTCAAGGCATTTTTGCCGACAATGTGCATGGCTCAAGCCTTATGCTGCTTGTTACCTGCGCGATACCTGCACGCCCAATTTCAACGAATGGGATACGCATCAGGTCTATGATGCCGCCGCTATTGATACCTTGACGGCACCAGATGCTAAGGTGTATAAAGATATTGCCTTCTACTATTACTGCAATTTCATTTGGATAAGCAACTATCGGAGGCTGCCGTATATGCTCGTAGCAAAGGCATCGTCCTCAAAGGAGATATTGCCATTGGTATCTATCGCTACAGTGCCGATGCTTGGGTTGCGCCACACTTATACAACATGGATGGCCAAGCCGGCGCACCACCCGACGATTTTGCAACCGAAGGTCAAAATTGGGGCTTTCCTACTTACAACTGGGAGGCGATGGCTGCCGATGGTTATCAATGGTGGAAGCAGCGGTTTACCCAATTGAGTCGATATTTCGATGCTTTCCGCATCGACCATATCCTTGGGTTTTTCCGTATTTGGGAAACGCCTTACGAGCAAGTGGAAGGCATTATGGGGCGGTTCAATCCGGCATTACCCGTGCGGTTAGAGGAGTTCCACCAGCGGGGGGTATATTTTGATTTCGACCGATTCTGTCGGCCTTTTATCACGGATACGGTGTTGTACGATTTGTTCGGTGCCGAAACCCCTTATGTACAAGAACACTTCCTGGAGCCTTTCCACGACCGCTGGCAATTGAAACCCGCTTTTGCTACCCAGCGTCAACTATTAGCAGCGCTTTTGCCCGAGCAGGAGCACCTGAAGAAAGGGTTGTTTTCCTTGGTGAGCAATGTGCTGTTTTTTGAAGAACCCGGCAGCGATGGCAGTGCTTTCCATCCGCGTATTGATTTACACAAAACTGGGTCGTTCCGATTGTTAGATGCTTACACGCAAGGGCAGATAAGTGATTTGTATAACGATTACTTTTACCACCGTCAAGAGGATTTCTGGGAAGAAAAAGGACGTACTAAACTACCCGCTATCAAGGAAGCTACCAATATGCTGATATGTGGGGAAGACCTCGGTATGGTGCCCGCTTGTGTGCCCGGTGTGATGAAGGATTTGGGGATACTGTCTTTGGAAATACAGCGCATGGCCAAGAATCCACAAACGGAATTCCTTCAAACGGCAGACATTCCCTACTGGTCGGTGTGTAGCCCCAGTACGCATGATATGTCGCCTGTGCGCTTATGGTGGGAAGAGGAAGAACCTGGCCGACGTCAGCGTTTTTACAACCATGAATTGGGTTGGTGGGGACAGGCACCCGAAACTTGCTCGCCAGAATTGGCATCGGCTATGGCTTGGCAGCATTTGCAATGGCCGGCTATGTGGGTAGTGTTTCCTTTACAGGATATTTTAGCCATTGATGGCGACCTCCGTTTGCCCAACCCTGCAGCGGAACGCATTAACATTCATGCAATAACCCAGCATTATTGGCGTTACAGAATGCACATCAGCGCGGAAGCACTCCTGCGCGCTGATGCTTTCAACCAACGCTTGTATGCGATGTTACAAAATACAGGAAGAATTTAATCAATCATGCGATATTTATTGGTCAGCTTTCTACTTATGTGGTCGTTTGGCACAAAAGCACAAGGCAGAGATATTGAAGGAACCGCCTATCGGGTAATGCTCAGTACGTTGCTCACTGCACTCCGTGGAGGAGATAGGCGTAACTGCTGCTCATGATGTATTGCGGCAAGCTGTTTTTGGATGCACGGGAGCGCAAAGAATTCGAGGTGAGTCATTTGCCGGGTGCGCATTTCATTGGCTACGATGATTTTGATTTATCGCGGGTGGAAAAATTGGACAAGGGAAGGGAGGTAATCGTATATTGTTCCGTAGGTTATCGCAGTGAAAAGATTACCGAAAAGCTGCTGGCGGCAGGTTTTACAAACGTAAAAATATGTACGGAGGGATATTTGAGTGGAAAAATCGGGGTTACAGCGTAGTCGATAACAAAGGCAAGAGCACGGAACAAGTCCATGCTTACAGCAAAAGCTGGGGAATTTGGCTACAGCAAGGGGAGAAAGTATATTGACTCGTTCCAATATTCATTCCCAAAGCCACAAATTATGAAAAAACAAATACAACGCTATTTTTTAGGATGGGTGATGATATGCCTCTGTGTTTTCGGGCTTAAAGCCCAAACAGGTAATATCATAGGCATAAACCGCAACAAGGAGTTGGTGCGAATCAATTTGGAGAATGCGAATGTGTCGTTAATGGCACCTATCAAGGATTTGCCCAGTAATGCACGCTTGCACGGCTTAGTATTTATACCGGCTGATACGGCTTTTTACACCATTATGAACCCTACCAGCAACCCATCTTTGGTGAAAATTTGGACCAACGGCTGGTGGAAAGATATAGGCCCCATCACCTTTGCCGGGCAACCTATTCAGCTTTGTGAGTCGATTACGTATGATGAAGCAAGCAACCGTCTTTTAGTGAGTGTGAGTGCTAATGGAGGCATCCAATGGAATGATTACGCTTCAGAAACACTGATGGAAGTGAGCCGGAGCGACGGAAGATGTACCCGTATCGCTAGCTTAAAAGAAGGTTTTTTGCCAGATGATTTCGATAGGATAGCGGTATTCGGCACGCAACTGTTCGGCATGGATGGCCGCCCCGATAAAAATACGACCTATATTTTTCCTTTTATCTTATCGGAGATGTCGGGGGAAATGTATGTAGGCACCAAGCAAAACATCCCCTATTTCACGATGGATGATGTGATGGTAATAGGGCAGTTTCTCTATTTTACCCACAAAGAAACCAACGCGCTGTATTACTACGATATGCTGGCGCGAAAGTGGTCGCAAGTAGCCCCTTTTAAAGGCGATGAAACCCTGCCGGGCGGCGTTAACATCACAGGGATGGCGTATCTTCCGCTTCCGCAAGTGTAGCTTCCATATCTTTTAGTTTGGCACGACAATAGCGAATGAGTTCCATGGCGCGTTGGTTGTTGGCCACCAAGTCATCCAACTTCACTTGTGGTTGTTGCAGTGTTTGCAGAATAGCTTCCAATTCCTGCATCGCTTGTTCGTAGGTTGGTTGGTTGTCCATGTTGCTGGTTGTTTGTATGCTTGCTAAATTTTAAATAACCTTGGTATTACCCCCCAGACAATACCATGCGAAACTGCCCTCCTATTCGCATCCACCTGCCGGGCATGGTTACTAAGTTGGTTTCCGTATAGCGGGTATTCGTGAGGTTGGTAGCTTCTATGAACAGCGACCAGCGGTTTTGCTGCCAACTGGAGTCGGCTATCCGCCAAGTGGTAGTCGGGTAGGAAACACGGCTGGTGTAGCGGTAGTGAATGCTATGCAACCACCGTTGTCCCCATCGATAACTGAACCCTGCTATCAATTGGTGGTCTAAATTCTCAAGCACATAGCGCGACAAAGGTGCTTCGTTGTCTTCCAACTGTGCATGGATGCGGGTATAACTCAGTGTCAACCGTTCCAATGGCGTTTCGGTGGATAATAGCAGTGGAAGTAGCACTGAAAGGCTTACTTCCGCTCCTTGGGTCACCAATTCATTGATGTTGACGGGTGTCCAGCGCAGGGTATCAGCAGCCCGCGTCCAGTCGATGAGGTCGAAGCCGTTGCGTTGGAAGAGTGCCAGTTGAAGATGCAGGCCTCCATTATGATTGAGAAACCGTGACCCTATCTCGTAAGAAAGGGCTTCTTCTGGCTGTAAATCCGGATTGCCATTGTTGGCAGGGTCGGAATAATACAAATCGGTAAAGGTAGGTACGCGGTAGGTGTATCCAGCGTTGGCGAACAGTTTTACCTGCTCACTGACATTTACACCTACATCAATTCCCGGAAAAAAGCGAGTGCCAAAATCGGAAAAGCTGCTCATGGATATGCCTGGGGTCACATCTAGCTTGTCTTTCCAGCGAAAGCGGTGTTCTAAGAAAAGGCTAGCGGTACGGCGGCGGCGTTCTCCCAAATTTGTGCTGTTGAGCGACACATACCCTGCTTCAACGCCCAAGCCCGTATCGCCGAATCGGCTGGCGTAATGACTTTGCAATTCAGCCCCCAAGGTGTGGCCCGTATGGATGTTTTGGTACAGCGATGGGTTGTCGCGCACAAAAATATAGTGGTCTTTGTTTTTGCGCCAGAAAACCCTGGGGGTGATGCGCCAGCGGTTTCGTCGGTACTCATCTTGTAGCGCCACAAACGTAGTAGCCACCTCTTCGTATTGGTCTTTGAAATCAGGACTGGCATAAAAGCCGTTGGCACCAAACGCCCTGTCGGAATGTCCGGCAGTGAGGCTTAATTGGTGTTGCCCCATCTCGCGCTGGTATTGGTAAAAATAGGAGGAGATATCGTAGTCGGTATTGTAGCGGTAGCCATTGGAAAAATCGCGTGCCACCGACAGGTAATGATTACTTTCCTCATTGGGTTGTAGCGACAAGGCTAAACTGCCGCCACCTAATCCGTTTTCGCCAGCTCTTGCCGATAGGGAAAGCGAATTTTCCGTTGCTTTTTTGGTGACAATATTAATAGCACCCGCGAAAGCATTTTGGCCGTAGATACGCGCCCCAGGCCCTTTAAGCACCTCTATGCGTGCTATGTTTTCAAGGTCCAGCGGAAGATTCATATTGTGATGCCCGGTTTGAGGGTCTGTCAATCGAATACCGTTGATTAACACAAGCGTTTGCTCGAAAGTGCCTCCGCGTATGCTTACATCCGCTTGTATGCCGTGTGCGCCGCGCTGACGCACATCCACACCCGCAACGTGTTGCAACAATTCATTTACGCTGCGCACGGGCATCTGCGCTATCTGCGAGGCAGTGATTACCTGTATGCTGCGCGATGTTTCCCGAAAGGGTATCTCTAATCGATTTTCTCGGATGACGATGGCATCCAAGTCATAAATGGTGCTATCTGGCTGCGCCGATAGCAAAGTAGTGCCTAGTAGTACTAAGCAGACCAGTAGCTGGTTTTTCATAATGGGTAATTTCAAACGGCTGCTAAACGGGCGCAAACATCGGTAAAAATGGTGAATTCCGCTATTGGCATTACCAACTCATGTTCGGATAGGCACGTTGCATCCATTGTAGTTCCGCAAGCAAATGCCCTAGTGCCTCGGTATGCTGCCCTTGCTTTCCACCGCGCTGAGGATAGGTGTCGGCGGGAATATGCAGGGTGGCTTCCTGAAGTATCTGTAGCCGTTTGGCGGTTACAGCAGGGGCTAAAGCCGCTAAGTCAGGCCCAATACCAGCCGCTGTGGCTACCAAGTCAACTTCGTCTGGTAGTAGGGCTTCATCGGCATACATCCACAAGTCGTCTAGTGCTTGCTGCATCTTCGCGTGGCTGGTATCCGTGCCATCACCTAAGCGGATGACCCACTCCGAGGAGTAGCGCAGGTGGTAGGATATTTCCTTGAGGGAACGAGTGGCGATAGCGGCGATCTGTTCGTCTTTGCTTTGGCACAACGCCTCGTGGAGGTAGTAATTGAAGCTATCAAAGAGGAATTGGCGCAACACCGTGTAAGCAAAATCTTCATTGAGGTGCTCCACCAGTAGCAGGTTGTGAAACTCATGTTGGTCGCGCAGCATCGCCAAGGCGTCTTCGTCTCTTCCGTTGCCTTCCACCTGCCCGGCATACGCCAGCCAGTGCCGCGCTTGCCCTATAAGGTCGAGGGATATGTTGGTCATAGCAATATCCTGCTCCAATATGGGGCCATGTCCACACCATTCCCCAAGGCGTTGTCCTAGGATGAGGGCATTGTCGCCCAATCGGAGAAGATAAGTTGTGAGTTGTTGGTTATTCATGATTTTACCTGTATTAGGGGGCTAAGTTTATTGGTGCTTTGACTTTTTTAGTGGAGGCTACCCTTCGGGTCGCTACGTTTCGCAGCTCTCTAGGCTGAGCCTAGATCGGCCCCGGTAAGCCCGGGTCTGTCAGCTAAAAGCTGCCACTGCTGCACATCGCTAGCCCAGTACGACCACTAGGTTTGTCAAAGAACCATATATTTAAAAAGACTCTACTTCTAGCAAATCAGCCAGTGCATCTATCTGCTCCTGCCATGCATTATCCGCTGCGATGGGGATGCTTTTGCGCATCACCTCCCGCCGTTCACAGAACAGGTTTTGGCTTTTCCATAAATTAACGGGCAGCTTTAACTGCCGCAATAACCGGATGGAGTTGACCAACCTTGTGAGTCCCTCCGTATGAGACGGGTCGGGGCGTAGGTCTTTCTGGACACGGAACAGCCGCTGACCCGCCAATAGTTCTATTTCTGAACTAGAGGTGATGGACACGCCCCACTTTTGAAACTCATCCACCAAGTGTTGCAGCATGCGGGTGTCTAGCTGGGGCTGACGGAAAAATTGCTCCAAATCGTCATTGAGCACATACTGTATCGCCGCTTTATAGGCTTCCGGCAAGGGTATCTCACTCTTCAGCATACTGCTCATGAGTTGGTAGTTGCCGTTATAGATGTCTCTAAATTCTCGCTTGATGTCGCCCAAACTGCGCTCGGTGATGTCGCGCAGCACTTTGCGTTTTTCATCGCGGAAAGATGCCAGATACTGAATTTTTCAGAACCGATATACTCTTTGCATCACAGCGATGACCTTGCCCAAATCGGGTGTGCGGAAAGCATCACGGGCTGCCTCCGACATGGTGTCGAAGCGGGTGCGACATCTGCGTGCTGATATTGCCGATGATGTTTTGCTGCCCTAAATGCAAGGCTGCGAAGCTGAAATGCTTGCGCGAACGCGTAATTCGCGACCGTATGGTGACCCGCCCTATGACTAAGCGCTGCTCTCCGGCTACCAAGCGTTCCAATACCTCACTTTCGGTGGTGTAATTGAAAGCTGCATTTTTTCAGGAAAACTGCTCGAAGATGGAAGCGATGGCAAAGTGCATACCTACCCGTTCGAGATCTACCCGTGCGGGGCTACAAATTCCTGATAACTGACGGCACCGTTTTCATAAACGTTACTGGGAGCTTGCGCCAATTTTTCACGAAAGTATCGTGCAACGCTACCCCCGCTACCTGCTGGGCATAGTAGATGGCGCGGTTGGCGTATTGTAGAATCTGGTTGGTTTCCAAACCGGAAATTTCATCAAAAAACCACCCACAACTGGTGTACATGAGGACGGCTTGCCGTTGCATTTCCAACAAGCGACTCAGTTGTATTTGTTGTTCTTCCTCCAACGGGCGACGAGCATGCGCCTGCAAAAAAGCTGTCCATTGCGCCTCGGAGCGGTCGAGGATTACGTCAATATAGGCATCTCTCTGGCTACCCACGGGTCGTTGAGTAGGGGCGAGGCATATTGCTCGTAGATGGGGATAAGCTGGTCGCGCAGCCAGTCGAGGGTTTCTCGTAGGGGCTGCCGCCAGCGTTGGTGCCAACCCGGGCGACCACTATTGCAGCCGCAATCGCTTCGCCAACGTTCCACCCCATGCACACAGCTCCAGGAAGAGTTGTCATGACCAGGCTTCCCATGTAGGAGGATGTTTGGCGAGAAGGCACCGTAATTGGTAAGTGTTACATCCTTGTTTTTATCGATATACCGCAGGCAGTCGGCCAATGCCATTTCGCCTTTTCGATGGTGGTGGCCATAGCTTTCGCCATCGGTAGCAATATGAGCCAGTTGAACGGAATCGTCTTTATCTAACGTATGTATGATGCGATTGGCAAAGAGGGGCCATTATTGAGCAGCCCTTCAAAAGCAACGCCCTGTGATACATTGCCATCATAAAAAAGACGGTGATGCTGCGGCCACTCTCCAATTGGACGGTGGCGTCTGCGAGGATCTACCCCTGCATGGGGCAGTTGAATCAGTCGCTATCGGGGCTTTGCCGGACGGCTTTTGCTTGTCGGGGTGCGAGGATGGTGAACTGTATGCCAAAATCGCAAAGCACTTCAAGGGTCGCCATATCCACGGCTGTTTCGGCTAGCCAGATACCTTCGGCCTTACGTCCGTCGAATCGGCTTTCAAAATCGCGCAAGCCCCAAGCTACTTGCGTGCGTTTGTCTCGCTCGTTGGCCAATGGCATGATGAGGTGGCTATATACCTGCGCGAGCGCAGAGCCGTGCCCATCAAACAACTCCATCGACTGCCGATCGGCGGTCAATATGGCCTGATAGGTGTGTGGGTCGGCCTTTTCCATCCATGAGAGTAGGGTAGGGCCGAAATTGAAACTAATCCGTGCGTAGTTGTTGACAATCTGATAGATCCGCCCCTGCTCATTCAAGATACGCGCCTGTGCATTGGGTGCATAACACTCAAAATTGATACGCTCATTCCAATCGTGAAAGGGCGCGGCACTGTCTTGGGTTTCCAACACCTCCAACCAAGCGTTTTCTCGGGGTGGCTGGTAAAAATGCCCGTGTATGCAAACGTACTTGCGATCCTTCTTCATACTTACTACTACTGTCTTAGCAATCTGACGGAAATTAATTGAACAATTTCCAAATCAAAAATTATTGAATTAAATTTTTTCCGTCCCTAACCACAAAAGTAACTTTTTTTGAAAACGAAAAGATAGCAATAACCAACTTGAAGGCAATCCAAGCAGTGCTTCATCCAAAAATCCCCACCGTTTATAGATTTTTTTTCATGGCCTGCCTGCCGTGGGTGTAGCTTCGCCTCAATATACAACTGAACCTAGCATCAGTAGGTGGAAAAAATTGGCTAGCACGAGGCTAACAAATCCATCTGACGATTCGCGTTCGGTGCCAAACTTTGTTCAAAATGACCCGACTGTTACTTTTTTTCACCCTCCTCGGCTCTTGGCCCTTGCTGCAAGCGCAAGATGATGCCTGGAGTTTGCAACGCTGCGTACAATACGCTTGGCAGCACAACTTAGCTGTACAACAAGCGGAAATCAACGTCCGCAATTCCTCCTTGGATAAATCCCTCAACCAATGGAGTCGCCTGCCGTCCCTGAATGCATCGGTGAGCGGTGGTTACCAGTTTGGCCGTACCATCGACCCTACTACCAACAGTTTCAATAACACCCGTATCGGATTCAATAGTTATGGACTAAACGGTGGAGTGGTGCTATTCGATGGCAACCGTATCAATGCGTCTATCCAACAGGCTGATGCCAATCTGGAGGCTTCCCGTATGGATGCCGAAGATACTCGCCAAACAATCGCCCTCAATGTGGCTACGGCTTTCCTCAATATTTTGCTGAATGAGGAACAATTGGCCAATTCGCAAACACAGGTGGAGCAATCCAAGCAGCAACTCGAACGCACCAACCGATTGGTAGCTGCGGGGCAATTGCCTGCCAATGCCCGCCTTGACCTCGAAGCACAATTAGCACGCAATGAACAAACACTGATCGTTGCGCAAAATAATTTGGACATAGCGAACCTAAGCCTGAAACAGTTGCTTCAACTCGACCCCGCGCAACCCTTGGTGTTAGAAATGCCCGCAGTAGCAGTATCGGAGGATATGCTGGTGCGCAGCTACACACTGGAGGAAGTCTATGCAGCAGCGTTGCGTACGCAAGCCAATGTGGCAGCCGCCCAATTGCGCATACAAAGCAGCGAGCAGGGCGAAAAGGTAGCTGCTGCCGGTGCCTTGCCTACGCTTACGTTGTTTGGTAGCCTCAATACCAACTATTCCACCGCTGCTATTGATTTTGCCAACCCCAACACAGATAATGTAATGCTCGTACCCGGCGACCCCGTGCAAGTGGAAGTAAATGGCATTAGCACCGAAGTGGTGTTCTTCAACCCCGTGGGTGTCACGTATCCTAAGCAGTCTTTTGGCGATCAATTTACCGAGAACTTTGGTCAGTCTTTGGGCGTAAGCCTCAATATTCCTATTTACAACAACCACCGCAATAACATTGCCAAAGAAAGGGCGCGCCTTGGTATCATTAATGCCGAGTTGAACCATCGCCAACTCACCGACCGCCTCAAATCAGATGTGCAGGCAGCGGTGACTAATTTCTACACGGCTCGCAACAGTTATTTAGCCGCTCAACGCTCCTTCGAGGCAGCAGAAGCAGCTTGGAACGATGCCCGCCGCCGTTTCGACCTCGGTGCGATCAATACTTTTGAGTACAACAATGCTGCCGATAACCGCGATTTGGCTCAACGCGAGCTTACTCGCGCTCGTTATCAATTGCTGTTCAACCAGAAAGTGGTAGATTTCTACATGGGTCTAACTATGTAATCTATCGCTTCTTTTCAATCATTTACTAATCAACAACTTCTATCCAATATGAGTGCCCCTAAAAAAAATCGCCGCTGGCTATATATTTTGCTGCTGCTATTGCTTATTATCGTCATTGCTGGTGCTATTTTTTCCAACCGCAACCCCGACGGTACCAAGGTATTTACCGAGGAAGCTACCGCCCGTACCATTCAGGAAACAGTCTCTGCTAGTGGGAAGATTTTTCCGCAAACAGAGGTTAAAATCAGTTCCGATGTATCTGGCGAGGTAGTTGAGTTATTGGTGGAAGAAGGCGACTCCGTGCGCGCCGGACAGTTGCTGGCCAAGATCGACCCCGATACTTACCAATCGCAGGTGCAGCGGGGTGTGGCTTCCGTCAATAGTGCCCAGGCGCAGGCGGCCAATTCGCGTGCCCAGATTGAAGCCGCCAAGGCACAGGTAGCACAGATTCAAGCACAGTTGCAAAACGCTCGTGAAATCCACGAACGCAATGAAGGTTTGTACAAAGAAGGCGTGGTGTCGGAAGCTGATTTTCAAGCCTCCTTGTCGAATTTGCGCGCCTTGGAAGCCAACCTGACATCGGCCAAAGCCAACCAGCGGTCGTCGGAAGAGTCGGCTAGTGCTGCCAACTACAACGTAAAAAGCGCAGAGGCATCGCTTGAAGAATTACGCACCAGTCTGCGACGCACCACGATCTATTCACCTGTAGATGGCATCATTTCCATGCTCAATGTGGAAAAAGGCGAGCGCGTAGTAGGTACGATCCAGATGGCTGGCACGGAGATGATGCGCATTGCCAACCTCGATGCGATGGAGGTGAGGGTAGAAGTGAGTGAAAACGATATTCCCCGCGTCAACCTCGGCGATAAGGTAGATGTAGAAGTAGATGCTTATGTGGACAGAAAGTTCAAAGGCACTGTTTATCAGGTAGCCAGTTCGTCCACCACCGCTGCTTTGGCGGAAAACAACCTGACCAGCGACCAAGTTACCAACTTTGAAGTACGCATCCGCATCGAACCCGACTCTTACCGCGATTTGATTAAGCCTAGCAAGCCCTATCCATTCCGTCCGGGCATGTCGGCAACGGTGGACATCTATACCCGCCGTGAAAAAGATGCGGTCAGCCTGCCAATACAAGCCGTTACTACCCGCGAAAAAGAAGACGGCAAGCACCGCGAGGAAGACAAAGAAGGAAGCAAGCCCTCACTCATGGAAGTAGTATTCTTGGTAGAAAGCGATACGGTGCGCATGGTGGAAGTAAAAACAGGCATCCAAGACGACGAGTACATACAAATCGTTTCCGGCCTGAAAGGGGGCGAACAAATTATCATTGGCCCGTACGCCGCCGTAGCCCGTGATTTAAAGCAGGGCAATAAAGTAGTGGTGGTAACAGAGGAAGAGTACTACGAGGAATCGGAGCAATAGCGAAAATATTTTGGTTCTTTGACAAATCTAGTGGTCGTACTGGGCTAGCGATGTGCAGCAGTGGCAGCTTTTAGCTGACAGACCCGGGTTTGCCGCCGAGCGAATAGCGAGCTGTCCCGATGTTTTATCGGGATAGCGACCCGAAGGGTAGCCTCCACTAAAAAAGTCAAAGAACCAATATTTTTTCAAATAGGCGAAGGGGGATAGGTAAAAGAACGTTTACTTGTCCCCCTTTTTTCTTTGCCACCAAGATAGAAGCCCTTGCACCGTGCCTCGTGTCAAATTGTCATCTATTCTGTCATGCCTTAGCGGCAAACTGACAAGGGATGAACGGATAGGCTGCCTTTTTGTCTGAATAATAGAGAGGAAGAGGGGTTGGCATATTCATTGCAAGGAAAGGGTGAATTTTTTATCAGACAACAAGTAAACTGAAGTAATATGAGCAAAATTATCGGTATTGACCTTGGCACCACCAACTCCTGTGTGGCCGTAATGGAAGGAAACGAACCGGTAGTGATTTCCAACGACGAGGGGCGCCGCACCACTCCTTCGGTGGTAGCCTTTATGGACAATGGCGAGCGCAAAATTGGCGACCCAGCCAAGCGTCAGGCGATTACCAACCCTACCCGTACGGTGTCTTCCATCAAGCGTTTCATGGGGCAGCGTTTTACCGAGGCAGGTCAGGAAACCGGACGCGTTCCCTACAAAGTTGTGAAAGGCGAAAACGACACCATCCGCGTGGACATCGACGGTCGTATGTACACCCCTCAGGAGATTTCCGCCATGGTGCTCCAAAAAATGAAAAAGGTGGCCGAAGATTTCTTGGGCCATGAGGTGACAGAAGCCGTTGTTACCGTGCCTGCCTATTTCAACGATTCTCAGCGTCAAGCTACCAAGGAAGCGGGTGAGATTGCGGGTCTTAAAATTAGCCGTATCATCAACGAGCCTACCGCTGCGGCACTGTCTTATGGCCTCGACAAATTGTCGAAGGATATGACTATCGCCGTGTATGACTTAGGTGGAGGTACTTTTGATATTTCTATCCTTGAGTTAGGTGGTGGGGTGTTTGAGGTGAAGTCCACCAATGGAGATACCCACCTTGGTGGTGATGACTTCGACCGCGTCATTATTGACTACTTGGCAGAGGAGTTCAAAAACCAAGAAAACATGGATCTCCGCAAGGATCCTATGGCACTACAGCGCCTGAAGGATGCTGCCGAGAAGGCGAAGATTGACTTGTCCAGCACGACAGAAACAGAAATCAACCTGCCTTATATCACCGCAGTGGATGGTGTGCCAAAGCACTTGGTACTCAAACTCACCCGTGCGAAATTTGAGCAGTTGGCCGACAGCCTCGTTGAGCGCACTTTAGCACCTTGCCGGGAGGCTCTCAAGGACGCTGGTTTATCCACCAATGACATAGATGAAATCATCCTGGTGGGTGGTTCTACCCGTATTCCTCGCATACAAGAAGCCGTTGAGAAATTCTTTGGCAAAAAGCCCAACAAAGGGGTGAACCCTGATGAGGTGGTAGCCGTTGGTGCTGCTATTCAAGGAGGGGTGTTGAGCGGTGATGTACAGGATGTACTGCTGCTGGATGTGACCCCGCTTTCGATGGGTATCGAAACGATGGGTGGGGTGTATGACGTTGTTATCGACGCCAACAGTACGATTCCGGTGAAAAAGTCGAAAGTCTATTCCACCGCCGCCGACAACCAACCTTCTGTAGAAATCCACATTCTTCAAGGCGAACGCTCTATGGCACGCGATAACCGCACCGTAGGCCGATTCATCCTCAGCGATATACCGCCGGCACCTCGTGGGATGCCACAAATCGAAGTAACTTTTGATATGGATGCCAACGGTATCCTCAGCGTTTCCGCCAAGGATAAAGGAACAGGTAAGGAGCAAAGCATCCGTATCGAAGCGTCAACGGGGTTGAGCAAAGACGAAATCGCTCGTATGAAAGCCGAGGCAGAAGCCAATGCCGATGCCGACCGCAAAGAACGCGAACGCGTCGATACCCTCAATACTGCCGAAAACTTGATCTTCCAGACAGACAAACAACTCAAAGAGTTTGGTGATAAACTGCCGGAAGAGAAAAAGTCGGCCATTGAGCAGGCTGCCGCCGAACTGAAAACAGCTAAGGATGCAGGAGATCTAACCGTGGTTTCGGCCAAGATGGAAGCACTCAACGCCGCTTGGCAGGCAGCAAGCCAAGAAATGTATCAAGCTACCCAAGAAGCACAAGCCAATGGCAGTGCTACTGCTGATGCAGGTGCTGGCGCTAACACAGGTGGAGCCGCAGCCACAGATGACGTTACAGATGTAGAATACGAAGAGGTGAAATAGCCTCGCACTATATCACAAGGGACAATCGAATTCTTATTCCCGGGTGCTGACTTCAGCCCCGGGATTTTTTTTCATACTTATTGTGATATGATGCCGGGATGGAAGGGTTTTTCCCCATTGCTGATGTGGATTTGTAGTTTCCCATCTTTTATATACTCAGCAAGTGCTTGCTGGAGAGACACTATATATTCGGGGGGGAGGTTGTCGGCTTCCAACCATAACACGAGGCTGTGTTGAAGGGGGCTGCGGACAAGGGGAAAGGTGTGTGCCCAAAACACTACGTCCTGAGTAAAGCGTAGGCTTTGACGAAACTGCTTTTCCAGCAATCTGTACCACCATTTTCGCTGGTAAAATAACTCAATAGCTCGGATGGCTCGAATGGTGTGGTCGTATTTAGCAAATAGGTGCTTGGCCAAATCTTCGGGTGTTCTGAGAATGGGGGTGAAAATGCCTTCTTCTGTGCTTCTCGTTCGGTAGTTTTTTACTTCCATCAAATATAGGTGCTGCTCCCCCTCAGGCGACAGTAGGAGGAAATCAACTCCCTTCATGCCCAGCCCACTCATAAAGCGGTAGAAGCGTTGCTTATCGTACTTGCGTATCCCCCAACCTGCTGGAAAGAAGAAGGTTAAATCACTTTCTACCCAAGTCATTGCTCTCTACCTCCACGAAGTTCTTCCTGGTAGGCTTTGAGTTCTTCCCATTTGTCGGCAGCGGCCAATCTGGCTTGCAATGGCCAGGTGTAAGGGTTGTGCATACGATACTGGTCGCCAGCGGCTTCGAGGATGGTTTTGATTTGACCGGGATCGCTATTGGCGAGTGTCTCCCAGGTGTAGATGCCGGCGGAGTACAGTATTTCTTCGATCTTCGGGCCGATGCCTTCAATGATTTTGAGGTCTTCCTTGGTAGCCACGGCTTCATAGGACGCTATGTCTGCTGCATCGCCCCTTGTTTCTGCGAGCCTTTTGGCTTGTCGCACCCACCCGTCTTGCTCAATTCGTCCGGGGATGTAGCCGATACGAGTCGTGATGTCGGCTACTTGCTCGGGTGTCCAAGCGGCTATTTGATCGTAAGTGAAGATACCAGCAGTATTTAGTTTTTGTGCCAAGAAAGGGCCGAGGCCGTCGATGCGGGTAAGATCATCCTGCAAGCGGTCGGCCACCACAATGCGCTCTTCCAATACAGCCTTCGGGGTCGATATTTGGAGTGCTGGTTCTGTGGAGTCGTTTCCGAGAGGGGTAGTGGATGTAGTAGGGAGGCTAGATTTGATTGGCGAATGCCCGCCAAATCGCCCTTTAGTTGTTCGTTTTCGGTGGCTAAGCGAGCTAATAAAAGTTCTACTTCCCTAATCGGCTGTTTAGTGCTTGAACCTGACTGTCGCTTGGGGTACGTTCGGGCGTATCGCCAAACTGTCGGGGCACATTGGTTTGTTCTTGGCAAGCAGTAAGCTCTGCTTGAAGTTGAGTATAGGCTGCTTCGTGGTTGCGGATCGTCGCTGAAAGTTCTTCGATTTGTTGGTTGAGGGAAACGACTTCCTGCAAGCGGCGGCGTTTGTCGTTTTCCAAGTTGCTGAGTTTGTCCATGAGAGCCACCCGTTGTTGGCTTTCTTCTTGTAATTCTTTATTGCGTTGTTGGAGTTGAGCTTGTAGGGTAGATAATTGGGTGGTAGCAGTTTGCCCACTGTGTTGTGAGGTTTCCCATTCTTTTTTTATGCGGCGTATCTTTCCCGAGCGCAGAAGGTAGGCGATGAGGAAACCGAATAAAAAGGCAATCAGCATAACCATCCAGAGGTAAATGCCTTCGCGGGAATCAAGGTGGGTGAAGTATTCGAAGAAATTGTTATCCATAATTTGTGTTGGCTTTTGACCTTGTCAGTATTCAAGTATTAGATTACTCGATGACGAGATTGATACGTCGATTTTTTTGTTTGTTCTCCGGGGTGTCGTTGGGGCGAACGGGCTGGCTTTCGCCCATGGAGGCGATCTCGATTTTGTTAGAAATCCCCAGTTCTTTTAGGTATTGACGGGTACTTTCTGCTCGTTTCATTCCCAGTTTCTTGTTATAAGCTTCGGTGTCATCGCTGTCGGTGTGTCCGATGATGCGAATGACTTTATCGGGATGCAACGCCATGTACGTTTTCACAGAATCGGCGTAACTTATGAAGGCTTGCGTGGGGGTAAATTCATAACCATTGCTAGGAAAGTTAGCATCCGAGTAGGTCATGTTGGTGAAAGAATAAGATGCCACGGCATATTCATCGGGTGCTTGTTGTGGCAGGAAAGCAAAAGTGAGGGGGCTATGCAAAACGGAGTCGCGTATATAAAGATGTCCCATTTGAATACGATCTTCGGGTATGCCGCGTTGCTTTAATAAATCCCGTATGGCGGCTGCCCGTGCTAGACCCATATTTTCATAAAAACCAGCCATTTTATCCGCTTCTTGGGGAACAAACATACCTGTAATCAATAACTGTCGGTTGGAGTCAGTTTGCATCAACTGTGCCACGGTGTCCAAAAAATGGTGGTTATTTTCATTCATAATCGGTTGGTCGGACTGTAAATCGAAGGCAAATTCGTCATATCCTTGAAGGAGAACTACCGTGTCCTCTAGGAGTACGAGGGTTTTGCTTCGCAAGTCGGCGGGCAACGTGTCAACCACCGGAACGGGGGCACATTGTTGTAGTATATCACATACAAAAAACCACCTTGCAAAAACTGCAAACAACAGGAAAACCAGAAAAAGAAGGAATGCTAGAAATCTCATGAGTTACTATTTGGCAAGTTGGTGGGGTTAATCCTTACAGATGCTTTTCGGCATGGTAGCTGGAACGCACCAAGGGGCTACTTTCGACAATATCAAAACCACGAGCCAATCCTTCTTCTTCATACATTTTGAAAATATCGGGATGTATGAACTCGGCTACTTCGATGTGCATTTTGGTAGGTTGGAGATATTGCCCAATGGTGAGCACGTCGCACCCATGAGCGACTAAATCGTCCATGATTTTGAAAACCTGCTCCGGCGTTTCACCCAAGCCTACCATGATGCCGCTTTTAGTGCGTTTACCGTAGTCTTTGGTGCGCTGAATCTGCTCCAAGCTACGGCTGTAACGCGCCTGCGGACGCACTTTCCGATAGAGTGCCTCCACGGTTTCCATATTGTGGGAAACGACCTCCTGCCCAGGGCTGATCATGCGTTCGAGGGCATCCCAACTGGCTTTTACATCAGGAATCAGCGTTTCGATGGTGACATGAGGGGTACGTTCCTTGACATGTCGTACGGTTTGATACCAAATCTCGGCTCCTCTGTCTTTGCGTTCATCGCGGTTGACGGAAGTGATGACGGCGTGTTTGACACCCATCAAGTCGATGGCTTCTGCCACCCTGCGGGGTTCGTCTTCGTCGTATTCAGGTGGGCGACCCGTTTTAACGGCACAAAAGCTGCATGAACGGGTGCAAGTGTTGCCTAATATCATAAAGGTGGCGGTGCCTGCTCCCCAACATTCGCCCATATTGGGGCAATTGCCACTTTGGCAAATAGTGTGTAGCTTATATTCGTCCACTAAGGAGCGAACCTTTTTGTATTGAGGCCCAATAGGTAGCTTAACGCGCAGCCATTCAGGTTTTTTACGCCTCTCTTCTTTTGGTTCTACGATGGGTAATTCCAGCATATTGGTAGTTATAAGGAAAAACTATTATTTGACAGCAACAAACGGGGCAAGTTGTTTTTTCCCGTCCCTTACATTCGTTTTCCCAACTGCAAATTTAAGAAAAGGTTGATTAAAACAGGGCTGTTTTGTGCATGAGGAATGAGGTTGCTTTCGATCATAATGGGAACATCCCTCATAAAGGCATCCACCATGACACCCGCTTCTAGTGCTTTGACGAACTCATCGAAGGCACCCCAGTCGAAGTGAGCCGCTACACGCGCATGAAGACCCGGCAAGACTTTGAGTTCATCCAACCCTTTGGAGAAGGAAGATGCTCCTATGATGACACTGGTCAGTCCCAAGAAAATTTCCTCGTTTTCAGGGGTGTATTTTTCATCGGTAACAACGGGGATGGAAGTGCCCTCCCGCACGCGATATACTTCCAAATAGTAGGGTTTGACAAGCCCCATATTCAAGCCCACTTGCCACGACATCCCAACAGCGAGGCCGCGCACTTTAGCTTTTTCAGAAAAATAACGCTTCTCACCGATGCCAGCACGCAGCACAAAAGCGCTGTTTTGTTTAGCGTAAATGTAAGAACGGGATACGCGGTTGGAGGCAGGAATCTGGTAGTCGAATCGTTGGCGATACTCCATGGGTGGCGAATGTCGCCGAACTCAAAATTGTAAAACCGCGTACGATGGTAGGACTTGATATCTCCTAAGCTCACCCCTAGGCCGAATGCCTTGGGCGTAATGAGACGGAAATCCACAGCAAACTCCTTATTGTAAACGATGCCAGCAGGGCCATCATCATAAAAATTTTCACCAGCAGGAAGGGTTTGTTGGGCATTCGCCACTACTGCTAACAGCAGGGACAGCAACAAGGAAAGATACTGCATAATGGACAACTTATGGAATCTGTATCACTACTAAGTGGTAAAACGTTAGCCAGATTCGTTAAATAATTTACTAAGGAACAACTAAATAATAAGAAAAGCAATGAATTTGCCTCTTTTTCCTGATAATAAAACATCCCTTACGGACAAATAGTAGATAAAGCACATCCCTCGAGGTCTGCTTACTCAGCTTTCCTGCTAAATTAATTCATTTTCAAGGGTTTTTGTTTAGACATACTCTTAATACTATGCCAATTCTCTTCTCAATCGATGTGTTTTGTCTTGTATCGTCCTTTTTTTATACTAATGAGGGGGGAGTTCTTAGTTTTTTTGTAAAAAAATGACGTGTGTCCCAGACTCCACTACTAGGACACACATCAAAAATCAAAAATCACATCAAAAATCAAAAATCACACATCAAAAATCAAAAATCACTACTGGGTTATGTCACGAGAAACCGCTTTTTTGATGGTCATACCTTCGCGTTTGGTATCCGTCTCTTCCAGCATCGAAATATCGGTGACGTAGTAGTCGGCAGCACAGTTGTCGAAAACACATTTGTCCAATATTAAGGGCTGGTACATACTCTCGAAGTGGAAAAAATCGTAGGGCCCCCATTCGTCGGGGACGATATTGTTTTCAAAACGAACACCTTTGAAAACGACGTTGTAAGCAGCGTGGAGGTTTACCATGTCTGCGCCGGTATTGTCGCGTAGGAGGCAGTCATTGAAGTAAGTATCGCCCGTGTTTTGCAACCAAACAATACCTCTGGTACATTCGCGAATGGTGGTTTTGTTGAGGTGGGTATAACTACTGGAGTAGGCTTCAAGCCCGTAGGTGCCACTACCGTAGAGGTCGCACTCGTTGATAGCGAGGTAGGTACAGCCATCGGCACTGATAACAGCACCATCGCAGTGCCCGGGATTAATATCGTGCCCCATGGTGATGCCAGTGAAGGAAATGTTTTGGCAATAGTCCAATTTGATTACAGGCACAAAAGAAAACTTGACCACAATTTCCGCTTTGCCAGCGTTTTTGGCCTTGATGTGAAGGTTGCGCACATTGCGGATGAGCATGGTGCGATCTTCAAAACCATAATCAAAGATGGTGGCAAACTGGGTAGTATCGGTGATAGCACCTAAATCGTATTGACCGTCTTCGAGGGTGATTTCCACATCATTACCAATGGCATTACAAAGCTCTTGAGCGGTGCGTACCGTTACCTTTTTTAATTCGGGGTCTTTGGCAAAGATGGTGCCGTCGGGTGCGATCATGCTTTCGCGCCCGTTGCAGTCGGTCATCATGGTGAAGCCGTTTTCGTCCGCTATGCCTCCGTATAGCCATTTTTTGTCGGACAGCAGTTTTCCATCTAAATTGTAGAGTTTGCCTTCACCGCCTTTGAAAAGCAGCAAGCAATGTTGTGGTCGGTTCAGTACATCCATCCCTTCGTGGTAGTCGCCTCCGATGTAGGTGATATCAAATGCTGGTGTCAAAATCCACTTGCCGGATGCGTCCATTAGGCCGCGCTTGTTATCTTTATCTACCAAGAAGCGGTTGTCGGCTAATACATCAATATTGTCGAATTGAACGGGGAGGACGACGTTGTTTTTCATGTCAATCACCCCCGCTTTGCCCTCTTTATCGTAAACCACCAACTTGCCCCTTACTTCCCGTAGTGAATAATAGGAGAAAGGGATAATTTCTTTTCCGCTCAGGTCGATTATCCCCATAAGGGAATCGCGTGCAGCTAGGTAGTAGTCGCCAAGACCCCTGAACAGGGTGGAATAGGTGTCTGGCAACACCTGTTTTCCCGTATGATCGATTAGGATTTGCTGGCTTACACCTGTTTCAGCAATGAATAAGTCATTCTCAACGGGGTACATATAATTGATCTTCAGGGGCGTGATTTTCTTGCCACTTACGTCAATGAGGCCAGATTTACCTCCCATTGTAGCCACCATAGCCCCTTTATCGGTGCGTTAAGTCCTTCGTATATGGGTTTGATTAGCATCGTTCCATTGGTGTCGATCAAACCCATGAGGTAGTTTTCGTTTTGTTGAACCAACAAATAGCCGGGATCGTAATTCAGATCGGGCATGCCGCCTTCCATCATCATTTCACCAAAAACGGGCATCAGGTTGTTGCCGAGTGTTTTTACTACTTCGCCCGCTCTGTTGAGTAGCAAATAGTTGTTCATTTTTTGCTACACAACGGTTGCCGTAGAAACCATAGACTTCATCATACACCGTAGCAATGACGACTTTTCCGGTGGTATCGATGAATCCATATTGGCCGGAAGGCGTATAAACGTAGGCTAATCCTTGATCAAATTCTCCAATGGCAGTATATTGAGGTTGCAGGATGATACGCCCATCGGGTGCTACCAAACCAGTGCGCTCCTTGTCGTAAATGCGACCATAGCCATCCGGATAGGTGTAAACTTGTTCGTAGCGTGGTTCTACTACCATTGTGCTGTCGGGTCGGGCAAAGCCCCATAGTTGGCCATCTCGGTAAGGGATCAGTGCTTGCTTATTATTCGTGTCTTGATTGGTTGCAGCACTTGTGCCTTTGGGTTGGCAAGCCAACATGGTGATGGCTGTAAATACAATTAGAAAAAAGAAAGTTCTGGTCATAAAAATGGGTTGTTGGTAATGGCTGCAAAATTAGTCGAAATATTGTAAGCAATGTTTTTGATTTTCCGGCAAGCTCTTACTTATCGTATGTATGGGGTAAATATGTGTCATAAGTGCCTGCGATTGGTTTTTAGCCTTTCTTTTGGGTGTTTTATCCCCAAGGTTGTTATGAGAAGTGAAAATATTCCGAACATTGGAATTTAGTAAATAAGAGTGTAAATTCTCCAACTTCATAGTATATTGCGGGCAAAGAATGTACGTATGTCAACAGTCAATAGTTCGTTCAGCCTACTCACTGCATTTGATGTAGATCTGTTTCGCAGCGGCAAATTTTTCCGAGCTTATGAGAAAATGGGTAGCCATTCCGTACAAGTAGATGGGGAATGGGGGTATTATTTTGCCGTATGGGCACCGAATGCGCGTAAAGTATCGGTCATTGGGGATTTCAATAATTGGAAGCGAGGCGCACACCCTTTAGTACCCCGCTGGGACGGCTCTGGTATTTGGGAAGGTTTTATACCTGGCCTGAAGAAGGGCTTGTTGTACAAATATGCCGTGGATGCCCCCGACGGGCGCAAACTGACGA
This sequence comes from Saprospiraceae bacterium, assembly GCA_041392765.1. Taxonomy (GTDB): domain Bacteria; phylum Bacteroidota; class Bacteroidia; order Chitinophagales; family Saprospiraceae; genus Lewinella. The sequence goes on from JAWKLL010000007.1 coordinate 49,683, forward strand.
AGGGCGATCCTTTTAGCTATTTCTGGGAAGTGCCGCCCAATACCTCTTCCGTGACTTGGGATATGTACTACGAATGGCAGGATGCCGGCTGGATGGGCAACCGTTCTCAGCAGGTAGGATTGGATAAACCCTACAGTGTTTATGAGTGCCATTTAGGTTCGTGGAAGAAGCAAGCAGGCGGAGCACAATCATTGAGCTACCGAGAATTGGCCGAGGTGCTGCCAGCTTATCTACATGATATGGGCTTTACGCATGTGGAGTTTTTACCCGTAATGGAGCATCCCTACTTTCCCAGTTGGGGCTACCAGATCACGGGCTATTTTGCTACCACAAGCCGCTTTGGTACGCCCCAAGATTTTATGTTCTTAGTCGATAAACTCCATCAAGCAGGCATTGGGGTCATCTTGGACTGGGTGCCTTCACATTTTCCTACGGATGCACATGGGTTAGCTGATTTTGATGGCACGCATCTTTACGACCATGCCGACCCGCGCCAAGGGTTTCACCCCGACTGGAAGAGCAGCATCTTCAATTATGGTCGCAATGAGGTGCGCTCTTTCCTCATTAGCAATGCTTTGTTTTGGTTGGATAAATTCCATATCGACGGCCTGCGCGTGGATGCCGTGGCTTCTATGCTCTATTTGGACTACAGCCGCAAAGAAGGCGAATGGGTCCCTAATAAATATGGTGGCAACGAAAACTTGGAAGCCGTTGATTTTTTGCGGGAGTTCAATACCGTCGTTTATCAGCACTACCCAGATGTAACCACCATTGCGGAGGAATCCACCGCTTGGTCGGGTGTGAGTAGGCCGGTTTATACGGGTGGTTTGGGCTTTGGCCAAAAATGGATGATGGGCTGGATGCACGATACGTTGAGTTATTTCAAAGAAGACCCCATCAACCGCAAGTACCACCACCACCAGATTACCTTTAGCTTGATTTACGCCTTTTCGGAAAACTTCATGTTACCCCTTTCACACGACGAGGTGGTACACGGCAAAGGCCCTCTACTAGATAGAATGCCAGGCGACGAATGGCAGCGCTACGCAAACCTCCGCCTGCTGTACGGCTATATGTTCACTCACCCGGGCATCAATCTGTTATTCATGGGCGGTGAATTTGGGCAAACCACCGAATGGCATCTCGAAAAAGGGTTAGACTGGCCGCTAGCAGACAAACCCTTCAACAAAGGTGTGCAGGAATGGGTGAAAAACTAAACGGATTCTACCGTTCTACCACCGCCTTGTATGAACTGCAATTCTCACCCGAAGGTTTCGAGTGGATCAACCACGCCGATCACCTCAAGAGTGTCGTCTCCTTCGTTCGCAAGGGCAAAAAAGAGGGCGATTATTTAGTGGTGGTATGCAATTTTACCCCTGTGCCCTATCCCGACTTCAGGGTAGGCGTACCCGTGGATGGTACCTATACTGAGGTACTGAACAGTGATGATACCCAATACGGCGGTGCAGGTGACCACCTCAATGCCAACCCTCTCCAATCGGAGGCCAAAGAATGGGATGGTAAAGAACACAGCATCGGCTTGGTAGTTCCGCCACTCGGCATGGTGGCCTTTGAGGTAAAGAAGGCAGTAGCAAAAAAGAAGAAAAAATCATAAACCTGACATCTATGGCCAAGCAGCAAAAACCACAGCTCAGTTTCTGGCAGATATGGAACATGAGCTTCGGATTCCTAGGCATCCAATTCGGATTTGGTTTACAAAATGCTAATACTTCCCGCATCTTTGAATCGTTAGGTGCGGATGTAGAAACCATCCCTATTTTGTGGATAGCCGCGCCTTTTACAGGCTTAGTCGTCCAGCCCATTGTGGGGTATTTCAGCGATCGCACTTGGCATCCCAAATGGGGGCGCAGGAGGCCGTATTTTTTAGTAGGTGCCATCTTGGCTTCGCTAGCATTGTGCTTGATGCCTAATTCTTCTACCTTGTGGATGGCCGCAGGTATGCTCTGGATTATGGATGCTTCCATCAATATTACCATGGAACCTTTCCGTGCCTTTGTGGGCGATAACCTGCCTGCCGAGCAACGCAACGTAGGTTTTGCCACCCAAAGCTTCTTCATCGGGGTGGGTGCCGTGGTAGCCTCTGCCCTGCCTTGGATGATGACCAACTGGTTTGATGTGAGCAATACCTTGCGCGAAGGGCAGCAAATTGCGGATTCCGTCCGCTGGTCTTTTTATTTAGGTGCTGCGGTATTCCTGACGGCGGTATTATGGACCGTCTTCCGCTCCCATGAATACTCCCCGGAACAGCGAATGTCATTCGGAGAAGTAGAAGAAGCCGCCCACCACCACAACTGGTCTCCCGCAGAACGCGAGGCCGAGGCCAGCCTTCAGCAGCGATTTGGGGGCATCGTGGCAGTGGTCTCAGCCATATTAGTAGGTGCCTTGTACATCGGTCAGTTGCCCAAGGAAGTGTATCTATTGGTCATCGCCATAGGCGTAGTAGGGCTGCTGTGGGTGTATGCGGGCAGTTTGGTGCGCAAGGGCGTACAAGAAGGTGCTTTCGTCACCATCATGACCGACCTGCTGCACATGCCCAAGACCATGCAACAATTAGCAGTGGTACAGTTTTTCTCTTGGTTCGCCTTGTTCAGTATGTGGATTTATACCACCTCGGCGGTAACATCACACATCTACGGCACCACCAACACGGAGTCGGCACTTTACAACGAAGGTGCCGATTGGGTAGGCATTCTCTTTGCGGTTTATAATTTAGTAGCGGCTGTCGTTGCCTTCGGGCTGCCTTGGTTGGCACGCTTTACCAACCGTCGGGTGACGCACCTGATTGCCTTGGTGCTAGGTGGGATAGGGCTTATTTCCATCTTTTTCATAAAGGATCCCGATTTGCTTGTCGTTTCTATGGTAGGTGTGGGTATCGCTTGGGCGAGCATTTTGTCCATGCCTTATGCTATGTTAGCGGGTGCCCTACCTGCTGATAAAATGGGCTACTACATGGGGGTATTCAACTTCTTCATCGTGATCCCGCAGTTAGTAGCCGCCACCATCTTAGGGTTTATCGTAGGCAAACTATTCGGTGGCCACGCCATCTATGCCTTATTAGTAGGCGGCGTATCCATGATACTCTCTGGCCTGCTGACATTGCGGGTGAAGGAGGTGGAGTGAGGGAAAACCCCTATCTTCGCCCCCCAAACCAACCACACCAAATATGAACCACCAACCGCTTATTGAGTGCGTGCCCAACTTCAGCGAAGGGCGCGATCCTCACGTTATCAAACAGATCACCGATGCCATTGCCGCAGTGGAGGGTGTCAAGCTCCTCGATGTAGATCCGGGCGTGGCTACCAACCGAACGGTCGTTACTTTTGTGGGGCATCCCGATGCCGTAGTGGAGGCGGCTTTCCAGGGGATTCGCAAGGCGGCTGAGCTGATCGATATGCGCCAGCATACCGGCGAACACCCACGCATGGGTGCCACCGATGTATGCCCTTTAGTACCCATCGCCAACATCACGATGGAGGAAACGCAGCTCGCCCGCAAGTTGGGGGAAAGGGTAGGGGAGGAGTTAGCCATTCCCGTTTATCTCTACGAAAGCGCAACTACCCGCCCCGAGCGCAAGAACTTAGCCACCATCCGTGCTGGCGAATACGAAGGGCTAGCCGACAAGCTCAAAAATCCACAGTGGGTACCCGATTTCGGACAACCCATCTTCAATCCTACCGCAGGTGCTACCGTCATCGGTCAGCAGGTTTTCTCATTGCCTACAACGTCAACCTCAATACCACTTCCGTGCTGAGGCCAACTCCGTAGCCTTCGACGTGCGCGAAAAAGGCCGCACCCTACGCGATGGCGACCCCATCACGGGGGCTATCCGTGTGGATGAAGCTGGCGAACCCCTCCGCGCTCCCGGTAAGTGCAAAGGTGTCAAAGCCATCGGCTGGTACATCGAGGAATACGGGCTGGCGCAAATCAGTATGAACATCACCGACACCCGCGCCACTGCCTTGCACGAGGCTTTTGAGGCTTGCCGCGAAAGCGCCAATAGCCGTGGCCTGCGCGTCACCGGTTCCGAGTTGGTAGGCATGGTGCCCCTTCAGGTCATGCTCGACGCTGGGCGTTATTTCTTAGCCCAGCAGCAACGTTCCCTTGGCATCAGCGAGGAGGAAATCATCAAGATTGCCGTCAAATCCTTGGGGTTGGACGAACTAGCCCCCTTCGATCCACAGCAAAAAATCATCGAATACCAGCTCCGCGACAAGCAAGCGGCTCGCTTGGTGGCCATGGATTTGCGCACCTTCGCCAATGAAACGGCCTCCGAAAGCCCTGCTCCCGGTGGCGGCTCCATCGCTGCTTATGTAGGTGCCCTCGGTGCCAGCCTTGGTTCGATGGTGGCCAACCTCAGCAGCCACAAACGCGGCTGGGACGACCGCTGGGCCGAGTTTAGCGAATGGGCCGAACGCGGCCAAGCCCTTAAAGACGAACTACTCCGCCTCGTGGACGAGGACACTCGCGCCTTCGACGGGCTGATGGAGACTTTCCGCCTGCCCACGGGCACCCCCGAAGAGGCTACTGCCCGCTCGCAAGCCATACAAGCAGCCACCAAGCACGCCATCGCCATCCCCTTCCGGGTCATGGAAGTCAGTGGTCAAATTTTTCCTCTTTGTAGGGCTATGGCCGAGAATGGCCTACCCGCTTCGGCTTCCGATGCAGGTGTGGGGGCACTGTGCGCGCGTGCAGCGGTGCAGGGCGCATGGCTCAACGTACAAATCAACATGGCGGGCATCCGCGATGCCGACTACAAAGAGGAAATGCTAGCCAAAGGCACCCATTTAGTAGCCGCCGCTAACAGCGAAGAGCAAGCCATCCTCGATATCGTTCGTAGCAAGATATAACCGACGATAATTTTGTTTATTTGGGCGCTCCCCCGCCGTCGATGTGGAGCGTCCCCTTCCAGCCCATCTGGCGGGGTCGGGTGCTTCCGGGGTAACCGTCCCACCTCCGCTTCACTGCGGTGGCACCGCCTCGCCAGCTCGGCGCCCTCCAGCCCCCTAGCGCGGGCATTGCGCGAGCTTGCGCAACAACCAAATCATCTTCGTATTCAGTGAGGGCGAAGCATTGAAGTACAATTCATTGATGAGCAGCCATTCCTTTTCCCTTTGCAACGCAAAGAGTTTGTGATAATACACGCGTTGCGGAGGTTGGAATCCCGTTTTCCAATACAGGGCTTTCTCCGTCATAGCGAACCCTTCCCTCCCATTGCCCAATAGGCTTTGGTCGCAAATAAACCAGATGATTTCAGTGCGTTCGGGGAAGAGGAACTGCTTACTAGCGTTTTTGATGAATTTTTTCCGGCAGGCGCAGAAAATCTGTGTAAACCCCACCGTTCCTGTTCGCGCTCAAAATCAAAAAGTGCATAGCCATTTGGCGTTGCTCCTCCAAGGGTGGCGTGGTGTTTTGGTAGCCAGGTATCCTCTGGCAGCACCACCGTATTCAAATCTTGGCAATGAAGAATGAAAAAATAATCTAGAAGTTCATCCGTCAAGTGCTTCAGCTCATGAGAACGCTGGTCGGTCTGAAAGGCATTGGTAGGAGCAGGTTGGCTAGCCCAACGGGCAATGCGGCGTTGCACCACCTCGCGGAAGCCCGTCGTATAGAGGCGTTCCTGATAAGTGGTAGTTAACGCAGGGTTTTGCTCGCCCATCACCCGCTCACCCAAGCGACCTGTGAAAAAGTCAAAAGCATACCCCTCTGGCGTATCAGGCCAAGCCGTAGCCGCACGGGGTCTTCTTCAGCCGACACAATCTGCGCTTGGTTGATGCTGTTGCCAACAAAAACGAGCCTCAACCGGTAAATCCGTTCCGCAAGAAACACATGCTTTCATGGCCGAAAGATAGTAACTACTTAGTAAAGTAGGCAAAACGTTGTAGGCTCCTTTCATTTTCCGGTAAAAAATAGCTACCTAATCGTATGGTGACACTAAAAGCTCGGCTCTTTCGGTAGCTGGGTGGTACGGATTTTGAGAAAAAAATACTCCAAAAACGAACGGAAACTTGAAAAACTCATACCTTAGTAATCTGACGGAAATAAACTGTCCTTTACACTATAATTCTAATAAAAAACGAACCATTTTGTCAATATATCAATCTCTATATTTTCATAATTTAAAACCTTACAACATGCGTAATAATTTATTTTTTCATTTCTTGATGGTTGCATTTTTATGATGAGCACTTACGATGCTACTGCGTTTGTAACTGCAACGCCATACCTACTTACGAATCGGTATTTGAATTAAATTGCCGAATCCCTCGCAAACAAAAACAAGGATGAACTGAAAAATTGGTAGAAAATTGACTTTTAAGAAAATGGCGTAAGCGTAGTCAAGCGTAAACTGAAAAAAAATAATAACTTGAGTGGAACAGTGATGGCTATTGAACAAGCCCAGACAGATGGACTGGCTATTGCAGGGTTGTAACGGGTATTCTTAGCTTGATTTGTTTGGAATTATCCTCGGTACTTTAGCGATTGTTTAGCTCAATCGTAACTTAAAAAGATCAAACGAGCCTGAAAAAAGGAGTGGTAGAGGGCTGGCTATCGCTGGGTTGGTTTGGGTAGGAGTGGTAGGTTGGTTGGTCATTGTTGCAATAATTGCATCAGCATAGTGGAAATAGAGCGGTATCAAGATAAGTTGCTATAATTTGCTTAGCGATTCCCGGCGGTATTGCTCAACAATTGGAGAACGTTGTTTTGTGGTGCTCATACTACGTGCAGTGTTCTCCACTAATGGCATGGTTGGTTATTTGAATGACCACAATGGCACTATTACAAATCAGTTGCATATTACAGAATTGCTTCTGTTGAAGAGTTTTAACCAGTGCCTCACTTCCCTTTCCCTGCAACAACACCAACACAGTATAGAACATGATTTTAAAAATCAATGCCAGCGACATGTTCGATGTAGAGAATGTCCGAATTTAAGGCGTTGAATCATCTGCTCTACATTGCTGGCGTAGCCGTATTTCTGCTTTGAGGTAATGCCCGGGCGTACTTTGAGAAGGTGCTTGTAGTGGGGCTTGTTCAATGATGAGTCGATATAGTACTGGCGTTCCGGGCGAGGCACTAGTGACATATCCCCTTTGAGGGACGTTCAAAACTGGGCAACTCATCCAGCCGCCATTTGCGCATCCCACCGCTGGGGTGGCGGTTGTCGCCGTCATGCTTAGCTTAGTTGAGGGCGTCGATTGCTCCTTTATCGGTGTACATGGAACGAAACTTCAAAATCAAGAAAGGTTGCCGATTCAATCCTATGCACGTTCCTGTCGGTAAGAGAATTGGCACTCAGAAGAAAGCCGAACCCGTATGGCAATATACGCATACAAGGAGACAGCAGGATCAGTAGCACAACAGAAACGACTACGTCGATGACTCTCTTCACCATGCGTTGCCAACGCGGCATGAGTTCGGCTGATTTCTATCAGAACGACGCCGTCGTGGTTCATTTTTACCGTGCCGAGCATGGTCGTATGTCTGGGATGATTTTTACCAATAATGTCCGGTCAAAATCAAAGAGGATGTTCACCATTCCCGTAGCCGGTTGTATTCCGAGTTTCTATGGCTACAATAACTTCCTCAATTTTATGCTCTTTGAATCACCGCTGCCAAGTCTTTTATTTTCCCAATGCTGGTATCAGGTGACGTAGTTCGTTGGTGCTGCTGCCATTCACATCTATAAAACCAATGAAATGGTAAACTGGGCTTTTGGGCTGGCTGTTGATTTCTTTAAATAAATCCAGCGCATTCTGATTCCCGCCGATATTGAGAGGTGTTGAACTTCCACTTTACCCGCTTTCAACCGCCAATGGCACCGGGTGAGCAATGCCATTCGCACAATGGCCGTAAATGAAAAATGGAGCGTGAAAAGCGTCAAAGGAAGAGTAATACGTAGTGTGGTTGGTGACGAAATCATCCAAAATCAGCGTAAAAAACAGGGTGACACCGAGAAAACTCCGGAACAACGTGCGAGCCAGCGTAGCAATACGCGACATGCGTCGTATCCTGATACTGGTCGAAAATCAGGTAAAGGTGACCCACCCCAATGGTATCAGCATGGGTGATGATGAAATTTTGGTCGTTCGTATATCGGTGAAGGATACCTTCCACTTGTTGCAGTACAGAAAAGCACACATCAAGCCGCCATAGCAGTCAGATAATCTGCTAAGCGGTAGATGAAAGTATCGTTCCGACGCTGTTGGTTCATCACTACTATTGCCGTTGGGGGAATTAGAAATGAACAAGTTTGATATTATCGAGCAAAACCCTTGCAGTATCAGGGCTTTCTTGAATGAGGAATGCCTGAAAGGCAATCTGGAATTCATCCAACTGGCTGTCGTTGACCAACTTGCTGAGGTCAAAATAGATTTTGTTCCAATCGTCTCTGGGGGTAAAGCCAGGGTCGAAGTAACGCTCAATGCCCGTAATAGGGTCGGTTTCACCTACGATACCCCAAGCTACAGGGGCGGCAGATTTATAGTTGACCTCCAGATAAACATACGGGCTAATGGCCTGCAATCCACTGAAAGTAGTGAAAGTTGAAAACTCCACCACAGGCCTGTCCGTCTTGTTGAGGGTGAAAGACCCTGAATAACTTCCCTCGAAAACATCATCCTGCGTTCTGCTTATTTCAGTATCACCACTTAGATTGACGATGAAAGCACGTGGCGTGTTATCTTCAAAATTTTCAATGAAACCAAATTTCGTTTCCGGCACGTAGCTAGTTGTAGGTTGGAGGGTAACAGTTTCATTTGCGGCCAACGCTACCGTTTGCTCAAAAGGTTGGAGAGAAGGGGTAGATATTGGGGAAATCACCTAAGCCATTATCACGGATACCTGCTTCTACTCTCACTGTATGCGACCCCGTTTCTAATACAGGAACGGTAGCTGGTAAGTCATAAACGCCTAAGAATATATCATCCACAAAGACCCAAGCTTCGGTAATCTTATGGCTGTTGCTACCCTGTGCGGGGCCGGTAGTAAGCGTAAATTCCTCAATGAATAAATAGGAAGGAATACCTTCTTCTGGATTGATAAAGTCGCATTGCCACCAACTGACAGACATTACCAAGAGCAAAGCAAAGTGGATGATTTTCATTTCATGAGGCGGGGATTGCATTTAATTGGGAGGCAATGGATGCTGTGATGCGATAGGCCGGCTTAGTGCTTTATAGCCGTCTTCACCACTTACTTTGGGACGTGTTTCGTTGAGGATGCTTTCCGCAAAGGTTTCTCATTCCATGCGAATGGCATTGACTTGTTCGATGGCAGGCATATCCATGTGAAGTTTGACCCCGTGGCCGTATGTAGCTCAAACTGCTGACCGTTGGTGGGGGCATCTTCAGCCGCCTCAAAGAGCCGTACTACCTGCGCTTGTTTATCCAATAAATCCAGAAGCTGATGTAAGCATCTTTCTGGAAAAGGCGCACCTTTCTCATTTGTTTCAGCAGGCGCGGCTGGCGGTCAGGTTGGCAATAGCCATTTCAGGCGATGCGAGCATTGGCAATGTCAACGGTATCGCTGACGACCGCTACACCACTGGCGTGTACCTCCTTCACGGGGCTATTGACCATGGATAAGATGATGTCCAAATCGTGTATCATCAAATCCAATACAACCGATACATCCGTACCTCGTGGGTTGAATGCCGCCAATCGATGCGCTTCAATAAACATAGGAGCAATCGGCATATCTCCCAGTGCCAGTAAGGCGGGGTTGAAGCGCTCACATGACCCACTTTAGAATCTTCACGCCTTTTGTATCAGCTAACCGCAACAATTCGGCGCTTCTTCCAAGAGTATGAGTGATGGGTTTTTTCCTATAAAAAGATGCTTGCCTGCCGCTATCTTCACAAGCTAATGTAGTGAGTGGTGGTAGGTGTCACAATATCCACTATATCAACAGCGGAGATAAGCGACTGTACATCGGGGAAGGCAGGGATGGAAAAATCGGCTGCCACTTTGGCTGCAACGGCGGGGTCAGGGTCGTAAAAGCCTACCAATTCATAAGTGGTTGAGGCAAGCTGGATACATTTGATGTGGATTTTCCCAATTGGCGGTCTTAAAGTACGCCTATTTTAGCATATTCGCGTAGTTGAGTTGCTGTTCTGATACAGAAACGCTCTGCTTGCAGATCTGGTGCCCTTGTGCATTTCGGCGACAAAAGTACTGAAAAATGGTTAGCCGCGCCCCCATTGCATGAGAATCGCGCCAAATGCCGTGATAAGGACAATTAGCACCGTAGCCATTTTTTAATGGAATAACGTAAATGGTTCGCGAATCCATAATTTCCCTGCGTAGATGCGGATACTTGGGAATGATTTCTTCTTCCATGCGCTTTAGGTTGAAGACGTGCACCGCATCAAAAGCTACGCGGTTTTGTACCAGCACCTTATAGGACTATTGACCTTGATCCGGAAATACACATTAATGAATAGCATAGCCACCAAACAGCGCAATAACAATGGTGATGAGGAGTATGTACATCTGTTTTGGGGCAAAGATAAGAAGCTATATACAAAAAAGGAGAATTATCATATTGACACCTCCTCTAAAAACACCTAAAAACCATATTCAGTCTTTCAAAAACTTGTGTAGTTTTCTCTATATTTTTGAAGAAGGTTTCAAAAGAGGTTTCGAAAAACTCCTCTCTAAAACACCTAAAACCCATATTCATATCATGAAAACCTTCTTACCCGTTGTTCATAGTATTTGGCTTTTCAGCCTTTTGGAAAGCTCATTTGCTTTCCGTTTGTTACACCTTTCTGACGAGGGTTCATGGAAAGGTCACTTTCCGGAGAAGGACGGTCGTTTTTTTAACATTTTTTTAACAAAACACCTTAGAGACGGAAAAAAATAAGTGATCCCATTTTTGGCTTGGCATATACACTAAGTGTAGGAATACTTGCACAAAGCGTGTGTGTAAAGACAAGCCTTCAAAAATGGGATCGGGCTATCAAATTACTTAGAAGTGAGTTAAACTAGCTTATTTGTGCGTCTTTTAGACATACTTTTATACCAGTTTATCAGTTGTTACTACTTTTGTAACCTAAACATACCTGTATGGAAACTTACAATGGTGTTACTTTGCTGTATCGGCCTTGGTGGCTTTGCCCAAGCATAGACATGGAATGGCAATAACGAAGGAAAAGCCATATTGATTAATTTTAGCTACGGGGTTCAGTTGCCCGCCGCCGATATGAAAGAGCGGTTCGAACACAATTTTTCAGCAGAACTTTCCGCTGATTACTTTATGCCTTCCAACTGGTTTTTCGGACTCAACGGGCAGTACCTGTTCGGTAGCACCGTGAAGGAAGATGTACTAGCGGGGTTGCGTACCGAAGCGGGCTACGTGATTGGCAATGATCGCACACCTGCTGATGTGCAACTGCGGGAGCGAGGAATGTACGCAGGGATACGGGTGGGCAAGCTGATAGGATTATTGGCAGATAATGAACGTTCCGGGCTTCGCCTCAGTGTAGGTGTTGGTTTTTTACAGCACCGTATCCGCATTCAGGATGACCCTTTTCGGGTAGTACCTCAATTAGAAGGCGAGTACGAAAAGGGATACGACCGATTGACGAACGGCCTTGCCTTGTATCAATTCATTGGCTACCAACATATTGCTAAAAACAACGGCATGCACCTCACCGCAGGCTTTGAGTCCATTCAAGGGTTTACCCAAAATCGTCGTTCCTTCGATTTCGATACGCGGCAGGCCGATACGACACAGCGGCTCGATTGGCTCAATGGCTTTCGGGTGACATTCTCTATGCCTATTTTTATTGGTAATGCCGATGAGATTTTTTATTGATGATATTACACCCATTAGTCAACACCGTCAAGGAATGTGTTGCTGCCAACCATTTGTTTACTTCTCAAGATAAGCTGTTGCTCGCCGTCAGTGGAGGAATGGATTCTATGGTGTTGTGGCAAGTGCTGTTGCAGTTGGGCTACCAACCGGGTATTCTTCATTGCAATTTTCAATTGCGAGGTGCGGAATCAGCAGGGGATGAGGTTTTTGTGGAGGCGTATGCCGCTCAAACAGGTTGCCCGCTGTGGAGCAAGCGGTTTGATACCGAAAATTTCGCCCAAGATAATGGTATCTCCATACAAATGGCAGCTCGTGAACTTCGCTACACTTTTTTTGAGGAAATCAGAAGTAGGGAAGGGTATGACTACATCCTCACCGCCCATCATTTAGATGACAGACTTGAAACCTTTTGGTTGAATTTTTCCCGAGGCACAGGATTAAAAGGCTTGGTTGCATTGTCGTATCAAAGTGGTAAGTTACGACGACCCTTGTTGGCTGTCAATCGGCAGGCTATTGCCCAATATCAAGCCGATTGCAATATTCCTTTCCGCGAGGATAGTAGTAATGAAAAAGACGCTTACCAACGGAATGCTTTTCGACACCATGTACTACCTGCCCTCTATCAATGGATGCCGGATATGGCGCAGCGAGCAATGACCAATTTCAGCCGACTAGAGGAAATGTGGCTGCTCGAGCAAGAAGCCGTCAAAGCGTTTGTTATTCAACATTCCTCATGGGTAGGTGATACTAGAAATTGATATACTGGCGTTGCGTAGCCATGTAGCGGCTGCTACCTAGCTTAGGAGCTTTGCCACCCATTAGGCTTTAATGCAGAACAATGTAGGCAAGTGATAGCAACAACCCGTGAGGACGCTACTTTATTCCGACACCCACACTTTATTATTGACCGATACTCATATACGCGCTTCAGTCCCACGACGAAAGTCGATGAGTTGCCTATATCCGCCATACCGACGACGAGCAGTTGCTACCCGACGGCAGCCGTATCGAAGTAGATACGGTAGAAAAACCTGTCGCCTTTTCAAGTGCTCCCACAAATATGGGTGGATGGCGACCAACTCGTGTTTCCCCTGACGGTGCGGCATTGGCAGGAAGGCGACTACTTCTGCCCTTTAGGCATGAAGGTCGTCGTCAAAAATTGCAAGATTTTTTCACCAACCGAAAAATTGACCGCATCGACCGCCACCGCCAATGGTTGTTGTGCAACGCCGATGGTGCTATCATTTGGGTAGTAGGCTTGCAGCCCGATGAGCGTTTTAAAATTACCGACGCCACTAACAGGGTACTTAGGTTTACCTTTGTACCTTTATCTTGACAACAAAATATCCCCTAGTCACCTCAATAGATGAAGAGATTGAGCAAATCCCATAACTTTACTGGTGTCTAACCAAATTAAATTTTTAGATATGCGCTTGGTTGCTCCAATCAACTAGCTGTCATTATCCACTAACCATTTTTCAAAAAACCTGACTGTTATGTACAAAATCATCTTTACCTTTGCCAGCCTTTTATTCATGCTGGCTTCTTGCCAACAGGCTGGTTTCAAACCTCAATCAACCCTCTGCCATGTACCAAAAAATGGATATTGCTGCACCGGCTGCCAATAAAATCCCCAAAGAACTGACCATTCACGACCATACGCGTATCGATAATTACTATTGGCTCAACGATCGTGAAAATCAGGAGGGAGTAATTAACTACCTTAATGCTGAAAACGCCTACACGGACGAGATGATGTCGCACACCAAAGCGTTGCAAGAATCTCTGTTCCAAAGAAATGAAGGGACGCATCAAGAAGATGACCAATCAGTCCCCTACAAGGACAACGGCTACTACTACATCACCCGCTACGAACAAGGGCAAGAATGCCCCATCCATTCCCGCAAGAAGGGTTCGTTGGATGCTGCAGAGAAAATTACTGCTCAACGTGAATGAATTGGCCAAACCTTACAGCTTTTTTAATGTAGGAGGCCGTTCTGTTAGCCCCGACAACAACATCCTTGCGTATGGAGAAGATACCTGAGCCGTCAGTTATACTATACGTTTTAAAAATTTAGCCACAGGGGAAATGTTGGCCGATAATATTCCCAACACCAGGAGGTGCCATTAGCGAGGCTGCCGATAACAGGCACGTCTTTTTTATTCCGTTAAGGACGAAACACTCCAGTCTGTAAAGATTTTCACTTATCAATTGGGCACTTCCATTAAATGAGACGTGCTCGTGTATGAAGAAATGGACGATACTTTTCGACCTTCGTCTATAAAACCAAATCCAAAAAATATTTGGTCATTGGGTGCCTACCAAACCCTTAGCCAAGAATACCGCGTGTTGGAAGCAAATAACCCCACTGGGCAGTTCCGTATTATTCAGCCTCGCGAGCGCGGTTTGGAATACGATATGACCACTTTGGTGATAAATTCTACATTCGCACCAACTTAGTTGCCTCGTAACTTCCGCCTCATGTCCACACCCGAAGGAGCTACAGCGAGGAAAACTGGACAGAGGTGATTCCTCATCGGGATGATGTGTTGTTGGAAGGAATGGATATTTTCCAAAACTTCCTTGTGTTGAGTGAACGCAAAAACGGTATCACCCAAATTCGCGTGCGACCTTGGGATGGTAAAAAAGAGCATTATATCAATTTCGGGGAGGATGCTTACTTAGCTTACACCACTACCAATATTGATTTTGATACCGATGTAGCTGCGTTTGGGCTATCAGTCTATGACGACACCTCCCTCTACTTACGATTACGATATGAATTCCGCAAAAATGGAACTGCTCAAACAGCAAGAAGTACTTGGCGGGTTTAGCCCAGATGACTATGTTTCCGAGCGCATTTATGCTACCGCTCGCGACAGGCGGTGCCTATCAGCATCGTTTACCACAAGGATTTCAAAAAAGATGGCAAGCAACCTTTTGCTGCTGTACGGTTATGGTTCCTACGGAAGCAGCATGGACCCTTACTTTAGTTCTGCTCGTTTGAGTTTGCTCAACCGAGGTTTTGCTTTTGCCATTGCACATATTCGCGGGGGCGAGGAAATGGGCCGCCATTGGTATGAAGATGGTAAGTTGCTGAAAAAAGAAAAACACCTTCACGGATTTCATCGACTGTGAGTGAGTATTTAGTTAAGAACAAATACTGCAATGCCGATATGCTTTTGCCCAAGGCGGCAGTGCCGGAGGATTGCTGATGGGTGCGGTCATGAATATGCGCCCCGATATGTGGAAAGGCGTTGTGGCCGCCGTACCTTTCGTCGATGTTGTCACTACTATGTTGGATGAAAGCATTCCCCTCACGACGGGTGAATACGACGAATGGGGTAATCTAACGATAAGGAATACTACGATTACATCCTGTCTTGTACTCGCCTTACGACAATGTTGAAGCCAAGATACCCTGCCACGTTGGTCACAACAGGCTTGCACGACTCGCAAGTACAGTATTGGGAACCTGCCAAATGGGTGGCGAAGCTTCGCGAAATGAAGACGGATAAGAATCCGCTGTTGTTGCACACACCAATATGGAGGCTGGCCACAGTGGGGCATCGGGAGCGTTTTGAAGGCTCAAGGAAGTGGCGTTGGAATATGCCTTCTTCATCGACTTGGCCGGGCAAGAATGTAGTAAAGGGATAAGAAAATACCCCATACTAAAGTGTTTAGAATATAAGGATTCGGGGTTCTGTGCCCCGAATCCTTTACTTTTTAGTTGCAAAAAATCAAATAAGCCGGATGCCTTCAATTTCTTCCTCCATATAGCCAAGATGCAACTGCTCGTTAAAGATAGCCCGCACGCCGAGGTTTCCCTTGAGCGATGTATTGGCGGTAAGTATACCAATCGGTGGGTGGCGTAGGTAGGGTAGGGAGCTGCTCGTAGGAAAATCCATGCCAACGTACCTTCGTCGGATTCGGGCGCAAGTTGCCAAGGAATATCCGCTACATAGATGCTGCACCACCAGTTGTATTCAACGGGGGAGGTTTCCACCAAAACACCCGCATATTGGAGGTCTTGAACAAGAATGCCCGTTTCTTCCTGTGTTTCTCTAATGCCTGTTTGGCGCGGGTCTTCATACGGGTCCACCTTGCCACCTACGGGCACATAAAGTCCCTGGTTGGGCGGATTGGCTCGTTTTAGCAATAAAAATTGGTCGCCAGCGCGCAGTACTACCATAACAGCGGTGCGTTTAATTCCAAGGGGAAATGACATCGGTTGATTGTTATTTTGGAAGGAAAGGTACAGCTAAACACATCAAAGTGTAAAATAGGGGACTTGCTTTTGTTAAAAAACAAGGCAGTGTTTGATATTTTTTTATGTAAATGCTTGATTACAAGTGTTTTATTAGAGTGTGTGACAAATTAGTGGCGAGCTAATGGAATCTTCGGTAATTCTCAAAAATCCACTCCTTCTTGCAAGGGGTAAATGAGGGGTTTTCTCCAAAGAATATATATAAGTGCCACTAATTTGTTGCACACTCAGGTTATTTACTTGATTTTATAGTAGAGATGAACGTTTGATTTAGTATGTGAACTTTCCAGGTATCGGTGTCGCTAAAAATTATTAATCTGCACAATAAAAATAAATAAAATTACGTTTGTGGCAACTGTATGTAAGGAGGGCAATTTTTTTGCTTCTTTATAAAAGAAACGAATTAACTTTGCGTCCGCAAATCCCAGTTAAAAACAACTCGTTGAACATGTTTCGCAATTCTGTTCTTTTCGCTTTGGCAATTTTTGGATGTGTAGTAGCCGCCCAAGCCCAAATGGTGGCCAAAAGTCCTTTCACAGGTACTACAGGAGCTTTAGAAAAAGAAATCGTGACCACTGACTGGTCTATCTATGCTGATGAAGACAGCAGCACTTATTTCATCGACTTCGAGCAATTGGCGGTCAATGTCAATAAAGTGATGGTTAAAAACGCTGCTGGGCAAGTCATTTGGCAAGAAGAAGTCTTTGACCTTCCTGTAAACTCCATCTACGAACTGGATTTTAGTGGGTATTCATCTGGTGAATACACCATTGAATTACAGGCTTTCACGGGAGTGATTCGCAAGGCCGTTCGCCATAAGGTCTGATTGTTTTTTTGCAATAAGTTCGTACTACAAAGCACCCGATGCTTCCAGTTAGCAGCGGTGTAAGACAGGCTTTTGCCCCTGCAAGAGCAGGTGTTTATCGCTATAGATTGCTCAAAATTTGATATACTCTACAGGATTGACAGGTCTTCCTTTCCACAAAGTTCAAAATGCAAGTGGGGGCGTGGTTTGGTGGCCTGTGTTGCCTACAATAGCAATGGCCTCGCCTCCTTTGACGTAACTACCTACCTTTTTTAGCAGTTCAAATTGTGTTTATAGAAACTGATAACGCTATTTTCGTGCTGTATGCCAATGGTATGCCCCGTTTCATAGGTATAATCAGATAAGACGACATAACCATCGAGTGCTGCCACCACGAGTGCTTGGGGGTGATGATGTCGATACCATTGTGCGCTTTAGAGGGTTCAAATGCACCGACTATTTCTCCACGTACAGGCGGCACCAACAGTAACTGTTCTAAGGGTATCTCCCTGCTGCCGGCAGTAGGGTAGTGGCAGCGCGGCAGCTTCGCCTAAAGCTTCCAACTCTAATTCTCTTCGGAATTGAATTTCTTCGGGGCTTAGGTTCACTTCCTCTATATTCTCTAAAGCAGCTAGGTCGGTGCTATCAATGTTTTCTTGGGCTTCCAAGACAGATTGGTACTTTCCCAACAAAAGATTGCGGAAGTTATTGGCGTAAGCCGTCTGGGCTTCCAGTTCCTTTTCCAACGTGTTTAATTGTCGGTAAAGCGCAGCCAGTTCATCTCGCTCAACGGCTTTTTCAAACTGGGAGGTATCGCTTCACGGGGGTATAGGCAATGAGCATCACGACGGCCAATGCCACCAATACGATAATGCTACTGAGTATCAAATAAACATTGAGCAGACTGAGTTTGGAAGGAACGCACTTCCTGAAAAGTCTCTTCGTTCATGATTGAGAGCCTGTAACGGTATTGCAGGTTCTTCTTCCAACGTTGCCAGCGGCTTTCAGGATGGTGGATATTGTGTTCGTCCATTGTAATTATGGTATAAAATCGGTCTTTGTGGCTGTTATTTTGAAAAAAGCCACTTGTGGTACAAAGGTAAATACTTTTCCTCGCACTGGGTAACGTTATCCATGATGGCGGTGTATGTTAAAAACGCCCCCTCCACAGACTACAACGAAACAAACGATGGTTTGTAGTATGGACAATTACAAATACCTTTGCAAGACGGTTTCTGAGAAGGAACTCGGGAAAACATCCCTAGAAAATGAAGAGAATGGCTCTTTTATCAAATAGAGGCTTGAATAAGATGAACAAGTATTTTTGGATCATTGCACTACTGGCGTTGACAGTCAGTGCGTGTACTACGCAGAAAAAAAAGGGTGACCTATCTGGTTTGGGCAAGATGTGGCACAACACAACGGCTCATTACAATGGTTATTTCAATGCAGATGAAATTATCACCAATAGCACGCTTGCCCTTGCTGAACAGCATGAGGATAACTACTTGGAGGTTCTTGATATTTACCCTTATACCGAGGTGGATAATGCCCAGTCGGTAGCATCAGAAGTGGATGAAGCTATCAAGAAAGTGACGGTGGTTGTGAACCTACACCCCTACAGCCAGTGGTCAGATGATTGCTATCTGTTGGCAGGAAAAGGGCTTTATTTGAAACAAGATTACGAGGGAGCAGAAAAAGCTTTTCGTTTTCTACTCAACGAATATCCACCAGAAACG
Organism: Saprospiraceae bacterium; assembly: GCA_041392765.1. GTDB lineage: Bacteria > Bacteroidota > Bacteroidia > Chitinophagales > Saprospiraceae > Lewinella. The sequence continues at coordinate 68,333 of JAWKLL010000007.1, forward strand.
GATGAGCCTGCTGCCAAAGGGAAGAAAGGAGGCGCAAAAGGCAAAGCTAGTGCGGGTAAAGGCTCAGGGAAAGGTGCAACCACCAGTGCGGGGCTTCCGGGCGAAAAGCCTATGACGGCGGCTGAACGGGCTAAAGCACGGAAAAAGTATAACAGGGAAGTAGCCAAGCGAAAGAAACAGCGCGAAAAAGATAGGCGAAAAGGTAAAACGACCTCCGCACCGAAGAAGACGACAGAAACACCGAAACCAGAAGCCACAGCAACGCCTGATGCTACTACGCCTGCTCCCGCTACGGAACCCGCAGGAGAACCCGAGCGCATTGGCCCTGTGAGACTATCGGACGACCCTTCGCTTCAAGCAGATACGGATGGAGGCAAAAACCCAATTAAGCATCGCCCTGCCTTTCAGGAAGGGCAGTTGTGGTTGGCTCGTGCCCTCACACAGCGTGATAATTACGAACCAGCGCGTCGTTTACTGAACCAGCTTGAGCAAAGTGGTTCTACTTATAGCGATATACGCCGAGAAGCTGCGGTGGCTATAGCGCACCTCAATATTCGCGAGAAAAACTATGCACAGGCGGTGCAAGCTTTGGATAAAGCAATAGATCGCGTTAATGACCGCAACGACCGTGCGAGGTATGCTTTCATACAAGGACAGTTGCAACAGGAATTAGGCAACTATCAAGGTGCGTTCACTGCTTATGAAAAAGTGGTACGCTTACGTCCCGAATATGAAATGGAGTTTGCCGCAAGGTTGAAAATGGCACAAAATTCCTACCTATCGGGCAGCGGTTCGGCTGAAGAGGCAATAGCCAACTTGGAATCATTGCTCAAAGACGAGAAGAACGAAGCCTATAAAGATCAGATTTACTTTGCGATGGCCACGGTATTATTGGCGCAAGGCAATGAGGAAGAAGGAGTGGCTATGTTGCAACAAAGTCTGGGGGCTAGCTTATCCAACAGAGCGCAAAAAACAGAAGCTTACTACTTATTGGGAGGGATGTATTACCGTAAGGAAGCGTTCTTAGAGGCAAAATTGTACTACGATAGCACCCTTATGGTGATGGCGGCCTTAGATGAACGCTATTTACCCACCGAGCGGTTGCGCAACAACTTAGTAGAAATTGCTAAGCATTTGGAAACCATTACCCTGCAGGACAGCTTGCTTATGATTGCGGAATGGTCGCCAGAAGAACAAGCCAAATTGGCGAAAAGCCTGTATGAACAAAGCAATGCGCAAACAAATGCTAGTACATCTGGTACCGATAAGTTTAATCCAGCAGGTACCACTCGTATCCCTTTAGCTGGCGCGCCAAGTGCTGCTGGCCCTGCGTTACGTACGGAATCTTCTTTCTTTGCATACGATGAGCGTGCTATTAAGCGTGGTGCTAAAGAGTTTTCCCGCCGTTGGGGCAACAGATCGTTGGAGGATAATTGGAGAAGGTCGAACCGAATGGATGCTGGTATCGCTATTGAGGAAACTGAGGCAGCTGAAGAAGTGGATGTCAATTTGTTGACACAAGAACAGATCGATAAAATCCTGAAAGACGTACCCAAAACGGACGGCGAAAAGGAAGGCGCTCGATTGGAAATAAAAAAATCACTTTATGAGTTGGGGCGTTTGTATCGCGATCGTTTAGGTAACAACGAAAAGTGTGTAGCAACGTTAGAAACATTAAATGCGCGCTTTTCTAGCCATTTGCATGAGTTAGATAGTTGGTATTACCTCTATTTGGCACATACAGATTTGGGCAATACAGCTCAGGCCAATGAGTATAAGCAAAAAATACTTTCGCGATACCCTTCGTCTTCTTATGGGCAGATTTTGCAGAACCCCAATTACGCACAGGAATATTTGGATGCAGAGCGCCAGTTTGACAAGAGTTACAATGCCGTTTATGAGCTTTTTGAAGCAGGCCGCTACCAAGAAACCATCACACAGGCCCAAGCCAATGTAGCAAAGCTGTCTGGAAAACATCCACTCAAGGCGCGCTATGCCCTGCTCATGGCTATGAGTACGGGGAGTATTGGCGGAAAGGATGCTTATATTGTCGAGTTGCAAAAAGTAATTGGCTCTTACCCTGATACACCAGAGGAAACACGCGCCAAGGAAATCGTGCGTTTGCTAGGGGGAGCAGGTGCCAGCCTACCCGGGCGTACACAGGAAAAAGAATCGGCTTTTACTGTGAATGATGCCGATTTACACTATGTCATCATCTTTTTTGAATCGGATGAAGTGGATCTTAATGCCTTGAAAGTTAGGGTTTCCGATTACAACGAAACATACCATAGTTTAGATAAGCTCAAAATATCTAATGTATACCTGGGGCAGGGCAACAATATTCCGGTATTGGTACTCAGGAGGTTCAAGGATAAAGATGCTGCTATGGCTTATTACACAGGTATCCAAAAGAATAGCAACGACTTTATTGAGCGTACGCCCCATAAGGTGTATCCGATTAGCCAAGGCAATTATCGGGAAATACTCAGGAATCGGTCAGTGGATGGATACGATTCGTTTTTTGAGAACAACTATAAATAGAGCGTACACATCTTTTTACCATGACTTTAACACGCTGGATCGTTCTATTGTCGATTGTATGCTCGTCTGGGTTGAAGGCCCAGCCTAGTGGCGTGTTTGATTCTCTCTCTTTGGTACATGCCGATACTTTTTATTTCGACACAGGTGTACACGAGCTAACAGACAGTGTTCGTCTGGCTTTGGAACATTATCCATTACCACAAAAAGCGAGTGACCGCCTGTACATCACAGGTCATACCGATGCTGACGGCAGTGCAGAAGCCAATGAAAAGCTGGCCATACGCCGAGCTGATGCAGTAAGCGAATTGTTATCAGGTCGAGGATGGCCGCAAGACAGGATTGTGGTGCAAACCTTTGGTGAAAGAAACCCAGTTGCTGGCAATGCTTCGTTGGCAGGTAAGCAGAAAAACCGCCGCGTCACTTTAGCGCGTTACCAAGCGATTCCATACACCTATACGAAAGGCCGAATAGTGAATACGAAACGGGAGAAGGGTTGGAGGATATTTATGTGTATTTTCACAATCGTTCTTTCGGCGATACACTGCGATCGGGAGAAGGCGGTTATTTTAGCACAATACTCCCCGTTGACTCCGTAGTGAGCATGGATGTATTTGCGGAAGGCTTTTTCTTCGATTCCCGTATGTTTCGGGTCAAGCCCAAGCTGGCTATACCAATGGAGGTGCCACTTCTGAGGGTTACGCAAGGGGCGCAGATTGACTTACCCAACCTGTTTTTCTACGGCAATCGAGATGTGCTATTGCCTCGTTCACTCCCTGAATTGCCTAAAATCAAGCGATTCATGGACATCAACCCCAAAGTGAAGGTGGAAATTGCGGGTCACATGAACCAACCTAACAAGCCACCCGTAAAAGAGAATACCTCCGAATGGCAGCTTTCCGTTGCGCGTGCCAAGGCCATCTACCAGTACTTGATCGATGCAGGTGTGGCACCTGAAAGGGTTACTTACAAGGGCTATGGCAACCATCAGATGCGCTTCCCTTATGCCACCAGCGAAAAAGACCAAGAAGCCAATCGACGGGTAGAAATTCGCATTTTAGATACGGGAGAAGAATAGCTGTTTCTCTACTTATTCAAAATTGTTTTTGAAAACTAAAGCTGCTACTTTACCGCTCGTTCATGGATTTCCATATGGTTGCTTCGGATTTTTTTTAGCCAGTTAGCTGGTGTGCGGCAGTACAGCTGACTTACAGCGGCTTTGGTCACTAAACTAACGATGGCGTGAAACGAGAACGCGGCCAAAAGTATCCCATCCCCCCTTAAAGAATAACGCTAAGAAACTCCCTTTTACTGCGCCTTAATCTCCTAAAACTCCATCCCTGCTCTGGCAGGAGAAAGCTTAGCAATGTACTTGTTTTCAGCTACGAGGTAAAAGCGGCTTACCTCTTGAATAGGTAATTCGGCTACCCAATGGCCAGCATCATCTTCGGCTGGTAACATCTCTGCTTTTTTCCAAGGTTGGAAAGCCCCCGCTGCATAATATACCAATACGCTTTCCGTATCGGTGCAGGAAGCTGTGATAAGAGCGTTGTCCTTCACTACTTTATGGGCTACATTTTCGATGCTCGGTTGGGTTTTCTGCATCAAGGGGTGAGCAAGGATGGACGTAGCTCGTTGATCCATCAGTTCGGTGATGCCGATGATGGAGGAGTTTTCCACACGAACGGTTTCGGTAAAATTTTTATGATAAGTAGCCAGGTCATAGAGTTTGTTAGGGTCGTCGGCGACGTGTTGGTTGATGAGTTGTTGTATTTCGGCAGCCCGTTCTTTGTACCAGCCATTGCTGAAATTTTCCTCTACAATAGTGCGAACATGCGCCAGATATATTTTCCTATAATGGTCATTGGCTAGGAGTTTCACTACCAAGGGGCGCTCGGTGTTATCTTCCTTGTAATGCATGAAAAGGCTCATTTCCTGCATAGCCTGATTGCTGAGAGGTGCTCCCGCATCGGCATAGCGAAACCCACCCATGCAAAGGTTGAGATCCCAAATGATAGGATGCCAGACTTGGTGTTCATCTCGATACATATAATAGTTGTGGCAAAGCCGCCCCATATAGCTGTCTAAATTGACAAGGACATTGTCGAAAGCAAGCATCCAAAGCGCTTCGTTGACTTGGAGTGTATTCTCCAAGGCCTGAGGTTGCTGGTTGAGGGCTTGGGTGAAATCCCGTAATTCTTTCCAGCCGTGCTTGGATTTGATCTCATAGTATGGGAAATAACAAACGGTATCCGACCCTAGGTATTCCAAGCTGGAGTTGTGCCCAGGCTTACAATTTCCAGCATTTGCTTGATGCCAACTGGGGTCGCACTTAAAAAAAACGCCGTCTTCGTCACCATAGAATTTTTCTAGGAAGTCGTCATCTACAGATTCCGACAGGTTGTAAAAACCGAGGTATTCGCCGTTGAGGAACACCTTAGCGAAGTTGGCTTTGGGAGCAGGTAGGTACTTGCCTGCTATTTCATACGACATTACTTCCCGCAAGAAGCTGGGGTCGCGGAATACGTTAGATAGCTTCAGTGTGACAAAACCTCCGGGCAGTTTAGTGCCTTTGTTGATGTAATCTACTTTAATGTTGAGCGGCAGTTTTTTACCACCAGCATTGCGCACATTAAAGTAAGAACTATTGCCTTTGTAACGGATACCGCTTTGGGGGTATTTTTTACCGTCCACCGTGACATCTGCTACCAAGCGTTCATCTAATCCTTTCTCTTTTAGCGAATCGAGAATATAGTGCCAATTCGCTTCTTTGAACTGGATGCGAACCTCCACGATATGTTTCATATCATAGAGGTCTTGCTGGCTCCACAAGGTGTGCCCGGTAAAGGACACTATCGCTAATAAAAGGAGTATTCGATGCATATCGCTATTGGTTAATCTCGCTTAGCGAAGCAGTGTATTGGGTGAAGTTGTAGTTGGAAGGGCTGTATCCTACTGTTTTGGCATTTTCTGCCATGATGAAATACTGGACTTTATCTTTACCTTCCATAGGCTGAATGACAACGCCATAAATGTCATCGCCTGCTTTTTTATCATACGTTTTTCCATCGTTACTCATTGCTGCGATGGTAAAGCGATCCGACTCGTTGAACCGGTAGCCGATATATACATTTTTTGGGTAACCTTCCACTTTGGCGTGGACACGGAATTCTTTGATCATCACGCTGGAAAATCGCTCGCGTCCTTCTACACCTACCTCGCTGATAGTGGGTGGTAGCACTGTATAAACTTCCTGTCCTTCGAGCCAGTTACCTCGTTTGTTCATAAAATCTACCAAACCGGGTATTTTACTGCGGGTGCCTATTGTTTCCGAAAGCGCTACCTTAAATTCGGCAGGGGTGTAGTACTGGTTGGCATCGCAGCAACGTGTTCAGCAATCAACTGTTGCAAAGCCATCGCGCGGTTTTTCCAATTTGCCATTCAATACCCACTCGGTTAGAATAGTCCGAATGTGAGAAAGATACTGCTTGTAATACAGCTCGTTGGACAAAAGGCTTTTGATGAGTGGGTGGTCATTGTTTTGTGCAAATCGGGTGAGATGCTGTACATCTGCGATGTAGAGAGGTCGGAGGAGCTGCTGCCGTCGTTTTTAGCTACCAGGCTAGGTTCATTTCCTCGGATAAATTCGCACAGCCCGTCGGAAGCTTGGTAGAGGTAGTAATTGTTGGCATATTGGCCAGTATAAGAATTGAGATTAGCCAATACGTTATTGAAGGCCAGCATCCACAAGGCCGCGTCCACGTCCATGCGTGATTCAATACTGGCCGGCGTTATTCAGTGCAAAAGCAGTATTGGCTACTATTTCTAAATCACCTTGTAATAAATCGAAGTTACTTTCAATACAGTTGTACTGTTTTTCAAACACTAAAGACCCGAAAACATTTTTCAGGCACTGTTCTAGTGGTGTACCAAAAGCTTCTTTAGGTTTTACCAAACTGCCTGAAGCAGTGCCGAATACGCGCTGTAGATAACCGTCGCTGACTGCTTCGTTATTGACAAAAAGGCCGTAGTATTCTTTGTTGATATACACTTTGGCGAAATTCGACTTGGGAACATTGAAATAGGTATTAGCTATCTCATTTGCCAGCACTTCCGTACCATAGGGTCGCGAAGAGCACTGGAAAGATCTAATACGGTATATCCTTGGTAGTTTTTTCCATTGAGGTCAATGAAAAGGCCATTTCTCTTGCCATTGGGTGTGAAGGAACGCCCATCGCGATACCGAACGCCTGCACTGTCAATGTTGGTTCCATTTACCGATAGGTCGGCTAGCAGGGTTTCTTCCCGTTGTAGCGGAGGGAATCGAGTAAATAGCGCCAATTCGGTGCATCAAAAGATATGTATATCTCTTGAATGTTTTCAGTATCGTAAAAGCCTTTTTGACCTATCGCAAAGGTTGTCAAGCCAATAAAGGCAAGAAATGTAAAAAAATGTTTCATGGCTCGGTTAGATAAGTGAGTTTCCCTGTTTGGAATGGAATGTATTATGCTGCAATGATACTGCTTTTGAGTAGAAAAGCAGTATAATGAATACGCAAGCTAAGAACAAAAGGTGTTAATATCGAAGCCTAATGAGCCAAAAGGTAGTAACGTAAGCAATTCACCTAGCCTACCCAATTCGAGATAGAATATCCCGCTATCATGTTCGGTCATTTTTTCCATTTCCCATGTCGTGTGGTAAGGGATGTGGATCGCCTGTCCACCTGCTTGCAATACGGGAATCACATCGGATTTCAAGCTATTACCCACCATGAGAAATCGGTAGGTGTGATTTGGTGACGATCCATTATTTGCCGATAGGTTTGCTCATTTTTCTCGCTGACGATCTCAACGGCATGGAACAGATCGGCAATGCCTGAACGGGCGAGTTTGTTTTCCTGATCGAAAAGATCGCCTTTAGTAATCACCATCAAAAAATAATGGTTGCTGAGAACGCTTACGGTTTCCTCCACGGTTTCCAGTAAATGAACGGGGTGATTGAGCATATCTTTGCCCAAGTCGATAATGCGTTGAATATCATGTCCCGTAACTTGCCCGTTGCTGATTTCTATAGCGGTTTCTATCATGGATAACAAAAACCTTTGATACCATATCCAAAGAGGCGCAAGTTTTTTTTCTCGTATTCGTAAAGCTTTGATCAAGTAAAGACGCATTTGGGAGATAGGGCGAAAGAATATGGTGGCAAGCCTGCTGGGTTTGCACAAAGATCGGTTCGTTCATCCAGAGGGTATCGTCGGCATCTAACGCAATGTATCGAACGTTGTTAGGCTGGAACATACGTTTGGTTATTTTTTCTGTCCCTCACGTTTTGAGGATACCATCTTCCATAGTCAAGCAGCGGTCGCTAAGGTGTGCTAACTGCTCGTTGTGGGTGACGATGATGAAGCTTTGCTGGAAATCTTTGCGCAGTTGAAAAATCAATTGGTGTAATTCTTCGGAAGTGCCAGCGTCCAAGTTGCCAGTAGGCTCATCCGCAAAAACGATGGCAGGTTGATTCATTAATGCTACAACGGCTACCCGCTGCTGCTCGCCTCCCGATAACTGCTACTCGGTTTGTGCTGCATTCGCTCGGAAAGCCTAAGTAATCCAATAGTTCTTTTGCTCGTTGTTGGGCGGCATCTACGCTCATCTGTTGGATAAAAGCAGGGATACAAACGTTCTCAAGGGCCGTAAATTCGGGTAGCAAATGATGGAACTGGAAGATGAATCCGATGTGCTGGTTGCGGAATGCCGCTAGTTTACGAGCCGACATACGCGTGACTTCCTCTCCCTTGATCCGAAGTTCTCCTTGGTCAGGACTGTCGAGGGTTCCTAGTATGTGCAGCAAGGTGCTTTTACCCGCCCCAGAACGCCCCACGATACTGACCACCTCACCAGTGCCTACCGCTAAGTTGACCCCTTTTAGCACGGCTAATGACCCGTAAGATTTGTATATGCCACTTGCTTCAATCACGTTGTTTATTTTTTCCGTCGAATATCTTAGTAACAACCTTATCTTCCCTTAAAGAGATATTACCCTTTCAATCGCGCCAACGTTTCTTCCAAACTCTTGATACGCGCCTGCCCGTCTTCGTATTTTTGCCGCTCCTTGGCTACTACGTCCGGGTGTGCATTTTGCACGAATTTTTCGTTGCTGAGCTTGCGGTTGATACCTTCCACGAAACGTTGGGCGTGCGCTAATTCTGCTGCTAATTTTTCGACTTCGGCTTCCACATCTACCTCTTGGTCGATAGCTAAATAGAAAGCATCGTTGCCCACAAGGAAGGAAACCGTATTGGTCAAATCACCTTCTGCTAGTTCCAAATTCGAGAGGAATGCCATCTTTTCGATCATTGCTTTCAATCCATTGTGCTGTATCAAGGCTTCGCCTGCGCTAAGCAGGCTACCATCATGCGAAGTGGATCCTGTGCTTTGATGCCTTTAGCGGCGCGGGTTTCGCGAACTTTTACCACCGCATCTTTGGCTAAATTCACGTTGCGGATAAAAGCACTATCGAATGGTTGTGTTGTTGGCCAATTGGCCACACAAACGTCATCGCCTTCACTGCGGTCTTTCATCCCGTGCCATCTCCTCAGTGATAAAAGGCATGAATGGGTGCAGCAAATATCATCATCTGCTCGTAAGCCGCAATGGTACGATTAAATGTTTGGCTGTCTATGCGCCCGTCTGCTGGCTTGATGATTTCCAAGTACCAAGAGCAGAAGTCGTCCCAGATGAATTTGTACAGTTCCATGATGGCATCGCCTAAGCGGTATTCGCTGATCAGGCGGCTGGTTTCCCCTGTTACTTGTGCCAAACGGGCATCTATCCAATTAGCAGCGGTTTCGCTGACTGCATCGGGCGATTTATCCTCCGCTACTTCCCAACCGCGAATCAAGCGCAGGGCATTCCACATCTTATTGCAGAAATTGCGTCCTTGTTCACACAGTTTACTCTCGTTGCGCACCTCCCCGGTTTCGGGGTCGATGGGGGCATCAAAGATGATGTCATTACCCGCCGAGGAGCAGGACAGCAAACCAAAACGCACCCCATCTGCACCATACGTGTCGATGAGGCTGAGAGCATCCGGCGAGTTGCCCAATGATTTGGACATTTTGCGGCGTTTGTTATCCCGCACCATCCCCGTAAAATAAACATCCTTGAATGGCATGGGGGCATGGTTGTCACCTAGTAACGCTGGTGCCCATTCGTATCCTGCCATGATCATTCTGGCTACCCAGAAGAACATAATATCCCAGCCAGTGACTAAGGTACTGGTAGGATAGTAGTAGGCCAACTCCTTAGTATCGCTGAATCCATCGAATACGGAAATAGGCCACAACCAAGAAGAGAACCAAGTATCTACAACATCCTCGTCCTGATGGAGATCGTCAATAGTAAGGGTGTCGTTGCCTGTTTGCTGACGGGCTTTAGCCAGTGCTTCTGCAGCGTTATGCGCTACAAATACATGCTCGTCGAGATACCAAGCAGGAATGCGTTGCCCCCACCATAACTGGCGGCTGATACACCAGTCGCGTACATTGTCGGGGTTGAGCCAACTGTTATACATATTGAAGATATGCTCGGGGTAGAATTTTACTTCTCCTGTGCGAACCGCTTCTAAGGCAGTTGCAGCAAAATCATCCATTTTCAAGAACCACTGCAGGGTCAGCTTAGGCTCAACTACCGAATTGGTACGCTCCGAACGCCCCACGCGGGTGCGGTAATCCTCTACCTTTACTAATGCCCCTGCGTCCTCCAGCAACTTGCGGATAGGCTTGCGTGCTTCAAAACGATCCATGCCTACACAAAACTGGGCGGTTTCGTTTAGTTTGCCATCCAGGGTGATGATGTCTATCACCTCTAGTCCGTATTGTTGACCCAATTCATAGTCATTGGGGTCATGGGCGGGGGTTATCTTTAGGGCACCTGTTCCAAACTCCATATCCACGTAGGTATCCGTGATGATGGGTACGGCCCGATTGACCAAAGGAACAATGACTTTCTTACCGTGAAGGTGCTTGTAGCGTTCGTCATCAGGATGAACGGCCAAACCCGTATCCGCCATGATGGTTTCAGGCCGTTGGGTGGCAATAACCACGTATTCATCGGAGCCTTCTACTTGATAACGAACGTGGTAGAGGTGGGAATTTTCGTCCCCATAAATCACTTCCTCGTTCGATAATACGGTAAGTGCTTCGGTGTCCCAATTGGTCATGCGAAGACCACGGTATAAACGCCTTTTTTCATAGAGGTCAACGAATACGCGTATAACAGCTTCGCTCAGGGATGCCTCCATCGTGAAGCGGGTGCGTTCCCAATCGCAACTAGCCCCAATTTTTTGAGCTGATCGAGGATGATACCGCCGTATTTTTCCTTCCATTCCCAAGCGTGTTCCAAGAATTGATCGCGGCTTAGGTCGCTTTGCGAACGCCCTGTTCGCGTAGCATACGCACCACTTTAGCTTCGGTAGCAATAGAGGCGTGGTCGGTACCAAGGTACCCAGCAGGCGTTTTTGCCCTCCAATCGTGCCTTGCGGATGAGAATGTCTTGTATAGTGTTGTTGAGCATGTGCCCCATGTGCAAAACACCCGTCACGTTTGGCGGTGGTATGACGATGGAAAAGGGTTCCCTGTCATCGGGTTCGCTATGAAAATAGTTCTTCGACAGCCAGTGGCTATACCATCTGCCCTCGATTTCCTGCGGGTTGTAATGCTTGTCTAAGCTCATAAAAAAGGAAAGTCTTTGATAAAATCGTGCAAAGATAACGATTGCTCGGGCATACGCACAGGACAAAGCAGAAATAAATAGCGCTAAGTAAGAAGTAGGAAGGGTGTTTTTTGCGTAAAGAGCGTTAAAATGTTTTACAATATTAATTATTTGTAATTTTATATTCCTAGAATTGGCTTAATTGAGTAATAAAATATACATTTACCCCGACATTATTTATTTAACAAAACGAAACGAAAAATGAGCTGGTTACCATTAATCATTCAATTAGCGAGCGGAGCATTAGGCGGCAACGTAGCAGGATCGCTGATGAAAGGGAATTCTTTAGGCACATTAGGCAATTCCTTGGCAGGCATCGTAGGCGGTGGCTTAGGCGGTCAAATCCTAGGTATGCTAGGTATGGCTGCTAATAGCGGCTCTATGGACTTGGCTGGCATTCTGTCCAGTGTAGCGAGTGGAGGTGTTGGTGGTGGTGTACTCATGGCCATCATCGGCATCGTACGCAAAGCGATGGCAAAATAATATAGCTCCTGCAGCGCCTATATTTTGGAGTAAAAACGAGAGATATGCTCCAAATATAAGGTCTTATACTGAATAAATAAGCCTTGGCGTTTTGCACCACAAAGTATATTGCTAATTTTGCCAGTGAAGGTCTGAGAAACCCTTCAAAGCGGGCTGTCAGCTTCGGTTGGCGGCCCGTGTTGTTGTTACCGAAGTTGAATCCATGAGAATCAATATTACCATCTTATTTACATTTGTGCTGGCTTGGAATCTTGTTGCCCAACATGAGGGCGATACGCTTTTGATAGCACCTATTGAAACGATAAAAGTTACATCCACGCGCATTTCCGGCATTCAATTATTTCAACCGTTAGCCGTGGCTGTCGTAAAGCCCGACAGTATATCAATGGCTGCTACAGGTTTGAGTATTCACGAGAGATTAGCGGCTGTTCCGGGCGTTTGGAGTCTCAACGCTTGGAACTTCGCACAAGATGCCCGCATATCGATACGAGGCTATGGTAGCAGGGCGGCTTTTGGCATACGCGGCATCAAATTGGTAGTAGATGGCGTACCAGAAACTACGCCCGATGGCCAAGGCCAAGTGGATAACTTAGACCTCGGTTTGACAAATCGCATAGAAGTCATACGCGGGCCTTCTGCAGGTTTGTACGGTAATGCATCCGGGGGCGTTATTAGCTTGCAATCTGCTGAAGCAACCGACGGTCTCAATCTGTCGGGCAGTACATCTTGGGGGCAGTATGGATGGCAGCGCCACCAGTTGACTGGTGGCTGGGGAAGCCCTAAACACCGCCTGTTACTCAGTGGTAATCACGGAAAGTGGCAAGGTTACCGCGCCAATAGTCAGTTGGAGCAAACCCAGCTTTCGCTTCATTCCTCTCATCAGCTAGCGGAACGTTCTAGTCTTTCACTACGCTTTAATTATACCGACAGCCCTGTTGCCAATGACCCGGGAGGGCTTAATGAAACTGCTGTTGAGGAGAACCGACAGCAAGCCTACGTGGGTAATGTGCAATTCAAGTCAGGCGAAGCAATCCGACAGTGGAAGGCCGCTGCTACTTGGCGACAGCAGCTTTCTCCGAAGGCTTTTTTGTCCTATATCGGGTACTTGTCAGGGCGGTCGTTTACGGGGCGGCAGCCATTTCTCAACGGCGGTTATATAGACCTCCAACGTTTGTATGGCGGGCACACGCTCACTTATCAGCAGCAAACGGAGCGCAATGGGCACACCCTTCACTGGCAGGCGGGTGCTGAGTTTCATTTCCAAGGCGATGATAGACGCAGATTCCAGAATGAGGAAGGACTACGGGGCGATCTGGTGTTTGATCAGCGCGAGCTATTTCACAATTTTGCTGCTTGGGTGTTATTGGAAGGGAAGCCAAGTACGCACTGGCGTTACCAAACCAGTCTTCGTTTCGACCAGCACCTCTTGGCAGCTAAAGACCATTTTTTGCAAGATGGCAATGATACAGGCCAGCGTTCCCTACCGGCTGCCAATGGTAGCGTGGCCGTGAACTATACGGCTTCCACAACTTTCGTTCCCTATGTACGCATCGCCACCGGATTTGAGACACCTACCCTCAGTGAACTTTCAGCGAATCCAGATGGAAGCGGAGGTTTTAACCCCGATTTGCGCCCTCAACGCAGCATCAATTTGGAAGCGGGTGCAAAAGGAGTACCTTCCCGGGGCTGGCAATACGAATGGGCTGTTTTCCACATTTTGACTTATGACGAAATGGTGGGGTATGAGATTGGTGATTTTCCAGGCCGCGATTTTTTTAGGAATGCGGGGCAGACCCGTAGAACAGGATTGGAACTCTTTACCCAATATCATAAACCCTCTCATTGGCAGGCTGCCCTGTCATTGACGGCTCAGCATTTAGTGTTTGGCCAGTACGAATCGGATGGCGTTTCTTTTGAAGGTAACCAACTACCCGGTATCCCAAGTTGGGCGGGACATTTTTCTGTCAAGTGGCATCCTTTTAAGCGGGCTTCGTTGCGCTTGCAGACAAGCAGACAAGGGCGTTTGTTTATCAATGATGCCAATACAGTTGAGCAAGCCGCTTTTACATTGGTTCACTTACAGGCGGGCATGATCATTCCTGTTCGGGGGTGGCAATGGATACCTTTTATAAACCTGCACAACCTCACCAACCAGTCCTATAACGACAATGTGCGTATCAATGCGTTCGGTGGAAGATATTATGAACCGGCACCTGGCTTTTTTATAACCGGTGGCGTACGCGTCCAATGGGGGAGGGAGCGTGCATGAAGCTTTTTTTATTGAGCACTTCCAAGGTGCGACTGCTATCTTCAGCGGTTACTTTTTCAGTTCGACCATTCCATTTAGCAAGTTTTCACACTTAGATTCGTAACTTTCTATTAGATTTTGAGCAGTATAGGTTATGAATTGAACCGTGCCATCGGCATTGGAATAGTAGTACCCATAATAGGAAAATTTGATACCCTGAATGGTGCCATTCATCTGAAGGTGAAGCACTTTGAGGCCATTTACCATTCTGATCTCCTCTTTTATCACTTTTACATCAGGTGCTACCGATCTAGCGTTGTTTAAGGCTACTGTTTTTAGTGTTTCGAGGGGGATTTCTATTAGCTCTGAGATGATCATACCATACAAATCGCCGTCTTTCAACTGAAACTCGTATTCCGCATCCTCGTTTCCAGACGCTTTTTTGAATGACCATACTTTAGGGTTCAACCAAAAGCCCATATCAATTTTGCTACTTTTGAGTAAAAAAGATGATTCATCGTCTTTTGAAAAAGTAGTTGGATTGATTGGTATTTCTGAAAGGGGGAGTGTGTTTTCGTTTATATATTCCCAAGTCCCATCGTCATACAACAATACTTCTTCACCTGTTTCCGTAACTGCTTTTTGTTGAGCATACATCCCATGGGTGACAAAAAGTAAGAACAACGCAACGACCATCTTTTTCATTTTTTTGACTTTAGACCCCATTACTTGTGTGCTTTATCAACGTAAACAGGGCTGGTGAAACGAATAGGTAGTAAAGATAGGAAAGCTATTTGAATCCTTTAAGAGGGGAATTAAAAAATCAGCTCGCCTTCCCCAATTCCTCTGCGCGGTGCAAGGCTGCTTGTGCGCCCGCGATAATGTCTTCATGCACTAACCGTTCTTGATAGGCATTCATCGCTGCTTCGGTGGTGCCGCCCTTCGAACTTACCATAGCGATCCATTCCTGGCAGGAGTAGTTGCTTTTACTGTAAAGTTCCACTGCACCTCGGAATGTTTGACTGACTAATAGCTCTGCTTCCGATTCGCTGAAGCCCATTTGGCGGGCGGCGGTCATCATGGCATCCATGAAATAAAACACGTAAGCGGGACCGCTACCACTGATGGCGGTGGTAGCATCGATGGCTTTTTCGTCCTCGGCATAAATCGATTTACCCGTGGTGTTGAGTAAATTTTGCACCATGACTAATTCAATGCGTGTTACTTCCTCGGTAGCCGTGTAAACGGTCATACCCATTCCTATCTGGGCGGGTAGATTGGGCATCGCCCGTATAATTTTGGTGGCACCTATGGCATCGCGGATGGTGGCCATCTTCACACCTGCCATGATGGAAAGGTAAACTTGCTGTTCTTCTACTAGCGGTTTTATCAATTGGAAGAGCGCGGGCGCATCTTGTGGCTTTACGGCCAATATGATGAGATCGGCTTGCTGAATGCAGTGGTCGGGTTCGCCATATACGGTACCTATGTTCAATTGTGCTAATTGCGCTGCTTTTTCAGGCGATTTTTCCAATATCATCATGTCTTTTTCGCTTGTGATATGGGAACGCAGAAAACTTTTGGCGTAGGTAAGCCCCATGTTGCCGCCACCAATAATTAGTATCTTCATGTTGAACGAATTGTGCTACAGCGCCGATTAAGTGGTGGTTCTATCTGAAAAGGGAAGACAAAGATACAGATGTATAGTACATTGCCAACCAATTGCTTGCTTTTACGTTAATTTCTAGTGAAATTCTTAGAGTATGTCCAAAAATTTTGCGAACTGATTTTAGCTTCGCCGCTGATCGTCGCAAGCTCCTCGGAGTTCAATGATTTGAGGTTGTGGCTAAAGCATGAAAACTGATTTTAGCGGGCTAAATGAAGTTTTTATGCTGACGCCACGTTCTAAAATCCTTGAAAATCAGGAAACACCAATTATTTGGACCTTATTTTTAAATTCAGCCAAATTAAATTTTTAGACATACTCTTAATCATAAATTAGGCTGAACGAGCCTAATGCCCTTATTTTTTACGACACACAATCTTTTGCAAAACATGAAAATAGAAGAAGCACTTCAACAGAAAAAATTCAGCAGTGAATATCAAAAAGCCCACCTCAACATCCTTTACACCGCTGCTTGGCTCAACCAAGTCACAGCCAGTGTCCTCAAACCTTATGGACTTAGCAGCCAACAGTTTAATATATTGCGCATTTTGAGAGGCCGTCACCCAGCGCCAGCTTCTGTTAAATTGCTTACTGAGCGCATGATCGATAAAATGTCTAATGCCAGCCGATTAGTAGATAAGTTATTGGAAAAAGGCTATGTGGAACGCATTCCATGCGATAGCGACCGCCGTCGGGTAGATGTTTCTATCACGGATGCTGGGTTGAAAACGTTAGCCGCTGCCAGTACGAAAATGGATGATACGTTGGCGCAATTGAAAGGTACGCTTGCACTGGAGGAAGCCGAATTGCTCAATAGTTTACTCGATAAAATGAGGGGGTGACCCCAAACAACCAGGGCGAGACAGTTAACACTGCTCGCCCTGTGAAGTTGGATGCGGTTTTTCGGGGGAGAAAACAATTACATCAGCAAATAGATTCGGTTATTGCAGCACGATTTCTCTTTCTTCCACCATTTTGCGAATGTTGATTAAGGCGTACCGCATACGACCCAAGGCCGTGTTGATACTGACATCCGTTAGTTTGGAGATTTCCTTAAAGCTCATATCGGCATAGTGGCGAAGGATGACGACCTCGCGTTGTTCGGGAGGAAGCAAATCCACTAGTTGGCGGATTTTTTCGTGTGTTTGGCTGCGGATGATATTTTGCTCTGCATTCAGGTCGTTGGACTTGAGTACATCGAAGATATCAAAGGTTTCGGTTGGTGAAAGCTGAGGGCGACGCTTATTGCGGCGGAAGTGATCGACACACATATTGTAGGCAATACGCATGGCCCACTGTAGGAACTTACCTTCGTGGTTGTACTTGCCCTTCCGAAGTGTATCGATGATTTTTATGAAAACTTCTTGAAAAATATCCTGCGCCAAAGACTGCTCTTTGACAAAGAGATAGATAGAAGTATAAATCTTTTGTTCGTGACGGTTGAGTAGCTCAGCGAAGGCTTGCTCATTTCCATCGAGATAACTAGCAATAAGTTGCTGGTCGTTTAATGCGGTAACTTGCATGACGTAACGATTTAGCTCTTAAATTTGGGATTACAACAACCTGAGTTGTTGCTAAACGTTAAGTGTAGAAGTTACAAGCGATAGAAATGAATTTAATTAAAAATTAGCTACTCTCTATGAGAAGATGGGTCAAATATAGGAGTATATTTTGCACACTACCAAGTATTTTTTGCTATTTTTTTTATTCTTAACAAAATTTAACGGTTTTTGAGGCGTTTAGCCAGACTGACTTAGGTAGTCAAAATACCTGACTAAACGGCCTCTTAAACCTTTGGTAGCTATGAAAGCTATTAGTGCGCAACAGATTGATAAACAGCTAGTTTTGTGATTTCCGTTTAATCCATCTCTGCGTCATCGTCATCATCACTACTGGCGCGCAATGCTGCACCACCTGACCCCATGATAGCCGCTTTAATTTTTTGCTCCATTTCGAGGGCAACTTCGGGGTTGTCCATCAAAAATTGTTTGGCAGCTTCTCGCCCTTGGGCAATTTTTGCATCGTTGTAAGCATACCAAGCACCACTCTTTTGAATGACATCGTGATCCACTCCTAGATCCACAATTTCACCTACTTTAGAGATACCTTCTCCAAACATGATGTCAAATTCAGAAACGCGGAACGGAGGTGCCAGTTTGTTTTTTACCACTTTTACTTTTACGTGGTTACCCACCACATTGCCGTCTTTATCTTTGATGCCAGCACCAGAACGACGAATGTCTAAACGCATAGAAGCGTAAAACTTCAAGGCATTACCACCTGTCGTTGTTTCGGGGTTACCGAACATAACACCAATTTTTTCCCGTAGCTGGTTGATAAAGATGCAGCAGCAGCCAGTTCGGCCTATGGAGGCAGTCAGCTTGCGCATTGCCTGCGACATAAGGCGTGCTTGCAAGCCCATTTTGCTGTCGCCCATTTCACCCTCAATTTCTGAACGAGGCACCAACGCAGCTACGGAGTCGATAACGATAATATCTATCGCACCGCTTCGGATTAAATTTTCTGCTATTTCTAATGCTTGCTCACCATTATCTGGCTGTGAAATAAGCAGGTTTTCAGTGTCCACGCCTAGGTTTTTGGCATAGTAGCGGTCGAAGGCGTGTTCGGCATCAATGAAAGCAGCAATACCACCCAACTTCTGACATTCCGCTATGGCGTGTATCGCCAAGGTGGTTTTACCTGAAGATTCCGGCCCGTAAATCTCTACCACACGACCGCGAGGAAAGCCGCCTACCCCTAAGGCTATATCCAATCCTAATGAACCCGTGGGGATTACTTCTACTTCCTGGGCGGTAGAATCCCCCATGAACATAATGGTACCTTTGCCATAAGTCTTATCAAGGCGATCCATCGTCGCTTTGAGTGCTTTTAGTTTGGCATCTTTATCGTTAGACATACGTTGCTGCTGTTTATTTAATTGAAGTAATTGTTTGATTGTGATGCAAAAATAAACAACATTTATTGTTTTGCAAGTATTTTTTCAAAAAAAAACGTATTTTTTTTAATATTGGGTGATTAGAGGTTATTTTATTTCCCGTACATAACCTCTAATTACTATGCAAATTCATTGTAAAAAAAATGTTAAGCCACGTAGGGGTAGGGCAAATGTTTGGTGTCTGTTAAGATATACAACGTGATAAAGCACGTTGATGGGCAATTATCTCAAAAGTTTGTTTGGACAAAAATGGTGATTATGAACCTTGAAGCAAAACACACATTTCTACAGGCGTTTCCTTTGTTTGAAAGCCTCACTGCCTCGGAACGCGATCGTCTAAGCGAGATGATGGAGTTCCAAGTGAAGCCC
Source organism: Saprospiraceae bacterium (assembly GCA_041392765.1). GTDB lineage: Bacteria > Bacteroidota > Bacteroidia > Chitinophagales > Saprospiraceae > Lewinella. Next base: position 87,361 of record JAWKLL010000007.1, read on the forward strand.
AAGTTTTCATACATCTATGAACAGGGGCATGCGTCAGAATCCATCTATTTTTTAGCGAAAGGTACCGTAAAGATTAGCACCCATTCGCATGATGGCAAGGAGGTCATTAAACACCTTATTCATCCCTTGGCGATGTTTGGCGAATTAGGCTTGATAGGAGAGACCCACCGTGGTGAGTTTGCCCAAGTCCTCAAGGAGGATGTGCATGTGTATGCGCTCAAGGTAAGCGATATGCAACTAATGATGCAGCATAATTTTAAACTCACTACGCGCATCATGAACGCTTTTGGCCAACGATTAATGTCCGCAGAAGACAGATTGGAGTCCCTCATTTTCAAAGATGCCCGCACGCGTATTATCGATTTTATCAAAGATGCTGTCAATGAGCGAGGCCGTAGGGTAGGGTATGAAATGCTCTTACGCCACAGTCTTACCCATCAGGATATTGCCAATATCACCTGCACTAGCCGCCAAACCGTTACGTTGGTGTTGAATGAACTCAAGAAGATGGATCTCATTTATTTTAACAGAGGCAAAATATTAGTGCGAGACATGGCGCGGTTGTCTTAGGGACGGGATAAAAATAAACTGTTCAATTTTTGATTCGGAAAAATTTTCTAAATAATTGATCCCGATAGTTATCGGGACGATAGTTATCGGGAGAAATTATGTGAAAATATTTGCGAATCGCCTAAAAAAATTGAACAGTTTATTTCCGTCAAATTACTTAGTGACGGGTTAAACAAGTGGTAACAGTTTTTTTTTGCCGTTGTAAACGTTAATATTGCAGTGTCGATAGCCATTTTTGCTTCTTCGTTTAAATAACCACTTGATTGCCATGCATGATATCCTTAGCCTTATCGGCCAGACCCCAATAGTAGAACTGACAAGCCTCTTCCAGCAGTCTGGTGTACGGGTGTATGGCAAATTAGAAGGCCAAAACCCCGGCGGAAGTGTGAAAGACAGAGCCGCCTATAGTATGATAAAAGGTGCCATTGAACGAGGAACATTGCTTCCTGGCATGGAACTCGTCGAAGCCACCAGTGGCAATACGGGTATTGCATTAGCCATGATTGCTAGCTTGTTTAAAGTGCCCCTTACGCTCGTCATGCCCGACAATGCCACGGAAGAGCGGGTGCAAACCATGCGGGCATACGGGGCTAAGGTGGAACTGACCCCTGCCGCCAAGACCATAGAATACAGTCGTGAATATGCCGAATCGCTAGCACAGCAGCCCGGTTATCTGCTGCTGAACCAGTTTGCAAACGAAGACAATTGGAAAGCGCACTACCGCACTACCGGCCCTGAAATATGGGAGGCAACCCAAGGCAAGATCACCCATCTCGTGAGTAGCATGGGTACTACCGGAACAATTATGGGAACATCGCGCTACCTGAAATCTATGAACCCTCAGGTGCAAATTGTGGGGGTGCAACCCACTGAAGGATCCAATATCCCCGGCATTAGAAGATGGTCGCCTGCTTTCTTACCTGAAATTTACGATGCTGCTTGGGTGGATCAAATCATTGATGTGAGCCAAGAAGAGGCCACCTACACCGCACGCCGATTGGCAAAGGAAGAAGGCGTTTTGGGAGGAATGAGCAGCGGAGGAGCTGTGGCCGCTGCGGCTAAATTAGTACCTACCTTAAAAGAAGGGCTTGTGGTGTGCATCATCTGCGACCGCGGCGACCGCTATCTTTCCAGCGGGTTGTTTGCTTCCTAACTCCGTTGATTACCAATTTGGTACTACCTAAGTAGTTACCCTAATTTATTAGCACAACCTAATGCGGGCTGAAACAGGCACCATTCCTGTCTTTTCAAGAAACTATTGCTATTTTTTTAAAAAAACACCACATATACAAAACTATATATTTATATCTTCGTTTGAAATAGATATTGCCAAGTTTCATCTCATGAGCCAACTTGAAAAAAACGAATTCCTTCGCGAATCCAGCGAAACCCTGCGAGCCATTGCGCACCCCTTGCGTTTGGCTATTATTGAATTATTACATGAACGTAATAGACTGTCTGTCACTGAAATATATGAATATCTCGATATAGAACAGGCGGTAGCTTCGCATCATTTACGTATCCTGAAAAGCAAGAAGGTGGTTGATTTGGATAGAGATGGTAAAAATTCACTCTATTATTTAGTACACAACGATTTCTACGATATAGTGAGGATATTACACCAAACTGTGGTCGTTTAGAAGGCCCTATTCTTTTTCCAATAAGTCGGGACGGCGTTCTTGGGTACGGGCGAGTGCTTGATCGTATCGCCATTCTTCGATTTGAGGCGTATTTCCCGAAAGGAGTATTTCAGGCACGGGCATTCCTCTAAATGCTGCTGGTCGAGTATAAACAGGAGGCGCCAGCAAATTGTCTTGAAAAGAATCCATCAGCGCAGACTGTTCATCGCCCAATACACCAGGTATAAGCCTACCGATGGAATCGACGAGCACGGCAGCAGCTAATTCTCCGCCACTGAGTACATAGTCTCCAATACTGATTTCTAAAGTGACGTAATGATCGCGGATGCGCTGATCGATGCCTTTATAATGGCCGCAAATCATCAATAAATTACCTTTTAGCGACAAGCGGTTGGCTAGCCCTTGGTGGTAACGCTGGCCATCGGGCGTAAGGAAAATGATTTCATCATAGGTTCGTTGCGCCTTGAGGTTGTCGATGCACTGCGCTAAGGGTTCGCACATCATCACCATTCCTGCACCACCACCGAATTGGTAATCGTCGATCTGTTTATATTTGCCCAATCCATATTCGCGGAGGTTGTGTACGACTACTTCCAGCAAGCCCTTTTCCTGGGCTCTTTTCATAATGGAATGTTCAAAAGGGCTAACCAATAATTCCGGTAAAACGGAGATGATATCAATGCGCATAGACTATGGTAGGGAATTTTTTAAATAAAATCTTTGTACAAAAAGTGTGCTTTCACCCACAAAGTTAAGAATAAACTTGGTCGGAATAAATGAAAAGACTATCTTTGCGTCCGCTTTTGAGGTGTGGGCAGCCATGTGTTGTTTTCAAATGCTTCAAAGCACGGCAATCCCGTAGCTTGCTTATCAAGGTAAACGGGGATCGTTACACTAAACTTGACATATTAATATGCCAGTTAAAATTCGCTTACAGCGCAAAGGACGTAAACAACGTCCATTCTACCACATCGTAGTGGCCGATGCCCGTTCGCCTCGCGACGGTCGTTTTATTGCAAAGTTGGGTACTTACAACCCTATGACTAAGCCAGCTACCATTGAAATTGACAGGGAAGAGGCTTACAATTGGCTTACAAAAGGCGCACAACCTACAGATACTGTTCGTGCGATTCTTCGTTTCAAAGGCGTATTATACCGCAAACACTTGATGCGTGGTGTACAGAAAGGTGCTATGACGCAGGAAGAAGCGGATGTAAAATGGCAGGAGTGGATCGATGTTAAGGAGGCAAAAATTGCAGCTCGCCGCGATGCAACGGTTGCGGAAGAAGTAGCTATGCACGCCGCCCGTTTCGGCCAAGCACCTGTAATTGTTGAGACTCCCGTAGTGGAAGAAATTCCATCTGTAGTAGAGGAAGCTGCCGAAGAAGTAGCCGCTGTAGCGGAAGCAGCAGCAGAGGCAGTAGCAGAAACGACGGAAGCACCTGCAACGGATGAAGAAACTACCGAGGAGGCATAAGCTGCCAATTCATAAAAGATAAGAAAAAGGCTCACTTGTTGTACAAGTGGGCCTTTTTTGTAAAATATTTATTGCACGAGTTTATTTTAAGTTATATATTTGCGTCGGCGTAAGCCATACTTTTTTATTCCAAAATATGAACAGTGAACCTGGTAGTGCCGAAATGTTGCACTACCAGGTTCGCTTTTAAAAGATACATCCTATGTACGAATTATTGCCCGAGTTCTTGGAACGGTTAGAAACCATAGCGGGGGAAATCCAGGAAAGTGAAGAACTTCACCACTATTTGGAAGAGGAAGAAGAATCGTTTTACAACACGTTGAAGGACACCTTCGAGCCTGTTATCAATGATTTGTATGCAGATGTGGCAGCGCGATACCCTTTGCAGTTGATCCACTTGGAGCAAATTCTATTAGATCCAGCTTTTGAGGGGTTATTCTTGCCTCGTATCTTGGGATACAGTGTTTTGCGTGGTACGATCGATGCCGAGTACAAATACACGCGCCCACAGCATCACTTCCAAGACATCCTACTAACGATCTGTAATTCTGCCAACTTTGACCTCCTCAAAAAGCGTATCGGACAGACGATCCAAGTAGGTTTTGCCTTGAGCAGTGATATTTGGGTAACCAATCTCGTTAATGCTATCGAGAACAAACGTATTCGTCACTACCTCACAGGATTGAAATCGGATCGCCTGCGAAATATCTCCGAGCGCAAGCGCGACTACGCCCGTTACGAACGCCAGTTCCAACACGAGAATTTCCTTTCCATCTTGTTTCCTGAGACTGCCGCTGAATTGACGATTGAGTTCCCGGGAGTATTGCGCTTTTTGCTGTATCGCCTGAATGAACAACCTGATAATGCTTCGCTCATTGCGCCTTTAGATGCTTTTGTTAGCAACGAAGCCCTGATTGGTACGAAGGAACACCTCTGTATCAGTGCCGTTTATGCAGGATTCATGGAAGCACCTGAGGCAAGTCGTAAAAATTTGTCGAAAGTACTCACCACCGCACGGGGGCAACTGCACGAAGCAGATGAAAAACTGCTAAACTTCCTTTTGGCATTGGATGAAAACCCCAACGCCAAGATGTCGCCAGAGGCAGATTTGCGTATGGCTTCGCTCTTCGACCGTAAGCAGAAAGACCAGCTCAGCGATTATTTCGCCGTATTAGAGTCTATACATCAGGACGGGTACACGAATGAAACGGCTCAAGAAGTTGTTCGCAAAGCGTACTTGTCGCACGAGGGGTTGTCGCCTTTCAACGAGGGCATACGGCGCACGATCTTCCGTTATTTCAGCACGTTTGTAAATAATCTGGAGCTATCTGATTACCCTGCATTTTTTGATATCACCAAGTTGTTCTCCCTTTATATGTCGCTGTTTGGCAATCAACAATTCAATCAGCGGCTAAAAGATTTGTCGATGGAGTACGTTCACAAGCTGTTGGCGCGTTATACCGACAAACGAGGTAGGGACTATCAGGATGTTAAAAAATTCGTTTCCACTACTTTTGTTGAGTTCAACTTCTTGGATGAGAAAGATATTACCAACCTGTTCAAAACGCGTCGTAAGCGCAAGAGCAGCGAGGAGTAATGATGCAGCTATTGCATTTAGTAATTTGACGGAAATAAGCTGTTCAATTTTTTTTAGGCGATTCGCAAATATTTTCACATAATTTCTCCCGATAGCTATCGGGACGATAACATCGGGATCAATTATTTAGAAAATTTTTCCGAATCAAAAATTAAACAGTTTATTTTTATTCCGTCCCTTATAGCCTTTTTGTTGTTAGGCATATCCACCCTGGCGACGACTTTGCACGCACAGGATGACATCTTGGCAAAAGGCCTTTCCTTACTGCGAAATGAGGTCTGGAAGAACGCCAATCACCAGAAAGAAGGCTTAGGCAGTTTGGTGGCCGAAAAAACGGAGTCAGATGCCGTGGTGGTTCGCGTCAGTACCGATACGATTGTGCCTTTCATCCACAACCTGGCGTACAGTTTGCCTATCCAAAAAAAGAAAATTGGCCAACTGAAAGCAGGGCAAGTGATTTTGATCAGTTTTGATGCTATTTCCAATGAGGCTTCCTTGGAAACAGGCGAATCAAAAGCCTTGTGGATCGTACGCCAAACCAGCCACCACAAGGGCAATTTGATGAGAACCATCAGCATCAGCGATACGTGGCGCACTTACCACTTGCCCTTCACCCTAACTCAAGATGTTGCAGGCGACTCCCTTGCGGTGGTCATCCAATTTGGTTATCGCCCTCAGAATTTTTCAGTAAAGCATTTAGCCATCCGCGTTTTTCCGGAAGGCATTACCGATGCACAACTCCCAAGACCCGCTTAGACTATCGGACAGAAGAAGATGCCGAATGGCGCACTACCTAAAGCAGATCGAGAAGCACCGCAAAAGGAGGCATCAGCCTGCAAGTGAGTAGCACGATGGCACGCCTATACCCAATGCACAAGTGCTTTTGGAACTGGATCGCCATGCATTCGGCTGGGGTACGGCAGTGAATAGCGAAGATCTGCTAAAAAGCCCCGACCATCTGAAGGCTGTTTCGGACTTTTTCAACGTGGCGGTTTTTGAAAACGACCTCAAGATCAAGCGTTGGCAAAACAAAGACACCCATAAAGCAACGATAGATGCCATTGATTTGCTGGCGCTCTACGGTGTACAAACTAAGGGACACGTGCTGATGGCTGACTTCCAGTACCTACCAGAGCGCGTCAGAAACATGGAGCAATCACCGCAAAAGGTCGTCAACCTGATGAACCAGCACCTCCAAAGCATCGTGGATGCCACCAAGGGAAAAATCAGCCGTTGGGATGTCATCAACATTCTTCGCCACCAGCGAGACTTGCAACGCATTACGGGTTCCAACGAAATTCTGTACAATGGTTTCCGTATCTTGCGGGATATGGATCCGGCTGCCGAGCGTTTTATCAACGAGTATGGCATCATCAGCAAGGGGGGGCATGATGTACTCAAACAGGACTGGTACTACCAATTCATACAAGAAGTGGATGCAGCCACTGGCGGATTGGTGGACGGTATCGGTATGCAATGCCACATCGGCTCCGACCTGACCGCACCAACACAAGTGCTGGCAATCTTGGATCGCTTCGGTTCACTGGGTAAGAAAATCGCTATTTCCGAATTCACTTTAGATATTGATGACCCCGAGGTTCGTTACAACTACACCCGCGATTTTATGATAGCGGCTTTCAGTCATCCTTCGGTACACGATTTCCTCTTTTGGGGGTATTACGAACCCAACCACCCCAAAGCGGCTATTTTGCCGAAAACTGGACGGCAAGGTAATATGAGTTGGCCTATTTTCTTTAGTGCTGGCCTATGGAAAACAAGAATAGAAGCCGCTACCGATGCAGGTGGTCGCATACAGGGTCGTGGTTCTATGGTGCTATCGGTATGAAGTGCTACACAATGGCAAAACCTATTCAGGCACCTTATCCCGCCCGGGAAAGCGTTGATAGACAAGATTGTGCTGGAAGAGTGAAAACCCGCTTACCGATACAAAAAGCACGACGGTTTTGCAGATCTCTATTCAAAATAGCAATTGATTGAAAAAGCGTGTCTTGGTGATGATTTCCAATGACTGCTAGACAATCGGAACACTGCCCGCAGCAGGGGTGAAGCGGAACCCCGGCCTCAAGCCGGGATGCAGCGGGCCGGCCGAGGCTTTGCCGAGGAGCTGCCCTAATCATCAAACAATTATAGGTAATAGCCTGTGGTTGGTAAAAAACGGCTCCAGCTGTTGCGCCCTTTCCAGGCTACTTCCTCGGCGTTTACCTGCTGGGCGAGGTGCCGAGACAGGACGAAAAATAATCAGAAAGGCGGTTGAGGTACTGCAGCAGGTGGTCATCCTAATGGCGCGTGTGCTGGTGCATGGCCACACACCTGCAGGCGCTTTCGGCTCTGCGGCAGACGGTACGCGCCAAGTGGGCATAAGAAACAAGGGGGTGGCCGCCAGGCAGGATAAAGTTGCGCAATGGGGGCAAGGCAGCATCCATACTGTCCATTTGTTGCTCCAACATCGTGATGTCTTCGGGGGTTATATCGGGGGGAGCGGCGGAATGATCTTGCTTGGGAGGCGTAGCGAGGTAGGCACCCAGCGAAAAAAGGCGGTTCTGGATGGCAAAGAGGGTGTCGCGTACGGTAGTATCCTCGGTATGGTCGCGGAGCAGACCGGTGAAGGCGTTGAGTTCATCCAAGGTGCCGTAGGCTTCTATGCGTTCGTGGTTTTTGGCGACGCGCTGACCGCCAAAAAGGCCGGTTTGGCCGGCATCGCCTGTTTTGGTATAAATTTTCATTAGGAATGTTGGTTGTAACGGTGGTTGGGGTCGTCCACGCTTACCACTTTTTCATTGCGAACGTCGGATTCCACGACACCGTCGCGTAGGCGGACGACGCGGTGGGCGTGTTCGGCAATATCGGGTTCGTGGGTTACCAAAATAACGGTATTGCCTTGCGCATGGATTCTCTCAAAAATGGCCATAATTTCGATGGAGGTTTTGGTGTCGAGGTTCCCCGTCGGTTCATCGGCTAGGATGATGCTGGGTCGATTGACGAGAGCCCGGGCGATAGCAACCCGCTGGCGCTGGCCGCCTGAAAGTTCATTGGGCTTGTGGTGTACGCGGTCGCCCAGTCCTACCTGATCGAGCACCTCTTGGGCGCGGTCGAGTCTGTCCTGCTTGCTCCAGCCAGCATAAACGAGGGGTAAAGCCACGTTTTCGAGGGTGGAAAGGCGGGGAAGCAGGTTGAAGGTCTGGAAGACGAAGCCGATTTTCTTGTTGCGCACCTCGGCCAATTCATTATCCGTCATGGTACTAACGTTGGTGCCATCGAGGATGTAGTCGCCTGAAGAGGGCGTATCCAAACACCCCAAGAGGTTCATGAGCGTGGATTTGCCCGAGCCGGAAGGCCCCATGAGGGCAACGTATTCATTGTGTAGGATGTCGATAGTGACACCATTGAGTGCGCGTACTTGGGTAGCGCCCATGTCATAAACCTTGGTGAGTTGCCGAGTGGAAATTACGGTGGCCATGCAGTATTTTTTAGGCGGCAGCGCTAGAGGTCGATGACCTTGGGGACGCGAAAAAACGCCCCTTCGGAATCAGGAGCCGAGGCCAAAGCTTCCTCGTTTGTAACCTGCCCTTGAATTTCGTCTTTTCTGAGCCGATTGTAAGCGGCATTGACATAAACAAGCGGTTCTACTCCCTCGACATCCACCTCTTGGAGTTGTTCGACCATGGTGAGGATGTTGGCAAGGTCGGATTTGATTACTTCCCTTTCCTCGGCAGACAACTGTAAGCGTGCCAGTTTTTCAAGGCGGAAAATTAAGGCATCGTCTATCTGCATGCGAATTATTTAGATTAGTGGGCGTAATTAATCGGTTAGTGATGATTTTGATAGTAAAAAAACTACCTCAACACAAAGGTAGGGTATGTTTGCAGAATAATTGGATAAGAAGCCGTATTTTCGCACGGTCATCTTAAAGAATAGGTATTCAGCCTTAGCTGGATACCGGACAATTAAACGTTCATGACTGAGCAAAACAGCCTTCCCGTGGCCAAACACATAGCCATAGCAGGTAATATTGGCGCGGGAAAAACTACACTTTGCACCCAATTAGGCAAGCATTTTGGTTGGGATGTACACTATGAGTCCACTGATAACAATCCTTATCTGAGCGACTTTTATTTGGATATGCAGCGTTGGTCTTTCAACTTGCAAATCTATTTCTTGCACAACCGTTATTCACAGATACTGGGTATCCATCATGGAAACAGGACGGTGGTACAAGACCGTACGATTTACGAAGATGCCTACATCTTTGCCCCCAACCTACACGACATGGGCTTGATGACCAAGCGGGATTTTGAAAATTATACTTCTCTTTTCAAAACCATGACTTCGCAGATACAGCCGCCGGATTTGCTGATTTATTTGCGGGCTAGCATCCCCACGTTGGTCAGCCACATACAGTCGCGAGGCAGAGAATATGAAGGGAGTATGAGTTTGGAGTACCTCAAACGACTCAATGAACGCTATGAAGCATGGATACACACCTATACGGATGGCAACCTACTCATTATCAATGCCGATGAAATAGATTTCCTGAACAACCCGGAAGACCTTGGCAATGTACTAAACCAAGTACAAGGCGAACTGCATGGCTTGTTTCACAAATAATTTTAGGCAAGGAACTAATTTTTTTGCCTTTTCGTTTTGCAGTATGTGAGGGATGCGTATCTTTGCAGCCGCTTACAAAGGTTGTATAATAAATATACTTCAAGAAGCATGGAGGAATGGCAGAGCGGTTTAATGCGGCAGTCTTGAAAACTGTTGACTGTAACAATTGGGGTTCGAATCCTCTTCCTCCGCATCCGATAAAGCAGCCTTTTTGGGGCTGCTTTTTTTATTTACGCCTCTCAACATTGGTGATAATGTAATAATCCACTAAATTGACCGCGTTTTTGGAACCAACCCCAATTATTGTCCAACAGAATGACAAATGACTTGTCTGATTAGGATGTGAAATGGGTACAGAACGAGACCAACTATGCAGTTAACAAATTTGGATTGGAGCATCATCGGTGCTTTCTTTTCTTTTCCCTACTTATTGGATTATGGACATCCCGCCAAGCGGGTAAAGGTTTTGCAGCCTATTTTCTATCTGGGCGAGGTATGCCTTGGTGGCTATTGGGCATTAGTATGGTGGCAACAACCTTTAGTGCCGACACCCCGAACTTAGTCACGGATATCGTTAGGCGGCATGGTGTAGCTGGTAACTGGGTTTGGTGGAGCTTCTTGCTGACGGGTATGCTGACGGTTTTGTCTATGCCAAATTATGGCGGCGTTCTGGTATTCTCACCGACTTAGAGTTTTACGAGTTGCGTTATAGCGGAAAGCCAGCCTCCTTTCTTCGTGGTTTCCGTGCTGTGTATTTGGGTGTTGTATTCAATGTGATGATCATGGCTACGGTCTCTTTAGCGGCTATTAAAATCGGAGGGGTGCTATTAGGGCTTACTCCCTTGCAAACGGTAGTCATCGCTTCGATTGTAACGGTAGTTTACACCAGTCTTGGAGGATTGCGAGGTGTGATTATCACCGATTTTTTCCAGTTTATTTTGGCCATGGTAGGTATGGTTTGGGCAGCCGTCGTGGTGTTAAATCGCCCCGACATACAGGGGCTGGATGGGCTTCTTTCGCACGAAGCACTACAAGGCAAGCTCAATTTTTTACCTGATTTCAACAACTGGGAGGTAGTGGACCAGTTGTTCATCATCCCCTTGGCTGTACAGTGGTGGTCGGTATGGTATCCCGGGGCAGAACCAGGCGGCGGCGGGTACATCGTGCAGCGAATGCTGGCCGCCAAAGATGAAAAACACGCCATAGGTGCTACGCTGCTTTTCAACATTACCCACTACGCATTACGCCCTTGGCCGTGGCTATTGATTGCACTTGCCTCTTTAGTTTATTTCCCCATGACAGTAAAGCCGGAGGCTGGCAACAAAGTATATGTAAGAGCCGATGCAGATTCCTTCTTGGACAGTCACCTGCACCCCGATGCGCTGCCATTATTAACAACACAGTTAGAAGTGCATACGCAATCGGCACAAAAACAAACGGACATTGCCGACCTTCAACGACTGACCTCCATCGTCGCTGAACATCCTGAGGCGTTGGAAGTAAAATCACTTGCTTACATTTATTATGAAAAAACAAGGAAATAACGGACGAATCCAAATGGCTCAGCCCATTAGAAGCAGAGTCATTGGTGTATATGCACTTGGCTAAACCCGATATCGCCATCAGCAAATTGGGGCATGACTTAGGTTTTTCCCTGATGCTTCAGTTTATGCCCTCTGGATTATTGGGATTGTTACTAGCAGCCTTAATAGCAGCATTTATGTCCACGATTTCTACTCACTTGAACTGGGGTGCCTCCTATGTGGTGAATGACTTATACAAACGTTTCATCCAACCAGAAGCAACCGACAAGCAACAAGTTTGGGTAGGCAGGTTGGCAACCGTAGCACTTATGATACTGGCTGCGTGGTTGGCGTTGCAGCTTGAGGATGCCCTTTCTGCTTTCAACATCATCCTACAAATAGGTGCGGGTACAGGCTTGTTATTCATCATGCGCTGGTTCTGGTGGCGCATCAACGCGTGGTCGGAAATAGCCGCTATGGCGATCTCCTTTTTGGTAGCCATATATTTTGAGTTTTTCATGGAGACTCCACTGCCCGACCATACCCAGCTCGTTTATGGAGTATGCATCACTACCGTGGGCTGGTTGGTCGTCACCTTCGCTACGCGCCCCACTGCCAAAGATACGCTCATCCGTTTTTATCGACTTATCCGCCCCCACTCTGCTGGCTGGGATGCTGTGATACAATGGGCACGTAAAGCCGAGGAATTGGCCGCCCCCATCCCTACCAGTTCATTTATGTTGGAATTGGCCGCTATGTTCGCGGGTTGTTTCATGGTGTATGGTATGCTGTTCAGCACTGGCTTCTTGATTTATGGTGCTTATGCTCAAGCCCTAGTGAGTCTAGTGGTGGTATTCGTATCAGGATGGGTGATTTACAAGAATTGGTCGCGGATTCAGCAGTGAGGAAGGTGTTAAATGTGGGAAATGGGGGAAATGTGTATATGTGTAAAATGTGTATATGTGGGATCCCGATAGCTATTGGGAGTGTATATGTGGGAAATGTGTTTGAGGGGCAGTAAAATATACCGTACCGTTTTGATTCGGGAACATTCTCACACCATTTCCTTTCACTAGAGTAGATGGTATGAAAATGTTTGCGAATCTTTTAGAAAGAGCTGAACCATTTATTTCCGCCAAATTACTAAGTGAACACTAGCGGTATAGTAAGTGTTTACAAATGTCCATTTGTTGAAATAGCTGCTAGTTTTGCTAACGGCTTGGACTAAAACGATATACCACACGGTACGCACCGCTTTTGTATGGAAAAAGAGATGATAGCATTGGAAGTTGATGGCATGGATTGCAGCAATTGTGCCGCCAGCATCAGCCGCTTTTTGGAGCGAAAAGGATTGGAAGAGGTTTTTGTCAATTTCCAAACCAAGGAAGTGCGTTTTGTTCGCAACGACGAACGTCTCACACTGGAACAAGCCAGAAAAGGCATTGAAAAACTAGGCTATACCATTGTTGAAAAAGAACAACCCTTAGCATTTTGGACATTAGAAAAGAAGCTGCTCATCAGCGCATTGTGTACGTTGCCGCTATTGCTCAGTCACGTTGGCATGGCCATAGGTTGGCATTGGGAGTCGCTACACAATCCGTGGGTACAGTTGGCGCTGACGCTGCCCCCCTTTATCATTGGCGTCACCCATTTTGGTAGCAGTGCCATGAGTAGCCTGCGCGGCGGTGTGCCTAATATGGATGTCTTGATCTTTATTGGCAGCACGGCTGCTTTCATGTATAGCCTTGTAGGGCTGTGGTGGCAAAATCCTGATTATTATTTTTTTGAAACGACTGCTACCATCATTACGCTGGTGTTATTGGGCAATTGGATGGAACACCGCGCCGTAGCTCGTACCACCTCCGCCATTGGCGAGCTCACCCGACTTCAGGCGGAGAAAGCACGCCGCATCATGCCATCCGGCACCTTGGTGGAAATTCCACGCTCGGAGCTTAAAAAAGATATGCTGGTACAAATCAATGAAGGCGATATTGTACCTTCGGATGCTATCGTAGAGCAAGGAGAAACCTTTGTGGACGAAAGCATGCTCACGGGTGAGAGTATGCCCGTAGCTAAAACAATAGGAGCAGAACTCATCGGTGGAAGCCTCTTGCAACAAGGGCATGTGCAAGCGCGTATCATAGCTGTAGGCAAAGACACAGTACTATCCCAGATGGTTGAGTTAGTGAAAACGGCTCAGCAGGACAAGCCACCCATTCAACAGCTCGCCGATAAAGTAAGTGCCATTTTTGTACCCGTAGTGGTAGGCATCGCCCTCCTCACTTTTTTGGTAAGCTATTGGGGGCTTGGGATACCCGCAGGGCAAGCCTTGTTGAACGCCATTGCCGTACTGGTCATTTCCTGCCCTTGCGCGATGGGATTAGCTACGCCCACTGCCGTCATGGTAGGGGTAGGGCGATTGGCTCAAATGGGAGTCCTCATCAAAGGAGGAAGAACTGTTGAGCAACTCGCCGGTATCCGCCAATTGGTATTCGATAAAACGGGTACGCTCACTACTGGCAACTTCCGCTTGGAAGGTGCCACGTATTTCACCAAGGAAGAACCCTTAGCCAATGCCATCGCTTGGACGATGGAACAACACTCCAACCATCCCATCGCCCGGTCCTTGTACAGTGAGCTAGCGCAAAGACCCCGTGCCGAAGCATTGCCTGCCCTAATAATGGAAGAGGTCAAAGGGATAGGAATGAGTGCTAGAACCGAAGACGGAGAAACCCGCTATACCCTTGGAGGCGCGCGCATTTTACCCAATGCATTAAAAGACACCTCGGGCGATATTTTCCTGTTGCGCAACGAAACGCTTATGGCTGCTTGGCATTTAGGCGACGACCTAAAAACAGGCATGGAAGCCACCATCGCGGCTTTGCATGAGCAAGGAATCGGTACAGCCATTCTCAGCGGAGACCAAAAGCACAAAACCCGTCAATTAGCCGAGCGAATCGGTATCAATGAATGGTATGGCGAGCAATTACCTGCGGAAAAGTTGGCTGTCATAGAAAACTTAGCGACACGCGGCGCCGTAGCGATGGTTGGCGACGGCATCAATGATGCTCCAGCCCTTGCCAAAGCCGACCTCGGCATTTCTCTCAGCAATGCTTCCTCGGTGGCGATACAGTCGGCTAAAGTGGTACTACTCAACGGGCGTATAGACGTGCTACCACAGGCGATGGCTCTTTCCCGCAAAACAGTGCAGACCATTCGCCAGAATTTATTTTGGGCTTTTGCCTACAACATCGTCGCTATCCCCATTGCAGCGGCTGGCTACCTCAACCCCATGTGGGCAGCCTTGTTCATGGCATTTTCAGATGTGATTGTGATTGGAAATTCGCTTTTGCTGCGGTATAAATAAAACTAATTACCCAGGATCTGCTTCCGAACCTACCTCATAGCGGAGCAACCCCTTGAAAGCATCCTTCACCGTATTGCCTTCATACAATACCTTATAGACTTCGGCAGCAATGGGCATACTGATTTCGTATTTTTTAGAAAGCTCCATTACCACCTTGGCCGTTTTGACCCCTTCGGCTACTTCGGCCATAGAAGCGATAATGTCATCAATTTTTTTGCCTTGCCCTAAGTTGTAGCCCACAAAATGGTTGCGACTCTTGCGGCTGGAACAAGTGGCAACGAGATCGCCCATGCCCGCAAGCCCAGCAAAAGTAGCGGGTTGTCCCCCCATTGCTATACCTAAACGAGTAATTTCTGCCAGGCCTCGGGTGATGACGGCGGCGCGGGTATTTTCGCCAGCGTTGGCGCCATCGCCCATACCCGCTGCTATGGCGATGATATTCTTCAATACGCCTCCGAGTTCACATCCGATTACATCTTCATTGGTATAAACCCTGAACAAACCCGATTGGAAAATTCTTTGCAATCGGCGGGCGATAGCATCATCTACCATAGCAATGACACTGGCAGCAGCTTGACCAATAGCAATTTCTTTTGGTTAAATTGTACTTGTCAATACTTCTGCGGGATGCCCGGCATTTCTTCTTCTATGATTTCTGTCATGCGCTTGTGCGTACCTATTTCCAACCCTTAGCTGTTTTCAATGATCTACACTCAAGGCCGAATCCAATGGCGTGCGGTTTGCAGCGTCTGGCGAAAGCTGTGGGAAGGAACTCCCATAATAATGACATCGGCACGTTCTACGGCTGTTGGTATATCTGTAGCGTAGCGAAGGTGTAAGCCTCGCATCCGGCAAATATTTTTGGTTGGTGTGCTGGGTATTGATTTCTTCCACTGACGCATCACTCCTCGCCCAAAAGGAGGGTATCGCAGTTGCGCGCCGTCAACGATGCCACCGTAGTGCCCCATGAACCGCCACCTAATAGTCCTACTTTCATTTGTACAGCCCTTGTCTGTGCAATTTACTGCTTTTTGGCTAAAGTTCTCCTAACCGCTCCACGTACGTCAATTCCAGCCCCAGCTTTCCAGCTACTTCAGAAGCGGGTATGCCCATACTGAGCAATAGTTTTACGGCATTTTCTTTTTGTTGACGTTCCTCCTCTTTTTTGAGCAGTGCTTCTTCTTTTTGTTGGCGTTCCTCCTCCTGTTTACGCAACGCCTCCTCTTGCCTACGCAGTGCCTCCTCCTTCAAACTCTGCTCAAAAGCCTTTTGTTGGAGGGCTTCCTCCCGCTGCTTTTCCGATTCTGCGATGCGGTGCTCGTAGTCGTTGATTTCGGCGATGAAGTCGTCTTCGATGGTCATCGTGTCGCGCACTTCTTTTTTCTGGACGGCAGCCTGTAGGCGGCGGATGATGGAACGGAAATTTCTCCGAAAGTCTATTTCGCTTACATTCATAATATGGTGGTCTGCTGTTCGGTTGTCTTGGTCGAATATGCTGAGGAGAGCCTCTAATTCATCGCGCCTCTTTACCTTGCCGATGCCGGGGATGTTTTGATACAAAAATAATGTTTTTATCAAGGTGGCAACATTTTTTGGTAAAAATATTTATCTTATCCACTTGCCACATTGCTTTCTTTGTCTTAAACCCGTAAATTTGTAGCATGAAGATTGCCAACCCACTCTATGACCATGCTTTCAAGTACCTGATGTCCAACGACAAGCTGGCGCGGAAGGTGCTGGTCCGTCATATTGGAAAAGGAAGTCTTGGAATTGGAACTCTCCCAACAGGAGTTGGTCGTAGAAGATGAAGAACGCCGCTTCACGCTGTATCGCCTAGATTTCAAGGCCGTTATAGTGGACGAAGGTGGCAAAAGGAAAAAGGTATCATAGAGCTACAAAAATCCAAACTGCCAACCAACGTGCTGCGTTTTCGCAACTATGTGGGCTTGGCTTATACGCAAAAGACAAAAACCAAAAATCCCGAGACCCAAACGGAGCAGGATAGTGCATTGCCCATCATATCTATCTACATTTTGGGCTACAATGTGGAGGACATCCCACACGTCGCCATCAAAGTGAACCGCAGGACTATTGATATGTCGAGCCAGCAGGAAATCGATCTACAGAGCGATTTTGTTGACCTGCTCACCCACACGACGTGCATCCTCCAAGTGCGCCGCCTGCCCGACGAGCGCCGCAGCCGCATTGAACAGTTTCTCACCCTTTTCAACCAAGCCTGGATCATGGAAGAAAAATACATCCTCGACCTGCAAGAAGTCCCCAAAGGCTTTGAAGATATAGCGGAGTACCTTCAGCGTCCGCTACAAGAAGAAGAGATAAGGGCCAAACTACGCGCGGAGGAGGAAGTGGAAAACTTATTCGCGCAGCAGGAGGCAGAGAAAGCTTACTATAAGCGAGCAGCGCAAGAAGAACGCAGGCAAAAAGAAGAAGAACGCAGGCAGAAAGAAGAAGAGCGCAAACAAAAAGAACAAGCCCTAGCGCAAGCGCATGAAGCACGGGTCAAACTGGCTCGCCTGCTGTTGCGCACGGGTATGTCCGTCAAAGACGTAGTGCTTGAAACGGGGTTGTCGGAAGAAGAGGTGAGGGCGTTGGTAGAATAAAGTGCGTATAGCGTGATACCCGAAAAAGTACATATAAAAGTACGTCTTAAATTCCCTCAATTGGCTATCTCGATAATGGTCGGGAACGACTGACTGTGTGTCGACGAAGACGATAGCCGAACAAATCTCATCCTGTCCCTCGTTAGAAATGCTCATCTTCTTGGTTTAGCTGACATTGATTGCGCCTGACTGTCATGAGGTCAGCAGGCTTTTCGCCTAAAAGAACAAAATTTTTAGACATACTCTTAATACGTGGTTTTCACTTTCGCTCGATCAGGGAAATTTAGACTTAGCATTTTGACGGGACCAAACCGTTCGATTTTCGCAGCACTGCCCGCAGCAGGGGGTGAAGCGGAACCCCGGCCTTAAGCCGGGATGCAGCGAAAGACCCGGCCGAGGCTTTGCCGAGGGCTGCCCTAACCTATTTCCTCCACCGTTGTTTTCGTATCGAAAAGTTGACCTTAACTACCAAAAAGGGAATTAAAATTATCTTTGCAAAAAAAACAATGGCAGCAATAACGCAAACAACGATGACTTTTCTGCGCGATTTGGCGGCGAACAACAACCGCGAATGGTTTCAGGCCAATAAATCGCGATACGAGGCTGCTCATACGGAGTTCTTGGCCTTTGTGGATGCCTTGATTGCACAAATTGCGACCTTCGACCCCGCTATTGCACATTATACAGCCAAAGATTGTGTGTTCCGCATTTATCGCGATGTGCGTTTTTCTAAGGATAAATCGCCTTATAAGACACATTTTGGTGCCCATATCAGCCCTGCGCTGAAGAAGTCGGAAATCCATACGCGCGCGGGTTACTATCTGCACATTGAACCTAGTGCTACGATGCTGGCAGGCGGTGCTTACTTGCCAGAAAAAGACTGGCTAAAGGCTATCCGACAAGAAATTGCCTACAACCAACAGGAGTTTGAAGCCATCCTACATCATGCTGATTTCTCGCGGTATTTTGGTAGTATAGAAGGGGAGCAACTGAAGAAAACCCCTAAAGACTACGAAGCCAACCACCCGGCCATGCAGTGGTTGAAATAAAAAGTTTTTGGCCACTCACAGATGTGGAGACGAAACGGTAACGGCTTCCGATTTCCTAGGTCACGCCACGTCGGTACCACGCGCTTCAGCCGTTCGACCAGTTCCTGAATCGGTCAACGGATTAATACACCCATTTGCCAATAATAGTCCATGCCACATTTAAGCCACATTATCAATCATTTAGGAGAAAACAGAGACGACTATTTCGGGGCTGTTGTACCTCCTGTGGTGCAATCCAGCAACTTCGCTTTCCAGCGGTTGGACGATATGCGCCAAGCGCTTGCCCAAGAATTTGACTCCCACATTTATACACGTGGCAACAACCCTACGGTAAAGATTCTCCGCGATAAAATGGCAGCGTTGGAAGGTACGGAAGAGGCCTTGGTTTTCGGCAGTGGCAGCAGTGCGATTGCCGCCGCTGTGATGAGTCAAGTCAAGCAGGGCGACCACGTGGTTTGTGTCAATGCACCTTATGCTTGGACAAAAATCCTGCTCACTTCCTATCTACCTCGATTTGGAGTCAGTGCTACTTTTGTGGACGGCACCTCCTTGGAGGCGATAGAGGCGGCTTTGCAGGAAAATACAACCGTTTTGTACTTGGAAAGCCCCACGCTCACATTTGAGTGCCAAGATTTGAGGGCATGTGCGCAATTGGCTCGCAGTCGTGGCATTACGACGCTCATTGATAATAGCTACGCCTCGCCGCTCTACCAGCAGCCCCATGCTTTGGGTATAGATTTGGTGATACATTCAGGCACGAAATACCTGAACGGGCATAGCGATGTATTGGTAGGAGTCGTTTGTGGAAGCCGCCAACACATTGAGAAAATTTTCCATCAGGAATACATGATGATGGTTCTTAGTAAATAGCTCAAAATCCGCCCCTTCTTTTGGAGGGTATTACAGCAACAAAAATCAAGGAGACCAACGAAAAATCACGCTATGATGGGTATCTTATCCACCGATAGTTGCCATACTTTCCCTTCCATCCGCTTGTCCGGCAGCTTCCCACCCATTTTTATGCCGATGTTGCAGGGTGGAGGCGAAGGTATCTCGGAGTTGTTCGTCGGAGGCACCTGCTCGTATAATATCTTTAATATTAAGCACCCCTTGATCATAGAGACAAGTTTTAAGCACCCCTTTTGGGGTAATGCGCACCCGATTACAAGTACCGCAAAAAGTGCGAGAATAGGCCGCAATGACCCCCACCGATCCCTGATGACCCGGAATGTGGTAATTATAGGAGGTACTATTTGGTGGGTCAGGTGTTTTTGTTAGATTGGGAAACGCTTCCCGTATATGCTGTATGATACGAACGTGATCCCAAGGTAATCGGGTGTAGTGAGCCTCCCCGCCGTTGAATGGCATTTCTTCAATGAATCGAACGCTAACGGGGTAAGATTGGGTAAGAGCTACCATCGGTAAAATATCATCAATATTCCTACCTTCCATTACTACGGCATTCAATTTAGTGGGAAGACCGTGGGCGACCAACGACTCAAACGTTTCCCATACTTGCGCAAAGCTATCCCGACGGGTAATATCGGCAAAGCGGGTAGGGTCTAAAGAATCGATGCTCAAGTTGACAGATGATATACCTAACGCTTTCAGTGTGGGGATATGGGGGGCTGTTAATGTGCCATTGGTAGTAAGGTGAATTTGTTCCAGCCCATTGATTTGGCTGATAGCAGAGAGAAAATCCATGAAATCGCGTCGAAGAAATGGCTCGCCCCCAGTTAACCGCAACTTAGAAATACCTAATGGTACTAACGCTTGCACAATGCGCAGCATTTCCTCGTAAGAAAGCAACGCTTCGCGCGGCACATAATCAATGCCTTCCTCCGGCATACAGTAGAAGCAGCGGAGGTTGCACCGATCGGTGACGGCCAGCCGGAGGTAATTAATCCGGCGGCCATGATTGTCGAAGAGTTGTCCTTGCTCCATTGATTAGAACGGAAGATCGTCATCTGCCGATATGCCAGATGGCTCATCGTCGGCGGTAGGGAAGATATTGTCAGAGGACGCAGCAGGTGCCGGTGTAGCTGCCGCCGTCGCTCCTTCCACTTTCCAAGCATTCAGGTTTGTGAAGTATTTTCCATTCCACTCCCTTCCTCTTAGATCAAAATATACCTTCACCTCCTGCCCTTCGCTGTAAGGATCAATGGCAGCACAACGATCCTGCGTAAGCTGGAATTTTACATACTGTGGATAATTGCCACTTTCCACTACAATAACAAATTCTCGCGCTTGGAAACTTTCGGTCTTGCTCTCAATATCAAATTTCTTGTGGAGCTTTCCTGTTACCTCAAAAGAAGACATATCGGTTACGATTTTTAAATTAGCTTCCAAAGGTAGGGAAATAACTGGTAAGTAATCAGATAAAAATGAAGGTGTGTGTATAACAAATTGCACAAATCGCCGTAATTTGGCATCATGAAAAAAGACACAACCCAACCCTCGGCTAAGGCCGAGCAGCTAGCCGACTTAATCCTTGCGGAAATGCGAGGCGAGCTAATAGATTTTTTGCAGGATCAAGAGGCTGCGACTTCCTCCTTGGATTATGAGAATGGACTTCTCAATCTGGCAAGGACTCTTGCAAGAAAAGTGGTATCACAACAAGCAGGTACTTTGCCAAAAAGCCGCAACTCAAAAAAAAAATCCTGACCAGTTTCGGGCGGTTACATCTACCCAAAGGACACGTTTTATGCCAAGGGACAAAGTCCTTTGCTATGAGTGAGCGAATCCGAGTTCTGTGCTGCCTTCTGGGGCAGCACAGCGTGTATGAACAGGCAGGCGAACTATTCGCCGAAATACTTGACGTAGAACTGTCGGGGATGCAGATTCAACGGGTATGCAATCACTACGGCGGCTTGGTGACGCCTTTGGTGGAGCGGAATTGCGAGCAGGTGATTCCAAAATTGAAAACGAACGACAAAAAACAACCGACCTACGTCATGGTGGATGGTATGATGTTGCCGACACGCGGGGAGCAAAACTGGCGGGAGATCAAGCTTGGGCGCATTTTCCAGCATCAAGATGTACAGCAGCTTTCCCCAAAACGTAGACAAATCAGCCAATCTGTTTATGTGTCCCACATGGGCAGCGTTGACAAGTTCTTCCCAAAACTGGAGTATCATCTATTGGACTATCAGAATAAGGTCATCTTGGGCGATGGTGCTCCTTGGATTTGGAAATGGGCCGATGACAACTATCCTGGTGCCCGCCAAATATTGGACTTCTACCATGCCAAAGAAAAGTTGGTGCTTCTTGCCAAGCAGCACTTCAAGGAGGATAGCAAACGTCAGAGCTGGGTCAAACAGCATAGTGATCTACTCTTGGACAACGGCGTGGAGCAAGTAATGGCCAATGTACGCCAGTTGAGAACCCAACACGAGGAAGCCACACAGGCCAAAATCAAACTTTTGTCCTACTATGAGGAGCATGAAGACCGCATGCAGTACAAAACCTATCGCGATAAAAACCTACTTATTGGATCTGGCCCGATAGAAGCCGCCCACCGTAGCGTACTCCAACAGCGCATGAAGTTGTCTGGCCAGCGTTGGACTATTTCTGGTGCACAGGCTGTGGCCGATTTACGGTGCTATCGCGAAAGTGGTGCTTGGCATCAAATACAACAGATTGTCAAAGTCGCTTAGTTGTGCAATTTGTTATGCACACTTTTCATAACCGGAACTATTTGCAACGAAAGAATGTTGTAACTTTGCTTTTCGGTATTTAAAAGAAAGTACTGATTTAGAAAAAACCGGGGACGTACTGGTATCGACAGGAAAGTGAACGGTTTAGTAAGCATGCCGGAGTATGATAGCTCACCTCCGTTAACAAACGGCTATTGACCCTTTTAGATGGCAACTCTCAGTTCGCCATGGCTGCCTAATTCTAGGAATTAGAAAGCCTTTGTGCCGTGCGCTTGAAGCCTGATACACAGCGTGCCGCATATCATCAACCCCTCGGGCTAGCTGATCGTCCTGCTCTGAACGTTAAGCGAAACTTAGGAGCTAAGGCTTGTGTATGGGAGGGTATCCAGTCCTACCCCAAGCTCGAAAACCTAAATTGGATACTAAGCATGTAGAAAGCTCTATCGTGCTTTGTCTGGACCCGAGTTCGACTCTCGGCGTCTCCACAAAACACAAAGCCTCGGTCTTTTCAGACTGGGGCTTTTTTGTTTTTGACTTCTTTTGATTAATGTATGAAAATTTATTAATAAATCACAAACAATTGACTGTTAATTATTTACAACCAGTGATTCGTTTTTAAAACCATGATTACATCCATTTTTTGCTGTTTTTAGCATATATAAAGAATCTGATTCGTGTTCTCTTTAGGTAACAAATATTTATTTTTTTGTAAAAAAAACGACCAAAAGATAGTTTGAATAAATCCATTTCAATATTTTTACGGCATATCGTGAAACACATCGGGGCTTTCCCCCACTTTTCCCACCGAACATGGTTTTCTAACCCAGGCTACACAGGCGAGTATCCCCGATATCTGAGGGCTGTGGATGTTTACGTGACGTTGTTTGTGACCCTCCTGTTATGATGCTGTCTAAAAGTTTGTAAATCCCGACAGATGCACTGTGTTTCGGAGCAAACTGTCGAATTGTATAACCTGATTTTTTTTACAAACTACCACACTTATGTCCACACTTATGAAGTGGCTGGTGATGCTGGTACTTTGGTTGTTGTTTGCCCTGCTTGCATTCAAGACCTGTGTGCACGAATGTTGCACAGGCTGCTGTGAAGCAGAACAGACAACCATCGCCACACCACCGGCAGCGCCGGAAGAAGTCCAACGCTATCCAATTGATTTTCAATGGGATGATGCTACTGCTTTCACCAATGAAGGTTTTGAAGCACTGCGCACCCGATTAGTCAATGAGATGGGCGACAACGACAAGTTGATTATCACCGGACGATATTTCGCATCCGAGAAAAGCCCCGACCCCAACTTTGCTACGATGGGCTTAGCACGAGCCGCCAAGGTGAGGGATTTACTCGCTGCCTACATCGATCCCGCACGTATGGAACTGGCCGACCTGCGTTTGGATGACCGTGAAGGTGTCCAAAAAGGCTACTTCGAATCCGTTGATTTGGAATGGCAAGCTGCCGATGCCAAAGAAGCATCAGAAGTGGTTGAATTGGACAACAAAGTTGTCATTCGATTCCCCTACAATTCTGCGGTAAAAGATGCCGATCCCGAGGTGGATGAGTACTTGAACAAATTGGCTCTCCGACTCAGCCAAACCACCGAGCGCGTAAACATTACAGGTCACACAGACAACCGTGGTGATGATGCAGACAATATGAAGCTCAGCGAACGTCGGGCCAAATTCATCCGTGACATCTTAGTGCGCAAAGGCGTAGCTACCGACCGCTTGGTACTGGATTGGAAGGGCGAATCCGACCCTACTTCTACGAACGAGACAGAAGAAGGTCGCCACAACAACCGAAGAGTAGAATTGCAAATACTTTCCGGTAACTAATTTTCGAACCAACTAAAAATAAATCATCATGTCAACTATATTATTATTAGCAGGATGTTGCTCCTGGTTTTGCCTTCCTTGGCTCCTTTGGTCTTTGCTGAGTTTTTTGCTCGGTGCATTGCTATACCATTGGTTGTTTGGAGGCAAAAAATATCAAGAACAGATTGAACAACTGACTATCGAACGCGACGGCTACCATGCCAAAGCGGTAAATTTCGAGAAAGACCTTGCTAGTTGCAAGTACCAATTGGATGAAGCCAACAAGGAAATCGCATCCCTGAAGGCGGCGTTGTCCCACTGCGAATCGGATAAGGCAGGATTGAAAGCCCAATTAGCCGTTGCCTCTGAAGCAGGTACCGCTACGGGTGATGCCGCATTAGGATTTGCAGCCGGTGCCATGACGGGCGAAGCTACGGCCAGAGGCACCACGAACTACACCACCCTCTTGGGTAGCGACAACCTACAGATTGTAGAAGGTATTGGCCCCAAAATCGACGGGCTGCTCAAAGAAGCAGGTATTGGCACGTGGGGTGCATTGGCAGCCGCTTCCGTCGATACCCTGCAGGGAATACTGGACAAAGCAGGTAGTAGCTTCCGCTTAGCCAAGCCAGACACATGGCCTCGTCAAGCAGAATTAGCTCATGCCGGACAGTGGGATGAACTGATTGAATATCAGAAATTCTTAGATACAGGCGTAGAATCCAAAGGCGATTTTGAAAACCCATCGAAGGTAGAAAAAATGATCGCCAAGCTATTAGGCTTTTCTACCAATCCTGATGATTTGAAAATTGTAGAAGGCATAGGCCCCAAGATTGAGAGCCTGCTCAAAGATGCTGGCATCATCAATTGGTCAGATTTAGCGGCTGCCTCCACCGACCGCTTGCAAGAGATATTAGCAGCAGCTGGTGAACGCTATCGTTTAGCAGATCCTTCTACTTGGGCCAAGCAAGCAAGCCTCGCCGCTGAAGGCAAATGGGATGAGCTGAACGCTTATCAGGAATTCCTCGACGGAGGTAGAGAACCAGATCAGGCATAAGCGCAAATAGTTTTACCCTGCTGGTAAAAGGCAAAAGCTCGGGTTTTGTATATGGCAAAATCCGGGCTTTTTTTCTTTTTATAGATTATTTTTGTTTTGAATAAACAAGCCTATTTTTCTTAGTCTGAATATTTTCTCCGTTGGCTGACTTTATTTGGCATTCCCACCCTAATGGTTACTTCATGCTTATCGGGATAATGCTTGAAAAGGATTAAAAATCTCATGTTTGATATCTGATGCCAATGCTTTTTTGTTTTTCGATTTTATCCTCTATAAATTCAGCCAAAGACTTTAGTGCAATCCCACTCGTTGACTTCCAGTAATGCCCGTTTTTCATTTTTTTCAATTTATCTGTAAAATCATTTTCGTTAGGATTTATATCAATAATAACGCCTTGTCTATTCGCCGTATTTTCCACTATTAGTTTTGGAAGATTTGTAGCTCCTGACGTGCCTACTATAAATAGCAAACCTGTCTCTTTAGCTATTCTTAGCACTTTATGTAGGTGATAATATGGTTCATCGTAGTATTCATCAAACCATAAGACATGGGGACGTGTCATTTCTCCGCAATTTGGGCATACTAATTTTTCTAAATCGTCAAGTGGAATCCTAGATTCTTTAGTCCAATTTTTTCCAATAATTCCCTCCGGTATATTGAATAGTTCTCTCGTACATTCTTCACTACATCTCATAAATCTTAAATCGCCGTGAATTAAAAAGAGGTTTTCAATCCTGCTTTCCTCTAAAAAATGTAACCCATCGACATTTTGAGATATTAGCGAAAATTTTTCAGGGATCATTTTTTCAATTTTCGAAAGAGATATATGACCTATATTGGGATTTGCCTTCCTACAGATTGAATTTCTATACAAGTACCACCTCCACACCTCGCTTGAATTCACATCAAACATCTTTTTTGTCCCAATTTCCTGAGGCATATAGTTTTTTGATCCAGAGGTCCAATATCCATCTTTATCTCGAAAGGTCGGAATTCCGCTTTCAGCTGACAACCCGGCTCCAACTAAAAAGGTTATTTTTCTTTTCCCGTTTAGCTGTTGAATAATTGCTGTTTTTATTTCTTCTGGTATCAATTAGGTATCATTTTTGTAAAATGGAATACTAAAATTATCTGCCCGTCGCTCAACGCAGATCCTGCCGAATATCTAGCGAATGTAGTTCTTTTGCATGATTCTACCACAAGTATGCTATATACCGTCTATCAAGAAACAACGCTTTATATCTCCCTACTTCAGTACGGTGATATAGAAGGAAGTTACTGTTTTTCCAAGGTTTTCGCTCCAACTTTTCGCGCTGGTATTTACTCCTACACACACAGTCACCAAATAGTTCCGCGATGCCGCTCCGTTCCTCTTAATCATTCGTAATACTATCGTTCAACTTGCCTTAGTAATTTGACGGAAATAACTGATCCCATTTTTTCTGAAGACTTGTCTTTATGCACACGCTTTGTGCAAGTATTCCCACGCTTAGTGCATAAAGCCAAGCCAAAAATGGGATCACTTATTTTTTTCCGTCTCTTAGCACTTTACTTTACTTTGCAAAACCCTGCTTTCCCAATAGCATTCACCAATCACTGCACTAAACCTCGGTCTTTCAGCAATTTTTCGATATCCTCCTTCCGTGTCGATTTTTTCGAAAGCTGGTAA
Organism: Saprospiraceae bacterium; assembly: GCA_041392765.1. Lineage (GTDB taxonomy): Bacteria > Bacteroidota > Bacteroidia > Chitinophagales > Saprospiraceae > Lewinella. The sequence goes on from JAWKLL010000007.1 coordinate 114,039, forward strand.
ATGAAATAGAGGGGAATCAGCGTGAGCATTCCCCATGTGTTTTTCACGAGGCTGTACACCACCACCGCGGCCATGAAACCAATCAAAAAGGCATCGGTGATGGTATTTTTTCTCAGCTTCTTGGCCTCGGCCAGCAGTTCTTCGTCGGTTAAATCTGATAGCTCTTCAATTGTCATCGCTCGTTAATTAGGACTTACTACCTCCACCCATGTTCCAGGGGTAGAAGCATAAATTTGGTCATCGTACATAGCGCCACAGGATACCGCAGGTAGGTAGAACCGACCCGTATAAGAGGCAGTCAAATACACCCGATATTCGTTGGACTTGCTGGGCCACAGCGAGAAAAAAGTATGCACCCGGTCATCGCGAAAATCACGGTAGTCATACCCCGATTCGCTATCAGTGGCTCGACCCTCAAAACGGGTATTCGTAATCTCCCATCCCGATGGAAATATTTGCTGCAACGCCATTTGGTGGTATTCGTAGCTCAGCTCGCCGCTGTGCTGTACGACTACATTAGCCACAAAATCCGTCCCCTGCTCTATGCGAGCGGGGTTCAGTGGATTGCCTGCTCGGTCGGTGTAGTTGACAGAAAGTGCCATCAGTTTGGCCACCGCCTGCTCCTCCGCCGGTAGAGGCTGCCCCTTGCGGATAACCGTACCAAACAGCTTCTGCCGACTCGTATTTTTGATGGTTAGCTTACTTTCTTGATCAGCTAAGGCAATTTGCATATAAGGATGGTCAGACCCCGCATCTATCGCCGATTTGCCACTCTGCTGCATGGTGAAGGTGTAGGTCTTGGACAGTTCTTCATTCGTTCCCACATATTGGCTAAAAGCCAACAATCCATAGGCAATCTCCTGCGTACTAAACCAGCGCGAAGAACTCATCTCCTTGGCCAATAGTTGCGCGGTACGGTCGGCGGCTTCTTTTTTGTTTAGCAGCAGCAGTGTTTCCAAAATCATAGCCTTATCGCGGAAGGGCGAGCCGTAGGTGTAGTACATATCGCGGTAATCCGGAATATCCGTATCCACATTGCGAATCAACTCATTGGCAACTTCCTGCTTACCAGCCAACGCATAGGCAGCGGCCAACCTCCAGCGGGCAGCTTTACCCAATTTGTCGGTCTCACGCAGGCGATTCATAGCGCCCAACTCGGGTTTGCCTCCCAATGCAAGGGTATAAAGTCGATAGGCTTGGTCTAACTCATAACTGTGCTTGTCCACCTGCCCGTATTCCACGGCTTTACTGCTCCAGGCGCGGGCTGCATTTTTCTGGAAGGCGAGCCAATTATCAAGCATACCCGGTGGCAGACTGTACCCTTTGTCCTTGGCGGCCAAGAGGAAATGCCCCGCGTAGTTGGATGCCCACGAGGCTACCTCCGACTGGCCGGGCCAATAGGAAAACCCGCCGTTAGGCAACTGAAAACGACGCAACCGCTGGAGGGCAGCCCCCACGTTGGCTACGGTTTGCTTTTCCTGATTGGGGGTCATCTTCACGAAAGTAGCTAAATGCAATTGCGGAAATCCTCCGGAGAGCGTTTGCTCCAAACAGCCATACGGATACCGAATCAGATACTGTAGGTGCCGCTCCAAGTCAATGGGGGGCAGATTGGTCATTTCCAAGGTACCCTCGCGAGTGCCTTCCGTACCGAAGGGCAGGTAGTCCACGGTCAGGGTTTGGCCGGGATCCACGGTGAATCGCTCGGTCAAGGTTTGCTGGGGATTGGGGTTGCGCACGTCAATCTCTAATTCTTGGGTGCTGCGTTCACCACCCCCTTCTGCTATAATTTTGAATTTGGCCACCCCAACTTTATTGCCTACTTCCAAGGGGAAGGAAACGAGGTCATCTCCCGTCTTGCTAAATTGCACAGAGCGCGATGCCACCGGCACCTTCACCAACCCGCCCGTGGTTTCCACTTTGATGTTTACCTTACCCAATCCGTCTTTCATAGCAAATAGGTTCACAGGCAAATCAAGACGTTCACCTATGCCCAACACACGTGGCAGGGTAGCCAACAACATAAGTGGTTTGCGAACCGGCACCGTTTTTTCGGCTGCACCATAAGCGCCTTTATCCGCTGCTACGACCATCACACGCACAGCTCCCACGTAGTTAGGCATCTGGAGGGTATGCGTAGCACGACCGTTCTTCTTCAATTCAAACGGCCCTAAGTGCATCACTACAGGGTCGAAGCGGTTGGCGCGTTCGGCGGGTTTCTTGCCGTCTATTTCGCCATCGCCACCGATGGTGAGCAGTTGATCCATCGGCACGGTATTTTTTCCGAGTACATAGTTGTACAAATCCCACGTTTTTACGCCTAATGCCTCACGAGCAAAAAGGCATCGTGGGGGTTAGGGGTCTTGAAACGGGTAAGCCCCAACAAGCCCTCGTCCACTACCGCTACTGTATAGGTCATGGCGTGCCCTTGGGTTTCGGCAACCTCCACCGTGAAAGATTGCTCTGGTTTAAGCTCTGCTGCCACCTTTATCTTGGGTTCCAATCGGCTGCCGGGGTCTTCAACCGCCACTGGTATTACGCCGTAGGCACGCATGGGTAAGTCGTTTTCTTCTTGGTTGTGGGGCTGCAACACCGATAGATGTACATAAACCGTTGGGGACATAGCCGCCGTAGCCTCGAAGGTGTAGGTATTATCTCCGGCTACGGTTTCCACCCAACGAGTATCGATGACCCCGCTGCCGTTTTCCAAGCTCACCAATGTGCGCCCCTTGCCACCTGCTGGAAAGGTGATGGTGATATCCTCGCCTGTTTTGTATTTTTCCTTATCAGATTTGAATAGCAACATGGCTGCTTCTTCCGAAAAGGCTGTTTCGTCATACCAAGGTCTGCCCGCATACACATAGCCGGAAGCGCAATGCCCTGATGACACATCGCATACACGCAACCTATATCGTCCCCATTCTTCCACCTTCACCGACCAAGTGGCTTTGCCGTCACTGCCTGATGTTTTTTCGGTTTCCGCTATCGGTGTCAGCACTTGCCCACTGGCGTACCTGCCGCCTCGGTTGTCCTCGTCATCCCACCACCATCTCCACTCCATTTTCACGAGTTCGGCTTTTAGCTTGCGGCCTGCAACACCTTTTCCGGCAGCATTTACCGCCACTAGGGTTACTGTATTATTGGCACCTATTTCGATGCGGGAGCTACCATAACGGTCTTGCGGCATCTGCAATCCAGCATAATGATTGTAAGGGTGTACCGGAAATGATTGTATATCGGTGCTAAATTCTCCCGTTTTTTCAAATACACGCGTGCGCAGGCTCATTTGCAAGGGGCCGGGAGCGGACTGGTTCTTGGGGAGGGCTGCATTCACGGTTGCCTTGCCTTCTTCGTCCAAGGTATTGTCAAAGATTACCCTGTTTTTTAAATCATACGACCTATCCACATCGGTGAAGATAAATTTCTTGAACGCATCGAAGGGTGCTCGTCGCATGGAGTACGTAGCCTCCACATGCGCCTTCAACGAACGAGCAGGAGCACCGTGCAACCACGAAGCAGCCAAGCCCATCGTACCACTTTCTAAGCGCAAGGGGGTTTCTGAAGGAGTCAAGTCTATTTTGATGCGGTTGGGCTTGACGGTTTCTATACGCAGGTTCTTGAAAAAGGTAGCACTGCCTGCCATCACTTTCGCCTGCCAGTTGCCCGTAGGGTCGTCTTGGCGCGTGGTAAAGTGCAGCGGGTAAATCATGCCTTCGGGCATCACCCCGTTGCGCTTTTCTACTACCTGTCCGCGGGCATTGCGCAACTCAAAAGACACGGGATAGCCCTGAGGCAATACGCCCCCTTCGTCTTCCAGCACAAAATGGAGAAATACGGAATCCCCAGGCCGCCATACCCCTCGCTCGGCATAAATAAAACCTTTCAGGCCATCCTGTGCAGCCTCGCCTCCTACATCGAAGCGACTCAGCGATAGCGACTCCCCGTCATCTAATCGCATATAGCACTGTTCGGTAGCGGTCTCAGCCACTAAAAAATGAGCCTTATCATCCAACGAAACCTGCGCAAAACCATCGCCATTGGTATTAACCTCCCCTACCACCTGCTGCTGATAATCGTAAAATTTCAGCGTGGCACCCGCTACGGGGTCGGTGGTCATCATATCTGTCACGGCTATCTTCCAGGTATTCTTGGCCTGGCTTTTCACAATCAACCCTAAGTTGGATGCCAACACATTGCGCGTCACAAATCGGTCGGAATTATAATAAGCTGGATAACAAGGGTCATCCCGCTGCTCCCATTGGTATTCTGAGTAGTACCCTTCTAAGCCATACCAGTTATAGAGCAGGCCTTGGTCTTCATCTTCATACCAATCATTTTTAGTAAAATTAAAGGTCTTGTCACCCCCGCATCGCAGCACCGCATGGGACCGACGAAATCCGATACGCACTTGGTAAATAGCCTTGGGGTCTGCTTCAAAAAACTGCCGCAAATCCAAGGCAAAGCGAGTCCATTGCTGAGAAGAGGTAGCGGGATTGAGCTGCTTCAGGGGTACTTCTTTACGGGCAATTACCTTGCCTACGCGGTGCAGGTCATCGCGACCATCTAAGTTGTTGACTTGTAAAAATTGTAGGATGTTGTTGCTGTGTATTTTGAAGATTTCCACTTCCACAGCGTTCAAGCCGATGGCCTCAAAGGGGAACGCCAAATCGGTGGACGCAGGCATGATGTTGCCATGCCCTGCCAAGCGCACCTGAGGTTCAATTGACGACAGCATCACATTCCAAACACTGCTGCGGGGCAATTTTTCACCATAGTAATTTTTCAATCCGGTAGCTACTTTCACCTCTTGCTCCCCCGACACAGGGTAGGCAGATAAACCCGCAACACCTGTCCTTCGGCAGCAAACCGAAAGGCGTTATCTGTATTGCTAATGGTGACCAAACCGTTGAAATCTTGGTCTTCCTCCAAGGGGTCGGAGAAATAGATATCCACCCTATTTTCCTCAGGATGACTATCCACGCTGGCTACTTTGAAATCGCCAAAAGCGGGCACTTCTACCTCCTGCTTACCTTCCTGTGCAGCACCGATTTTATCGCCCGACCACGCCAATGCTAAAGCGGAAGCTTCTTTGCCGCGCGCTACGCCACTGAGGGTGAAGTAATGCTCAGTGCCATTGTCGTTGTGACCATGTTACCTCCAATGCTTTACCTGCCTGAGTAGCTGTCGTCAGCAGGGCTGCCGCCTCGGCATCCGGCACAAAATCGGAGGTCAACAGCATGCCCGTTAGGGTTCGCTTGCCGCGTTGCTTCACATCGGGTGTTTGCAACCCTTCCAATTTCAAAGACACATAAGGGTCGCGGGTGGTGACGGAAATATCGAAGGAAGCGGCCTCGGCAGGTACATTGTCGAAAATCTTGCCCAGTTGCACCGTCACGATGTAGGTAGTGGCAAACGCCAAAGCTGGTTCGGGGGTAAACCGCATCGTTTGGCGGTCCACCCACACCCATTTGCCTCCCGCATCAGGCACTATATCCACCAAATTATTGGCTACCTCCTGCCCCACCTCTTCTTCATTCACAGCCAGCCCCGAGAACTGCACCGTGATGGGGTCAATCCTTGAAATCAGCCCCGTGGTATAGCCGTAAAGCCATGCCTTAGCACCCTCTGGCAGCGGCTTCACATCGCGCTTGCGGGTACAGGTAAAGGTGACAACAACTAAGAAAAAGAGGAAAGAAATGGACAGAATACGTTTCATGATGGCAGGTTTTGGCAAGAAAATGTAAGTACCGCTAAAAACGGACACAAAAATAACCACGCTAGTGCCGGGTGGTTTTGGAACCTCGAAAAAAGCAAAAATAGAGCCGCTGTTGTGGTTCGGTAATCCCCTTGTCCCACGAAGGGAATCCCGGCATACACCGAGATTGAGGCCCGCCCTAGTCACGTACGAAGTCAAGCCCTAATTTAATAATTGTAGAGCCAAAACGCTTGAGGCACTCGCGTGGTATGTCTTGCAAAGAACGTGTATTCTGTGGATTTATTAGAGGTTACGTAGAAGAATTTTGTATGCGCTTCAAATGTCTTTACGCCATGCTACGTCAAAGAACCATTTTCCTTAGCTACGGCTAAGCAAAAGAACCTTTTCCTTGCCTAACGTAAAAATCTTATTTGAATCCCTATACAAATTCCCCGTACTTAACCTCTATTGAACGCACCAAGATAGAAATAGTTGCAATTTTATAGGGCACCTCCCCGCGCGTCTTATGGATGCGAAGGGTGGCGTGTTATTAGCGCGTAGGCCGGGTCATCCGCTCCTATGGCCTGCGGGCGAGCCGACAGGCCATACCGCTACTACCCCTGGTGCGGGCTGGATGGCTCCGCGCCCCAGTAGGCTGCCTTCTATCCCGCGTTGGCAGCGACAAACGGGGTATTATTTTTTCTTGCGAAAACGGTCCTTACCCCAATTTTTGGGGTTGTTGATGATATATTGGGTTACCCGTTCGTAGGCCTCATCGTCCCAGATGATACGGTCATCGAAACGGGGTTGCCAACCGTTGGCCAATCCTAAACGATTGGCGTGGCGGGTCACGGCGGATTTGTAGGAACCAATAATCGATGATACGGTTTCGGCGCCCTGATTGCGGAATCGTTTTTGTCCCGGCGTTTCCGGCGGCGGTATATCGCCGTCGTTATCGCCGTTATCGTCCGGCGGTTTATTCAAAACCAAAATCCCGTGGATATGATTGGGCATGACGACAAACGCGCCCAATTCCACAAACGGTGCGTGATGGGGTATTTGGTGCCACAATACGTCGGCGATGGCCCCCACGGGGGACAATATCATTTTTTCGTCGGCAATTTCGCCAAAAAAATAGTGTCGGTCTTTCGTGCAGATGGTAATAAAATAGGCCCCGTTGCGCCCATAATCCCACCATTGGGCACGGGAGGGTGCGATGCGGTATTTGTTTTGGTATTTCCCATCCATAGCAATCGGTGTTTAAATGTGTAAAAAATTGCAAAATGTATCCTGTATGCAATAGAGGTTATGTAGGATAGTTTTGTATGCGCATCACTGCCCGCCCGGACAAGGGGGCGGACGGAACCCCGCTGGCAACCATCGGGCGGCAGCGGGATGGAGGGAGCACCCGACCCCACCCCGACGTTAGGAGGGGTGGGGATGGCCCATCATCATCCACCGCTACATACTGCGCCTGTATTGCCCCCCTACGGCAAATAAGGCATGGGTGATTTGGCCTAATGTACAGTACTTCACGGTTTCCATCAATTGGGTAAACAGATTCTCACCGCGTAGTGCGGCCTGCTGCAATGCCTTTAATTCCTGGGTAGCGCGGTCGCCCGAGGCACCGTGGATGGCTTGAAGGTTGGTTATTTGCCGTTCCTTTTCCTCGGTGGTAGCCCGTATAACCTCGGCGGGTATGATAGTAGGCGACCCATTGGGTGACAGGAAGGTGTTGACACCAATAATGGGGTATTCTCCCGTGTGTTTGAGGGTTTCGTAATAGAGGCTTTCCTCCTGTATTTTGCTGCGTTGGTACATGGTTTCCATCGCGCCCAATACACCGCCGCGTTCGTTGATGCGGTCGAATTCAGCCATAACGGCCTCTTCTACCAAATCGGTCAGTTCTTCGATGATGAACGCACCTTGGAGCGGGTTCTCGTTTTTGGCCAGCCCTAGTTCGTGATTGATAATCATCTGAATGGCTACGGCACGGCGCACACTTTCCTCGGTGGGGGTGGTGATGGCCTCGTCGTAGGCGTTGGTGTGGAGGCTGTTGCAGTTGTCGTAGATAGCGTACAGTGCTTGCAAGGTGGTGCGTATATCGTTGAAATCAATTTCCTGCGCGTGCAGCGAACGCCCGGAGGTCTGTATATGGTACTTGAGCTTTTGGGAACGGTCGTTACCACCGTATTTGTATTTGATGGCTTTCGCCCAAATGCGCCTTGCGACCCTGCCAATGACGGCGTATTCGGGGTCCACGCCATTGGAGAAAAAGAAGGAAAGATTGGGGGCAAAATCGTCGATGTGCATCCCCCTCGACAGGTAGTATTCCACAAAGGTAAACCCATTGCTGAGGGTGAAGGCCAACTGGCTAATGGGGTTGGCACCCGCCTCGGCAATATGGTAGCCAGAAATGGAAACTGAATAGAAATTCTGCACCTGATGGTCGATAAAATATTGCTGAACATCGCCCATCAACTGGAGGGAAAACTCGGTGGAAAAGATGCAGGTGTTTTGCGCTTGGTCTTCCTTGAGGATATCGGCCTGTACGGTACCGCGCACAGCCCGTAGCGCCTTGGCCTTGAGGTCGGCATAGATGGAGGGGTCAAGTACTTGGTCGCCAGTGAGGCCGAGGAGGAGCAGCCCCAAACCATCGTTGCCCTCTGGCAGGTCTCCGTGGTAAGCCGGGCGAGGCAAGCCTTTGTCGTCATAGGCAGCTTTGAGGCGTGCTTCTACGAGGTGTTCCAAACCGTGTTGGCGTATGTATCGCTCGCACTGCTGGTCGATGGCTGCATTCATAAAGAAGGCACAAATGGTAGCCGCCGGCCCATTGATGGTCATAGAAACGGAGGTAGTGGGGTCGCAGAGGTCGAAACCAGCATACAATTTTTTGGCATCGTTCAAGGAGCTAACATTAACACCGGAATTGCCTACCTTACCGTAAATATCGGGGCGATGGTCGGGGTCTTCGCCGTAGAGGGTAACGGAGTCGAAGGCAGTGGACAAGCGTTTAGCAGGCATTCCTTGAGAGAGGTAATGAAAACGCTTGTTGGTGCGTTCTGGGCCACCTTCCCCTGCAAACATACGGGTAGGGTCTTCGCCTTTGCGTTTGAAGGGAAAAACCCCGGCCGTATAGGGAAACTCACCCGGTACGTTTTCCTGACGACACCAACGCAGGATTTCTCCCCAATCTTGAAAACGAGGCAAAACGACCTTAGGAATATCGTTGTGCGAAAGGGAGCGGGTGTAATTAGCTACACGAATTTCTTTGCCGCGCACCGCATAAACGAACTCAGGAGCGGCATAAGCTGCTTTTTTCTTTTCCCAGCCATCGAGGGTGGCCTTATTCTCCAAGGTCAACTGCTGGGTAAGTTCTTGTATTTTGGCGGAGATGGCTTCGATAGCCCCCAAGATGTCTTGGGTGTGGTGCAAGGCAAACAGTTGACGGGCAACAGTTTCTTGTTCGGTTGTTTCGCGATTGTACGAACGGACAGTTTCTGTTATTTCCGACAGGTATCTCACCCTTGCAGGCGGTATGATATATTGTTTCTCGCTTACCCCCTCTGCAAAGGTAGTATCGGGCAATGCAGGGAACAAACGCCCCATCAGGTGGTTGAAAAGCGTATTGACACCGGGGTCATTGAACTGAGAAGCGATGGTGCCAAATACAGGCATGGTGTCCACGTCTTTTTCCCATAGATCGTGGTTGCGCTGGTATTGTTTTTTCACATCGCGGAGGGCATCAGCGGCACCGCGTCGGTCGAATTTATTGATGGCGATAATGTCGGCGAAGTCCAACATATCAATTTTTTCCAACTGAGAAGCCGCGCCAAATTCGGGCGTCATCACATAGACAGAGAGGTCGGCATGATCGACGATTTCGGAATCAGATTGACCAATACCCGAAGTTTCGAGAACAATGAGGTCGAAGTCGGCTTTTTTGAGGATGGTGATGGCGCGGTCGATATGCTTATTGAGTGCCAGATTGTATTGGCGTGTAGCGAGGGAACGCATGAATACACGCCCATTGGAGATAGCATTCATACGGATGCGGTCGCCGAGAAGGGCACCACCCGTTTTGCGTTTGGAGGGATCGACGGAGATCAACCCCAATGTTTTATCGGGAAAAGCGGTAAGAAACCTAAGCACGAGTTCATCCACGAGGCTGGATTTCCCTGCCCCTCCTGTGCCTGTGATACCCAATACCGGGATGGTCGATTGGGCAGTTTCTTGGCGGAGGTTATTGAGCCAATCCAAGCTTTCATCGGGATAATTTTCGGCGGCAGTAATAAGGCGGGCAATGGCAAGCGGGTCTTTTTCGGGGACTTTTTTGAGTTGCCCGTTTAGTTGGTCACCAAGGGAAAAATCGCACGCTTGTAGCAAGTGGTTAATCATTCCTTGCAGCCCCATGCGCCGTCCATCATCAGGGGAATAGATACGCGTGATGCCATAGGCGTGGAGTTCTTCAATTTCTGTAGGGAGAATGGTGCCTCCCCCACCCCCAAAAATTTTAATATGTCCAGCCCCTTTCTGTTGGAGGAGGTCATAAGCATATTTAAAAAATTCGATATGCCCCCCTTGGTAGGAGGTAATAGCGATGCCTTGCACATCTTCCTGTACGGCAGCATTTACAATTTCGGCTACGCTGCGGTTGTGGCCCAAGTGAATGACTTCCGCGCCAGAGCGTTGCATGACGCGGCGCATGATGTTGATAGCAGCATCGTGCCCGTCGAAAAGCGAGCCTGCGGTAAGTATCCGTATTTTGTGGTGAGCTTGGTACGGTACGGTTGTCTCCATGATGGTATGGTTGGTTAGGGAGGGCAAAGATAGGGAAAAATGCGGTTATGCCGCGTTGGCAAGCACAGGTCGCGATATAGTTGAATCAATATAATTATCAGTATCTATTGGTGGTTTCTAAAAATCATATTACCTTGCAAAATCTTTCGACTCTGCTCTTACCCTCCTCATAAACAACTACTTAAAAAAGTCTGAATATTGATGCTTACTCCCAATGATATTGGGCTGTTATTGTCATGTTCTAAACTTAAGTAGCAATTATGAAAAACACGTGGTTCACGGTAGCATTAACGGTTCTCTTAGATATGGGAACAATCTTAGCGCAATGCAGCATAGGCAATCCTACAACGGATAACCCTACTCTGTTTACAAACAGCATGAGCATAGAAGCCAACTTCACCGCAGCGCGTCGCTGGGAGGAAACCAACAGGGGGTTAACCCCTAATTGCCTCGGCAATTTTGATGCCCCATCGGGTGGTTGGTCGGGTATGTCCTACGATGAAATAGTGTTTTACATCCACAACGAAGAACGGGTAGATAGAGGGCTGTTGCCTTTTCACGGCATTGAAACAGGATTAGATGCCATCAGCCAAGCACATACCGATTGGATGATGGCCAATGATGTATTTAGTCATACAGGAAACCCTGCCTTGGGGACTGGTGCCTCTTTTAGAACCTGCCCGAACAATTTTCAATTCGGCAGTAGTATTCAACAACGCATTGAAAGCGACCCCGACTTAGATAATTGCTGGGATACTTGGGCGGAAAACATAAGTGCATCGGTAGCACCTTTCAATTATTCATTTCCCAATTTTGTAGCAGCATCGGTTTATGATTTTCTCTACGTTGATGGGGCTTGCTGTGGATGGGGGCATAGAGAAAATGTATTAATGAACCTCGCAGATAACTGGGGCGACAATGGCACCGAAGGCTTCTTAGGTGTAGGGGTTACAACTGGGAGTAATTATGCGGTGTATGATTTTTCCTGTGATAGTTACACATCCGCCATTTTACTATGTGTGAACTATTACGACCCAAAATCTTCTTGTAGTAATTTTTCTTTCAGCCTTTTACCCGCAGATATTTTATCTTTTACTGTAACAGAGGCCGACGCAACGGCGTTGCTGGCATGGAAGGTGGCCAATGAAACGAATGTGGACTACTACGAAGTGGAACGCTCGGAAGATGGCATTGTATTTACTCCCCTACATCAGATAGCAGCGGTGGGCAATGGAAAAGACTTCGCCAATTACGATTATGCAGATCCATTAGAAAATATAAACGCGACCCAACTCTACTACCGCCTAGCCACCGTTGATTATGACCACAGCAAGCATTATTCCACCATCAAAACTTTGAGTTTAGAGAGGCAAAAAAAAGTCACCCTATACCCCAATCCAGCGACAGACTGGCTGTATGTACCCCTTGATGCAGCATGGGAACAAACAGATTTCAGGCTGGTCTATCCTCATGGGCAGGTAAGCTTGCCAGGCACCACAACCCAGGATGAAATCATTCGGCTGGACGTGCGTAGCGTTCCCGCAGGGGTGTTCGTATTGCAGTACAAAGATGCCCGAGGTGGTTGGATAACCCTTGGAAAGATGGTTAAAAAATAACGCTCCCTTTCTTTTCATGCTTTATGGCATCTAAGCATTTTGACGGAAATAACTGATCCAATTTTTCCTAAAGGCTTACCTTTATGCACACGCTTTGTGCAAGCATTCCTAGTTTTAGCATGAAAAAACTAAATCAATTATTTTGGTTAAATATTACGAAAATTTCTACTATTTTTAGCAATTTTACGTCTGTTTTCAATTGCCCTGCCTTGTCGAGTCACGGGCAGGGTGAACCATGAACAACTTCAAATAGAACTGAAAAGGTCTCGGCTTGTCTTGGTTTGGTAGAAAATCGTTTCAGGATGTGCTTTACCAAGCTGATACCGCTGTAATACGTAGAAGGCCTTTGAAGCAATTTCAAAAGGAGTCCCGATGAGAGTGATATTGCTATGGGCAGGTTTAATGCTCCATTGCTGGATGGGGGCACAACCCCGTGCAGATATGTCTATATTGGTAGGTGGATCAGCATATTTAGGGGATCTAACATCTCACAACCTACAACCTGATACCGATAACTTGAACTTCAGTTACGGTCTTTCAGCATCACTTCCTATTAAGTACAATTGGCGGGTACGAGCAGGCGTACTATACGGTACTATCAATGGAACGGATGCCTACAACACGAACCTAGATTTTATAAAACGCGGGTTTTCGTTTACTACCCGTTTCCTCGAACCTTCTACAAGGTTGGAATGGATACCTTTTGCCAAAAAGAGGTTTCCTACTACTGGCGGTTATAAAAACATCGTCACTCCGTATTTTTTCGCAGGAATAGGTATGACTTCTTATCAAGCCGACACGTACTATGGCATCCCTGGCATAAATGGCTACTCGGCCAATATTCGCGCTGACTTGCTGCATAAAGAAAAATGGACGATGGTGTTCCCTGCGGGCATGGGTATTCAAGCGGATCTTAGTCCTCATACCACCTTGGGAATAGAATTCGGTTGGCGAAAATCCATGACAGATTATTTAGACGGCGTAGCAGTTGCCGGCAACCCCGATGCCGATGATTGGTATATAACGGGTGGGCTAACGCTCTCTTACCGCTGGTTTCAGCCCGACTATGACCGAGATGGCTTTATGGATAATGAAGACAAGTGCCCACAGGCAGCAGGTGTGGACTATACCGGTGGCTGCCCCGATGCAGATCAGGATGGCATCAAGGATGAGGAAGACCTGTGTCCTTATCAAGCTGGCAAGGAACGTGCACGCGGCTGCCCCGATAGTGATTTTGACTTGGTGCCCGATTTCATTGACCAATGCCCCGAAATACCAGGCCACGCTTCTGGCAAGGGATGCCCCGATACAGATGGCGATGGGTGGATAGATGTAGAAGACCTCTGCCCTGATTGTCCAGCTAAAGAAGGGTTATCCGGCTGCCCTGATTCCGACGGGGACGGAGTAGCCGATTTCAAAGATCGTTGCCCGCACTTACCGGGTACGTTTGACGGTAACGGATGCCCGTTTTTAGATGATGACTTAGATGGCATAGTGAACGAAGAAGACCAGTGCCCCAATGAAGCAGGGTCGTTAACACTGCGCGGCTGCCCCGATACTGACGCCGATGGCATAGCCGACCACGAAGACAAATGCCCTACCCTACCCGGTGATATAGCGGCTACGGGCTGCCCATCTGTGGGGGAAAATTTGCGGCAACAGTTGGCAGCCATCACCCAAGCAGTACAGTTCGAAACGGGAAGCGATCAACTAAAATCAGGTTCACAACAAAAACTGGATGAATTAGTCGTCATTTTAGCGGAAAACGAATGGTTCAATCTCCACATTGCGGGTCATACCGACAGCCAAGGTAACGACAATGCCAATTTACGCCTCTCGGAATCCCGCGCCAAAGCCTGTTACGATTACCTGATAAAACAGGGTGTCCCCCCCGTTCGCATGAACCACAAGGGATACGGCGAGAGCCAGCCTATAGCCAGCAACGCTACAGCGGCAGGCCGCAAGCAGAATCGAAGAGTGGCGTTTGAGCTGCATGTACCGTTGGCAGAGTGATAAATGTTGTTAAAAACCTACCCCGCGCCCACCTGACCAATTTTCTCGGCTACCATGCGTTCCTTCAATTCATCCAAAACACTCATATCTTCTATGGTAGAAGGTGGATTGAAAGGGGTTTCATCGGCGATGGCACGCATGATTTTCCGCAGTATCTTCCCAGAACGCGTCTTAGGCAACCGCTCTACCTTGACGGCTCGCTTGAAAGCCGCTACGGGGCCGATGGTGTCCCGCACCTGCGCAATCAATTCTTTTTCAATGGCTGCAGGGTCGGTGGTGATACCCGCTTTGAGTACGAAAAAGCCTACGGGCACTTGTCCCTTCAAATCATCGGCCACCCCTACTACGGCACATTCTGCTACGGCAGGGTGGGCTGCAACCACCTCTTCCATTTCCGCTGTGGAGAGGCGGTGCCCTGCCACATTGATAATGTCATCTATGCGGCCTGTGATATAGACATACCCATCCTCATCTTTATAACCACCATCCCCGGAAAAGTAGTACCCCGGGTAGGGTGCCAAATATCCTGCCTTGAAGCGGTGTGTGTTGCCCCAAAGATTAGGCAGGCAACCCGGCGGCAGCGGATACTTGATGCACACAGCGCCTTCTTCCCCAACGGGAACGGGTTCGCCTTGAGGGTCGAGGATTTGAATATCGAAACCGCATACCGGTGGCCCCGCAGAACCAGGCTTGACAGGCAGTAATTCAATCCCTGCCATTTTGGCCAGCATGGGGTAGCCGGATTCTGTCTGCCACCAATGGTCGATAACTGGTACGCCCAACATCTGCTCGCACCACTCCAAGGTAGCTACATCGGTGCGCTCGCCTGCCAAAAAGAGATACCGCAAACAAGAGGTATCGTACTGCGCCTTGAGCAACCCCTCGGGGTCTTCTTTCTTGATAGCGCGGAATGCGGTAGGTGCCGTAAAAAACACCTTCACATCATATTCATGGATGACGCGCCAAAATGTACCCGCATCGGGCGTACGTACAGGCTTGCCCTCAAACAGCACCGTGGCACAACCATAAATAAGCGGTGCATACACAATGTAGGAGTGCCCTACCACCCAGCCTACATCGGAGGCCGCCCAGTAGGTTTCGCCGGGCTTCACACCGTATATATGTTCCATACTAAAACGCAGGGCCGTAGCATGCCCCCCATTATCGCGAATGATGCCTTTGGGCTGCCCCGTGGTGCCGGACGTATAAAGAATATAGAGGGGGTCGGTAGCATCCAGCGGCACGCAGTCCACAGGTTGGGCATCGGCCAGCAAGGTTTCCCAATCGTAGTCCCTACCGGGTTGCATATCGGCTTTCACAAAATCGCGCTGATAAACAATGCAAGCTTCTGGCTGGAAAGCCGCCTCGCGGAATGCCGCATCGATAATAGGCTTGTAAGGAACAACGCGGTCAATCTCCATACCGCCACTCGCAGCGAGAATGACTTTAGGTTGGGCATCGTTCATGCGAATAGCCAGTTCGTGCGCCGCAAACCCACCAAAAACCACCGAGTGGATGGCACCGATGCGCGCACAGGCAAGCATAGCAAAGACTACTTGCGGAATCATAGGCATATAAATGATGACACGGTCGCCTTTGGTCACCCCCATCTGGTGCAGCACCCCCGCAAAACGGGCGGTTTCATCCAGCAATTCCTGATAGGTGTAGGTCTTTTTCTGGCCTGTCACTGGCGAATCGTATAGGAGCGCGGCCTGCTGGCCCCGGCCTTGCTGCACGTGATAATCCAATGCAAGATGGCAGGTATTGAGGCTGCCCCCTTTGAACCACCGGTACAAACCCTCCTCATCCAACGACAAGGCGGAGGTAGGATAGGTAAACCAATCGAGTTTTTGTGCTTGCGCCATCCAGTAATCTTCTGGTGCTTGCAGACTTTGTAGGTAGGCAGTTTGGTAGGACATGATATCGTAGCTTTTTTGATGAACTTCTACACGCTGGTGATACCGTGAACCTTGTTGGCTGGGGTGTGCCCACTCGGCTACCGCCTCGGGTCAGACATACTCTTACCGCCTTCGCTCACTACGGCGGTACCGCTTCTATCCTTCACACGGGCATTTCCATCGGTTCATACCGCTTCACACAACGAAAAATATTGCGAGTATGCCCCAAAGGTAAAAAATATATAAACATCTATATATATTAATTAGTAAAAAATTTTGATATTTGTCCATTCGCAGGCGTACTTACGGTGAAAAATGTTCGAATCCTTTGGTAGCTTCGCAAACGAGTAGGCTATACACCTATAAACTCACGTTATTGTACGAATGGCCTTGCGTGAGCGCTGTGGAAGGGGCGAGGCTTTGCCGAGCGACACTCCCTTGCCCTGTGGAATAGCGCAGCGTATATTCCACAGGGCAAGGGAGTGGCCGAAGCCCTGAAACATAGCGACCCGATACCGACGTAAGGAGGGAGCGGGGCACGCCCTAAAAACAAGCAAAAAACAAGCAAAATGAATGTTATTCCCGACCGAATACACCGATTCTTGAAAGGTTTTATGCCTTTTTCGCTTTTGGATGACACAACGCTTCACCAACTGGCTGCTACGGCTATTGTAAGGCACGTACCAGAAGGAGCGTATGTTTTCAAGGAAGGCGAACCACCCTTGGAGCATATATTTGTGGTGCGAGAAGGTGCTATTCAATTGTTGCAACAAGAAGGAGAGTTGCTCATAGAGGAATGTGACGAAGGCGATTTGTTTGGCTTGCGGCCACTACTGGCGGGGCAGCCCTACGTGCTATCGGCGAAAGCCATAGAGGAGAGTTTGGTGTATGCTTTGCGAGTAGATAACTTGCAAAAAATGATAGAGACCAATCCGAAAGTAGGGTTTTATCTGGCACAACATTTTGCCTTGGGTATCAGCGGCAAGTACAATAAAATGTACAAAAACAAGGCCATACCAGAAGCAACCGCTTCAGAAATGCCAAGCCTGCACGAACTGCAATCGGTACGGCACAGTAAAGAGCCTGTGACCTGCTCGCCCACGCATACCATACAGGAGGCCGCCCGCCTGATGCAGGCCAAACGGGTAGGGTCGGTTGTGATAGTAGATGCCGCCAACTGCCCTGTGGGCATCATTACCGATAAAGACCTGCGCAACCGCGTAGTGACAGGTGAAGTATCGCGAAAACAGCCTGTTACAGACATTATGTCAAGCCCTGTGGTGACGCTGAAAGCAGAAAAAACGGTGGCAGACGTGCAAATATCGATGATGAAGCACCGCATACACCATTTGTGTATCACGGAAGACGGCACCCCTGCCACGCCCATTCAAGGGGTTATATCGGAGCATGATTTATTGGTACTGCAAGGCAACAACCCTGCCATACTGATACGGGAAATGCAACGCAGCCGCGACACCACCGAATTGGCTGCTATACGGGCAAGAGGGGAAGCGCTGTTGGCGCAATATTTGGAAAGGGAGGTTGCGATTGATTTCATCGCCTCTGTCATGACAGAAATCAACGATTCGTTGATTAGCCGAGTGATAACTTTGAGTATCAGCGAATTGGAAGCAGCCGGCACCACACTACCAAATGTGCCTTGGTGTTGGATGGGGTTAGGAAGTGAAGGAAGGGGCGAACAACTGCTGCGCACCGACCAAGATAATGCGCTCGTTTTTGGGGATGTACCCGCAGCCGAGATGGCGGATGTTAAAGCGCGATTTTTAGCATTGGCACAAGTGGTGACGGATAAACTCAACGCTTGCGGGTTTGAGTACTGCCCAGCCGACATGATGGCAAGTAACCCCAAATGGTGTCTTTCGCTAAGTGGCTGGAAGGAGCAGTTTGCGGAGTGGATACTCTCCCCTACCAACGAACACATCCTACACTGCACCATCTTCTTTGATTACCGCCCACTGTATGGCGACGAGTCCTTGACGGTAGCACTGAGTGAACATATTTTTGACTTGATTGACAAGCAACAAACTTTCCTCAGCTTGTTGGCAAAGAATGCCTTGGAAAACCCTCCTCCTCTAACCTTTTTCCGGCATTTTGTGGTAGAGAAGAATGGGGAACACAAGGATGCCTTCAACATCAAAGCGCGGGCGATGATGCCGCTGACGGATGCCGCCCGGGTGTTAGTGATGAGCCATAAGGTAGGAAAAATCAACAACACCTTTGAACGCTTCGAGCGATTGGCGGCGTTGGAACCCACCCACGCCTCGCTATTTCAGCAAGCGGCGGATGCCTACGAAATGCTGATGCGTTACAGAGCTATACAGGGCTTGAAAAACGGCGACAGCGGCAAATTCCTCCATCCGTCGGAACTGAGCAAAATGGAAAGGCTGAACTTGCGCAATAGCTTCAAGCCTATACATGATTTGCAGGAAATTTTGGAAGTGCGCTTCCAGTTGAGTTACTTCAGATAAACGAGATATGGACTGGCTAACAAAAATATGGCCGTTTGGCAAGCAGTGGCCCGATACCCCCTTGTGGAACACCTATCAGGCGGCGTTTAGCGAGGGCTATACCCGTAAGACCCCGTTGCGGGAAGTGCGGTTTGTGGTATTGGACACCGAAACCACTGGGTTGGATCCGATGAAAGACAACATCTTATCGATAGGTGCGGTGGCTGTGGAGAACCAAGAGATACG
The DNA here is from genome assembly GCA_041392765.1 of Saprospiraceae bacterium. Taxonomy (GTDB): domain Bacteria; phylum Bacteroidota; class Bacteroidia; order Chitinophagales; family Saprospiraceae; genus Lewinella. Next base: position 132,775 of record JAWKLL010000007.1, read on the forward strand.
TATTGCGGATAGATTCGAGGCACTCTTCCCCCAAGCTGCAGCGGTTAGCAAACAGGAGGAAGCCATTGCGGTGCATGGCATTTTACAGAAACACAGTCGGCAGCAAACCGAAAGTAGTGAGGCCATTTTGGCGGGTTTTGTAAGCTATCTAAGCAACGCGGTGATGGTGGGACACCATGTCAGCTTTGACTTCGGCATACTGAACCAGGCCTGCCAACGGCAATTGGGAGGAAAGTTGAAGAACAAAACCGTGGACACCATCTGGTTGGCCAAGCGGGTCGTTGATGCCCACTATATGATGCAAACACCCCAGCAGGCAGGGACGTACAGCTTGGATGCTATGTGTGAGCAATATCGAATTCCGATACAAGATAGGCACACCGCATCGGGGGATGCGATGCTAACGGCGTTACTGTTTGTGAAACTGGTGGCGCGGCTGGAGAAAAAAGGTGTTAAAACCTTAGGTGATTTATTGCGACAGCCATAGAAGTTGCTAATATTGCGGTATAGAACTTGTCTAGAAACTCCTCACATGGCTGTCTCGGCTGAGCCGAGACTCTTTTGAGCAAACACTTCGTTGGCAAATCCAGATAGCTATCAGGGATTGCCGCCTCGTTTTTACTCAAAATAGCTAATTTTCGCTCATGCAGGAATTCCTAGACAAGTTCATAACCAAAAAATTCATAACATGAAACAGGTAATGGTATTAATGGCGCTACTGCTGGCGATGGCCGCTCAAGTAGCCCCCGTGCAGGCAGCCGTATTCCGTCCCGCCACAGAGCGCGAAGCTAAGGTAGAGGATGCCCGCAGCAACAAAGCATTGAAAGCCGAGCAGAAGGCCGAGCGTAAAGCATTCCGAAAGAGCTTGCGCGAGCAGTTGCGCGAGGCACGCAAATCCGGTAGTGCCGATGCGGAGTTGATTCTCTACGTGATACTGGCATTGATTATCCCCCCGTTGGCGATGTTCCTCTATGATGGCGAAGCCAGTGGTCGTTTTTGGATTTCGCTGCTACTAGTGTTGGGCGGCGTGGTACTGAGCGTGCTAGGGCTGGGATTGCTGGCATGGTTGGCCTTCCTTGGCAGCGTAGTTTACACCTTGTATGTGATATTGAGCGAATCTTGACGTGGAGGTTATTTTGGGTTATCGGACAACCTTTTAGGTAGTCCGATAACCCAAAAATAAAAATTGAAAATGAAAAACAAATCCGTAAATTGCGTATCCGACGAGCATTTGTTGTCTTGCATCGAACACCTACACCATGCCTACCAGAAGGCAAAAAGCAACGTATCTAAAAAGAATTTTTATTCGAACAAGGTGGACACCATCAAATTGACATTTGATGCGCAATTCAATGGCATCAGCGAAGAGCAACTCATCCAATCGGAAATTATCCGGCAAATTGACAAGACGATCAACAACTCCATCGGCACCTTTCACGAACAAGTCTTAGGCGGCATCAAAGGCTACGAAGTCGGCAATTTGAGTGGTTATGACATTAAGGCGAGTGATGATACGTTGTTTGCTGATATAAAAAATAAGCATAATACAATGAATAGCAGCGCAGCTGAATCACTTTTTCAGAAATTATCGAGGTATGCAGATCATTACAAAAAGGCAAAATGCTATTGGGTACAAATCCTAGCAAAGGGAAGTTTTTGTGAATTATGGAAAGGAGATATTAATGGAAAAGAATACGGTCATAGCAGAGTTTACAAAATATCAGGCGACCGTTTTTACGCATTGCTTTCAGGGCAAGATGATGCTCTGTTCCAACTCTATAAAGTACTCCCTGTAGCTATCAAAGACTATATGAAGTTGTTAGAAGAAAAGGCAGAATTTGCAGAGAACTCCGCACTCAAGGAAATCAAATCAGAAACAGAAAGCAGTGGTAGAAGTATTTTGGATCAAATAACCTTTGAGAATTACAGCTACTACCTTGGTTTTAGCAAATTATAGTATTGGTTAAGGAATTGAATGATTGAATAACCAATTTCTGTACCTAAGTTGACAGGTACGGCATTACCAATTTGCTTGTACTGTTGTGCCATTGATCCTTGAAATTCCCAATCATCAGGAAAAGTCTGAATTCGTGCATATTCACGAATGGTAAAAGGTCTGGTTTCTTCAGGATGGCATCTTTCTGTTTGCTTTTGTGCAGGGCTACATGTTAGCGTCAAACACGGCTCATCCCATCCAATTCGTCTTGCAATTCCTGTTTTACCACCTTCTAAATGAAAAGAACCGCCCATAAATTGCTTCTGAATATCAAGCGGCAAATCACGCCAGTATCCTTTTGGGGGTACAAGATCTAAGACCTCTTTTTTGCTGGGAGGGTATTTTGCACCAGAGGAGTCAGGTACATCTGCATCAAATAGCTCACCCTTTTTGAGTGCATCTCTCAAATTATATATCTTATTATGAGGTCTTGGATATTCATATTTTAAAGTAATATCCTTTCGTATCCCCACCAAAATCAATCTTTCTCTTTTTTGGGGAACTCGATAATTAATAGCCTTTAGAACTTGTACTGGCATCACTCGATAGCCGATTTCATCTAATATAGAAATCATTCCTTTTAAAGTTTTGCCGTTATCGTGGCTCAATAAGCCTCGGACATTCTCTCCAATACATATAGGTGGATTAACTTCTTTCACCACCCGTGCGAATTCATAGAACAAGGTTCCTCTAGCGTCTGCAAAACCTAATTTTTTTCCTGCATAGCTAAAAGCTTGGCAAGGAAAGCCTCCCGTTACCACATCCACTTTATCATAGTATTCAGTGAACTCAAACTCTTTGATATCGCCTTCCAAGACTTTCCAATTTGGGCGATTTTTTCTCAATGTTTGGCAGGCCCATTTATCAATCTCATTCAATGCTATACACTTCAACCCTGCCTTTTCTAAACCAATAGCTAATCCTCCTGCTCCAGCAAAAAGTTCTAGTACCGTGTATTCATTATGAGGTTCTACATAATTAGATACGGTGTCTTCTACTTCGTAGTTGAAATAGTCAGCAAAGAGGGTTTCAACTTCCTCCCGTATGTAGACTCTGTAATTACTCATTGGTTCACGAACAGCAGATAGTTTTCCTTCTCTATCCCACCTTCGGAGCGTTTCTTTACTTTTGCCAATCAATTCAGCTGCTTCCGATAGTGATAAATATTCTTTCATAACCACATTATTCAACCTTAAACAATGGTTACAAAATTATCAATAAAAATGTATAATGCAATGGAAAAATAAAAAAATAGTAAATTTTATTCTTAGTAATTTAACGGAAATGTCTTTGCGCAGATTCCACTGATAAATTTGCGAAAATCTGCGGTTTCATTTGCGAGTATCTGCGGGAAATTTTCTCCCTTTGAATCCTACCCTTGAGCATCGCCCCAAAATGCGAAAAGGCTTCCCCCGCTGAGCGGAGAAAGCCTTTTGTGAGATACAAAAACGGGAGCATTACTTCTTAGCGAGGAATTCGTCCACTTTGTCTTTGTGAATCATCACTTCTTTGTAGGAGTATTTGCCCGTTTTAGGGTCTTTAACACTCTGAACGATTTTAACGAAGTCGCGGCCTGAACCTGCATTTGCAGCACGTTGGGCAACCCGCGCGTTCTTTGAAACCTTAGCCATTACAAATTATTTTCGGATGAAAAATCTGGATGCAATAATACGGAAAAACAAGCAAAGACGCAAGTGTGCGCTTAAAATTTACTTGATTTCGCGGTGAACCGTCATACGCTTGAGTACGGCATTGAACTTCTTCAACTCCAAACGATCAGGCGTGTTCTTGCGGTTTTTCTGGGTTACATAGCGGGAAGTACCAGGCATTCCGCTAGCCTTATGCTCCGTGCATTCCAAAATAATCTGAATGCGGTTACCTTTTGATTTCTTAGCCATGGCAGGATAACATTAATAGTTTTCGATTAGAGTTTCACCCCGGTATCAACACCTTTACGCTCCAATTTTTTCAGGTATGCGTACAAGCCGAGTTTGTTGATATTGCGCATTGCACTAGTAGAGATGCTGAGTGTTACCCAACGATCTTCCTCCTGCAGGTAGAAACGCTTCTTCTGAATGTTAGGCACGAACCGACGCTTTGTTTTGCGGTTCGAGTGCGACACATTGTTACCCACGATGGGGCGCTTTCCTGTAAGTTGACAAACCTTAGACATACGTCCTCCGAGTTTTTGAACCGATAGGGGAATGAATCCCTTCGGGGTTGTAAAAAAATATTCCCAGGCATAAGACCCGGGAATAATGGGGAAGTGACTCCGGAAGGATTCGAACCTTCAACCGCCTGATCCGTAGTCAGGTACTCTATCCAATTGAGCTACGGAGCCATTCTTTGGGCTTCTTTTCCCGAAGCGGATGCAAAGATAAGCACCTTTTAGGTATTGAAAAAATATTTCCTAAAAAAAGTTCCTTATTTTTTTAAAATCTCATTGGGTATGCGGTTGGGATAGTCGGTGATGATGCCGTCAACACCTATGCTTATTAAGGTTTCCATGTCTTTAGTATCATTTACCGTCCAAGGTATAACTTGTATGCCAAGGGCATGTAAACTGTCCACTTGGGGTTTATCCAGCAGTTTAAAGTAGGGGCTATAGATCGTTGGCTGAAAACTAAGCAACGCCAACTGCTCGGCTAATGGGCGGTCTTCTTCCACCAAATACGCCAACCGCTGTTGGGGTGCTTGCCGATGCAACTCCTCTAGCGTTCGCAGATCGAACGACTGAATGGTGGATCGCTGTGCAATCCCTAAGCGGTGTACCTCTGCCAACACCAACTCCACAAAGCGGGCTGGGGGCGGCGTAAAAAGGTCGTCGCCTTGGGGGTGACTCTTAATCTCTATATTATATCGTGGCACAGGTCTGCCGAGTTGGCGGGCGGTTTGCTCGGCAGCGGTTACTACCTCTGGTAATGTAGGCTTCCAAACGGGCATCTTTTGCTGCTCGGGGAATCGGGCGTTCCCCCGTTGCCCACAATCGTACCCCCGAATTTGCTCCACCGTCATTTCATAGATGCGCAGCGCCATAGCCTCTTCCGTTGTAACGGCACGTCCATCTGGATGGCTGCAAATATCCGCTGACATCCACGGCTCGTGAGACACTATCAGCTGTCCATCGGCACTGACGGCAAGATCTAGTTCCAAGGTAGTAATAGTTGGAAATGCTAAGGCTTTGACAAAAGCGGGAATGGTATTTTCCGGGTACAACCCTCGGGCACCTCGGTGGCCTTGCCAATCGAAGTAGGAAATCGGTTTGTCGGTCATAGCGGTTGGGCGAAGTGGTTGGCAGGAAAGCATCATGCTAACAACAAATGACACTGTCACCGCCAAGATTGCTAAGCGAAGGTTGGCCGTATGATTATTTACCATATTACGGGTTAAATTCATTGAACAAAGGTAAGGACTCTACTTGTTTTATAGTACGTTCTTATTGTTATCTCTATATAAAATCATGCTAAAGCCAATTAAAGTTATAGCATACCCTAATACCAATCTAAAAGGTAATGGGATTATATGCCATAATATAAGATTAGCTATCAAAATCAAGGCTATTCCCGTTTTGCTTGTAGGGTAGTAATTCAAGCTTAAAAGAAGTAACCCTAAATTGAAAGTTTTTGAACTTGGCCCAAGGGTCATAAAAGGCTTCCAAATAGATGGAACGTGAGAAATATGATAAGTGAATTCATTTCGCATTTCCTGATTAGGAAAACTCCACCAAATGAAGTCCAATACGCACATTCCTATGATACAAACAATTCCAATTAAAGTCAAAGGAATTCCTATCAAACTAAATATTTTTTTAGGGAATGCCATGGTTTGAGGTATTAGCAAAGTCACTCCGACTAATAAAAACCAGTGGGCGAAATCAATAGGTTCTTGGTTATAGACAAAATCGTTTCCTTTGGCTATTATCAACTGGCCAATCAAAATAAAAACAAGTCCAGCTATAAATAGCACTTTATTTATCTTTTCAATATACTTGTCTGCCATTAACTTTAGCGTATGTTTTGAAATTTTTCGAACTGATTTTCAATGATATAAAATAATTCGTCTTCACTTTCGTGATTATGCGAAGGCACTTATTGGCTTTTTATTTTGACTACTTTAATAAGCGTATTTTTCAAATTCATATCTTAATTTTTTTTATTTTGATTATTTTGCCTTCTTCATTAGAACGATGATATAAAAAAACACCGATTGAGAACAAAATAAATACGGTAAAAATAGAACCTTCAATTCCAATTCCTCCTCCTGTAAACAAAACAGGACCTTCAAATTTAGAATGAATAATTTTGCCCATATCATCTAATCCAGTAAGGTTTGAACCATAAAAAGGTTGAGCAAAATTCCACCCTAAATGAAAGAAAAAAGGCAACCAAACTCTTTTGGTATATACAAAAAGCATTGACATTGTGAATCCCCAACATAACGATACAAAAAAACTAAAGAAAGTTGAGTTCGGATTAAAAATATGATAGGTTTCAATTAGCATTATTATTAGAATCGCAATATTAGTTCCTAACCAGTTTTCTAACTCACGCAATACTAAACCTCTGGTAAATAGATCTTCAATTAGCGCTGCAACAACCAGTGTCATGAATAATCTAAGGGAGTAATCTTCTGTAACTATGTCAATAATACGGTAATAGCCCAAAAGATATAGTATAAAAATAGATAATGAAATTGCAGAAAATCCAATTATAAATCCACCAAACATTTCTTTAGGTAAGTATTTTATTGAAAGTTCTTCAATTTCTCGTTTTTCATACCAGCGAAATAAAAAATAATAACTTGAAAGTAACACACAAAAAGAAACCAGATGGATTAAAGGGTCGGCAATATTTTTGTCTGCGATTATATTATAAAAAAATGGTTTTGATACAAAATTTTGTATTCCTACAAAAAGAGAAAAACAAACAGTTATCCCCAAAATTATTTTTGTAATTGGGAAATCTAAGATTTTTTTGATTGCTTGATTCATAGTATTGATTGATGGTTGAATCGATGACGAATAGAATAGGAAAGTGTTACAAAAAAACAGGTTTTTTATTTCCGTTTTTTTTTTAAAGACACCCCCTAACGCTAAGAACAATTCACGAACCGCTCCCGATAACTATCGGAAAGGGGTGGTTTTTTGTTAGCCTCCTCTTCCTACTCGATTGGCTTTAGTTCTTATTTTTTCAATCCATGTTTTTTCTACAAAATTCCTTTCTGTTCCTGTCCTATAAATTTGCAACATGGGAAAATTAGTTCTATTTTTTATCTCATAATTTACTTTCCTTAATTCTTTAGCTTAAGTCTCGTTCTTTCAAGACATCTTCTAAATCCTTGTTCTTATTTGGGTTTTTAAGCAGTCTGTAGATGAAAGCTACCGGAATCAACATTGGAATTAGGAATCCCAAGCGTTTTTCGGAAGACAGGCTCCAGGAAACAACTCCGAAGATGAGTATTCCTGCAAGAAACCCAATAGCTGTTGCATGAAAGAGTTTTGATTTCTTTAGCTTTTTTTTCTCAACTAATAGTTCCTCGTCAGCCAATTTGTAAAAGTCTTTCTTTTCCATACAACTCTGTTATATAAATCATTTTGCATTGAAGCCAACAATAATTTCACGCACTACGCATAAACACGCTATATACGCAGGTTGACCTATCCATAAAGCTGTTTTGGGGCGGTGTCATGCCTAAGCAGCGCGGTCGGAACAAAGATAGGTTTTCCATGTAAACCACCAATGTATCGACTCGCTTTTTTTAATACCCCAATTATGCAAGTTGTTTTTCCATTTCTTGCTGTTGTCAGAAAAAACGGGCTGCAAACCTACGAGCGTAGGTCGTTGTAGTGGTGATGCTATGATGAGCAGGATAAACATTTGCAAATGATTTTATCCCCCTTCATCGGGCGGCAAGTGACACCCGTGCGAAGGGCGAAGCCCTGAGCCTGTGACGGACAAGGGGGCGGACGAAGCCCCGCCTGCAACCATCGGGCGCTGGTGGGACGTAGGTAGCACCCGGCCCCCAACCCGACGTAAGGAGGGAATGGGGGTGGCCCATAAGCAGCCTTGTAGGAGTCCTTGTTGAGCAGGAAACATTCGGCAGTAACATCTGCGCTTATGGTGCTGCCTCCAACTCCCTTATTTTCTGTTCTAGCCAGGTGCGATTAAAAACGGCGGGGGCTTGCTGTAATGCTTCTCTAATGGTGGCCAACGACTGCCGGAAGGAGGCCGAGGGTAAAAAGGGCTGCTGCTCGCGCAAGCGTGCCAAACGGCGGGTGAAGCGAAAAAGGTGGTAATAGCCGCTGCGGCGAAAATCGGCCAGCAAACGGTTGCGTTGGAGATATTGGCGAAAGGATTCCACCAGCGCTTGTAGGGCTTCTGTTTCTTGTAGCTCGTAGTAGGTGCGCAGCAACAGCGCTTTAGCACCCAAATTGTAGCGCATATCACTGTACTCCACTTGGGTGAGCAGCTCTAACACCCGACCGTAGTCGCCGGTTTCGTGGCACCAAGCGGCCTTATTGAATCGGTAAGCATTCTCGGCAGCATCGGGGGCCAATGCCGTACGGTGCTGTTCTATGAAGGTATCCGCCCAGGCCAATTCGCCCAGCCGCAGGGCGGTAGTAACGATGTTTTTGTAGTGCCACTCAATCAGGAAGTCGTCTTCATGAAGAAGGCGCTGTTCCAGTTGCTGCTGGTAAAGCTGGAACAACTCTCGCAGGAAAGGGGTGTCGTTGGCATTGATGCGGGCAATGCAAAAATTTTGAAAGTAATTGTAGATGGCAGCTACTTCTGCTCCCTGAAAATGCTGCTGGTGGGCTTGAAAAACTTCCATCGCGTGCCGATAGGCATCCACGGAGGGGGTGTCCATCATCTGATACAGCAGGAAATACAGTTGTATAGCAGGCGCATCGGCATAGGCATCGGCATTATGGCGCAACTCCTCCAGCACTGCCTCCAAAAGCCGTGCAGAATAATCACTTCGGAGTATTTGCCGCCTCACCTGCATCTCCACGGCATCGCGCAGTTTTTCTAAGATATAATAGTGGTCGAGTGCTTGTTCTTTTTGCACAAGGCTGTTGTCTTCACGCCTGCGCTCACGTATGGTGTAGCCTATATTGGCCTCCTCTTGTAGCAGCAAGTTCTGGTAATAGTGGTTGGCATCTCGGCGTGTAGGTTGTGTGAGGAGTGGCTGGTGTTTATCCAACGTTCGCTGCCATGCGTCCCATTGGCGATGTTCGCGAAGTGCGCGCAGCAGCAGGATGGGTTGCCATTCTTCCTTGCTAAACTGCTCCTGAATGAGAAATTTTTCGGCCAATCGGCTCGCGTAGGTAAAAAGCACCGCCAGCTTGCCGGCATCCAAACATGTATCGCCATACAAGTGTTGCCAGATGGCAGTGGGTGTTAAGCGCTTGTCGGGCAATGCGGGAAAATGTTTGTCTAACCAATCAATCAATCGCTGGGTATCCGTGTGTTTATGATGATAGGACGAGAGGGAAAAAGCTACGAATCGGCTCATTTCCCTGCGGTCGAAGGTTTTTATCAAGTGAATGAGTTGGTTGTTTTTCATAAAAAAATCAATAAAAAAATAACATAAAATATTGCAAAACAGTTTATTATGATATTTTTTAATAATAAAAAAACCAAAAAATAAGCCACAAAATACTATATTATCGCTACTATTAATCACATATTTGTAATGTGAATAATCCAAAACGATGCAATATGGAAAACAGGACTCGTACCTTCGCCTTCATCTTGACCTTTTTATTAGTCGGTTGGGCATCGGCTGCCACCTTATATAGTGGTGAAGAAACGAACATAGCACCCGATTGCTTAGCGTGCGACGGCCTTTTCTCTGTGCCCGAAACCACCTGTGATGGCACTTCGCTTTCGTTGTCATTCACCACCAATGGCACAGCGGGCACTCCGTTTTCCGTATTTTTCGACGGGATCACCTACGATTTGGTTCACGGAGAACCTATTTACGTGTTGACAACCGCTTCCGAGTTTGATTTTCTGGAGTTAGTGTTTGAGGATGCCGCCCAAAATTGTTTTGAAGTAGCCAGTTTCGATAATCCCTGTTTTGAGTCTCCTTGTGTTTTGAATACATTCCAAGTCACCACAACTTGCCAGCCCAATGGATTATACACCGTTGATATAAACTTCGACCCAGGCAGCTTAACAACGGGTGTCTATAACTTGACCATAGCCGGAAATAGCTACGGGGAGCAATCGTACCAAGACCTGCCTTTCACCGCAACAGACGTATCCATTAGTGGTATGTTTGGTTACAATATCATCATCTGCCAAACAAACGCTCCTGAGTGTTGCTACACTTATTCCGCATCTTTACCCCCCTGCGAGGCAGATTGCGCTACCATCTTCCAAACCCCAGAAATCGTATGCGACGGCAATGAAACATTTATTTCCTTCACCACAGGTGGTCAGGCCGGTACTGAGTTTGTGGTGACAGCAGCAGGGCAAAGTCATTTTTTGCTACACGGTCAGGCGGAGTACATCATCCCAGTGGTGTTGGAAGATGTTTACTTCGAGGTTGTTTTTGATGATGGTATCACGGGCTGCGTGCTGGTGGAAGGCTTCGACTCGCCTTGTTTTGAATTTCCTTGTAGTATCTACGAACTGTCGGCGGTGGCTTCTTGCCAACCCAATGGGCTATATCTTTTGACGGTGGACTTCGCTCCCTTTAATCCTACCCACAACTCGTTCGACCTTTTCATCAATGGACAGCAGTACGGTTTTTATCCCTACTCGGCATTGCCATTGGTATTGGAAGATGTGGCCTTCAATACCCTCGGAACGTTTACGCTTTCCGTTTGTGAAAATGATAACCCGAACTGCTGCGCGTCCATTACCCAAGCACTGCCTCCGTGTGCACCCGATTGCTCCACTATTTTCCAAACTCCTCAAGTCAGTTGCGACGGCACGACCACCATCCTCAACTTCACGACGGGCGGCGCACCAGGTACTGAATTCGTGATGACGGCGGCGGGGCAGAGCTTCTTTTTAGAACACGGCCAGTCTTCATACAGCATTCCTATTGAATTGGATGATGTTTACTTCGAGGTCATTTTTGATGATGGTATCACGGGTTGCGTACTCGTGGAGGAATATGACTCGCCTTGTTTTGAATTTTCTTGCAGTATCAACGAATTGTCGGCGGTGGCTTCTTGCCAACCCAATGGGTTTCATCTTTTGACGGTGGACTTCGCTCCCTTTAATCCTACCCACAACTCGTTCGACCTTTTCATCAATGGGCAGCAGTACGGTTTTTATCCCTACTCGGCATTGCCATTGGTGTTGGAAGACGTGGCCTTCAATACCCTCGGAACGTTTACGCTTTCCGTTTGTGAAAATGATAACCCGAACTGCTGCGCTGAGCAAACGTTCAACCTCCCTCCTTGTGCCTTGCCTACCGACTGTCTTGCGTTCAATGCTCCGGCAGTAGGAACGGTTTATTCCGAAAACACGGGTGTCAGCCCGGGCGACTTGGTGTATCAATACGACAATGGTGTTAATCTGTACATGAATACTTTTACAGACACCCAAGGCGAGACGTGGTTTGACCAGATAAGTGCCAGCGACTGGACAGACACCCCCAATGGTGCCCCATTCCTATTTATCAATTATAGCGTTGCTACTTTTACTTTTCCGCACCCCGTGCAAAACCTTTGCTTCACAGGGTTCATCAGTGGGCATGAAATCAACTTGGGCATCAACGACCAAATGCTCACCTTCTCCAGCCTGCTCGACCCTGCCTTGCTCACCGCTTTTCCCGGGGTGACAATAGATGTCGAGTCTATTCCGGGCACTACTTCTGGCAATTTTGTCACGGTATGTATGTCAGGAAATATTGCTGTTTTCTCCCTTGGGGGGATAGAAATGATTTTGGATGATCTTTGTACAGGTGCTTACACTTGTGCTATTAGCAACCTGAATGTTGGCCAAATAGCTTGCGAAAACAACACGGATGCACCCCGCTTTTTCCTCGACTTCGACCATAACACTGCCGTAGCCGATTCTTTCCGCTTGCGCGTCAACAACGAACTATACGGTATTTTTGCTTACGCGGATTTGCCGCTTTCTCCTATTACGGTTAATGTCACGCCTGGTACCCCTGTGCATTTCTTGGTACGCGATATGGCCAGTGAGCAGTGTGTGGAGGATATGACTATAATCAGTCAGCCGTGCGATCACGCCTGTGATTTTTTCATGGCCAATGTCACCGAGGTGAGCTGCGTTGATGACCCTTTAGTATTGGAGGTTCAGTTCACTCTGAACTCACCTGCTGACAGCCAAGCTGTTTATTTGGCAGGAGTATCAGGTATAGGTTTTTACCAGGAAGTGTTTGAAGACGAAGCTGGCGTATGGTTTACAATCACTGGAGGAATTGATCCTTTTGGATACGTGTTGGAGGATTCCTATACGGGTTGTTTTGACACCATTTCGCCCATGGAATTAAACTTGGAGGGTTGTTTTTCATGTGAAATAGAATTAGGAAGTGCGACCCCTACGCCCTGTGGGATTGACGGCACTTATGGCGTGGAGTTCGAGCTTGCTTATGCCACACCCTGGTACACTTATATGATAAGTTTGTATGGTGAAGAATATGGCCCTTTCAGTTTGGAGGACTTCCCTGTTACGGTAGGTTCGATACCTGCAAACGCACCACTTCCTATAACCGCCTTTATTTGGGCGGAAGGTACAAACTGTAGTCTTCCCGTTTTTATTGAACAAGGAGGATGCGAGCCAGATGGATGCCAAAACTTCGATGTTTCATTAGCCGGGTTAGACTGTGCAGGTGATGAAATATTCGTAGTATTAGATGTGGAGGGTGTACAAACGGGGCATCCTTTGCGGATCGTCAGCCAAGCCACCGGTGTCGTTAGCGAACCCATCTTTACCACCAACCCTTTGGTGATAATGCTTCCTTTGTCGTTAGACGGAGACACGCTGGCCATACAATATCCCGCATTAGGATGCGAGGACATTGTGGCATTTAGCCTACCTCCCGATTGTTTACCATCCTGTAATACGATATTCAGTGCTCCTGAAATAGCTTGCGATGGCACTACCTACGTCCACTTCACGACGGGTGGTTTGCCGGGAACGGAATTTGTAGTCACGGCAGCCGGGCAATCGTTTGTGTTCCAACATGGGCAGATCAGTTATACGATAACGGTAGCCGTTAACACCCCTACCTTTACCGTTGTATTCGATGATGCCCTGACGGGTTGTGTGTGGGATGGCCAGTTTGATGCTCCTTGCGAAAACAACAACTGCCTCTTGGAGGATGTCACCATTGAACCCACTGCTTGCAATCCCAACAGCGTCTATGGCGTGACAGTCAACTTTACAACGACCCGCCCCGACTTGATGTACCGCGTGCGCGTAGGTACACAGACGTATGGGCCGTTTGCGTACAGCGCGTTTCCTGTCACGGTGGGCAGTATTGTAGGTGTCACGCCTCTCACTACCCCCATCCGCATTTGGACGGAGGGCGAAATATGTGATTACAATACGACAATCACGCACGCCTGTCCGCAGCCTTGTGAGATTTACCAATTCCATGCCTACCAAACCTGCGAAGGCGGCATGCGCTCCGTGCGCGTGAACGTGGGCAGCAACTTGCCTGAATTGAGCCAAGTGCAGGTGCTGATGAACGATGTTTCGATAGGTACGTTTGCAGCGGGTTCATTTCCGCGTTGGTTCAATTTGCCATTTGATATTGGCCAGCACGTTGTTTTCAATCTCATTGCGCTCAATGCCGACTGCCAGGCAGAAACGGATTTGACGGTGGTGAGCTGCGATGATTTGTGTGATAATTTTGCCGTCAACATTGCTTACGCTGAACCCGACCCAACCTTCCCCGGATTTTTAAATGTGCAATTCACTGTCTCTGGCGCAGGAGGAGGGATTCCTATTGTCGTGACAAATATCGAATTCCCGAATGATGCTTCTGCTGGGACTTGGTGGAATAATCCTGAAACAACTACCCTGCCCGTTGCTGTTGTGCCGGGTGCATCTACTACAACGCTTCAATTTTCTACCCCCTTCAACAACTGCAGTACCACTATTACGGTGGAACATGACCCCGTCACTTGTGGTGGTATAGAAACTGTGATATACGATGGAACGTGCACCACTACCTTCGAATACATGGTGGTGATAGACATCCCCAATGCGCAACCAGAAGTGCTGTACGCCGTGATGCAGAACGGTATGATTTTGGAAGAATTTTTAGGTAGTGCGTTTCCCGTTACATTGTCTGTAACACCGAATACAACCAATGCCTGGGAATTGATAGTAGGTGTTTTGGGAACACAATGCTTCCAAAACATGGTATTCGAACCCGCCAACTGCAACCCCGATTGCCCTGAAAATGCCATTACCGATGTAAATATCTATTCCGAAGGTTGTAATAATATCGGCACGTATGCCATCAGTGTAAACTTCAACAGCGACACCCACGACGTGTTTGACATCTGGAACCAAACCACTGGGCAGCGGGATACCGTTCTTATCACGGAATTACCCTCTACCTTCCCGCCTGTGCCTGCGGGGGTCAACACATCTGCTATTCGCATCGCGCCTTTGGGCGTTTCTGGTGAATGTGTGGTGGAACAAACCTTCTCTTACTTCTGCCCACCTCCTACATGCGACATTACCGACTTGATGGTAACCGGCACCGACTGCGACCCCAACGGACTGTATTACCTACAGATTGATTTCAATAGCAATGCTGATGGGCCGTTTTTCATCACCAACGAGGCTACCGGCCAAACAGCGACTGTTCTTCTTTCTCAATTACCCTATACGATGGGCCCCATCAACTGGGAGCAGGTGCAAACTTCAGTAATCTATGTGGCAAGTGCCAATGTTGCTTGTGAAGCGGAAACCGTCCATATACAAGAATGTAACAGTACGGAACCTTGTGGTTTCTCCAATCTCATTGTAGAACCGTATGCGTGTGACGGTGGCCAATTCATGGTGGATGTGGCTTTCGACAACCCTAATGGCGGTGCAGCGGGCTTCTATATCTTCGGCGACGGTATGATTTTTGGCCCTTTCCCTTACGGGCAAAACTTCTACACCTTCGGGCCTTTAAATGGCAATACGCCCAACCATACCGTCCTCATACTCGACATTGCCAATCCGGCTTGTTTTGCTAACTACAACCTCAACTATACTTGTAGCGATGATTGCCAAATCACCAATGCTACTGTTTCTGTTTTGCCGTGTCAGGAGGATTTGTTTTCCATTCTTATTGATGTAGAAGGGCAATTCCTCGGCGAGCAGTTCACATTGGTAGGCAACGGCGTTAATTATGGCACCTTCTCCTACGATGCCCTTCCCATTACCATCGATGGATTCCTTGGCGACGGGCAGTCCGTTTATGAACTCGGTATTATTGATTTGCAAAACCCCAACTGTACCTACTGGACGAGTTTTGCCGCCCCCAATTGCTTACCCTGCGATATTCGCGACTTGACTTACGAGATAGAGTGTACCGAAGACTTTTATACCCTCACCTTGGATTTCATAGTGGAAAACCCCCAATCCGACGGTTTCAGACTCTTTATCGGTGATGTTGACTTGGGGCCTATTGGTTACCACGAACTGCCCCTCCATCTTGAAGAGTTAAATTTCGGCTTCTCCGATCCAATTTTACACGTGGAAGACCTTAACGACCCCAACTGTGGTGCTACCGTGCCATTCGACCTGCCTTGCTGCAACCTCGGCACTGCCTTGAACGCCATACAGGTAGGCACTTGCGAAGACAATGGTTCCTTTTACCTGACAATCGGTAATTTCAATTCTTTTAATACCAGCGATACGTTA
The DNA here is from genome assembly GCA_041392765.1 of Saprospiraceae bacterium. Lineage (GTDB taxonomy): Bacteria > Bacteroidota > Bacteroidia > Chitinophagales > Saprospiraceae > Lewinella. Next base: position 148,630 of record JAWKLL010000007.1, read on the forward strand.
CTCATTGATTATGCGCCCGCTGGTAGCAACATCATCCAGACGGTGGCCGTGGCTTACGCCGATTTACCCACCACCATTGAAGCCTTTAGACGGCAACGGCATCACCAACTACATTGTTGTGATGCGCGACGCGGTGAACGAATGTGCGGTGCAAACCCTCATTGAAGCCGTTTTCTGTGACAATGGCGCGTGTATGGAATTTGAAGGGGTAGAAGGTGTCTTTAGCCCTGCCTTTGGTTATGACTCCGGCAGTACCATCACTACAGAAAACAGCATCAGCCTCACATACGAGCGCAACCCCGTAACCGATTGTGCTTGCAACCTATTTGTCACCGATGGGTTGCCTGGTGTCAATTTCGGCAGCGGACATATCGTAGCTACGCAAAACTCAGGATTCGGGTTGCACTTTGGCAATGCAGTGCCTATTTTTAATACCGTCAATGTGGATTACTATTACACGGGCGGTGGCATTACGGTGCAAGTCAATGAAGAGACACCTATAACCGTAGCGAGTATCCTCGACTTGCCAGCCACTATTGGAGGGGGTGTCAGTTTGCAAGTCACACCCGATGCGAATGGGGTTACAGGTATGCTCACCTTCTCTGGTGACAACATTGGCCACTTGTACTTATACACCAACGAAAGTGCCGCCTTCGACAATGTCTGCGTCAGCTTTGATGATAATGTTTTATCGGTGATACCAACGCCGACCACATTGCCAACCACATTGACCTCCTCAATCTCGGTATTGCGTACGGCAGGTACAGGCCAGCCAGAGTTTCCATCAACACTGAATGGACAGGGTTGATTAGTCAAAATTGGGGCGATTTCTTCGCCGACGGCCTCAACTACAAACACGCTGATGCTAATGGCGATGGCACAGTAGATGCCAACGACTACTCCGTACTACAACAAAATTACGGGCTGATAAACGGCACCGTAGCGCCCTACATGGAGTTGCCTTTCACCGATTTGGATCCTCCTGTTTATATTCCCAATACCGACCTAAACGTAGGCACGCCTTTTGAAATTCCCATCATAGCTGGGGAAGCCAATGCCCCCATGACGGATGTTTATGGGTTGGCCTTTACGCTGCAGCTCGATGCGTCCCTTTTCGATATGGCATCGCTGGAAGTAGTTTACCCTGCTTCTTGGTTTGGCGAACCGGGTGTCAACGTCACCACTATTCACCAAGCCTACCCTGACGGGCATTTGGAAATCGCTCTCTCTCGCATCGACCAAAATCCGGTATCGGGTTTCGGCCCCATTGCTTACCTGCGCGGCATTATCGACGATATAGCCGGGCACGAACCGCAGGAGCCTATGGACGTTCCGGTACACAAAGTACACGCCCAAAGCATCGAAGGGTTGCGTATGCCAACACGCCCACATACGGGGCAAGTCGTTCTGGTGGGCATCGACAAGCCCATCGACCCGACCTTGCTACAATCGTCTTTCATGGTCTATCCCAACCCTACGGATCAAATCGTACATTTCGCCAATATATACGCATTGGCACCAGACAGGATTGTGCTCTTCGATGCTGCTGGTCGGGAACTATTCCATCAAAAGAACCCTAATATGTGGTTGGATATGCAACAATGGCCAGCAGGGATATACTTCCTGCAAATCCATCTGAACGGGCAGATATTTACCGAAAAGGTAGTGAAAATGTAATAACCAGGGAATTTTCAAAACGTTTGATAACCAAGGGCATCATCTTTTACTAGGTGATGTCCTTTTTTTGTGGGACATCAGTGTTTCAAAGACGACCTAGCTAATATCATGCAACTTTGCGTGCTGGGGTATTGTTTTGTATGGAAAAAAAATAGATCCTCGATTGGCAAGAAGGATCAAAAGGCTTTGAAGATATAGCCGAGTCCCTTCAGCGTCCACTACAAGAAGAAGAGGAAGTGAGGAAGATCGCTGAATAATTCGCCTATCTTTAGCCCATATACAGTATTTTGACAACTTCAATATACCAGCATACTACCCCAACCATGAAAGACATACAAGGCAAACCCGATATTCAGCTATTCGTGAATGCTTTTTACGATAAGGTACGCGCTGATGCCTTATTGGGTGGAATATTTGCCTCCAGCATTGCGCCTGATGCCTTCTACTACCCATTTGGAAAAAATGTACAACTTCTGGAATGGCATCCTTTTTCAAGCCAATGACTACCACGGTCATCCGTTTCGGCCACACCGGGCTATGCCTGTGCAAACCCGGCACTTCGACCGATGGGTAGCTCTCTTCACTGCCACTATCGACGAACACTTCCAAGGCGATAAAGCCGATGAAGTAAAAGCTCGTGCTACCCAAATCGCTCACATTTTCGATAGCAAAATCAAGATGTTACGCGACGAACAGACTTCTTTTTGACCCCTTCAAAGCATAATATCATGGCTAGAAAGACAGAAGAAACCGCATCCTTCGTCATCCGTATGACCCAGAAAATTTACCAAAACGAGGAGGGCGAAAACGAAGTGCAGTGGCTAGGCTACATCCATCACGTGCAAGGTGGAGCAGAAAAACGTTTTGCTTCCTTCGATCAGGCGGTGTCTTTCATTCAGGAAAAGCTCACGGAACTCACCCTGGCTGCGCTACAAGACAAAACGCCCGAAGAGCAGAAAGGCATCTTGGCCAAAAGCCTCGATATTTGGAAAAAAGTAGCGACTACGGGGCCTAAGCTCATCGCGGACACCCTCAAAGACCCGCAGAAGCAGATGGCACACCTTACGGAGCAGCTACAGGAGCAGTTCATTTCCGTCAAGGAAGAAATTGAGCACAAACTCGATTGGGACTCGTGGTTAGTGGCCAATCGCGCCGATGCCAAGCAAACCCAAGAACTGTTGCAGCAGCTCACGCGTCAGGTAGCCGCCCTTGAGAAGCAAGTAGCGGCATTATCTGCCAAAAAATAGGGATGCCGTGGTGTCATTGCAAGAACAATTCACCGCACTTGCGGATCGACGGGCATCCGCTGCCATCCACCTACAGACGCTGGGCGACTTCCGCCTTTGGCGTCACGGGCAGGAAGTGAACAACAAGGAATGGGGGCGCGATAAAACGCTGCAACTGTTTGAATACTTTATCACCACCCGCCACCGCAAAGGGCAGCACAAGGAGCAAATACTGGATCGCCTCTGGCCCGACCTCGATGGCAAAGCTGGCGAACAGCATTTCAAAGTAGCCCTACACGGCATCCATAAAGTGCTGGAACCCGAGCGGGAGAGCCGCCAATATCCCCGCTATATCAGCCGCATCGGCGTAGTGTATCAGTTAGCACCCGACAGCCTGTGGATTGATGCCGATGCCTTAGAGCAGTACATCGCCATTGGCAACCAAGCTGCTGCCGACGACACTGCTTTAGCCATTGCCGCCTACCGCCAAGCTATTGACTTATACAAAGGCGTGTTTCTGCCAGATAGAGTTTATGAAGACTGGTCGAGTGAAGAAAGGGAGCGCCTCCAAGTGTTGGTCATGGGCAGCCTCATCAGCCTCGGAGAACTACTCGTACATGACAACCCTATGGAATGTGTTCGCTATTGTCAACAAGCCCTACAAATTGACCACACTTGGGAAGATGCCTACCGCCTACAAATGGAAGCCTACTTCCAGAAAGGCAATCGCCCTATGGCTATGAAAACCTACCAGCAGTGCGTACATGTATTAGAAGAGGAATACGGCATACCTCCCCTCCCCCAAACAAAACGCTTGATGGAAAGGATTTTGCAGTGATGCTGTATTTTATGGTTCTTTGACTTTTTTTAGTGGAGGCTACCCTTCGGGTCGCTATCCCGATAAAATATCGGGACAGCTCTCTAGGCTGAGCCTAGATCGGCCCCGGCAAACCCGGGTCTGTCAGCTAAAAGCTGCCACTGCTGCACAACTTGTCTCGGCCTTTTGCCGAGATCGCTAGCCCAGTACGACCACTAAATTTGTCAAAGAACCCATTTTATTATCTTCCGAAGCAGAGCGTGTGAGAACGGGGTGTGGAAGGGGGGCTTGGGGTGAGGTTTGTTTGGGATAAATGCTTTGGTAAAGGAATCATACCTTATCCAGCCACGCTTTGGCTCTTACCGTTTGGGGTGGGACTCACCTAATGCCTTCCGAGAAAGTTCGTAAGCTGCTGCAAATAGCTGACCCGCCTCCTGCTGCTTCCCCTCATTCAGCAGCACCTCGCCTAAATTTGTTTGGATTACCGCCACGTTGGGGTGGTCAGCACCGAAGTTGTTCAGGAATGATGCCAAGGCCGCTTCCAACAACTCTCGGGCGCGGGCGAAGTCGCCCAAATCAAAATATACCTTAGCCAAATTGGACTGTCTTACCGCCACGTTGGGGTGGTCGGCACCGAAGTTTTTTAGATCCGATGCCAAGGCCGCTTTCAATAACTCGCGGGCGCGGGCGAGGTCACCTAAGTAAAAATATATGCTGCCTAAATTAGATTGCCTCACAGATACGTTTGGATGGTCAGAACCAAAGTTTCTTATGTCCGATGCCAAGGCCGCTTCCAACAACTCGCGCGCACGCGCGTAGTCACCAAAGTTTAGATACACGCTGGCCAAATTGGATCGCGTTACCGCCACGTTGGGATGGTCGGCGCCGAAGTTTTTTAGATACGATGCCAAGGCCGCTTCAAAAATATCCTTAGCTCGGGCGAAGTCACCCAAATCCAGATACACTGTGGCCAAATTGGATTGACTTACCGCCACGTTGGGGTGGTCGGCATCATACAACTGCATGGTTATTGCCAACGAGCGCTTCATCAATCGCTCGGCTCGATGGTAATGCCCCAGATGTTGTTCAAAAGTACCCAACCTATCGAGTATCAAGGCGTAGTTTTCTGGGTCGTTTTGCTCGCCCCCTAAGGCGATGGCGGCTTTCAGCCAATGGTCGGCGGCTTGGTAGCCCAAAGAGTAGAGGCCAGTCGTTTTATACAGTTCCAGCAGTTGTGGATAAAGACGATTGAGCAGGGGGGCATTTTCTGGTGTTATGTCCAGCGCGTCAATGCGCTCCTTGAGCCGCTGTATTTCCTCCGAGCGTTCGGGGTGAGTGGTACCGCCTAATGTGCTATATGCAGGTTGTTGCCAAGCGTTCGTTGGCAGCGCTAACGAGTCTGCTATGGCGGGGGCTTCTGGATGGAGTTCCGCCAAAAAACTCAGTACCGACCACCAGTCGGGCAGGCGTTCGATACAAGTTTTGACAAGTCGTTCGCCAGGTGGTAAAAAGGCGATCAAGCTAATGGGCAAGCGAGCCATTTTGCCGCGTCGCTGGTTGAAGGCCACGTATAAATTAGGGTCTTCCAATAACACTTCAAAGTCATCTATGAACACAAAGCCCTGCCCATGCGCTATGATGCGGGACACCAGATCATCGTAGCTACTGCCTTACAGTGCAGCCGCAAGGCCGGGCGTTCGGGAAAAGTTTGCAATAAATCCGATTGCACCCGCTCAATCTGAGCATAATGCCCCCACTGAACGACCGCGAAGTGAAAAGTGTCGCCCTCAATAGCATGAGCCAGTAAACTGATTTCCTCATGCAGGCCGTGGGACAAATTGCTGATAGGCATCCGATTTTTCTAGAATGGGGTTGGGACGTTTGTAGTTACCGTCGTTGTACTCCATGAGCAGGATGCGCTCCAAGAGTTTTTGGACGGTTTCGTCGAAAGGGGTGTTATCTCCGCGTTGGTTGTTTTCCACTACCTCCGCAATTTTTTGCCACCAAGCTGGCTCTACGTATTGGGCAGTTTGGTTGGCTAAACGGCGCATTGCTTTATCCAAGGCAGCGCGGTCAATCACCCCCTTGGCGCGATCGGCGTGGACATTAGCCATTTTGAGAATTTTAAGCAATTCACGAGGGCTTCCGCCAGCCAAGCAGATGGCTTCTTCCACCAAATCTACCTCTTCAAATAGACGTGGATCAATGCGCTTGAATACAAATTCCTTGAATTTTTCGATGGAATCAGGGCGTTTTTGGCCGTTTTTTTCCATTATTTTCACAAAAGGAAAGGATTCCACAAAGAAATACTGCTGCAAAATCTGTCGTTCCTTCATCAGTTCAATGGGAAGCGTGAAGAGGGTATATGCTTCGATTTGACGAAAGCGGTTGGTTTCGTCCAAGATGATTTTGCGACGAGTATCAGCCGTCATGGTTTTTTCCAAGCCATCGACAATAAAGAGGACTTCCTGGCCTACTCCACGCTTGCGGATGGCGGCATTGGCTTCCTCTACAAAAATATTGAATTGGCTTGCGAAATCATCAAAGCGGTTTTTCAAGGTAGTGCGTACAGATGTAGCACGTGACCGGCTTCCTTTCATCCCTGCTTTTAGCGAACCAAAGATGCTGAGGATACTCCAAAAGCCACCTGCTGCTACTTCCGCTCCCAATTCGATACCCACTTCCCCTGTAATAGACCGATTGACTTCCGTGACAGTTTCTGCAAACCATTTCCGGAGGCTTTTCATAGCACCTGAGTCAATTTGAATATCTCGTTCCATTAGTGCTTCGGTAAGCTTTTCCAACTGGAACACCAGAATATCCATGTATTCCAAGTGATTCAGATCCAGTTCATCATCAATATTGCAGGTGACGCAAAAGAAACAACCAGCGTGATGTAGTTTTTGAGCGTATTTCTGCAATTCCGACGTTTTGCCGCTGCCGCGCATACCGCCTAAGAAAAAGATGACTTTATTCTTACTATTGATAGCTGGGTTGAAAGAGAGTTGTTCGTTTTCAATATCCACGTTGAGGTTAAAATAAACGATTTGCTCCTCAAAATCGCCTCGCACATTGGAAAAATCCGTAAAAAAAGGATGATCTGGCCCTATGGGTTCATCAAAATTGACGGCTTGGTTAATCTCAGCAAGCGTGGATGCTTTTTGGCTCATGCAATTGGCTTTAATCTACAAAAATAGTGTTTTTCCGCAACAGATAAAAGACTTATTTAGTAATTTGAAGGAAATATATCCAGAAATTCAGGGGAAGTGAAAAACACTTAAAGCGTTTATCGTTAACCACTTATTTAGTAATTTGACGGAAATTAATTGAACAACTTTTTCTAAAAGATTCGCAAATATTTTCACACAATTTTTCCGAATCAAAAGTTGTGCAATTATTTTTTTTCCGTCTCTTAACCATTTTGGTTCTTTGACAAAAGATGTGGAATTTCCGGCCTAGCGATGTGGAACAGTGGCCGCGATAGCGGACAGACAGCGACCGTAGGAAGCTGGCCGATCCCGACCCAATTGTCGGGAGAGCTGTGGAACGTAGCGCCCTGCCAACGAGCGGAGTCGAGTGGAAGGGAGGCCACACAAATTGTCAAAGAACCAATTTGCTCAATCAAAGAAATTGAAACATCCGCTATATTTGTTAAAATCTTGTGAATACCCTTTACGTTTTAGGGTTTTTCCTCATAAGACTTCATTTTTGCGAAAAAGAAAAAAATCAACCATGCGATTCTACACATTACTACTCGCTTTTCTGTGTTGCTACACCTTATCGATGGCGCAAGATGCCTACCGTATCAAAATTGAAATTGAGGGCTATCAACAAGATACCTTGATGCTCGCCTACTACTTGGGCGATAAGCAATACCTACAAGACACTACGCTACGCCAACTCGACGGCAGCTATATCTTCGAAGGCGACGAACCCCTAAAAGGTGGTATCTACTTGGTGGTGATGAAACCCGACAACAGCTTCTTTCAAGTGTTGGTGGATGACCGCAACCAAGTGTTTGGTATGAAAACCGTTGTAGGCGATGACCAAGTAAAACGCACTTCTTTTACAGGGTCTCCTGATAATAAGATTTTCTACGACTACCTGCGCTACCTAAACGACCAGCGACCCGCCGCTGAGGCTATCCAAAAGCGGTTGGAAGCTGCTGAAAAAGAAAAAGATAAAGCAGCAATCCAAAAGGAGTTGGAAGACCTGAATGAA
>JAWKLL010000070.1:0-5720 GCA_041392765.1 Saprospiraceae bacterium
TTTTGCGAATCGCCTAAAAAAAATTGAACAGTTTATTTCCGTCAAATTACTAATGACAAAAAGAGGCGTATGAAACAAAATTCAACCTCCTCTAACACCTAATCCTCTTCTTCCGTATCGGGGTCAGAAGAAGGAGCTGAGCCAATTTTGTAAACCAAATAACCGATCCCTACCAAAATGTGGAGGATCACGATAGCTGCAATGACGTAGAGGAGGGTATTACTTTCGCCCATGTTCTTTTTTTTACAAAAATAAAGATGCCAATACCCTGCTTATATGATCTATATCACAAAGTAGGCTGCAACTGCTTAAATTTATCGAGTGCCTCTTGTATTTCCGGCAACTTGGCCTTGGTTGCCTCATAGCCAACATTCATCATTTCCTCAAACTTATTGAACTGAAAAATGCTGTATTCTCCTATTTTCTTGGGTTCAATGACGACATGACACAGCTTAGCTTCTTGTGCTGTATTGGCTACGATAGCCAATTCAAAACTGCGGTAAGTGACTGCCACGGTACTCGACAGTTCTTTTTTGTCCGTCCACGTTTTAGGAATGAGATTCACACCGATAATGATATCCGCATCGTGAATAAGCGCACTCACAGGCATATTACACAGCAGGCCGCCATCCACATAAAGGCTGCCATCCATTTCAACTGGCTGAAACACAAAGGGTATGCTACTCGAAGCAATGACGGGGTCAAATAACGTTCCTTCGCTCCTAAACTCCACACTACCAGTATTTAAGTTGGTCATGCATACGAACAACTTTTTCTGAAGTACATTAAAGCTATCTTCAGGAATGACTTCCGCCAACCGTTCTCGTATGTAGGTCAATTTGCCTAAACCACCGTTGGGTAACCCAATAGTAACTAACTTTAAAAAATTACTATCGCGGATGACTTTCTCCATATCTGCCGAAGTAAGACCTGCCGCATACATAGCACCTACTATCGACCCTGCGCTAGTCCCTGCTACCACGGTGGGGGCAATACCCGCTTCCTCCAATGCCTTGATAACCCCAATATGGGCAAACCCTCTAGCGCCTCCTCCTGAAAAACTAATTCCTATTCTCATTACTGTTGTTTGAATTTAATAAAACACCCATAGAGAATGGCTGGTTGCGCGGAAACTTGTTTTTTATCACCGAAATCTGTCTAAGGTTCTTAGAGACGGGAAAAAAATAAGTGATCCCATTTTTGGCTTGGCTTTATGCACTAAGCGTAGGAATACTTGCACGAAGCGTGTGTATAAAGACGAGCCTTCAGAAAAAATGGGATCAGTTATTTCCGTCAAATTACTAAGCAACGTTTGTCCACGAGCGGGATGAAAAAACCTTTTTATATGCATTTCGTTTCTATTTTACCATCTTTAACTGTAAACCTATGATTTCAGCCCTCAGCGATGAGCATTTCATGAAGCAAGCCTTGTACCAGGCTCAATTAGCAGCGGAGGCTGGCGAAGTGCCTGTGGGAGCTGTAGTAGTAGCTAATTCCCAGATCATAGCGCGGGGTTACAACCAAACTGAGCAGTTACACGATGTAACAGCACATGCGGAAATCATAGCCCTGACGGCTGCTTCCAACTACTTGGGGGGTAAGTATCTCACCGGGTGTACCCTCTATGTCACCCTTGAGCCTTGCGTGATGTGTGCGGGTGCCTTGGCGTGGGCGCAATTAGAAAGACTCGTTTATGGTGCCCCCGATGATAAGCGTGGCTTTATGCGCTTTGGTAAGGAATTGCTGCACCCCAAAACCAAAGTAGCTTACGGCATACTGCACGAATCGTGTAGTGCGATCATGCAGGATTTCTTTCAGCAAAAACGCTGATCCAACTTTTCTCCTTTTCTTTGCATCTGTTCAGTTATGAAAGCCAATTTGCAAATAGGTCGTATCGGGGGTATTCCGCTTCAGTTTCACTGGACGTTCGTGCTGGTGTTGCTTTGGTTGGTGTTCGATAGTTGGCAACCTAGCGCTGGCTTGGATTGGGGCAATTTTTTTTGGTTACTTTCTTGGGTGGCGTTGGTGTTTGTTGCGGTGTTGGCACACGAAATGGGGCATGCCTTCATGGGGAAGCGGATGGGGGTGCAAACAGAAAAGATTGTTCTCTATCCCATAGGAGGAGGTGCTTTCCTCAACGAAATACCTGACGATACACGCAAAGAAATGTGGATAGCCCTGGCAGGGCCGGGTACAAATCTCCTTATAGCACTTGCAATGCTGCCGCTATTGTGGTGGGGCGACAGCCGTGCTGTGGATGTTTTATCAGCTTTTGTACACCCTACTGGCAACTATTTTCTGGCAGGGGTGAATCATACTACCTATCTACTAGCCGTTTTTTTTAGCCTTAATGTACTATTAGGGGTGTTCAATCTCCTGCCAGCTTTTCCCTTAGATGGAGGGCGTATTCTTCGTGCTGTGCTCAATCGGCACTACCCGCGTACACGCGCTACGATTATGGCCGCTAGCTGGGGTATTGGTTGGGCATTGCTATTATTGGCATTAGGTTTTTACCAGCAAGATGTTTTTTTTGCTTTGGGAGCATTGCTGATTTTAGCACTGGCGATGATGGAAATTCAGGTGCAATTAAGAAGACAACGCCTGGAAGTCGCTACCGTGAAGGATGTTATGCAAACACAATTCCCTGTTTTTCAACTCCACATCGGATTGCGTCTCGCGGACTTACGGGTGGCCGTACCTTCTAACCCTAATACGCCTATATTACTTACCGATGCTTGGCGGCAACCACACGGCGTTACCTCTGCCGCTACTTTACATGATAAAGAACTAGATAATTACCTAGATGATGATATGCTATCCATTCTAGGACATGCGCAATGGGAGGGCATTCTTCCCAATGATACATTGCTGGTTGCTGCTGAAAAGATGGAGCATACCAACCTTTCTGCATTTGTTGTGCTAGACCATTATGGCCGTATTCACGGGTTATTGCCGCTCTCCACGGTGGAAGAGATAATGCATGGAAAGTAGTATCGCTAAGAGTATGTCTAAAAATTTTGCGAACTGATTTTAGCTTCGCTGATCGTCGCAAGCTCCTCGGAGTTCAACGATTTGAGGTTGTGGCTAAAGCATCAAAACTGATTTTAGCAGCTTGTCTCGGCTCTGCCGAGGAGCTAAATGAAGCTTTTATGCTGACGCCACGTTCTAAACCACGAAGTAGACGCGAAGCGACCACGTAGTAGCGGCGAAGCCACCACGAAGTAGACGCGAAGCGAATCCTTGGAAATCAGAAAGCACCAACCATAGTTGGGTCTGATTTTGGAATATAGCCAAATTAAATTTTTAGACATACTCTAAATAATTACATCACTTCTGGTAGTCGAACAACCACCATTTGCAATGCCCAAACTACGGCTATTGCAGAAAGTGCATAGATTCAATACAAAGAAGGAGTTCGAACGAAGCGGATAGCAACAGTAGCCACTGCCAGTATTATACAGACTACTAATAGTTGCCCTGCTTCACCCCCACATTGAAACCTAATAACTGTCGGATCAAGTTCATTTCTTCCTAGGAAAAGCATGGCGCGAAAGGTGTTGGAAAACCCCAAACCGTGAATTAGTCCGTAAAGGAGCGTGGTAGCATACACTAATCGACTACGGGTTTGGCCAGCGGTGAAGATATTATACAGACCTGCCAAAACAATGGTAATAGGGATCACCAACTCAATCCAAGCTGCTGGTAACCGAAACCAATCCATACCCGCTATCAGCAAAGTGACACTATGTCCTAGGGTGAAAGCAGTCACCAATATGAGTACTTTTTCCAATCTGAGAAGGTGTAAACGGCACAAAGCGCTATAAGAAAAGAATATGGTCAAGCGCTGCCCAATCCACAATGTGGCGAAAGCCCATCTGGAAATAAAAAAAGAAATCGCTTTGCATACACGTTGTTGTTATAGGGCATCGGACATCCATTCTGGGATCGTTCCGATTATACATGCCCGGTTAGGGGGCTAAGGTAAGTGCGTTTGGAGTTTTTTTTCTTATCCCAGACAAAAAAACCGCTTCCTCCCCAGGAAGCGGTTCAAACTTGAGAAACGAGAACAATAAAACTAAGTAACTACTTAGGTTGTGCGATTTCGAGCTAAAAAAGAAGATTTTTTCGACTGACAAAGCTCATTTGAGGAGTCATAGCAGCGCTATGGCGACGAGAATAGCTGCCGTCAGGTGGAAAAAGGGCTTTTTTTAGCCGGAATTTGGTACTAGCTAAGTAGTTACAAAATTAAATCGTAGGGTCATCCAATTGTTCCAAGTGGAAACGGTCGATGATTTCTAACAGTTGATTGGCATAGTTGGGTGATGGGCTATAGCCTGCTTTTTCCAAGCCACGCGCCCAAGCGCGATAGTCGTTACCCAAGGACAAAAGGTTGGGGAATTGATTGACAATGAGCAAGCTGTGTTCCCGCCAGTTACGCCAAGCAGATTCGTAGGTTTGGTTGCCCATGGGATTGCCAAAGTGATTATTATCGACTTTGGTGGCCATGCTTTGGCCAGCTTCGCTTTCCAAGATGGCCTGCGCCATTTTTACAGAAGCGGGTATGCCGTACTTTTGCATTTCTGCTTGTGCCACCTCGGTGAAACGCCCCATATAGTCAGCTATGGCGCCTTCATTCAGTTTGGTGGTAGCTGATTGGGATGATTTACTGCCCGACCCAAAACCCACCGCTTGTGCAAAACCCATGAGGTTCATGCCAGCATTATTGGCGTTGCTGCTTTCCGATGTGGTCGCATGGCCAAAGGGTGCTTTGAAATGAAGCGTGAATTGGATGTCCCGTTGCATCACATAAGTGAACAAAACAATAGCAACGGCCACTTTGAACAAAGGCACCGACCATTTCGCCCAAAAAGGATGGGTGGATGTGCCAAAAATGGCGTTTATCCCTTGGGGTACATGCGCCGGACGCTGCCTTCTGGAAACCAAATACCATAATTCGGCTACCACACGTTTGAGAAACATCCACAACCTCGACCACAGCAACGCCCAGTTGATGATCGAACCTGTGTACCCATCATATCCCGCCTGCATACTGTTTTTGTTTCCCGTGTTCCTGTTCGGAATCTGTTGTGTTAAATTTGATCTCATGGCTGATGGTTTAATAAAAACGATAAATTTGGCATCAAAGCGCTTGGACATAGTTAATTACACCTTTGTACTCGGCATCTTTTGCTTTCATCCTGCGTTAATCCCGATAGCTATCGGGACGTCGCAGCACCACTGCGCCTGCGTTTTTTGCCTTGGCTGAAAACAAAATCTACCAGATTGAAAAGTTGCATTAATTATATCCAATCACTTATTTGCCTTTAAAAAACAAACACTTTTTGTTGTTCTTCATGCAAATGTAATACACTTTTGTTTAAAGTTGCAAATATTTTTAAAACTTTTGTTTAAAATTTTTTCTATGCGCCTTATTCAGTTGACGGATTTGCACATTGCGGAGGCGGGTATAAGCCCCTACGATATTGATGTAAGAGGAAATTTTATCGAGGCTTTAGAACAGCTACGCACGATTTCATTTGATTTGCTTGTCATTAGTGGCGATTTATGTTACGATGTGGGAACGCTTTCCACTTATCAATACATCAAGGAAACGTTGGCAGATTATGGGTATCCATACACGGTCATTCCAGGCAACCACGATGATGCAGCCATGATGAGGGAAGTATTCGGTGAGGCAATTCCCACCCTTTCACAAGGAT
>JAWKLL010000071.1:0-4235 GCA_041392765.1 Saprospiraceae bacterium
GGACTACCGTATTGATATTATGATCGATAGCGGCCCCAATGCACGTTCTGTTCAAATCTCTCTCAGTCCATTCACGTTGGTTGGTGCTACTACCCGTTTGGGGCTACTCACGGCACCTATGCGGGAACGTTTCGGCATCACCTGTTTGTTGGATTACTACGACGTAGCGACCCTTACCAGTATCATCAAGCGGTCGGCTTCTATTCTGGGGGTACCGATAACCGATGCAGGAGCTATGGAAATTGCTCGCAGAAGCCGTGGTACGCCGCGTATCGCCAATGCACTTCTGCGTAGGATTCGCGACTTTGCACAAGTCAAAGGCGATGGCACCATTGATGTGGGCATCGCTCGCTTTGGGTTGGAAGCACTTAACGTAGATGAAGGAGGGCTGGATGAAATGGACAACAAAATCCTCAGCGCCATCATCCACAAATTCAAAGGGGGACCGGTGGGTATTTCCACCATTGCCACGGCAGTGGGCGAAGATGCAGGCACCATAGAAGAAGTGCACGAGCCTTTTCTGATTATGGAAGGCTACCTCCAGCGCACTCCTCGCGGTAGGGAAGTGACAGAAAAAACCTATCGCCATTTGGGCATTGTACCACCTAGTAAGGCAGGAACGTTATTTGAATTCAATGAATAATCGCTCATCCATGAGGTTTTTTGTAAACATGCTGGCGCTGCTGGCAGTCGTGTTTTTGTTGGTAGGATCCACTCCTTTTTGTGACAACCATCCTGAGTGGGGCTTTTTTGGCCACCGCAGAATCAACCGCATGGCTGTTTTTACCTTGCCGGTGGAAATGATGCCCTTTTACCGCAAGCATATTGAATACCTCACCGACCACGCCGTAGATCCCGACAAGCGACGCTACGCTACCAAACACGAGGCCGTTCGCCATTACATCGACCTCGACCACTGGGGAGCGTATCCCTTTGAGGAAGTACCCCGCGAATGGACGGAAGCCTTACTTCGCTATGGCGAAATGCGTTTCATTCCTTACAAAGATAATAGCACAGATACCCTGAACGTTAAAGCCTCGACCATCCTGAGGGTGGCAGGTGGTAGAGATACGGTTTTACTACAAGTCAACAGTCCTCGGTTACCTTTATTCATTCCGTTGGATGTCTATAAGTCGTTTTGGAAAGAACAGGTACTACCACAATATTACGAAGATGAATGGTGGGTGGACAAAACCACAGCCTGTTCCCTTTTCGGATTGGATACTTCGGGCATAGACAAAGTGCAAGTATTAGACCACTTTTCGGAATACGGCATCGTTCCCTACCATTTGGAGGCGATGCAGAGTAGGTTGACGCGGGCTTTTGCCAAAGGTGAAGTGGATGCTATCTTGCGATTGAGTGCAGAGTTTGGTCATTATGTTGGAGATGCTCACGTGCCTTTGCATACCACGGAAAACTACAACGGCCAACTGACCAACCAAATAGGGATTCACGCCTTTTGGGAAAGTCGGCTGCCGGAATTGTATGCGGACAAATCCTACGATTATTTCGTGGGTAAACCTACTTACATCAGCAATAAGCGCGAATATTTCTGGAAGGTAGTATTGGACTCTCATTCGCTGCTCGACAGCGTATTGGCTATTGAAAAACGCCTAAGCGAGACCATCCCCCCCGACCAGCAGTATTGTTATGAAGAACGCTTAGGCGTGACCACCCGCACCCAATGCGAGGCGTATGCACAAGCCTACCATTTGGCTATGAATGGCATGGTAGAAAAGCGTATGCGCGACTGCATACAGTCGATAGCAAGCGTGTGGTACACGGCCTGGATAGATGCTGGCCAGCCTAATTTGACTGCTTTGCTTTCCGCTAAACCTTCCGATGCGGAACTCAAAGAGCAGGCTGAGTTGGAAAGTGAATTCCGAAAAGGCGAAAGCAAAGGAAGGGAACACGGGTCGCGGTGAGCAACCTAGAACAGATAAACATAAAACAACCATTACATGGATACGATAAAAATTTTGTGGGCAGACGATGAAATAGACTTGCTGAAGCCCCAATTGCTTTTTTTAGAAAAGAAGGGATACGAAGTAGCAACCGTCACCAATGGCCATGATGCCTTGGAGGAAATAGAACGCGATGATGACATAGATGTCGTTTTCCTGGATGAAAGTATGCCGGGTATCACGGGGTTGGAAACATTAGCCAAGATTAAAGATATTCGCCCCTCGGTTCCGGTGGTGATGATTACCAAAAACGAGGCTGAAAATGTGATGGAAGAGGCCATTGGTTCACAAATCAGCGACTACCTCATCAAGCCCGTCAATCCTAATCAGATATTGCTGACGTTGAAAAAACTCATCGACAACCGGCGGTTGGTTCGGGAGAAGACCAGCTCGGATTACCAACAGGAGTTTCGGCAAATACTGATGGAAATCAACAGTGGCTTGAATTTCCAAGAATGGGTAGATATCTATCGCCGCATCATCAATTGGGAAATCAAGATTGATGACAGCCAGTCAACCGCTATGGCCGACATCCTCAGTATGCAGAAAAACGAGGCCAACAATGCTTTCTCCAAATACATTGTCAATAATTACTTGGGTTGGATGAAGGAAGGCAGCGGCCCCGTTCGCAGCGACCGCTTGATGCGCGACAAGGTATTTCCCCACTTGAGCGAATCCCTGCCCACGGTGATGCTGTTGCTGGATAACCTTCGCTACGACCAGTGGAAGGTGATCGAACCCATCTTCAACGAGGTATTTAAGGTAGTGGAAGAAGACTATTTTTGCAGCATCTTACCCACCACCACACAATATAGCCGCAATGCCATTTTTGCTGGTATGTTGCCTGCTGAAATCGAGCGACATTTCAAACAGTATTGGAAAAACGACGTGGACGAAGGCGGCAAGAACAACCACGAAGAAGACCTGCTTCGCGCCCAAGTCAAGCGACTGATTAGAAAGGAGGTGAAGGTGGAATATATTAAGGTGACGAATGCCGCCAAAGCCAAGCAGATGGAAGATAGCATACTCGACTATCTGCATAACGATTTGGTGGTAATTGTCTATAATTTCATCGATATGCTTTCGCATGCCCGTACGGAAATGGAGGTACTGAAGGAGTTGGCTGGTGATGAAAAAGCCTACCGTTCCCTGACGCAATCTTGGTTTCAGAATTCGCCGCTTTGGGGCGCATTACAGCGTGCCGCCGGGCATAAAGACTTCAACCTAATCGTCACCACCGACCACGGTACGATAAGGGTCAATACCCCTTCTAAGGTGGTCGGCGACAAAGAAACTACCACCAATCTGCGCTACAAAGTGGGAAAAAACCTGAATTACGAAAAGAAGGATGTGTTGGAAATACGCGACCCTTTAGAGGCGGGGCTACCAAGACCCAATGTAAGTTCAGCTTATATTTTTGCTAAAGAAGACAAGTATTTCTTGTACCCCAATAATTACAACCACTACAACAACTACTACCGCAATACCTTCCAACACGGTGGTATCAGCTTGGAAGAGATGATTTGCCCTGTGGTGCGACTCAAGCGGCGGTAAATCGGGCTGGGGAGGGTTGTTTTGTATGTTGCTGTGTTACCAAGGTGGGTAACAGCAAAAAACCTTATATTTGTATCAAAATAAAAACTGCTGTGGAAATAGCCAACCCCATTTACGACGTGGTGTTCAAGTACCTGATGGAAGACAATCGGGTGGCGAAGCTATTTCTGTCTGCCATAACAGGGTTGGAGATTGTAAAGTTGGACTTCCTGCCACAGGAGCTTAGCAGCGAAAAAAAAGAGGGTAAGGCTGCCAAAGGAGGTAAAAAAGCCAATCGCCCCATCATCAGTGCCTTGGATTTATCCATCTATCGCCTCGATTTCTCTGCCCGTGTGCGGGAAGCAGATGGAACAGAGACCGTCATCATCATCGAGATACAGAAGTCAAAGTTTTCTAACGAAGGGATGCGTTTCCGTAAGTACCTCGGCAAGCAATATATGAACGGTAGCTTCTTCCGTTGGGTGCAGGAGGCCACAGGTAGGACTGTCAAATTAGGTATTCCCATTCTGCCCATTTATTTCCTTGGTGAACCCATGCGGGGTTTTGAGGATATCCCCGTATTGCTCGTCAATCGCTGTGTGCGCGACCGCCATACGCGGGAAATCCTTGCGGAAAGCCATCATTTTATAGAATCGTTGTTTCATGAGGGCATCATCGTACACATCCCCGGCATCGGCAAAAGTAAGCGGCGCGATGAATTAGAAGCCCTCCTCAGCA
>JAWKLL010000072.1:0-2831 GCA_041392765.1 Saprospiraceae bacterium
GGGCTGCCATTTTTTTGGTGCTACGCCGTATTCCTTGCAGATGATTTTATTGAAGTGGTCGATAAGGAGAGGGATGTCGTCCCTGCGTTCGTTGAGGGAAGGGACGGAGATAATAATGACCGACAGACGGTGGTATAAATCTTCGCGAAAACGCCCTGCGGCTATTTCGGCCCGTAGGTCTTTATTCGTGGCAGCTATGACGCGCACATCCACCTGTATGTCTTTGTTGCCACCCACTCGGGTGATTTTTTGTTCCTGCAAAGCCCGCAATACTTTCGCCTGTGCCTTGAGGCTCATGTCGCCGATTTCATCCAAGAAGAGCGTGCCGCCATGCGCCTGCTCAAATTTTCCGATGTGTTGCTGGGCGGCACCTGTGAAGGAGCCTTTTTCGTGCCCAAACAGTTCACTTTCTATCAATTCTGCGGGGATGGCCGCGCAATTCACCTCAATAAGTGGCTGGTCTTTGCGGTGGCTTTGGTAGTGTGTCCAGCGGGCTACCAGTTCTTTGCCGCTGCCGTTGGGGCCTGTCACCAAAATACGGGCATCCGTGGAGGCGACCCGGGCAATGGTCGCCTGTATTTGAGCAAGGGCGGGAGAGTTGCCCACCATTTCAGGCGTGTTTTTCTCCGCTACTTTTTTCTGAAGAGCCTTTTTTTCGCCTACTAATGTTGACTTGTCTAAAGCATTCCTGAGTGTGATGAGCAACCGATTCAAATCCAAGGGTTTGCTAATAAAATCAAAAGCACCCTTGCGGACGGTTTCCACGGCGGTATCGATGTCCGCATGGCCGGAAATCATCACCACGGGTGTTTCGGGATGCAGCAATGCAATGCGATCTAATGCATCCAACCCATCCATTTGTGGCATTTTAATATCGAGTATGATGACATCGAATTTGCCCTGCTTGAGTTTCACCAAACACTCCGTTCCATTGGCCGCTTCTGTGACTTCATATTTCTCAAACTCAAGAATATCGCGCAGTGCTCTTCTGATGGCCTGCTCGTCATCCACAACTAAAATACGTGGCATATTTGTAATCTTCGGAAAGGTTAGAAAATCGGAACGGGCAGAAAACCAGTTACCCATCTTGCTCCGTGTGAGTTTATACGTCGGTAGTGTGTTTTTGTTTCATTGTATGGTTCTTTGACAAATCTCGTGGTCGTATCGGGCTAGCGATCTCGGCAAAAGGCCGAGACAAGTTGTGAAGCAGTGGCAGCTTTTAGCTGACAGACCCGGGTTTGCCGGGGCCGATCCCGACCTAGCTGGTCGGGAGAGCTGTCCCGATGTTTTATCGGGATAGCGACCCGAAGGGTAGCCTCCCCTAAAAAAGTCAAAGAACCATTATTATTAAAGGAGGCAGCATTTTATTCATTAAAATACTGCCTCCCCATAAGAATATGTCTAAAAACAGGTAACGGTTAGTCGCTTGTTACCAAAGCGCCTTCAGCCGCGTACACGCCACTTTCTAATTTAGAGC
Source organism: Saprospiraceae bacterium (assembly GCA_041392765.1). Taxonomy (GTDB): domain Bacteria; phylum Bacteroidota; class Bacteroidia; order Chitinophagales; family Saprospiraceae; genus Lewinella. Next base: position 1,478 of record JAWKLL010000072.1, read on the forward strand.
GAATCGCCTTGAACGCTTCCAGCGTGATGTCGATGTCTTCCTTCGTGTGGGATGCCGTTGGGATCAAACGAAGGATCATCTGCCCTTTGGGAATCACTGGATAGACAACGATAGAGCAGAAAATGGCGAAGTTTTCACGTAAGTCCTTCACCATAGCGATTGCTTCGCCCACTGTGCCTTTCATGTAAACGGGAGTCACACAGGCACCTGTTTTGCCAATCTCAAAGCCGGCTTCTGTGAGTCCACTTTGGAGCATATTCACATTCTCCCACAGCTTTTCGCGCAACTGGGGCTGGGTCGTCAGCAGTTCAAAACGCTTCAGAGCACCCATCACCATCGGCATGGGCAACGATTTGGCGTAGATTTGTGAACGCAAATTGTAACGCAGATAGTCGATGATATAACCGTCAGCCGCTACAAAGGCACCAATACCTGCCATAGACTTGGCAAAGGTGCTAAAGTAAACGTCCACCTGATCTTGTACGCCTTGCTCCTCTGCTGCACCTGCCCCCGTAGCACCTAGCGTACCGTAGCCATGAGCATCGTCGATCAACAGCCGGAAGTTATACTGGTCGCGAGTGGCCACAATTTCCTTGAGGATACCCTGCTCGCCGCGCATACCAAACACGCCTTCCGTGATGACTAAGATACCACCGCCCGTTTCTTCGGCCTTCACCACCGCCTTGTCCATCTGCTTCTTGAAGCTTTCAATATCGTTGTGCTCAAAGGCGAAACGCGGGCCAATGTGCATACGGATGGCATCGTAGATACAAGCGTGGTTGTCCTTGTCGTAAACCACCACATCCCTACGCGACAATAGTGCATCGATGATGGACAGAATGCCTTGGTAGCCAAAATTGAGCAAAAGACCTTTCTCTTTTTTCACATGTCCGGCCAGCTTTTGCTCCAGCTCTTCGTGGTACTTAGTTTCCCCCGACATCATGCGGCTTCCCATTGGATAAGCCATACCCCATTCCGCAGCGGCTTTGGCATCTGCTTCTCTTACTTCCGGGTGGTTGGCCAGCCCTAAGTAATTGTTTACACTCCAGACAATCATCTCCTTGCCCTGGAACTTCATGCGGCTGCCAATTTCACCCTCCAATTTGGGGAATGTATAATAGCCGTGTGCGAAATCGGAGTACTTGCCTAATGGCCCCCGATCTGCCTTGAGTTTATCAAATAAATCCATACGACTTCGTTTTGTACCGGATTTTGTGTTCGGTATCTTGTAATACAAACTGTACCTCATTTGAAAAGGATGCTAAAACACCCCTTTCAGCCCGCAAAGATAAGGATTGTGGTGATAGCATTTACAGCGATCCATGAGAATTGATGAAAACGCGAATACGCTTAG
>JAWKLL010000073.1:0-2440 GCA_041392765.1 Saprospiraceae bacterium
AATATCATCCGCATTGACCAACTCGTGGTTCACTTCTGGCACAGGATCTTGCCAAATCAATACTTCGGCGGGCACCTCTGCCCCGAGATAACGAGCTCGTGGCCCCATATCGCGGTGAGTCAACTTGAACCACGCACGCGCAAAAGCATCCGCAAACTGGTCGGGATTTTCGAAGAAACGGCGGGAAATTTTCTCATACGCCGGATCGAAACGCAAGGCCAAATCCGTTGTCAACATCACGGGTGTATGGCGTTTTTCAGGGTCATGGGCATCAGGTACTGTACCTGCCCCCATACCATGCTTAGGTATCCACTGATGGGCACCAGCAGGGCTTTTCGTCAGTTCCCATTCGTAGCCAAAGAGATTCCAAAAGAAATTGTTGCTCCACTTGGTAGGAGTGGTCGTCCATGCACCTTCCAAGCCACTGGAGATTGTATGCACGCCGTGCCCCGCTCCGAAGGTGTTTTTCCAACCCAAGCCCATCTCTTCAATGGAAGCGGCAGCTGGTTCGCGTCCCACATATTCATTGGGGTCAGCGGCACCGTGTGTTTTACCAAAAGTGTGACCACCTGCAATGAGCGCTACCGTTTCCTCGTCATTCATAGCCATGCGCTTGAAGGTTTCCCTTATATCGTGGGCGGCAGCTACGGGGTCAGGATTACCGTTAGGCCCTTCTGGGTTCACATAAATCAAGCCCATTTGTACCGCAGCCAGTGGGTTTTCCAACTCTCTGTCGCCCGTATAGCGCTTGTCGCCTAACCATTCTGCTTCAGCCCCCCAATAGACATCTTCTTCAGGTTCCCAAATATCGTCCCTGCCGCCAGCAAAGCCAAAGGTTTTGAAACCCATCGATTCCAAGGCGCAGTTACCTGCCAAGATCATTAGGTCGGCCCAGGAAATTTTGCGGCCATATTTTTGCTTGACAGGCCACAATAGCAAGCGGGCTTTATCCAAGTTGACGTTGTCGGGCCAACTGTTCAAAGGGGCAAAACGCTGGTTTCCTGAACCTGCTCCACCACGGCCATCTTGTACACGGTATGTTCCAGCACTATGCCAAGCCATACGAATGAAGAAAGGGCCGTAATGACCGTAATCTGCGGGCCACCACTCCTGCGAATCTGTCATCAAATCGAAAATATCCTGCTTTACCGCTGCTAAGTCCAATGACTTAAATGCAGCTGCATAATCAAAATCCTCATCCATCGGGTTGGACAAAGAGGAATGTTGACGAAGGATATTCAATTTCAACTGGTTAGGCCACCAATCCTTATTGGTAGTGCCATTGCCGCCCGTGTGCTTCAACGCACCGGAATGAAACGGACACTTGCTCGCGCCATTCGTTCCATTGGAAGAATTGTTTTCCATCTTATTATTTAATTTGGTTTTTAATAGACGTTGTTGACTACCGCCAACAAGCATTAGTATGATCTAAAAATACTAATGGGTGATATTACAAGGTAATTTGACAGAAATAACCGATCCCATTTTTTCTGAAGGCTTGTCTTTATACACACGCTTTGTGCAAGTGTTCCTTCGCTTAGTGCATAAAGCCAAGCCAAAAATGGGATCACTTATTTTTTCCCGTCCCTAAGTCTTTTCAGGATTTGTATCCTATTTTCTACCTTTGCAGTCATGCAATTATTTTATCATCCAACGATCCAACCCGGCATCTCGGCCTTGCCTGACGAAGAAGCACGTCACGCCCTGCAAGTATTGCGTAAACGCCCCGGCGACCGTATCGACTTGGTAGATGGTAAGGGCGGTTGGTACGAAGGTATTATCGTCGATGCCAATAAGCGCGAATGTACCATAGAAGCCACACTGCTACGGCAAGAAAACCACCGCACCCCTTATCGCCTCATCATGGCAGTGTCGCCCACGAAAAGCAATGAGCGCTTCGAGTGGTTTTTGGAAAAAGCGGTGGAAATTGGGGTGGATGAAATATATCCCCTTGAGTGCAAACGAACCGAGCGCCCCAAAATTCGCAATGACCGCTATGAAAAGGTGCTGGTATCGGCCATGAAGCAGAGTTTGCAAGCGTGGCTGCCACAACTACACCCTATGACCCCGCTAAAAACATTGCTGGCGCAAACAACCGCCGTGCCACAGCGTTACATAGGCTGGTGTACCGACGACCAACGCAGTGAGCTTATCCATACGTGTGAAGCCGGGAAAGATGTCTGTATTTGCATTGGCCCCGAGGGTGATTTTACAGATGCGGAAGTAGCTTTAGCACAACAAGCGGGCGTTGTGCCTGTAAGTTTGGGGCCTAACCGCCTGCGAACGGAAACCGCTGCCTTGAGTGCTACCCAGTTGGTGGCTTTTATTAATCAAATCAAAGTATAAATATGCGTTCCTATCGTTTGTTTTTCAGCCTTTCATTATTGGCAGCAGGGTTGTTGCTGGCTGGATTCACCCCCGCAACGGCATCGATGAAGTT
>JAWKLL010000074.1:0-2437 GCA_041392765.1 Saprospiraceae bacterium
ATATTAGCAGGATCGCTGACGTACCCGCCATCCGTTTGCTTAGGGTCGGGGACGGTGGCGGGTGTGTAAGACGTGGTTTGGGCGGCCAACCCCATTATTGCCAAGATCACCATGACCGCAAAAAGGAAATACTTCATAGTTTCGGCTTGTGGTAACAAAAGTAAAGAAAGCCACTCAGCATCCCCGTGTTTTTTTCGATAAACGCTGTTTTTTTGGCGATGGGGAAAGTTGCCTTTCTTCTCCCCCTACCAAAGTCTCCAAAGTAAGGCACACAAAAACAGCAGGACGATCAGGCTAAACTCAAGCACATACATGACCCGGAATGATCGGATAAAATAACGGATCACCCCATGAATGGCGAGTACGAATAGCGCAAATATAACTAAAATGTCTGCCTGTAGCGCTCCCCAATTATCAATACCCGGGTTTATATATTTGCCCACTGCTTGAAAAATGCTGCTGAATGCGACTAATAGACTTGTTCTACTGGATCTTAAATGGCTACAAGCGGCAAATTTCATCCTGCACGTCGTTGAAAAGCCTCGCCGATACAAAGGTATCGCCTACGTTTTTCGCCTAGTCCAGAATAAAATTTCCTGCGCTTTCCCTCATTCAGAGCCAGCAGAACAAGTCTAATATAAAAGGTGCTAGGAGTTCGATCCATTTTTTCATTTTATTCACATTAAATAATAACAGAATGAAGCGTTGTTTATGATTGGCATCTGTCCAAAAAACGGTGTGGAAAGTTGTTTGTTTTATGTAACGAATTTGAAGGATAAAAAATTAAGCAGAAACGAAATAGAATTAAGAGTAGCATAAAAGAGCAATAGTCCGCTGCAAAATTAAGCGGCAATTCTCCCCATTAGGTATAATTCCCTGATTTGCGGATTATTTTTTTCCACATTCGGGTCTTTCCCGTAAATGGAAATTATTCTGTCAAGCAGTATTTCGTTGGAATACTGGGTTTTAACGTCTGCCATGGAGAAAGGTGTCCGCCCTGCTATTTGTAGGGGTAGCCAATGGACGATTTTAGCGATATTCATGGTGGTCATGACGATGTTGAAATGGAAATAGAGTGCTTGAGTCTTTCGACTTTGGCAATGTGACAAACCTAGGAATTGTTTCCCATCCCTAAAGCCGAACTCCATGAGGAAACGAGCGGGGTAGTATCGGACAATCTGCCACCCAGTTATTTCTGGAGCGATACCTGCTTTGAGGTCGCCCACATCAGTGCAAAAGTAGAGTAGTGCCTTAGTGACTTTGCCGTCCTCGATGGTCTGCAAAATGATCAGTTTGACCCAACGTTTGAGAGATCGGACGTGTGCCACCCCCTCGTAGATGACCTCCTGATCGGTACGTGATACCTCCTCAAAGTGCTCGGTACTAATATTTTTTGGGTCTATCTTATCCCCGTACTGCTTGCGACGGCCTTTCCCACCCTTTTGGTTTCCGATAAATCGGTAACGCAGGTAGGCATTGTGTTGCAGTCGGCTTATCATGGTGAAGCCCGCACTACAGATGCTGTCCACGAAATCCTTTGAGGAAAAGAACGCATCGAAGACCATGACCTTGCTGATGCTCTTCAACGTATCGGCACGCTGCGTGATGATGTCAGCATAGTACTCGCGTAGGGTTTGCTTGGCACTGTCGTAATTGGTCTGGACGGCTTCGTAATGGTACGAGGTTTGGCGCGTCAAATCAATGACTGAAATGCCGCACATCTCCATTCCCCACTTGACCGATTTTGCACAACCCGACCAAAAGTAACCTACCCCAGGGGTATGCTTTCCGCTCTTGGGCATGAAGCTCGGGTCGAAGCCGATGATTCGCTCCGAGCCTGCAAAGCGCAACACCAACTGTCGGTTGAATTTTCCAAAGTCGAATGATTTGGAAAACCACTTGCGGTAGTACTGCTCCACATGGTCACCGTAGCGCGCTAAGTTCGTGAAATTCACTCGCCCACGAATTTGTAGCAACAACCTTACGATGTGTAATATAAATCGTTGCTGACACTTGCCAATGCCGTTCATTTTTGCCAATATTGCACTTGTGACTGTTTCGACCGTCATGGGTGGAGTTGTTTTTGTTTGACTTGGTAATCAACAAAATTAAAAACTCCACCCTTTTTTCTACTAATCACCCACGCAAAATCTTTGATTTTGTAGCGGACTATTGTTTAGAAAAACTTAAAAATATTGCAGCTAACAATATCGCCAACGGTACAAAAGATTGCGTACCCCGACGCCAGTTGACCCAAGCATATAAACTAGGCAACAACAGTACAGAAACTAACATACCAGGGCCACCCGTTAGACCAGCGGTTCTGTAAACTGTACCTAGGTATGGATAACTGTGGTAGGTTCGTATCGCTTCATTGGGGTAACCTAGTAAAGCTGCGGCATACCCCACAAGCGCAATAACAGCTAGCACCACCGCG
>JAWKLL010000075.1:0-2152 GCA_041392765.1 Saprospiraceae bacterium
AGAGCTGATAGGGTTACTTGCTATGTTTGAAAACGCAGCCTTGTACAACCCTTTTAGATACCAAAATCGGTATGAAGAAAAAGTAGCCAAGCTGCAAGAGATGCTCTCGGATTGACAACCAATTTGGGGGAACCACATACTTAATAAGCTGCCGGAAGCCCCTCGTCCAACTACCTCCCCAACCACACTTCGGCGGAGATGTTTTCTACTTGTAGGTTGCGGGTGTTGAAGAACTCCAAAAGTACGATATATGTGCCTTGAGGTGCAGGTTTCCCTAGCCGAGTACCGTCCCAAGCGGCTTGTGGGTCGGAGGATTCGTAGAGAAGCCCGCCCCATCGGTCGAAGACTTGTAGGCGAGAGACTTGGAAGTTGATGCCCAAGGGGCGCAGGAGGTCGTTGATACCGTCGTTGTTAGGGCTGAAGGCGTTGGGAATATAAACCTGAGCGGTGCAGTTTTCGGTGGAGAGGTTGAAAAGGGTGTCAGCCGGGCAGTGTTCTATTTGTAGCCCGATGCGATAGCGTCCGGGCTGGTGGATGTCGGTGGAAGTGTTGAAGGGTTGCCCGTCGAGGGTAAACTGATTGGTGTAAGAACTGATGGGCATCAGCGCGAAAGGCAGTTGATCGCGGCAGATGGCAGTATCGGGAATACTGACCCAAGGCAGTGGATAAGCATCGCGTATATCGCTGACGGTAAAGGTATCGCGCACAGAGCAAAACCCATCGGAAGCCACCACGGCATAAGTACCTGTGGCAGGTATATCCACCTGAGTACCTGCGAATCCATTATCCCAAAGGGCACTTTGTAGGGGTCGGCTACTTTGCAAGGAGACCGTCAAAGGCAGCGAGCAAGCGGTGGTATCACTGGGCAGTGGCGGTGTGAGGTCATCGGATAGGACCGTGAGTCGATGAGAAGCCACATCGGCGCAGCCAAGCACCCAAACGCTATGATCGATGAACCAAGTCCCTGGCGTGTCGAAGCACCAATTGAAAGAGGTATCGGCAATAATAGTATCCAATCCCGGGCCGACGATCTGCCATTCGGCGTGGTTAGCAAGCTGGTTATTTAGCTCCGTAGGCCGCAGGCAAGTGCCCTGACAAACGGTGTCGGGTAGGGAGAATTGGGGGGTGGGGTAGGGTTGGGGTGAGCAATAATCTTCGAGTTCAATTTCCCCAGTTTCAATCTGAATAGTAAAGTCCTCGAAAGGAATTGTAGGTGATATTTCCCACATAGTTGAATCAATGTTGAAACTTATCTCTCTGATATTTACGCACGCTGTAAAATCTGGACAAAATGAGGTTGAACCGTCCGGTAAGGTTTTGACTAGTACTACTTCGTGTGAAGTATCTTCGTTTCCTCGTTCAATAACAAACAGCCCGCCATCTGGATGTGCTTGGATATTGGGAGAAAAATAGTTTAGTCCTTTACTTTCGATTAGTAAACCATCCTTGTTTAACGTTCCAGATACGACAGGAAAGTGGCCATAAGTAGAAACGATGAAAAACAGATTATCATTTTGGAGTACAGCGAGTCTAAACCTAGTTGCACGAAAGTTTTCTATTGAAATAGTTTTTGACCACACGAGATTTAATGCACTATCTAACTTGATGATAAACCCACTGTCATTGTCATTTACATTGTCTTCAATTATGCCGCCGATGTAGATATTACCGTTGCTGTCAGTGGATAGGCTTCCTTGTTCAATAGAGCCTCTGTCTGTAAGGTATATTTTAAATGAGCTAGTAAATATACGGGAATAGATGGGATGCCCCTCTGAATCTATCACCATAACAAAATAATAATCAGACCCATTCAACGGGGTGAAACGTCCCGTGATCACAAAATTATGGTTGATTTGTCGTGTGATTTTTACAGGGAAAAAGGTTGCACTAGGATATGTACTATTTAAAAACCTATGTGACCAAATTTCATTTCCGTTGCTTATTTCAAGTTTTGCTAAGCCAAAACCTCGTAAATCATTTTCTGCACTATCCCATGAATTATGAGAGGTTACCATTTGATCTAAATGGGTTGCAATGGGAGAAATTTGGAAGTTAGAAGACCCTGTTCGCTTTGCCCAGTATGTTGCGTCTGTTGCGTTGATACCAATGATTCCAGTAAATCGTTGTTCGAACTCAATAGACTGTGCATGTT
>JAWKLL010000076.1:0-2002 GCA_041392765.1 Saprospiraceae bacterium
TGTCTAAAAATTTTGCGAACTGATTTTAGCTTCGCTGATCGTCGCAAGCTCCTCGGAGTTCAACGATTTGAGGTTGTGGCTAAAGCATCAAAACTGATTTTAGCAGCTTGTCTCGGCTCTGCCGAGGAGCTAAATGAAGTTTTTATGCTGACGCCACGTTCTAAACCACGAAGTAGACGCGAAGCGACCACGTAGTAGCGGCGAAGCCACCACGAAGTAGACGCGAAGCGAATCCTTGGAAATCAGAAAGCACCAACCATTAGTTGGGTCTGATTTTGGAATATAGCCAAATTAAATTTTTAGACATACTCTAAATAATTACATCACTTCTGGTAGTCGAACAACCACCATTTGCAATGCCCAAACTACGGCTATTGCAGAAAGTGCATAGGTCCAATACAAAGAAGGAGTTCGAACGAAGCGGATAGCAACAGTAGCCACTGCCAGTATTATACAGACTACTAATAGTTGCCCTGCTTCTACCCCCACATTGAAACCTAATAACTGTCGGATCAAGTTCATTTCTTCCCCAGGAAAAAGCATGGCGCGAAAGGTGTTGGAAAACCCCAAACCGTGAATTAGTCCGTAAAGGAGCGTGGTAGCATACACTAATCGACTACGGGTTTGGCCAGCGGTGAAGATATTATACAGACCTGCCAAAACAATGGTAATAGGGATCACCAACTCAATCCAAGCTGCTGGTAACCGAAACCAATCCATACCCGCTATCAGCAAAGTGACACTATGTCCTAGGGTGAAAGCAGTCACCAATATGAGTACTTTTTTCCAATCTGAGAAGGTGTAAACGGCACAAAGCGCTATAAGAAAAAGAATATGGTCAAGCGCTGCCCAATCCACAATGTGGCGAAAGCCCATCTGGAAATAAAAAAAGAAATCGCTTTGCATACACGTTGTTGTTATAGGGCATCGGACATCCATTCTGGGATCGTTCCGATTATACATGCCCGGTTAGGGGGGCTAAGGTAAGTGCGTTTGGAGTTTTTTTTTCTTATCCCAGACAAAAAAAAACCGCTTCCTCCCCAGGAAGCGGTTCAAACTTGAGAAACGAGAACAATAAAACTAAGTAACTACTTAGGTTGTGCGATTTCGAGCTAAAAAAAGAAGATTTTTTCGACTGACAAAGCTCATTTGAGGAGTCATAGCAGCGCTATGGCGACGAGAATAGCTGCCGTCAGGTGGAAAAAGGGCTTTTTTTAGCCGAAATTTGGTACTACCTAAGTAGTTACATCCAAAATTAAAGTGCCCCAATCATCATGCTCAGGGTTGTTTGTACTCCTTCGCGTGGAACACCATAGACCGCAGTCTCTGGGTGGAATGCTACCCATGAGAACCAATACATGCTGGCTGCTGGCAACATATTGCCTGCTTCATCGGTGACGTAAGCTGCGTTGGCGTCCGGTAAAAATTCAATGCGGATAGGCTGGCCATTCAATTCGTCTGTTGTGATATGATCTTCCGCTGCGGCCAATGCCTTATAGGGGTATGCTTTGTAGGTGCCATCTACCTCTACACCCAGTACCCGTTCCTTCACGCCCATTCGTTTATCGCTGTGGTTCAGCGGAAACATCAACCTGTCATTGGTAGCATAGTGGGCGTAGGCATCCAGATCGTAGTTGCGGGTATAGCCTGTTTCTTTCGATAGTACCAGGGTTTCAGGGTGGCGTTCCAACCATTCGCCCCAAGTCGTTAGCGTGGCAGGCACTTTGTCCAACGCGGCACCTGCTACAGGCCCAGCTACCGCCCTGCCCAACACTTGCGACCAAAGGCTTTCTGTCTCGCGGTCAAAATACAGTGCGTTGTTATTGTACAGCAATCCCGACACAGCCATTTCAAATTGGTTATTACCGTTGGTGGTGTGATAGGCCATTGCGCTGCCACATAGCGGGCTGTACGTTACCGCCACCTCAGTGCCTTTGAAATCGTCGTTCACCACCTCGTGGTAGTTCAATATACGCACGGGGTACGCCTTGCTCACACCGTT
>JAWKLL010000077.1:0-1513 GCA_041392765.1 Saprospiraceae bacterium
TGGGCTTTTTTTATGCTACGAACTTGTCTAGGAATTCCTGCATGAGCGAAAATTAGCTATTTTGAGTGAAAACGAGGCGGCAATAACGAAGTTACGCAGCGCGTAATGACGTTATTGCCAACGAAGTGTTCGCTCAAAAGAGAAATTTGCAGCCATGTGAGGAGTTTCTAGACAAGTTCTACATTACCATAAGCGGGCTCAAACCTGAGCAGATAAATCTTCACCGCTTAATCATCAGCAAAAGGGGAAACCGATATTTCTGCGTTACTTTGTAAGCTCATATTAGTTTAACGGGAGTAAAGTTATTTTTCTCCATTCCACACATCCATCACGAAATGAAACAATTACTAACCATTCTGTGCATTGCCCTTGTAGGGCAAAAACTAAGTAGCCAAGTTTTTCTACCTGTCATTATCAATGGAGAGGTGTTTTTCAAAACAGAAATGGAAACAGCCGAAGGGTTGATATCCGCAGAAGTGACCGTTGCTAATTTTGAAAAAATTGACGGCCAACTTTACAACCGCGTTTTTATTAAAAAACATTTCGACCCAGATCTTTTCGTCGGCCACCTACGCGAAGATGCCGCCACTGGGCAAATCTATTTCCGCAACCTGACTACCGCTACCGATGTATTGGTTTATGACATCAGTTTGGCAGTGGGCGATACCCTTACCTTGCAAGCACGCTGGTGCGACAACCTCCCCGGCGATGAAGCAATCGCAACAGCAGTAACTTGGGAAAATGGTTTGAAAAAAATAACCTTCAATCGAAGCGTTGGCTACCAACAAATCTGCGAACCTTTGGTATTCCTAGAAGGGGTAGGCCCCAATGCAAGCCTGATTTTCCCCTACTTCCGCAATGCCATACCCGAGAATGGTGTTGCCCAACGTCTATGCCACGCCTCCCGCGAAGCGGTTGTCTTTTACCCCGCAAACAGCAATACTGACTTGTGTGGATTGGATATCACCTCCACAGAAGAACCCTCCACGATGGATGTTCGTATTTATCCCAATCCTTTCCATGATCAACTTTTCGTAGCAGGCTTACCCGCTGGCACCACTGTACAACTCTTCAACCTACAAGGCCGCCTACTGATGGAAGCCAAGGATACCCTCCCCACTACCGACGGGTTGCGCCCTGGTATGTATCTCCTCAAGCTTATCGGTAGCGATGGGCGTTCTTTTACTACCAAAATTGTAAAGAGTTATTAATTTTGCACACTTCATTACAGAAACAACAGTTTATGAACCTGCTTACCAACAAAGTGGCGTTAGTGACCGGTGGTTCCCGGGGCATAGGTGCCAGCATCGTAGAACATTTTGCCGCCGCTGGCGCACACGTAGCTTTTACCTACCACTCCTCCCGCGAAAAAGCGGAAGCATTAGCCGCCGATGTTAGCCAACGACACGGTGTCAAAGTGCAGGCGTGGCAGTCGGACGCTGCCGATTATGCCGCTGCCGAAACACTAATCAACGATGTACTCGCTACCTTCGGCCAGTTGGACATCCTCGTC
>JAWKLL010000008.1:0-154853 GCA_041392765.1 Saprospiraceae bacterium
TCATCGACATTGGCCCCGCCGCTGGCGTGCATGGAGGTGAAGTCGTCTTTGCAGGCCCTTATGCCGCCATCTACGACGAAGCCAGCGAAAGCCTCACTACTCGGTACATGAGTGGGCGTATGAGCATCCCCGTGCCGGAAGTGCGCCGCCCTGTGAGCAATTTCATTCGCATCAAAGGCGCACGCCACCACAACCTCAAAAATGTAGATGTGGACATCCCCCTCAACGCCCTCACCGTGGTATGCGGCGTGTCGGGTAGTGGCAAAACCAGCTTGGTCAAAGACATACTCTACCGCGCTTTGCGCAAAGACATAGAGGACACCTACTCCCAGTCACCGGGCTTGCACCGCGCTATCGAAGGGGATACAGGTATGCTGACCGCCGTAGAAATGGTCAACCAGCAACCCATTGGCAAATCATCCCGCTCCAACCCCATCACTTATGTGAAAGCCTACGACACCATCCGGCAATTGATGGCCGACCAGCAGTTGTCGAAAATTCGGGGCTTCAAGCCGGGGCACTTCTCCTTCAATGTAGAAGGTGGAAGGTGCGAAGCATGCAGCGGCGAAGGCGAGCAAGTCATCGAAATGCAGTTCCTTGCCGATGTGCGATTGGAATGTGAGGACTGCCGAGGCAAGCGTTTCAAAAAAGAAGTGCTGGATGTACAGTACAAAGGAAAAAGCATCTTCGATATTTTGGATTTAACCATCGATGAGGCGCTCCTCTTTTTTGCTGAACACAAAGATATTGCACAAAAAATCAAGCCTTTGCAGGATGTTGGTCTGGGCTATGTCAAACTGGGGCAATCCTCCTCTACCCTATCCGGCGGCGAGGCGCAGCGGGTAAAGCTGGCGGCTTTTCTGGGGCGTGAAAATGCCCGCGAGCATATCCTCTTTATTTTCGACGAACCGACCACAGGGCTGCACTTCCACGACATCCGCAAACTCTTGGACGCACTGAATGCGCTCGTAGAAAAAGGCCATTCCGTACTCGTCGTAGAACACAACTTAGAGGTCATCAAATCCGCCGATTGGCTCATCGACATGGGCCCCGAAGGTGGCGACGAAGGTGGCTACCTCGTTTTCCAAGGCCGCCCAGAAGAGTTGGTGCTAGTAGAAACATCCTATACAGGACAGTTTTTGAAGGAAAAGCTGTAAACAGGCCTCTCCTTCTTCATCCACATTGGTTGAATACAATGGGCAGCCCCGTACGCCCCGCTCAACGCGTGGCTGCGGGTCGCGCTGTACGCTCTATCCGCTCGTAACCTCGCGTATCCGCTTCCATCGCTGCTGCTGCTCGTCCCTGCGCCGAGCTTCGGGCTTCGCCCTACGCGCTGTACGACTAACGTGAATTATGGATAATAAATCGAACACTAAAGACATAAACAATTGATAGACAGTCAGATGTTTTCCGTGTGAAGGATAGCAGCGGACGTGCCGACCGTAAGGAGGTACTGGAGCGGATAGCCTGACCCCTGTTTTGCAGGGGGCACACTCCAAAGTTTTGATTTTCAACTTCTTACCTTAGTCTGTTATCCATAATTCACGTTATATTAGCAATGAAACTAAGACCGCTACTCGTAAAACGTATTCCCATACGCAGGTAGCTGCGCTTACTCATTTTTTACACCAAAAATAACCTACCATGAAGGACTTCCGTGCTTTGTTGTTCATCGCCTCATTGCTGCTCCATGATGATGGCCAATTGAGTTCGCATAAGTTGGTGGTAGCACGGTGAGGGTTTTGAATGGAACGTAAGCCCGATAACACGCACCGTGCCACAATCTCATGGAAACACTATGACTACCACACAGCGCAACCCTCGCGAATAAGAGAAGAATATATTTCGCAATAACAGATTACCTTCCAATTTGTTGGTTATTGCAGCAGCACCCGCTCCGACCAGTACTCATCCTCATGCATTACCGTAAGGAGATATACCCCCCGTGGCAAATGACCCACCGCCATACGCAGGGAAGGGGTGCCGTTCAATTGACCTACCCATGCCGGGCGGCCATATAAATCTCTCAATACCACTTGTCCAGATGCCCACTCCGAGTCCAATTGAAGGAATGATGATGCCGGATTGGGGTAGCAACGAACCACTTTTGCCTTCTCATTACCCCTTACGTATCGAAGCGGAGAATAGCTAAATGAACTGTCGAAATCTTCCTGGCGAAGCCTGTAATACCAAGCGTTAGCTGCGCTCGCAGGAGGTGTGTCCGTATAGGCATAAGTCGCTCCATTTTCGCCCAAAGCAGCAACCCACGCTATTTGCTGGAAGCTACGGCCATCTACGCTCCTTTCTACCCAGAACCCTTTATTTTGCCATTCGCGGGCAGTTTCCCAATTTAGGAGCACGGCTTCGCCTACCGCTTTGGCCGTAAAGGACAACCACGCTACAGGCAGCAGCGACCGCTCGGCACAAGTTCCTACCGACACCTCGTCCACATACCATCCTTCCCACCCATTGCAGGCATCCGTGCCCAGCTCCCAGCGTATGCGTATGGCTTGACCAGGCGACACGCCCATCACCGATAAATTGACGAGTGTCGTACCCCAGCTTCCCGATACCGAGCCTACATCCGCACCACTATACATCCGTTGCCCGACCAAGGGATTATCCACCAACCCGGTGAACATCATCTGGGTGTTGTAAGGATTGAAAACAAAGGCATTAGCGGGTATTTGTCGCCATGAGCCATCACCTGTGTCAATTTTCAGGTTGCCGCCATCCCTGTTGCGCTCCAGGGCGAAATAATGGTCGAATTTCAAAAAAACACTTCCCGCTAAAGTTGATGGAATCGTTACCGGCGGGCTTTGCAAACGCAAGGTCCCACTATTGCGCAGCGTGTCACAATCCCCAATAGGGGCATTAGGGGCAAACATGGCACGACCTGCACGCCCCTCTGGCAACAGGGAGTCTATATGCCAGTCCCGAGCAATCCAACTGTTGGGATACTTGGGGTACGAACCCATTTGCCAACCCGGAGTAGCTCCTTCAAACGTTTCTCTGAAGAAAGGTGTATAAACCAATTCCTCTTCCCCACAGGGGTCAGGCGCATTCGGCAAAAGGGTACGGCGAAAAGTGCTACACTGTTCAGGGTCGTTATGGAGTTCTGCCAATTTTATAATCCGATCCAATGTGCTATAATCAGCTGGTGTGATGACAACGCTGTCCGTCGATGCAGTTGCCTGCAACCTCAGCACAGGCAAAGGCACTCCTATTAAATCCGAGCAAGAAGCCATTAGCGCATCTGCCAGCATACTAAAATCCGATGTACGGCTCAGGTAGTGTGCTTGCGCCTGCCAAAAAATATGAGCCGCTTTATCCATTCCTATACCGGAAATGGCCTCCGCTTGTAGCGTACCCCCATCCGATAGCAACGCAAAAACATGGTTGATAACACCTGAATTTTTATGCACCCCTCCAAAATCAGCGTCATCACAAAAATACAAAGAGTCCGACACGAAAGCAGGATGCCCATGCTGGTTAGGATGCCACATATCGCGCAAAGGAGCATTGAAAACCGTCGCATCCTCCGCTATTTTCCACCTTAAACTACTGGCACTCTCTTGGCGTAGTGAATCTCCCTGCCCATCGCCATTCAACAAATCCACCAATTCCCCCCAGATGTCAGAAAACGCTTCGTTGATAGCACCCGCTTGCCACGCATACAGCAAGTTATTTGTGTGTTCCGTGTAAGCGTGTCCCCATTCGTGCGCCACCACATCATCGGTAGCAATTCCATCGCAATAATTCGTAGAATACCCGTTCCAACTAGCATTAGGGCAGGCCAAGAAACTAGCCTTATCCACCAAGTGCATAGCGCCATGCGCCCCATCATAAGCATCTCGCTGGAAATTAAGCAAAAAGAAATCATAAGTTTGCTCGCTGGCTAGTAACTGATTCTGCTGCCAGTCCGACAAACCCTCGGTATCATCGCCTTCTTCCCATATCAAATTTTGGGTGTTACTCTGGTATAAATGCCTCGGCGCCAAGTGACAGACCCCCGGAAACTGCTCAATTATTTGCCCTGTCGTGGCATCCACAAAAAGGTACTCCCTTATATCTTGTTGGTTGGTCAAAACGATGTGGTAAACCAGCTTTACTTCCCCGCGCAAACCTTGCGCCAACCCCTCCTGAAACCACTCCATTGCCACCAAGGTAGGATGCACCTCCTGCCGCGAAGCACCCACGTACTGCCGCTGCAACCATTGATAGGCAACATCCAATGCCTCCAACTCGGTGAGGACGGGCATTACGTTGCCTGGAAAACCGCTGATGACTACCCCACTTACCGCCGTCAGGAGCAAATTGGGTGAAAAATGAAAAGTTAGATGCCCGTCAAACACAGAAATGCCTTCATGAGTCTGCGACAGTCGCACATGTATTCCACCCGCCAAATCAAAAGTAGTTCGGGTTACTACAAAATCAGTAGTCGCCTTTTTAAGACCAAAAGCTTCCCCATAAAGTGCTAAAAATGAAAGTGCCTTATCTGTTTCGCTCAGTCCGGCAAGATGAATGGGGTGTTCCCATTCCAACATACTTACGTTTCCCGTTGCTGCGTCCTCTCGTATCAGCGTAACACCGCTTTCCAACAGTTGCCGATATGCTGCCTCCCCCGCAGACTGCGACCATCCCACTGTGGCCAGTAGCCATAGCAGCGCCATTGCGCTATACCTCTTTCCCATGTCTATCCCTTTTGAAGTTGTAAGAGTATGTCTAAATTTTACTGATTGAGCGAAGGGGAGTAAATTTTATTCTGACCAAGGCAGAAAGCACAGTCGATCTCGGCTGAGCCGAGACGGCGTCCCGATAGCTATCGGGACTAACGCAGGACAGGATGAAATTTGCCACTTGAAGCCAATTGAGGAAATTTTAGACATACTCTAAATCCCTGTGTACCATCTTTTACGGGAAAGGCGACTTCAAAGTTTCATATATATAAATAATTATAAATTTATTGACAACACCTTAGATTCTTGCAATTGCCATCCATGCACTTTTCATGGGCCACCCCTACGGCAAAGCCGGGGGTCGGGTCGTCCGTATCGGCCAAACCGATACTCCCGCCCCTTGTCCTTCCGCCCTCCGGGCGGCGTGCTCAGTGCTCCGCACTTCGCACTCAACGCATACTGCTACCTTTGCAAACTGTAGTTTTACGCCTCAATGCCTCGGTTGAATATTTTGCCACTTTAGTATATTTCAAAACAAAAAACCAAATAATATAGCTTTTCATATACCAAGGTATTGCCGCACCTATACTTTGCTTTCTAACTCCTTGTACATCAATATCTCTACCCGATAACATTCCATTAAAAAAAAGGAAATGGCGTTTTTTTTATCCGCCTAAAGTACCTACTTTTGCACGTGTTTTTGAAAACGACCGTAAAAGCATACGAACGTGAAGGTATCTGCTTGTCTTTTATCAATAGTTTTTGCCAGTGTGCTGGCATTAGTGTCTGCTCCAGTTTTTGCCCAGCACGATGATCACGGGCATGGGCATGAGAGTGATCATGCACATCATGCTTCTGATGCACACGAGCATTCAGCCTCCGCTTGTGCCGAAGAGCACGGAGATGGGAAGTACGATGCCGTATCCACGGTCATGAACCACATAGCAGATGCTAATGAGTTCCACGTTTGGAAAAATGTCCATATTCCATTGCCGCTATTTCTGTCTGCACCCGATCACGGTTGGACAACGGGAACGACATCCATTTTTCACCATGGGCATGTAGCACAGGATCGCTACGTTCTCAATCATGGCCGTGTTAATAGAATCGCAGACGAGCGATTCCCTATGGGCGAAGTACATATTGATGGTATTCTCCACAAGGTAGAAACCGTCACAGACAGCAAAGGAAAGTCTAAGGAAAAAGATGTCTATTATGCGTGTGCTAATGGAGAACTTTGGAAACTTGACAAGCCCAGTACACTCGATGGTGGCATACTAGGAGGAGGAATTACTTCTTTCTACGACTTCTCTATTACCAAGAACGTGTTTACGATGCTGTTGGCTGCCATTTTATTGATTTTAGTATGGAGAGCAGTAGCTAATGGGTACAAAAAAAATGAAGGCAAAGCGCCTTCGGGTATTCAGTCTTTTATGGAACCCTTTTTCACCTTCATTCGCGATGAAGTGACTAAACCCATGATAGGGGAGAAAAAATATGAGTATTTCCAGCCCTTTATCATGACGTTGTTCTTTTTTATTCTTTTTTGCAATCTACTTGGGTTAATCCCATTTTTCCCGGGAAGTGCCAATGTAACAGGTAACCTCGCAGTAACATTGGTGCTGGCGGTGCTTACTTTTATTGTTACAAACATTCATGGTAATCGCCACTATTGGGAACACGTTTTCTGGATGCCCGGCATTCCTGCTTGGGTCAAAATCATCCTTACGCCGGTAGAAATATTAGGCTTGTTTATTAAGCCTTTCTCCCTCATGATTCGTTTGTTTGCAAACATTTCAGCAGGGCATATCATTATATTGAGCTTGATTGGCCTGATTTTCCTTTTTGGCAAAAACGGAGCCAGTGTCGGAGGTGCTGCGACAGGTGCGGTAATTGGAGGTGCATTTACTGCATTTATGAACCTCATTGAACTGCTGGTTGCTTTCCTTCAGGCGTTTATTTTCTCTATCCTCACTGCCAGTTATATTGGCGCAGCGGTGGAGGAGCATGAACATCACGATCACGAACATGCCCACTAGTGGTGGTGTGAAATAGTTGAATTTTTTTTAATCATAAAATCCATTTATCATGGGTGCAATTGGAGCAGGTATTGCCGCTTTGGGAGCTGGTATCGGTGTTGGTTTAATCGGTAGCCGCGCTATGGATGCGATCGCTCGCCAGCCTGAAGCTGTTGGTGATATTCGTAACAACATGATCCTTACTGCCGCTTTGGTAGAAGGTGCTGCACTGTTTGCGATCGTAGTAGGCCTATTGGCTGGCTAATCCAAGCAGTAATGCAAAATTAATGACCGGATACCGTAGCGGTTGGCTGCGGTGCCGGTTATAGTTGTAATACAATCAAATTTACCCGAAAGGGGCTAAATTTATATTCGATGAATCTTTTTTTGTTAGCCGACTTTTCTGTTATCAAACCCGATCCGGGGCTAATTTTCTGGGCAGCACTTATTTTTATCGTCTTGTGGACAGTGCTGGGGCGTATGGCTTTCAAGCCAATACAAAATGCACTAAAGAAACGTGAAAACGACATCCAGCACGCGTTGGATGAAGCAAAGCGTGCACGGGAAGAAATGGCCAACCTCCATGCCGAGAATGAAAAACTATTGGCACAGGCTCGTGAAGAACGCGCCAAAATCCTGAAGGAAGCTAAGGATACGAAAGAGCAAATCCTAAAGGAAGCCAAGGAGCAAGCAAGAGAAGAAGCGAAGAAGATTGTTACTACTGCCCAGTTGGAAATCGAGAACCAGCGCAAATCAGCAGCTGTGGAATTGAAAAACCAAGTAGGCCAGATCGCGATCGAAATCGCAGAAAAGGTGTTGCGCAAGCAGTTGAGCAACGATACCGAACAAACTACCTTCGTTAGCACCTTGGTGGATGACCTCAAGTTGAACTAATCCCATTCCCACTCATGTCTATACAAAGAATAGCAACGCGTTATGCCAAATCATTGCTCGACCTGTCGCAGGAACAGCAAAAATTGGAGCGCGTAATGGAAGATATGACGGCTTTCAAAAAAGCTACTGAGAACAGGGATCTGTACCTCATGCTGAAAAGCCCTGTCATCAATGCGCCTAAAAAAACAGCTATCTTGGAAGCTATTTTTGGAGGCAAAGTAGATGAACTGACAATGGCCTTCCTCCGCATCTTAGTTAGCAAAGGCCGCGAACCTTTCTTGCCAGAGATTGCCGAGGAGTTCATCGCACAGTTTAAAAAAATAAACCATATCTCTACCGTAAAGGTGACAACAGCAACCGCCCTTTCTGCGGATGCGCTAAAGGCTCTCCAGCAAAAACTGGAAGCCAGCGATGCTACCGACCAATCCGTAGAGATTGAAACCGCCGTTGATCCCGCATTGATAGGTGGTTTTGTGCTGGAAATCGGAGACAAAATCTACGATGCCAGTGTGGCACAGAAATTAGAAGAACTGAAGCGCACCTTCAGAGGCAATAATTTCAAGGCTGCCTTTTAATATTAAGAGTAATACATTTTTTTAAAATACTTATAGATCATGGTTGACGTAAAACCTGATGAAATATCCGCAATACTCAAGCAGCAGCTGTCCGGCTTCAGCAGCGCTACCGAATTGGAAGAGTATGGAACCGTACTAGAAGTAGGCGACGGTATCGCCCGCGTGTATGGTTTGTTGAATGCCAGCGCCGGTGAGCTGGTGGAATTTGAAACAGGCGTACAAGCAATCGTGCTGAACCTGGAAGAAGACAACGTGGGTGTCGTACTCATGGGGCCTGGCGATCACCTTCGCGAAGGCTCTCGTGTACACCGCACCGGACGCACGGCTTCTATCAACGTGGGTGAAGGCTTCTTGGGGCGCGTGGTCAATCCATTAGGTACGCCCATCGATGGCAAAGGCGATATTAGCGGCACTTTGTACGAAATGCCACTAGAGCGCAAAGCACCAGGTGTTATTTTCCGCCAGCCGGTAAACGAACCGCTACAAACAGGTATCAAAGCGATTGACTCCATGATTCCTATTGGTCGTGGTCAGCGCGAGTTGATTATCGGCGACCGCCAAACGGGTAAGACTGCCATTGCTATCGATACCATTCTGAATCAGAAGGAGTTCTACGACCGTGGCGAGCCTGTTTACTGTATCTATGTAGCTTCTGGCCAAAAGGCATCTACCGTAGCACAAGTGGCGCGTATATTGGAGGAAAATGGTGCCATGCCTTACTCCGTGATCGTTTCTGCTTCTGCTGCAGATCCTGCTCCTATGCAGTTCTACGCTCCATTTGCAGGTGCTGCTATTGGTGAGTATTTCCGCGATACGGGTCGCCCTGCGCTTATCATTTATGATGATTTGTCTAAGCAGGCGGTTGCTTACCGCGAGGTATCTCTTTTGCTCCGCCGTCCACCAGGACGCGAAGCCTACCCTGGTGACGTTTTCTACCTCCACAGCCGTCTATTGGAGCGCGCTGCTAAGGTGATCAACGACGACAAGATCGCGCAAGGCATGAACGACCTCCCAGAGAGCCTCAAAAACGCAGGCATCGTCAAAGGAGGTGGGTCTCTTACTGCCCTACCGATCATCGAAACACAGGCGGGCGACGTTTCTGCTTATATCCCCACCAACGTAATCTCCATTACGGATGGCCAGATATTCCTTGAATCTAACCTGTTCAATGCGGGTATCCGTCCTGCGATCAACGTAGGTATCTCCGTAAGCCGGGTAGGGGGTTCTGCCCAGATCAAGTCGATGAAGAAAGTATCTGGAACGCTGAAGCTCGACCAAGCCCAGTACCGCGAATTGGAAGCTTTCGCTAAATTCGGTTCTGATTTGGACGCTGCTACGCTTTCCGTTATTGAGAAAGGTAAGCGCAACGTGGAAATCCTCAAGCAACCACAATATTCACCTGTGGCGGTTGAAAAGCAAGTAGCCATCATCCACTTGGGTACTAAAGGCTTGCTTCGCAGCGTAGCTGTGGACAAAGTGAAGGCTTTCGAGGAGCATTTCCTATTGGAAATGGAACGCAACCATGCAGGTATCCTGGAAAACTTACGTAAAGGTAAGTTAGAGAGTGAAGACTTGGCGCAAATAGAAGCACTGGCTGCTCAGTTGGCTCCTCAGTTTAAGTAGTCTAGTCTTATCTGACTGCAATTTGATGATATAGCAGGGTCGGCGGTGATATAACATCATAGCCGACCTTACGAATAACTCTAAAATAGCTCCCCATGGCAGGGAATTTGAAAGAAGTTCGCGACAGGATCGCCTCGGTCAATAATACCCAGCAGATCACCAAAGCCATGAAAATGGTTTCCGCTGCTAAGTTGCGCCGCGCACAAGATGCCATCGTGCAGATGCGTCCGTATGCCAACAAGTTGGATGCGATGTTGCGCAATATCCTCTCCAACTTGGAAGGAGATTCCAGCAGCGTGTTTGGCCAAGAACGCCCCGTAGAGCGTGCTTGCATCGTGGTCATCACGTCCAATAGAGGTTTGTGTGGTGCCTTCAATTCCAATGTAATCAAGGCAGGCTTGGCAGCACTGCAAGGCAAATACGCCGATGTTCATGCCAAGGGCAATTTGTCGATGCTTTTCATTGGTAAGAAAGGGTTGGAATATTTCCGCAAACGGTACTCAGACTCCATTCATATTATTACAGATTACGTCAACCTGTTTGAAGATCTGAGTTTCGACAATACCAAGCGGGTATCATCTTTCTTAATGGGTGCTTTTGAGGAAGGTCGTTACGATGCGGTTGAAGTAGCTTACGGCGAGTTCCGTAATGCAGCTATGCAGAATACGATCCATGTACCTTTCCTTCCTGTTCCTAAAGTAGAAATGGACGAAGAAAAGGGTTCTTCTCATCGTGCAGATTATATCTTCGAACCTGGAAAAGAGGGACTGTTGAGTCACTTAATACCTAGCATTCTGCAGACGCAGTTTCACAAGTTCAACTTGGACACCCACGCATCTGAGCACGGAGCGCGTATGACCGCCATGGACTCAGCTACCACCAACGCAAATGACTTGCTGCGCGACCTGAGAATCTCTTACAACAAAGCCCGCCAAGAAGCCATTACAGGCGAAATCTTGGAAATCGTAGGCGGTGCTGCTGCATTGGAGAGTTCTTAGAAACCGCCGTTGATATTTATTTTTTTCAAGCAAACGCTCCGGTGGATTTTTATCTCCCGGAGCGTTTCCGTATCGATGCCTATGAAACTGTTCACTTCCGTTCATGATGTATCCGATCCTGCGGCACTGGTGGCCGAGGCATTGCAATTGAAGCAAACACCCTATGCCTTTAGTGAGCTGGGGCGTAACAAGTCTGTTTTGCTGGTTTTTTTTAATCCTAGCTTGCGCACCCGACTTAGTTCAGAACTCGCGGCCAAAAATTTGGGTTGCCATGTAATGACATTGAACGCTGCCGAAGGATGGCAATTGGAATTTGAGGATGGCACTATTATGAATGGCGGCACTGCCGAACACATTCGCGAGGCCGCAGGAGTGATGAGCCAATATGCAGACATCATCGGAGTGCGCTCCTTTCCCGGCTTGAAAGATAAAGAAGCCGACTACGCCGACACCGTCATCAAGGCTTTTGCCCAGCACGCTTCCGTGCCAGTTATTAGCTTAGAATCAGCCATCCGGCACCCTTTGCAGAGCTTGGCGGATTGGATGACCATTACCGAATACCAGCGCAAAGACCGCCCTAAAGTAGTACTTACTTGGGCACCGCACCCTCGCTCGCTGCCGCAAGCAGTAGCTAATTCGTTTATAGAGTGGATGCAACAAGCTCCCGTAGAATTAGTTATCACCCACCCCCCTGGCTATGAATTAGACCCTAATTTTGTACGCAATACACCTGTACTACATCATCAGGAAGAAGCTTTTCGTAATGCCGATTTTATTTACGCTAAAAATTGGTCGGCACTTGCGCCTTATGGCGGCAACCACCCCGTAACAAGCGATTGGCAAGTGACCACCGAAAAAATGGAGCTTACTGATAATGGCTACTTCATGCACTGCTTGCCTGTCAGGCGCAACGTAGTAGTGAGCGACAGCGTTTTAGACGGGCCACAGTCTATCGTACTGGCTCAGGCTGCTAATAGATTGTATGCAGCCCAAGCCGTTATGAAGCGGATGTTGTCGGCGAATCAGTGAATGGGCGTTACTTGGTAGCCTGCTTTTCGCAGTAGGTTTACAACTCCTTCCTCTCCGCCTAAATGCCCAGCACCAACGGCGAAAAACACCCGTTCTTTTGTCATCATGTCGGCCATGACGGGTATCCAGTTGCGGTTGCGTTTTAGGAGCAGCAGTTCTTCAAAACCAGCTAGGCCACCTTCATCGGTTTTCATCATGGCTTCCATGCCTGCGAGGTCTTCATCCAAGTAGAGTTGTATCATTTTTTCCAACGTGTCTTCTTCACCTGTGTTAGCAGCTTCATTGCTTTGCGCAATGGCATCCACCAGCATTTTGGCCTGTATGCGATAAGGGATACTATCGAAGAGGCTCATTTGGAAAGCAGCGGTTTCCAAACCAGCTATGGGTTTTTCCTGCTTTTGGGCTAAGGAAGTAAGCTCCAGTTCGTAACTTTTCATGCCATCTCCCATCATACCGACCCCTTCTTTATTGGATTTTATGTCCGCCATATCCTCGCTGGCTAAGATGCTGAGGAACATGGGCTTGATGCGCTTCATCATAAACATAGGCAGCCCAATTTTGTCAAAATGCGCTTCCACCATTTGGTAATCCTCCACAGTTAGCAAATCCGATAGGGTGGTATCATTGGCCATATACATTTGCCCTAATAGCCCCAACATAGCCATAGGATTGGTCATTTGCTCTGTATCAATTTCAAAAGTGACGCGGCTACATCGGTCAAACGAACGCTTTGTAGCTTCGGTGAGGACAAACCTATCCTCTGGAATGATATGGATGGTACCAAATAGATAGCTGGTATCTTTTAGTCCATTGCCGCTGATTTGCCACAATAACGAGTTCTCAACGGGTGTAAATGTGCCTTGTGCCCATATTGGCCCCATGCAATAGGCCAATAACGGCAAAAAGAGTGCGAAAACTTTGTTTTTCATTTGGGATGACTGTTGTGTAATGGTATTGAACTTGTTTAGAAAATTCTCTCATGCTGTCAAGATAGCTATTGAGACGGCTCACCGTGTATCGGCTTTGCTGTGCTTCGGCTTTGCCGATGGCCGATAGGCGCGACCAATTTTTGACCATGCAGGAATTCATAAATAAGTTAATTGAAAACGTTGGTGTAGAAATAAAGTTGTCTGCTCAATGACATGAAAGTAGTTCTGAAATCATGAAATATCAAGGCGCATGGCCTACACTCTTGTACAAAACGGTATGGATGCGTGGGCGGATATTGTTTGTATAAAGTGCTCTGTTGTTGCGGGTTGGATAGACGCGGTTGCTGAGAAATACAAACAATAGCCCATTTTCCGGATCTGCCCACGTGAAGGTGCCCGTATAGCCGGAATGGCCAAAACTGCGATCAGAAGCGGCTTGTGCCACACTGCTCGTTAGGGGGTCATAGGTTAATAACGGTTTGTCAAAACCTAAACCACGGTAATTGCCTCGCTCGGTATAGTGTCTGGCAGTGAATGTATCAATAGCTATTTGATGGATGTACCGCTGCCCTCCGTAGGTGCCGCCATTCATATACAGTTGCATGATTTTGGCCAAATCATAAGCGTTAGCAAATAAGCCAGCATTGGCGGAAACGCCCCCCATCATCGCAGCTCCTTCATCGTGTACGTAGCCATGCAAAAGTTGTTTTCTGAAAAAAGTGTCGCGTTCCGTAGGTACAATCCTCGATTTTGGATAGTAACGCATCGGGTTGAATCCGAGCGTGTAAGCACCTAAAGGTCGATAAAAACGGCTATTCAGAAATGATTCATAGTCTTCTGTAGTTTGCGCTGTGATAATGTCCGGCAGGAGATAGAACAACAGGCCGGAGTAGCGATATTCGTCCACACCACTCAATGGAGATTGCAGGATGGCTTTCATCATTTTTTTGCGAAAACCTGCATATTGCCACAGGCTGTCGGTGAGGTAAAGGTCGTACCCATCAGCGGATTGACGGCTTAGCGTATGTGCCCTAAATCGGTAATCGTTGATACGCTCGGGATTCCATCGTTTCCGCCAAGGATACTTTCCGTGACCTTTTAGTGTCATTTGCCAGTAGGGAATCCACGGGCGTAGCTGGGCTTGATGAGATAGCATAAGCCGAAAAGGGAGCGCGGCTTTATTCGTTCCTTTGGCCGCCGGATAATAGGCACTCAACGGAGCATCTAAGTTAAATTCACCTTCGCCGTACCATTTCATAAGGACAGGCAGTGCCGAAGTAATTTTGGTAATAGAAGCCAAATCATACAAATCGCTGCGCTGTACGGGTAGCGTTCGGGTATCCGTGTGATAACCAAACGTTTCGTGATAAACAACAACACCGTTACGTGCTACAAGCACTTGCGCTCCGGGGTAGGCCCCATTTGCTAGTCCCTCTTGGACGATAGCCTTGATACTATCTTGCAGCAGCAAATGATCCATTCCTACCTGAGCAGCCGGAGCAAATGCAAGACGTTGGCAATTAGATAGTTGAACGCCATGCCCCGCCTGTAAGTGCGAATTGAGTGGTTGCCGGAGTTTTTGCTCTCCATTGATAGCACCAAAAATAAGTTGCGCAGCCAGCGATTGTGACCAAGGGGAGTCCGTTTCGCTGTATAGCAAAGCATCAAACGCACCATCTGTGATTACGTCCGTGAATGAATTTTTGCCAAAAAGTATCCCTACTACTTGGCTATTAGCCAACAATGCCGACCAATTGAAATCAACCGATAACGCATCTTCACCGCTAATCGCTAAAATCAGTAAATTAGGTGGCTCTTGGTGGGGAAATGGCCATGTTACTTCCGCTTCTCCTTGCTTATTCCAATGGATGTTCCCTACCGGCAAGTAAGTATTCAGTGTTTGGTAGAGTTCGGAGTCATTGCTCAGCCCCAAGGTGAGTAAAACAGGACGCAACGTATCCAGCCCTTGCAGCGGTAATATAGACTGCTTGTTATGCAAAACAACCAGCTCTGCCAGTGCCTGCTGGTAATCCATAATTTGCTGGTTTGGAATCTGGGCTTTTACACTGACATAAGTCAGCCAGCCAAACAAGGCTGTAAATAATATATGCTTCATAAGCATGCTATGTAATTTGACGGGAACAACCTGTTCAATCTTTCCGAATCAAAAAGGGAACAGTTTTTTAGTCATAGACTACGCAAGATAAGGATTGTATGACAGCCACAGAAAAAAAACTTACAGGGCGCCATTGAAAAAACTGCGTCCCTGTAAGTGTAAACTACCAGTTCTTGAGGGTCAAAGGCATTGCACCTGGCGGAGGCATATTGTGCCATAATTTAAGTGCCCGTCGCGACATTTTACCTTGGATTGGCAAATCGTTAACTGCGTTGTCAAACCACTGGGCTGCCCAGAGGGAGTCGGGTAAGCCATAGTTAAGTTCCTCTCCCGTTGACCAGTTGGTATATTTCCACCGATAAGGGTAGTCTGTGCGCGTTTCTGGAGTAAAAGGGGGTAATAGCCGCAACCGTTGAAACGACAAGCTGCCAGGTACAAACCATATTTGCCGAACACCTTTAGAAGGATTGGATAGGTATCCGCTACCGTCTTGTTGCAACATCAACTTCCAACCATTGGTGCTTTCCATTTCAATAGTTTCATGAAAAAGCACCTCTGTAGTAGCGGATGAGGTGTTGGACTGGCATGCTGTATAGCAAATACTGCCGCCCCATAGAACCAATACCTTCAGAAGAACGTTCTTCATACTTAGCTTAGCGTTACTTATAATGAACTTGTCTAGAAACTCCTCACATGGCTGCAAATTTCTCTTTTGAGCGAACACTTCGTTGGCAAATCCCGATAGCTATCGGGAGTCATTACGCGCTGCGTAACTTCTCCCGATAGCTATCGGGGATTGCCGCCTCGTTTTCACTCAAAATAGCTAATTTTCGCTCATGCAGGAATTCCTAGACAAGTTCAATTGCTTTGCACATTCTTTCAGATGAATCTTATACTTACTTTGGTGTAAACAAGGGTTTAAGTAATGGCACATTCTTAAAAATGATCATTTGCCAATGATAGAATACGAGCGGTTCGTATTGGATAATGGGTTGCGGGTACTCCTGCACGAAGACAGTAGCTCCCCTATGGTGGCTGTGAATGTTTGCTACTACGTGGGAGCAAGGGATGAATCACCTGACCGGACGGGGTTTGCCCACCTTTTTGAGCATCTTATGTTTGGTGGCACTAAAGCTGTTCCCGATTTCGACGAACCGCTTCAGATGGCTGGTGGGGAAAATAATGCGTTTACCAACAACGATATCACCAATTTCTACGATGTTGTACCTGCTGAGAACGTAGAAGTAGCACTCTGGTTGGAAAGTGATCGGATGATGAATCTGCGGTTCACGGAAAAATCGGTTGACACGCAACGCAAGGTGGTAGTGGAGGAGTTCAAAGAAACTTGCCTCAATGAACCCTATGGGGATATGTGGCATCACCTGTCTGAATTGGCCTATCGCGAACACCCCTACCAATGGCCTACCATAGGAAAAGTACCCGAGCATATAAGCGAGGCGAGTTTGGAGGATGTGAAGGCTTTTTACAAGAAGTTTTATTGCCCCAACAACGCAGTCTTGGTCATTTCCGGCAATATACAGGCTGCTGAGATGCGGACATTGGTAGCCAAATGGTTTGGCGCGATTCCCGCTGGTGATACGGTGGTGAGAACACTACCACAGGAACCTCCCCAAGATATATTGCGTAAAAAAATACTCTGTGGGCAAACCAACACACCGTCAGATGCTATTTACCTAGGTTTTCATATCCCAAGCCGCGTGGACGCTGATTTTTATGCCGTGGATCTGCTATCTGATATATTGGGGAATGGCCCGTCTTCCCGGCTTTACCGCAGGCTCCTCAAGGAAAAAGAATTATTCACCTCCATTGATTGCTACATTTCCGGCACCATCGACCCGGGTTTGCTTATTATAGAGGGCAAGCCCGCCGAAGGGGTCAATCTCGATGATGCGTTAGCGGCTATTTGGGATGAGTTAGCGTTGTTGAAAACGGAAGGTGTAAACGATAGGGAGCTTGAAAAAGTGAAAAACAAAGCGGAAAGCACCTTAGAGTTTACCGAAATGACGGTATTAAATAAAGCTATCAATCTAGCATTTTTCGAGATATTGGGTAATGCAGAACTCATCAACCAAGAAGTGCATTTATACCGCCGTGTCAACACCGCACATATTAAAGCCGCTTGCAACCGTATATTGGTACCGGACAACTGTTCGGAAGTAATCTATCAGGCAGCCGTTGCTGAGGTTTGATTATTACTCGTCTTCACATTCCCATCCGCCTCCCCCTGGCGTTTCGATGCGGATACGCTGGCCGGGGTATAGCATAAGGGAAGTTACACCCGGCAAGGGTGTTGTCGTTCCATCTTGCTCAACGAGCCACTGGGCACCTGATGCTCCGCTTCCTCCTCCCTTTCCACCAAAAGGAGCGTTTATTCTGTTCTGTGTTAACAAGGTGACATCTATTGGCACCAAGGCTTCGACCTCTCTGACCAATCCATCGCCTCCTTTCCATTTACCGACACCTCCGGAGTTTTTTCGGATAGCAAACCGATGCAATCTTACCGGATAAACCCTTTCCAAGTCTTCGGGGTCGGTGATACGGGTATTGGTCATGTGCTGGTGAACGCCTGAGCGCCCGTGGAAGCCCGGCCCAGCACCTGCTCCGCCGCCAATGGTTTCGTAGTAGCCAAAAGCATTGTTGCCAAAAAGAAAATTATTCATAGTGCCTTGTCCGGCAGCCACTACCCCGAAAGCTTTGAGAAGTGTGTCCACCAGTCGCTGGCTTACTTCTGTGTTCCCTCCCACCACGGCAGGGCATAGCAACGGGTCGTCCACAAAATTTGG
Source organism: Saprospiraceae bacterium (assembly GCA_041392765.1). Classification (GTDB taxonomy): domain Bacteria; phylum Bacteroidota; class Bacteroidia; order Chitinophagales; family Saprospiraceae; genus Lewinella. Next base: position 17,666 of record JAWKLL010000008.1, read on the forward strand.
GTGTAGAAAAGTGTTCTCAGGAAGGTGTATTTGTACACCTCTCAACAGCCCCTCATTAAGCGGGAGATCTTCTGCTGCTAAAAGCCGCAGTACGTACATTACCGCGCTGTAAACGATAGAGATATTCGCATTAAAATTACCGGGGTGCACCCCAGCAGTACCGCTAAAATCAATAGAAAGCTGGTCTTCCTCGCACTTGATACGCAAAGCTATGGTGTGGCCATCATCGAGCGATTCTTCCGCGTATAGTGTTTGGCCATGGAAAGCCGCCAATCGACGGTTGCGCGTCTCATAAGCGTGTACTTGAAGGCGTTCCATGTAGGCGGTCACGGCTGGCTTGCCATACTTTTCTACCATTGCCAACAGTGCATGCTCACCAGTTTTTAATGCAGCTAATGCAGCACGCAAGTCTGCTAGGTTTTCAGCTAAAGCTCGTGTAGGCCAGCGAGCCGCTGAAAAAGTATCCGCCACTTCTTCCCATTGCGGCACACCGTTTTTTACTAAATAGGTTGGTGTGAAAACGACCCCTTCTTCCGCTAAACATTGGGCATCGGGCGGCATAGACCCCGGACGTTTGCCACCGACTTCTGCATGATGCGCACGATTGATGACGTACCCCACACATTGCCCTTGCGGTGTAAAAACGCCCTGCATGAGTGTGATGTCGGGCAAATGAGAACCTCCATACTTTGGGTGATTGACGATGATTACATCTCCCGCTTCAATAGGAATATGAGCCAAGCACTTCCTCGCACAGATACCCAAGCTGCCTAAATGCACAGGTATATGAGGGGCATTGACCAAAAGATACCCGTGCGGGTCGAGCAATGCGCAACTAAAATCCAGTCGTTCTTTGACATTGACACTAAAAGCCGTTCGTTGCAATTGGTGCCCCATGGCATCGGCAATCGCCGAAAAGCGGTTGGTAAACAACTCCAAAGCCACAACCTCATTGAACGTCTGTTGTTGAACGTTAGCCTCATGATACCGGGTGAAAACGACATGCCCTTCTGGCCAAACCACCATTTCCCAGCCGGGTGCTAACCAAGCTGTCGCCTGCTTGCCAGCTAGTACCAAAGGGCCTTGGGCGCGAAAGCCGGGCGATAGTGTTTCCCATAGCACGACAGCTTGGGAGGGTTGTAAAGCTTGCACCTCTGGCGGTGAGAGTACGGAGGGGGGCGTGATGAGCGTACCCGCAAATGCTTTCACACTTTCCAGTTCTAGGGGCAACCCTTGGGGTAAGTAGCCAAACTGTTGTTCGTACAACTCCTGAAAAGTTTGCGCAATATCCATCCCCGGGGTATAAACCACCTCTAAGGGCGTTTCTTGCCCCTTAAATCGCAGGTACATCAGTACGCGCACAGGGGTAGTAGCGATATTTTCAATGCCTTCCTGTTGCATGATGTACACGGCTTCTTGGAATACTTCCACCGCTATTTCTTCGGGCTTCAAGGCATCCACGGGCAACAACACTTGTCGGCTAGCCATGCGTTCGATACGCGCCAGCCCCATACCCCATGCACTCAATAACCCTGCATCTGCGGGTAATATGATTTCCTTTACCCCTAGCAGTGTTGCGATGCCACAAGCGTGTAGCCCGCCTGCTCCACCAAATGCCAAAAGGGCGTACTCCTTGGGGTCGAACCCTTGCCGCACAGAAATAGCGCGTATAGCAGCCGCCATTTTTTCATTGGCAATCTGTTCTAATCCATCTAATATTTCCTGACGGGAAGGCCGCTGGCCTGTTTGTTGGAAAATAGCGGCTAACAAATCCTGTAAAGCATTTTCCGCTGCTGTGATAGAAAGTGGCACACTGATGTTGTCGGTAGCCAATTTACCCAATAGTAAATTGACATCAGTGATGGTAAGTGGGCCTCCGGCACCATAGCAGGCAGGCCCTGGTGATGCCCCCGCGCTTTCAGGGCCAACAGTAAGTTTATCACCGTCGAAACTGCATATTGACCCTCCTCCTGCGGCTACCGTTTCTATGGCCAAGCCCGGACTAAGAATATCCGCCTGACCGACCCGAGTTGTGTAGGTAAAATCGAAATGTCCGTTGTATCGGGCTGCATCCGTACTGGTACCCCCCATGTCGAAGGTGAGAATTTTGGGGAATCCCATTTGGGCTGCTAACCTTGCTGCTGCTACCACGCCCCCAGCCGGACCGCTCAACAAACTATCTTTGGGATGAAAATGAGCGGCTAACTGCAAACTACCAGCACTACTCATCATTAGAAATCGGCTACCTGGTTTCACCGTACCGAAAATGCCCTCTTGTATGCGTTGTACATATTCATGAATGACAGGAGATAGGCAGGCGTTGACGATAGCTGTTTGCGTTCTGGCTAATAATTTAATAGAAGGGCTTAATGCGTTGCCACAACTGACAAAACGAAATCCCTGCTTTCTTAACGCTTCTGCTAACAACTCCTCGTGATAAGGATTTTTATAGGCATGTAACAAAGATATGGCTACTGCATCGGCAGTTATTTGCGCTACGACGCGTTCTATTTCGGTTGCTGTTAAAGGAGTTATAACACGACCTGCGGCATCTATTCTTTCCTTTACACCAATGGTTTGTTGGTGAAACAGTACAGGTTCAGGAATAGCTATGTCGAAAAGACCAGGGCGTTGTTGGGTGCCGATGTAGGGAATGTCTTCAAAACCTTCCGTTATCAACAGCGCTACTTTAGCCCCTTTCTGTTCCAACAGGGCATTGGTACCTTTGGTCGTTCCTAATCGAAGCGACAGTGGGGGAAACGGGCTGCGTAGTGGGGTTTGTGTCAGCAATCGGGCCGCGAGAACAGGGGCTTCTTCTCCTGCGGTTATTGATACAACAGCGGGATAAGATATGTTCAAGGGTTGGTCAAGGGTGATGATGTTTTTCCGGTTATCAAAAGACAAAACCTGCCTTACTTGTTCATCCGTTGCTCCTTGAACAAGTAAGGTGTAGCCCGTAAGTAAGTCGGGTGTGTGCAACGGCCAGCGATGTGCTATGTGGTATTTACCGGGAGATTCCTCGCTCAAAATCGTCCCTCTTAAATTTCCGTTAGACAAAACTTTGACTCGCCATAATGCGCCATTGGGTTCCATTGCCAACCCATCTGTAAAGGTGCCTCCCGTATCAATCCAAATCTGCCAATTATCCATGCTGCAAAAATAAGCGTTGGTTGTTATCCCCAAAACAATAGTTGAAATTTGGAAGGCAATGCTTTCTTCTCCTGAACCTTGTTTTGGCAATAAAACCTAGGGGACGGGATAAAAATAAACAGTTCAATTTTTTGGCACGCCTTTTGTATTCTTAGAGAATAAGGAATTTCAGGATTCAGATTTGGATGTGTTCATCATCTACTGATGGGTGTCGTGGCATCTATTAGCCTGGTATCCCTATGTAAACCAAAAACATTGCCAAGCGAATTGAACACTATCAGAAGGTAGGCCCTGAGCTTGCTTAAAAAACCGGAACGAACATGAAACACAGAAACATGGAGTTGTTACCGTATCAGCACGGAACACGCAACAGGCTCGCAAACATGGACTATGGCATACCGATGCGTCGGGGTGCTGCATCCCTGCTATTTTTTACCAACTTATCGGACATCCGGCACTGGCTGCTATGGGTGCTGTTTTCTTTGGTGGCGATGGCGGGGTACAGTCAATCTATCTTACTAGGAGGTGGCCCGTCCTCATTGGTACGGTGTCATTGCTTGAATAACGCGACCACCCAGAATAATGGCCAGTTCCTTGACACCATCACCGTCAACACTACTGGGGTTGGCGAGGTGTGGACGGTAGTGGCTGGCACCACGGGGGCGTTTTCCAATACTAGCCCCAACCCGCCGGGTACTCCTGTGTCCGTCATTGGCGAAACCTTAACGGAGGTTGCTAGCGGCATTCATCGCATCATTATTCGGCATGTAGATGCACTAGGCTTCAACGTAAATGTAAGCAATGGCACTACCACGCTTAGTATTGGTAATACCTGTTACTACCCCAATGTTTCATTAGCTACCATACCAGACACCCTGTGTATGACGAGCGCACCCCTCGTGCTCACAGCAGAAACAGGCGGTATAGCCGGCACAGGCTCGTTCCGAATCAACGGGCAGGTAGCAACGGTGTTCAACCCTCAGTTGTTGGGCTTGGGCGTTCATACCGTCAGTTATACCTTCGATGCAGGTATGGGTAGCCCCGGAAACCCTGCCGACCCCGGTTGTACCACCACTGTTAGTAAAACAGTGACGGTGCCCAACCAGCCTAATACTGCCGTAGTCGCTTTGGTAAATGTAACCTTAGGCGATGATTGTGAAGCCATCATCACCCCCGAGATGGTCATGGCAGGAGATTATCCCTGTATGGATGACTTCATCGTGACGGTTTACGATCAGAATGGTTTTCCTATTGGCAATACCGTCAATGGCACTCACGTAGGCTTCCGCTTGAATGTACGCGTCATGTCTGAAGCTGGCTTCTTTATTGGTGATGGGCAGATTGACATTTTCGATGTGGATGCCCCCAGTATCACTTGCCCTCCGGGTAATACGATGCCAGCTATCACCAATCAAGTACAACTGTTGAATGGTGCAATCAATGCCAGTGCATCCACTTTCTTGCCAAACAACTTCTCTTGCTACAATCCGGCAGTAGCACCCGCTAGTGGCAACCACTATTACACGCTACAGGAAATAAATGTAACCCAAACGGATGTTTACACCATCGAGCTAAATATGAATACTTCTGGTGGAGGTGTTTTTGGTCTTTACCAAGGTACTTTTAACCCATTCCAAGGGCCTTGTCAGGGTATCGTGGGCGTAGGCGAACCCCTGCCTGCTGGCGAAGGATACTATACTACCGCTGCTAACGGAGTCACTCGCTTGCACGTCATGCTCATGCCGGGTATGCCTTATACCTTGCTGACGATGGCGTATAATGGCAACACGACAGGAAACTATCAATACGCTATTTACAGCCAAGGCAACGGCCAAGTAGTAGGCCTGAGTGCTGTTACAGCCGACATCTCGTTGCCGTTGTATTGCAGTAGCATACAAGGTTTGATCAACAACCCCGCCAGTGTAGATCTCCTTGGTGCCCCTATCGTGAATGATGCCTGTATGCTGAACCCTCCCGTTACTTTTACCGACCAGTTTGTGAATGGCGGCAATTGCAGCGTTTCTACCATTACCCGTACTTTTAGGGTGGTGGATCAGGCAGGCAATAGCAATACCTGTACCCAGCAGATACAGTTCAACCCGATTTCGTTGGAGGAGGTGAATACGCCACCCCGGACAGTGAATATTTCTTGCGGTGCTACGTTCCAAGCATTGCCGAACGGCAACCCCCATCCTTCTGTTACGGGCTACCCATTTATCTTGACGGCGAGCGGAACATTCAATATTGCACCTGTTTACTGCAATATGCTGGCTACCTACGAAGACAGACCCCGCGTACAGCTTTGTACAGGTACCGAGCAATTTATTCGCCAGTGGGTTATCTTCGATGATTGTGACCCCGGCAATTTGATACAGTTTGATCAGGCCATTATTATCGGAGACCGCACTGCTCCCATCATCACTTGTACGGCTGGCGATGCCGATAACAATGGTTTAACCGATACATTGGTATATGCCACCCAAGGCAGCATCTGTACAGCATCCTTCATGGCTCCCGTACCAACGATAACCGACGATTGTAGCAACTGGACCTATACTACCGAAATCGTGGTGAATACACAAGTACCCATCACCAACCCATTCGGACAGATTATTGGCTTTAATACACAAGCTACGGTACACGCTACCATCAATGGCAATGCCAACCGTTTAGTAACGAATGTGCCGGTGGGTAACCACTTTATACGATACACCGCAACGGATGATTGTGGTAATACCAGTACCATATCTTGCCCTTTCCGGGTGGCGGATTATGCCATTCCTACGGCCGTGTGTGACGACCTCATTCATATGTCGTTGGGTGGTAACGGACAGGGTATTATTATGGCGGCTGATATCGATGAAGGGAGTTCGGACAACTGTGGACCCGTGAGCTTACAAATCCGTCGCAGATTGATTTCAATCCACAGAACTGTGGTGATGCTCCATTGATAACAACCCCTTGAGCCCTTCCGTAAACTTCTACTGCTGCGAAGCTGGCGATACTATTCGCGTGGATCTATTGGTAACAGATGTGGTGGGGAACTACAACACCTGCTCTACGGATGTAGCCATTGTGGATAATACAGCCCCGTTATGTGTGCGCCACAGCCCGCCAATATCAGTTGTGCCGACCTGTCAACCGATACGGATTTGAATGACGTGGAAGTGCTGCAAGGCTTGTTTGGCATGGCGCAAGGAGTGGATATTTGCACGGGTATCGTAGTAGAAGAATTGACCCCGGTAGTTACCATGCAAAACTGTGGATTAGGTTCGGTGATACGGAGCTTTACCGTTACGGATCCGTCTGGCAATAGCAGTTCTTGCCAGCAATTGATTAGTATCAACCCGGCTACGAACTACGCCATCAAGTTCCCAAGGGATGTGGTAGGCGATTGTGCAGAACCAGGGGCTGATACCCTAGTGATAGAAAATGCAGGCTGTGATAATTTCGCAGTCAATGTAACAGAACAGACCTTTACGGTGCCAGGTGATGGTGCTTGTTACAAAATATTCCGCACATATACCGTCATTAACTGGTGCGAATACGATGGTTTTCCCCGCCCATAACGGTAGAAAGAAACCCCGGTTGTATGGAGGAACCCGGTATGCAGGATGTTTGGTTGATTCGTCGGCCTAATAGCACAGCGGCATATTTGGATGCAGATAACAACCCCTTGAATGGATTTCCAGCGGCAGGCACACGCAGTACTGCCTGCAATGGGCAAACCAACCCACAAGGATACTGGACAACGTTGCAGAGTATCGGTCACTGGAAATATACACAGATGATTAAGGTGATAGACTCGACCCCTCCCGTGGTTACACCTACTGCACCTGCACCTTTCTGTACCAATGCTACTACCTGCCAGGGCACGGCCACCATCACGTTCAGCGTGGCGGATGGATGCGCGGCATCACCTCCATCATTAATGCTGGCGGTAGATGTAAACTCCACCGGGCAGTTCACTGGCAGTATGACATTAGGGGGGGCGTACCCCAACTATACGGCTACAGGTACATTTCCTATTGGCAACCACCGCCTGCGCATACGCGCCAATGATTTTTGTGGCAATGTAGTCACGTCTTTTGTTGACTTCTCGGTGGTTGACTGTATGGCGACTAGTTTGATTTGTACCAATGTAATGAGTGTCAACCTAATGGCTCAGCAACCCAATGTGGATGCAGACGGCGACGGGGATATTGACGTGGCGGCAGTGGCTATCAACGCCGAGTTGTTTGTGAACCAAACGGGACAGGATTGTACGGGCCATTGCGTTTTACGATCCATCGTATTGATGAACTAGCCGATGGAACGGATGTGGCTTTCCCAATCACCCTGCTTTGGTGTTGACTTGTGATGAAATCGGTTTTGTGCCCCTCCGGGTATATCTGTGGGACTCGGCCTACAACCCAACGGCTGTTCAACCTGATGGTACAGTAGGTACCAACTACACCACTTGCGATGTGCTGCTGAACCTGACCGATAACCAAGGATTGTGTACAACTGCTGCTGCAATGGGTGTAGTGTCTGGGTTAATATTGACTGAAGCCGGGCAGCCCGTATCGGGGGTAGAAGTGACACCTCGCAACGATTTGATGAACTACATGATGATGACGGAGGATGACGGTATCTTCAACTTCGAGTTGGAAACAGCCGAGGAATACATGATTACTCCTTACAGTCCACAGGATTACCTGAATGGCGTATCGACCTTCGATATTGTATTGATTTCTAAGCACATTTTGAATGTGCAGTTGTTGGATTCGCCCTATAAATTGATAGCAGCGGACATCAACAACTCGGGTACGGTGACTACCTTGGACTTGGTACACCTACGCAAAGCGGTGTTGGGTGTTACGCAAGGATTTCCGAACAACAACAGTTGGCGGTTTATCAATGCGAGCTTTGAGTTCCCAGACCCTAGCAACCCTTGGTTGGAGCCTTTCCCAGAATCGGCCAGCATTCCCTTGCTGACCCACAATATGGGAGGGTTGGATTTCATAGCGGTGAAAATTGGCGATATCAACGGCAATGTCGTAGCCAATGCTAACGATAGCGGAGAAGAGCGGGCTACACATGAGGTCTATTACTTGCGAACCGACGACAAGCAGTTTAGTGCTGGGGAAACCGTAGAGGCGATGTTTATGCCAGCGGATGCTATGGATGAGGTGCAGGGATTGCAAATGACCCTACAATTTGACCCCGCCACGCTAGCGTTGGAAGCCGTGGAGGAAGGCTTGGTGACGATGGCACACCTGAATACAGAGATGGCAGCGCGCGGCATCATCACCGTAAGCTGGGACGCTGATGCCACAGCGGCAGGGCTGACACAGGGAGAAAGCACGCTGATGGGATTGCGATTCCGGGCATTGGAGGACGGAAGAATGAGTGAAGCGGTGGCGATTACATCGCGCAGTTTGAAGGCGGAGGCTTATGGCCTAGACGACAGTTTGCGCCCTATAGCACTGAACTTTGCTCCGGCACAAAAAGAAGGAGAATCGTTCTTCTTGGAGCAGAACCGCCCCAACCCATTCGGCGACCAAACCGTAATTGGTTTCCAGATACCCAAGGCAGGTGATGTGACGCTGACCATTTATGATACACACGGCAAAGTGGTACAACAATACCGCCAGTATTTTGCTGCTGGATACAACCAACTATTGGTGGATGCGAAGGACATTGCGGCCAAAGGGTTGCTGTACTACAAGTTGGAAACCGACCAATACGCTGCCACTAAGAAAATGGTAATACTAAACCAATAGGTAGGAAGCGCAAGACCAGCCCGCGCCAAGGATAGCAGCGGAACCCCAGCCCCAAGGCTGGGATGCAGCGGATAGCCTGACCCTGTGGAATAGCGAAGCGTAATTTCCACAGGGGGGCGCCCTACATAAAAAGTAAATTTTTTCCATCTGTACAAATAGTTTAGGTGTGAACCGATGTGGAATGGGGGAACACCGCAGCCGGGCTTCGATAGTGGAGTCCGGCTTTTTTTTTGCAGAAGTGTTAAATATGGCAGGGGAATGAACACTTTATTGGGGGAAAGGTCGTATATTGTAAGTTCGTTTTACTGTTTAGGCAGCGAAACGCCCCTCATAAGGTATCATTAACTAAAGCGGTGGACAGCCCGCCACAGACGTCAGATGACGGAGCAAGAGTTGATAAACGGCTGCATCCGAGAGAACGCTCATTGCCAGCAGCAACTTTTCCAGCAGTATGCCGGAAAGATGATGGCGGTGTGCCTGCGGTATGCCCGGCATCGACTGGAAGCGGAGGATATGGTTCAGGAGGCGTTTGTGAAGATTTTTGACAACCTGCAACACTATGCATTCAAAGGCTCCTTTGAGGGATGGATGCGGAAAATAGTGGTGAATACGGCGCTGAAGCACAACCAGCGCAAGTACTTCAGCCATGAACAGATAGCTGTGGAGCAGTTTCCGGAGCACCCTATTGCCCCCGATGCGTATGCCAGCTTGGGGGAGCAGGAGTTGTTGAAACTGATAGGGCAGTTGCCGGAAGGCTATAAGGTGGTGTTTAACCTTTATGCCATAGAAGGGTATAGCCATGCGGAGATAGCGGAAATGCTGGACATACAGGAAAGCACATCGCGGTCGCAGTTGGTAAAAGCCCGAAAATGTTACAATCCCAAATCGAAAATTTGCAACGACTTGCTATATGAACAACATGCAGCATCCAATAGATGAATTGTTCGGGCGCCGCCTGAAAGAAGCTACGGCTGAAGTGCCTGAAGATATGTGGGCGCGAATAGCCACGGCACGCAATCAGGCGCGAAGACGCAAGCGACTCCTATGGGGAGGCGCAGGTATGCTGCTGGTAGCGGTAGGGGCTGTATGGCTATGGCCGGGGCAGTTGCCTGATACGGGTGCCTTTCCTGTAGCCCTACCAACGATAGAAACGACTGTACCTGAGCGTTCGGCCTTAGCGGCTAGTGCTGCAGTTGTGGCGCATGAAGCCGAGGTTGTAGCCGCTGTACAGAAGCAATCAACTGCGGTGCAAGTACTGCCTGTGGAGCAGAAAAGAAAAGATACCGCAGCAGCATCGATAGCGAAAGATGCTACTAAGCGCCAGCGGATGGCTGCCCGCCACAATGCGGTGGACAAACGGATGTCGCAGCCTACCGCGCCCTTGTCGGAAACAAAGGAACGCGTAGTAAGCATGGGCACGACGGACGCACCAACTGAGCGAGTGCGAGCGGAGGATGCTAATGAAAAAGAGACTAGTAGGGTGGCTATCCACACCAGCGCGAGCATCAGCAGGTAGTGGCATCGTTGCCGAAACGCTCATGGGGAACGGTGAGTATGCCTAATGAACGGCTGTTTGCAGATGGCGCGCTTAAGTGTGCCACCTTCAAGCAGAAGGGGTTGTTCTTTGATTTGGAAATACTGGGAGGACCTGCGTATGCCCACCTGCTGCTGGAAGCCAAAACGGACGAGAGCAGTGCGTATGAGGCACTGAGACAACAGAGTGAATCGGCAGGAATTTCATGGACGGCAGGTGCGCGGATAGGGGTGAGTGGCGCATCGGGTGTGGGCATGAAAACGGGGTTGTTTTACACGCAAATCAACGATAAATTTACGTACCGGGTAGGAAGCCGTATGGATGTATCGGTGATTTTTGGTCCTAATGGAGAAATTGTAGGGCGCGACACCGTGTTTGTAGCCGCATACGACGAGACGCGTTCTAATCATTTGCGCTTTGTGGAGATACCCGTGCTGGTGGGTTACGAATGGAAGTGGAATCGACTGCGAGCAGGCGTGCAGGTTGGGGCACACTTGAATCTGCTATTTGATGCCCGCGGTGCCATCTATTCACCCGCGACAATGGAACCCATCGCTTTTGGACAGGAAGGAGATAGGGATGTATTGCCCATCTTCAAGAGTCAAGCATCGACCTCCTTATGGCAGTGTATCGCTGGCCTACAACTTGCGAAGCCGCTACAGCCTGCTAGCCGAGCCGTGGTTTAAGACCTACCTCGTGCATTGAGCAGCAACGGCTATGACCTACGCCAAAACTATTGGATGACAGGCCTACAGCTAGGCCTGCGCATGAGGTTGTGATGAACGGCAGTGCAGTGTTATCGCTATAACGGCAAGGAGAAAGATGAGGCTACGGGGTTGTATGATTATGGGGCGAGGTATTATGATCCGGCGGTGGGGAGGTGGAATGCTGTGGATCCGTTGGCGGAATTGTATGCTCCTCATTCCCCTTATAGCTATGTGCTTAATCGACCGATGAATGCAGTTGATCCTGATGGCAGGCTGGTCATTTTTATAAATGGTTTCACTCCTAACAAGAGTGATCAAGGAAGTCGATCTTATTGGGGTTCATTTGCAAATGGGGTTGAAAGGCACTTTGGTGAAGATCCAAGTAGATCTTTATTCGTGCATGGTGGAAATGAATTATCAAGAGGGTCAAGGTTAGCAAACGGTTTTATGACTGGGGCTGAATATGCGAATCAGATTCTGGATATGATAGTAGATGAGAATGGATATGTAACAGAAACGATTAAAGTTATGACCCATAGTAGTGGTGGAGCTTTTGGGAAAGGATTTGTAAAGGCACTATTAAAAGCGGCCAAACGAAGAGGAGTGAAAGGTGTTCCAATAACCTTAGTAGCTGATTTTGATCCGTTCCAAGCAGAGGGATTACAAGCTGAGCCTAGATTTTTACACAACAATTTACTCAAGAAGGAGGAATGTTTGAAGGTGGCATTATGGATGCTCCTTGGCTTGCAAATCAAAGACAACAAGGAGCGGACGAGCAGAATGATGATGAAGACGAATCAAGTCATAGCATCTCCACATTTATTAATAATATCAGTCAACTGAAAGAAGGTACGTATAAGTGGAATGGAAAAGATTGGGAATGTACTAACTGTAATGATTAAATTCCATGAAATTTAATTCAACATTATCCACGATAACTATTTTATACACATTGGTTGTAGCATATTTACTGTTCAGAATATTTAATTCAGCAGGTGGCGAAGGACTTGGATATTACATGATGTTATTGATTTTTCAGGGAGTATCAGTGTTGTTAATACTGATTTTAGCGATGGTAAACAATAAAAAGTGGCTCAATGAAGAATATGGAAGAAGCAGTAAGATTTTATTATTGAGCTATTTGGTGGTACCGCTCTTGACGTACATTATAATAAATTAGCCTCGAAAGTCCTCTCCCAGCTCGTCGTAGCGTCCTCGCTACGACGGGCTATGCTTGTAGGGCTTGCAGCCCGGTTTTCCTGATAACAGCAAGAAATAAAAACACAACCACCCCCTAGTGCAAGCTGCGGGGTGGTTGTTTTTAGGAGGCGTAAGCTTTCCCCCAGCTCGTCGTAGCGTCCTCGCTACGACGGACTATGCTTGTAGGGCTTGCAGCCCGGTTTTCCAGATAACAGCAAGAGTAAAAACACAACCGCCCCGTAGTGCAAACTGTGGGGTGGTTGTGTTTAGGAGGCGTAAGCGCTACGTGTTTTGAAATCGCGCAGCAAAGACACAATTTTCTCTTAATTAACAAAGCAAAAGTCAGGCTGATTACCCTTAGTATTGGCAGAAATGTTGCCGCTGTGCAAAAATATCATCCGTGGAAGTGAATTTTTTAACCATAAAGCGTTTATCTTTATGCAGACACAATTTTATCACATCAAACCCAATGTCATGGGCGTGGATCTAATGAGGCAACAATTAATGGAGCGTATCCAGCTAGGAGACGAGCAGTTAATCCGAGTGATGTATGCGGTAAGTGAGGCACTTAAAGATGCCGACTATAGTTTTGATCGGGCAGCATACGAAGCGTCGCTAAAACCAATGACGGTGGAAGAGCTTGTAGCTCGTTCCCGCGCATCTGATGAAGATATTGCCGCAGGAAGAATTTATTCTCGCGAAGAAGTAGAAACTGCCCTTGGATTATGAAGTTGAGATATACAGCAAATGCCCAGCGGCGTTTGCGTCAAATCATCGACTTTAACGGTGGAGGAAAGAAGGCACATAAGATCGCGAAAGACATTTTAGATCGTGCTGATGAGTTGGAGGAATATCCTGAACTCGGCCCAGAGGAAGACAATCTCAAGCATCCCCAGCTCGTCGTAGCGTCCTCGCTACGACGGACGATGCTTGTAGGGCTTGCAGCCCGGTTTTCTTGATAACAGCAAGAAGCGAAAGTACAACCGCCCCCTAACACCTGCCCCAACGGAGCAGCGAACAGGACGTATTCCTTTTTTTCTTTTTATTAGAGGTTACGTAGGAGAATTTTGTATGCGCTTCAAATATCTTTTTACGCCATGCTGCGTCAAAGAACCATTTTCCTTAGCTAAGGCTAAGCAAAAGAACCTTTTCCTTGCCTAACGTAAAAATCTTATTTGAATCCCTATACAAATTCCCCGTACTTAACCTCTATGGAAAGATTTTAACTGAAAAAAGTGTAGCTTTGGAGGGTGCTTAAAGAAGCACAAATGTGGCTTGAGCATTGAACGGCATCGCAGTGTTATCGCTATAATGGCAAGGAGAAGGATGAGGCGACGGGGTTGTATGAATTTGGAGCGAGATGGCAAGATCCGGCGGTGGGGGAGGCTTACGGGCGTATCCGCTTGCGGATCATCCAAATGTCAGGTAGATAAGTCGCCGTATTCTTACGTTTGGAATAATCCTGTTTTGCTGAACGATCCCGATGGACAGTGTCCAATATGTCCAATTTATAAAAGGAGCAGCAGGAGCTGGAATTGATTATTTTCTACAAGGTGCCGTTAATTATGCAGCAGGAATGCCAGCAATACTGCATGGAAAGTGAGAATATTGACATTGGTGATGTAGCGTGGTCAGGCATAACTGGAATGCTACCTTTGTAAAGCCCTGAGAAAATATGCTAAAGCAGCAGCAGTGGCGTTTAGCGATGTAGCATTTAATTTTGCTAAAGCAGAATTTCGAGGTGAGGAGTATTCGACTGAACAAGCTGGACAAGACTTTTTAATCGGATTCATTGCTCAATTGGAGCCGAACGAGTTCAAGAATTTATAAACTCAAAACTGCCCACTGCGAATCGAAATAGTCATTTGGCTGGGAGTAAACACCCTGTAACAGGTGTTCCTTTTGATGCTAGAGGATTCCCAGATTTTTCAGACCATCTTTATCAAGGAAAGGCCAAATAGAGTAAAAATATCTCCTACGAAGTAGAAGCCAAGATTTTCGTGCAGCAAATGAAGCTGCAGGGTATGATTCAACTGCTAGGGATATACTTGGCATCATCACCAAAATTATGACAGATGGAGTTAGTTGAATCCAGTGTTCATCGTAGAACAGGACATGATGGTGGGTTTTCCACGTGGGAACGTCTAAGGTGGTGGCAACGATAAAATATATTTAGAATGGTAGTTTTTTGACACAGAATGGCCTTGATCTAAAAATTATTCAAGAGCTTGAGAGTGAGTTGGAAATAAATTTTCCAGAGCAATACATCAAGCATCTTCTTCAATATAATGGAGGAAGATGTGAACCCAGCAGTTTTTACTTTTATAGAAAATGGACAAATCGCAGATTCATTTGTTGATTATTTTCTTGCAATTTACGATGGAAAATATGATAACTTCATGGAGTATTTTCGTGATTATAAGGTTTTAGAAAAACGGTTACGGTCTTCAATTTTTCCAATTGCACATGACCTGGAGGTAATTTAATATGCTTGGATTCCAATAGATGGTAAAGTGTATTTTTGGAATCATGAACATGAAGTTAATTACACGAATGAAGATGATTCAAATTATTCGAATCTATATTTAATTTCGGATAGTTTCAATGAGTTTATTAGTAGCCTTTCTGAGCTTTAATTCCCCAGCTCGTCGTAGCGTCCTCGCTACGACGGACTATGCTTGTAGGGCTTGCAGCCCGGCTTTCCTGATAACAGCAAGAAGTAAAAAACAACCGCCCCATAGTGTAAACTGCGGGGTGGTTGTTTTTAGAGGCGTAAGCGCTACGTGTTTTGAAATCACGGAGCAAAGACACAATTTTCTTAGCATTTTGATGGAAATAACTGATCCCATTTTTCATAAAGCCAGACCAAAAATGGGATCACTTATTTTTTTTCCGTCCCTTAGCGCAAAAGCGACATCAGGTACTGCATACTTTCCGATTATTTTCAAGTTGAAGCGCCCTTAGTACATCCTGCTTTTCCTGCGCTGTGAGATGGAAAGAAACAGACGCTTCCAGTTTATTGTCATTCACAGGGTGATAAATAAAACGGATGAGATGGAAATGTTTCTCTCCAAGTAAGTCGTTGATAAGCCCTAGATTGTTATCGTGAGTTAACTCCTGTACGGCGAGTACTTTCCCCGCAATCCCCAAGGGGTTGAAGATGGATTCAATAATACCTCTTGACGTATTGGCTGGTATCTGTTCTATTTTTTCGGAGCTACTGATTTGCACCAAAATAACACCTGAAGTTTGCGAAAGAATCCAATCGCGATAGACATGTATAAACCGAGTGGCTGCTTGAATGCCGTAGTTATCCC
Organism: Saprospiraceae bacterium; assembly: GCA_041392765.1. Classification (GTDB taxonomy): domain Bacteria; phylum Bacteroidota; class Bacteroidia; order Chitinophagales; family Saprospiraceae; genus Lewinella. The sequence goes on from JAWKLL010000008.1 coordinate 33,339, forward strand.
TAAATCCCGCATCGACCAGCGACACTCCGGGGGTAGTCGGTAAATGTACCGTAGGAAGCACGTAGGGAAAAGTAGCATTCATGCGTAGGGCCGTCAAGAAGCGAAGGCTATCCACCTGTTGAGCAGCCAGCAAGGCTCGAAAGTCCACTGCATCGATTTCATAACGCCCATTTTTACCAACGCCCGTAGGGGGCTGCATCATGAAAGCAACCGGGTGCGGGGATATGACCATCTGCCTGCCATCATTGACAATAGCAGGCGTAAGATAAAGCATCGGGATTTGCCCCGTCTCCTCTGCTTGGCGATAAGCAACTACTGGCTTGTTCAGTATGCCGTGTGTGTTGTTATTAAACTGTTCCTCGAAAACGTACCCCCGATCCAAAAACCAGTACTGATCTGCATATTCAAACCTACGCCAAGGCAGAAATAAATCATTAGAAACATAAGTAAAAGCCAGTGCATTGAGGATGTCACTACTGATATCCTCGATATATGCCGGATTATTGCTGGAAGGAATTATATCTTGCTGCTGCAACCAGTATAATTCCCGCAAATAAGCCATGCCCAACATACCACCAGATGCTCCTGTCATCAGGATGGTTCTATCCAGCAACTTCCCCTGGCTAAGACTATCGGCTGTTTGTAATACTTTCATGCTCCATGTAGCTGCTTTCAGACCGCCACCGCTTGCGCAAAGAATAACTACCTTGGGCTTTCGCCTCAATGAATAGGGGGCAAATTTCAGTCGATTATCTAAGATAGCTTGAGTGGCAATTTTATCTTGGGTGATTCGCTCTTCACGGCATAAGTCTTGCAAAGCCGAGTAATTATAGGGAGCCTGAATGGTGTCATACCGCAACCCATAAGCGAGATTTACGTGATGAAAAGCAGGAAAAGTGGTAATGAAATTGATACCCACCAATAACAGAATAATAACGATGGCCCTCCATTCTGCAAACCAATAAGTAAGTGCCCCCATCACCGCTACCAACAAACTGAATAATATGATGATGCTAGCAGCCGCTGGAATCCTGAATAATTCCCAATCTACTAAATATCCCAACAACAATAGCATCATCATGGAAATCAACTGTAGTGCTAGTGCATTAAGATGATTTTGTCGGAAAATATCCAGCAACATGCGCGACTCATAATGCGCAACACTACGCACCAACCTTGGGCGTAATCGCTCATTCAAATAAGTCCATACTTTTAGGCGGCTTTGGTCTAGCTTAATGTAATCTACTTCCATACCGCGCCTACCCGGCAAAAAGTGCAAATCTACCAAGTTGGGAGGTGGAGCATAGCGCTTGCCGTAGTAGGAAATGTCTCTGTTTGTAAAGTTGAAATAAAGCGAATAGCCCGCTATCAACGTCAACGCACCCAACACTAATGACAACAAATGTATTAAGATAGCAGACAGAGGTAAAACTTGATACGCCTGTTGAAAGTAACCAATAAGAAACAAGTAAAAACCACCGAACACAAGTGGCAGTAATAAATTATTGAGGCTAAACTTAGAAAAGGGTCTAGATAAACTGGCTAAAAACGGAAAATGGTGAGCGGTAAGAAGGTAGGTAGTCAAATTCCAGCTCATGAAAAAACCACCCAATGCCATTCCGTTGAGAAAAAAACTCGCAAATCCTACTTCCCCCATGTATTCAGGGTCGAGAAAAAGGTACTGCAAGCCCAATTTTCGCCCTAACCTTCCCGACATCATCAGCAACAACACGACCCAAGGAGAAAGAAGCAACAAATTACTACGCAGGTGGAGCAACAATAGCTGCACAGGGAAGGAATGGTAAATATGCTGTAATGTTTTTCGCATAGTACTATCAAGGGGGCTAGGTATTTTCCCTAGCGGTGTGTCTTTTTATGCAAATTGTCGTCTAGTAGATGCTGAAAAGGGTAATGCTGATTTATTTTCATAGGTAACTACCCTGTCATGTCGTAAGTTCAAATATAGCATTTTCTACCAAGGGTTAGGTTTTCAAGTGTTATCTTTGTGGCCGATTTATTTAAAAAATCCCTAAAATAATTTTCAATGAACATTGCCGTGGTAGGTACGGGCTATGTGGGCCTAGTAACCGGAACTTGTTTTGCAGAAACAGGCAATCGCGTAGTATGCGTGGATATAGATGAAAAAAAAGTGGCTCGTATGAAGGCCGGAGAAGTACCTATATACGAACCGGGGCTGGAGCTTTTGTTTGAACGCAATACACGCCAAGGGCGCTTGTCATTCACAACCAACCTCGCGGAAGCCATTGAAGAAGCTGAAATCATTTTCTTGGCACTCCCTACACCTCCGGGAGAGGATGGCTCTGCCGATCTTTCTTATATTCTGGGTGTGGCTAGCCAATTGGGCAAAATAATCACGTCTTATAAAATCATCGTTGATAAAAGCACGGTGCCAGTAGGTACCGCAGAAAGGGTACACGCTGCCATGGCAGCAAACCTATCCGAAGACCTATTCGATGTGGTTTCCAACCCTGAATTTCTCCGCGAAGGTGTAGCGGTGGAAGACTTCCTCAAACCTGATCGCGTAGTCATTGGCACGCGTTCAGAAAGAGCACAGAAGAAGATGCGGCAACTATACGACCCATTCGTTCGTCAGGGTAATCCCATCATTTTCATGGACGAGCGTTCTGCCGAGATGACTAAGTATGCCGCCAATTCTTACTTGGCAGCCCGTATCACTTTTATGAACGAAATTGCCAACTTGTGCGAGCGCGTAGGTGCTAATGTAGATATGGTTCGCCACGGCATGGGTAGTGATAGCCGTATTGGCAAACGATTCCTGTTTCCAGGCGTGGGGTATGGTGGCAGTTGTTTCCCCAAAGACGTTCAAGCTTTGGCTAAAACAGCCGAAGAATACCACTACGACTTTCGCATGCTCAAATCAGTGATGTCTGTTAACGACCAGCAACGCCTCAAGTTGGTGGACAAGATGAAGGCTTTTTTCAACCATGATCTGGCTGGCAAAACCATCGCTTTGTGGGGATTGGCATTCAAGCCCAATACCGATGATATTCGCGAGGCACCCGCCATTTACACTATCAATCTACTATTAGAAGCAGGTGCTAAGGTTCGGGTGTTCGACCCCGAAGCAATGGATAATGTAAAACATATTTTCGGAGATCGGTTGTTTTACGGCCAAGACCAATATGAAGCACTTATCGGAGCCGACGCGCTAGCCATCGCCACCGAATGGAGTGTATTCCGCACGCCCAGCTTCCAAGTGATGAAAGAATTGATGCAGGCATCGGTTATTTTTGATGGCCGCAATCTGTATGATTTAGAAATGATGCAGGAAAAAGGCTTCCACTACGAAAGTATTGGACGCAATGTCGTGAGCTGATTGCGTTAACGCATACCAGCCCCCGAAGGATCGCGTTAAAGAGTATGTCTGTGGCAAAAGGCATACTCTTTATTTTTTTTAAAAAACTGCTATTCTTGTCGTGAATCGTTTTTCTTCTTTACTATTATTACATGTACTGACGGCTCTTTTTATAGGTTGCGAGACCCCCGTCGAACAGGTGTCGGAGCAGGATGAATATGGCAATACAGCAACCTGGGTTCGCCGCAAGGATGATTTTGCCCGTCATGGTCTTTACACGGTTGTCAATGCTGCTGGCACTGTAGTTGAAACTGCCATGTTTCAAAACGACACCTTGCACGGCCTGCGGGTTTTATTCAATGAAAAAGGTGACACCAGTATCGTTGAACATTATCATCGGGGGCTTTTTACGGATGCTTATCGCACGTACCACGATAACGGACAGTTGAGGCAGAAAGGCCAATACGAACAGAACGCCATGACAGGTGTTTGGTACAAATATTACGATAATGGCCAACTTGAAGAAGAAGTTACTTTCGTGAATAACGAAGAAAATGGCCCATTTCGGGAATATTACCGCGACGGTACGTTAGCTGCAGAAGGCAGTTATTTAAACGGTGATAATGAACATGGCGAACTAAAATTATACGATGAAAGGGGAGCATTGAAAAAGAAAATGCAATGCGATAATGGCCGTTGCCAAACTATTTGGTTGGCAGAAACAGCTGAATCGACTCCTCAATAGACTACTTTTGTAATCGGGTAAAATTGTATTTTCCGCCAAATTGCTTAGCTTATGAACTACAGACTACTCTTCCTGCTTTGCCTCTCTTCTTCTTGGTTACAAGCCCAGATAGGAGGATTGTTTACGTATGAATTTCTGAATTTTTCTCCATCAGCACGTATTTCATCCTTGGGAGGAACACACATTGCTGTCATGGATGACGATGTAAATATCGGTGCTGTCAACCCTGCCGCACTGAATCCGGAAATGCACCAACAGTTAAGCTTTAGCCATGCTTTTCATCCTGGTAGCATCCAGTATGGTTATGCGGCTGGAGCGATACACCACCCCAAAACAGGCATTACCTTCCATACGGGTATTCGGTATGCCAACTACGGTAAATTTGACGAAACCAATACGTTAGGTGAAGTAGAAGGCACCTTCAAAGCCGTAGAAAACGCTATCACCATTGGTGCCGGGCGACACTTGGACGAACGTCTTTACGGTGGCATCAATCTGCGTTTTATTACTTCGCGTTTGGCCAATTACCAGTCGCTAGGTCTTACCGCAGATCTTGCATTGCTCTATCTTGATACCGCGCGGCAGTTGATTATCACAGCAGTCGCGAAGAATGCAGGCACCCAATTGACTTCTTACCGCGATGGCAACAAAGAACCCCTTCCATTTGAGCTTCAGGCGGGTATTAGCAAACGTTTGCAGCACCTACCCTTTCGTTTTTCAGTCGTCTATCGCTATCTCGATCGTTGGAACATTTTATACGACGACCCGAATGCAGTAGAATCCGCCATTTTGTTCGGCGATGTGGATACAGAGCGAAGCAAATCGGAAATATGGTTGGACAATTTCGCCCGCCACCTTGTTTTTAATGGCGAATTATTCATTGGCGCAAAAGAAAACCTCCGCTTGCGACTCGGTTATAGCTACCTTACCCGCAAGGAACTTTCATTGGATGAATACCGCACTTTATCCGGTATTACCTTTGGTGCTGGTATCAAAATCAATCGATTTAGAATTGACTACGGGCGTACATCCTTCCACCTAGCAGGGGGAGTCAATCAAATTTCGATTGCCACCAATCTCAAGGAGTTTAAATAGAACTGCTGAATCTGTTTTTCATACCAATGACTAGCAGCAGCCGGAATACGGCTTGTCTAGTCTCTGTAATCCAATGGAGGTTGCCGATCGCCCAGCAATGGATAGTATTGAAAATCATTACCGATACGTCCATCTAACTCCTGTCGAGCGGCTATCACACATATCGAAGGGTTTTGAAGCAGTTCAATGGTGGACAAAGCCAGTGTTTTAGCGGCTACCATCATCCCTTTGTGGCCGATACTCGTTCCTCCTGCGGCCACCGCTTGCCAAGAATGGGCAGGCGTCACCAAGGCACTCCAAGTGGCTGTTCGAATACCTGCTGTGGGAACAACCCAACTAATGTCACCAACATCTGTTGATGCCGGAAAAGTTTTTTCACTTGCATCGTAAGGTTGAACAACGGCTGCCTGTTCAAGTGTAATACCCGATTTGTTAAGCGTAGGCAGTAAAGCTTCCGCAAAAGCCAGCTCTTCATCGTTATAGATTACCCCTCCCACCTGCTCAAATTGTTGGTGCATCAATCGAGGCTAGCGTCTGGTTGGGCAAAAGATTATATGCCCCATGGATAATTTCATATTCCATGCGAGTTTCTGTGCCAAGTGCTGCACCCTCTGCAGTTTTTACGATTCGATCAAACATCGCCTTCACTTCACTTCTATCCGGATGGCTGCACATAATAAAAAGCCTCAGCAAAAGCAGGAATAACATTGGGTGCCTCTCCGCCTTTCGTAATCACATAATGAATGCGAGATTCTGGGGTAATGTGTTCTCGCATGAGGTTGACCATATAATTCATCGCTTCTACTCCATCCAATGCAGAACGGCCTCTACAAGGAGCCGCTGCTGCACGCCGCTTTGCCGTAAAAACGAAATTTAGCCGATACATTAGCAAGCGAAGACCCTGCATCTGCCCCGTTTCCATCCCTGGGTGCCAATGCAAAACAGCATCTACCCCCTCAAAAAGCCCCGCTCGCACCATATATACCTTGCCAGCACCACCCTCCTCTGCTGGAGTCCCGTAGAATCGAATGGTACCTTGTTGCCCATGAGCCTCCATCCATTCCTTGACAGCAATCGCCGCTGCTACCGATGCCGTACCGAAGAGGTGATGCCCGCAGGCATGGCCGTTCGCCGACCCTTCCTGTATTTGTTGATGAGGTACAGCTGCTTGAGAAACCCCTGGCAGGGCATCATACTCCCCTAGCAAGCCAATGACAGGCTTTCCAAATCCATATTCAGCGACAAATGCAGTGGGAATATCAGCAACTGGGGACGTAATCCGAAACCCTGCTGCGCGGAGCAGTTGCTGAAGCGCTTGGCTACTTTGGTTTTCTTGGTAACCTAATTCCGCCCAGTTCCATATTTGTTGTGCAGTACTAGCATAAAGATCCGCTTTGGCATCAATGTGTGAAGATACGAAAGCGAAATTATCTTGGGCGAAGATATTGCTTGTGGTAACCAACAAGAGAAGGAGATACCCCTTGGTATATTTTAGCATGCGAATAATTGGTTTGAATTGTTATCTATATACTTTTCACAAAATACGTTGGTTTTTTAATTCGCTATTCAAAAATAGAGGTTATGTACGGGGATTTGTATAGGGATTCAAATTCTCCTACATAACCTCTAATAGTCGTAGGCTATACATCAACGGTTTCATCCTTAGAGATACTGAGCTCAACATCTTTTAGCATTTTGACGAAAATAACTGATCTCATTTTCCTGAAGGCTTGTCTTTATCACACGCTTTGTGCAAGTATTCCTACGCTTAGTGCATAAAGACAAGCCAAAAAATGGGATCACATTTTCCCGTCCCTTAATCATTTTGATACATTAATTTCATCACTGTTCGCACGGGCTACATGATTGGAGTATATTTTAGACATATTCTTAAAATATATTTTGTTTTTTATTGAAAAATAAAATACATTTGCAATATAAAAAATACCACAATGGATACACTTGCCAAAAAACTACAAATACTGCATGAAAAAACAACGGAAGGTGACAATTACGAGGCAGCGGTCACGTGGTTCCTTATGAACCTTGCGTCGCTACCCGAACTCGCCAAGGCCAGTCAGCCAGCCAAAAACAACTCGTTCTTGACGCAGGCATTGGAGAAAAGCTTGCAGACAATGTATAAAAACGCCCTCATGGAAAAAGCCTACAATCGTGGCAGCTCCTCTATCACGGCTATCAACACGGAGATATACCTATCATACGTTCGTACACACAAGTTTTATCACGGTTCCTTAAACCTGAAAAATGGCATGGGCATCACTTTTTATTTTGAAGAGAGTCGAATAGGTGCTATTTATGAGTTTTGATTTCAGCTCCCAAAGCTTGGGTGTCGCGATACAGTGGCTTGGAAATCGGTAAGGACGACGCCATACCGTACGCGAACAAAGATAAAAACGTAAACTAGTAATGGAGGAATAAAAGGTACGCACTTAGCGCATGTCTAAATTTTCCTGATTGAGCAAAATCGAACACTACGAAGTAGTTACATTTCAGAACATACTCGTCAACGATCTATCCAACCTAAAGCCGCACCTTCAACCCTGTAGCGATACTGAAGCTATGAATCTGATCTTTGTAAGGCATATACCTTGGTTAAAAAGGAGGAATGAATGTCGGTAGGTAGGTTGTACAAACAGGCTCCAATTAGGAGTCATATATCGCTCTAACTCCCAAGGCTACGTCGCCATAGAGGGTGGCATTTTCACGCAAAGAACCTCCTTCTAAAAAGCTAAGGCACGAGGTCTTTGTTAAGCAGAGGTTCTGGTTTGCGTGCCACACTTTCGCCCGAGCTATCATTAAGATTGAGATCGGCAGTAGCCTCTGCATAAGCATCTTGATCGGCAGTGTAATAACTAGCACCAAGTACTATATTCAAGCTAGCACCTGCTTGCGTGTAGAAACGCCATTTATTTTGGAGAAAGATATTGTATCGAAAATTCAAAGGAAGGGTAACTGTATTTAAGATAAAATCACGAAGCCCTATTCCCGTATAACCATCTCGTATATTACCACTGATATAGAGTGCCGGAACCGCTTTGTACCTGCGAGCAGCGTAAAGTGCACCCATCTCTATCTCCCAACTGCCATGTTCAATTCCCAATGTAATACCGCCCCCATAACCCAACGCATAACGATCGAGCGACACTTCAATCCCTTCATCCAATTCTTGTGTAGGCGTGATGATTCGATTATAATCAGGAAACCCTGTGAAACCCACGCGAATGAATGTTTGTTTTTCCAGCGGGCGAATGTACTCAAGTAGCTCTTCAGGCTTACCATAATCAAGTAAGGCCTGCGGTAAACTTTCTAAAGAGGTGAGCGCCCCTTCTTCCTGAAAAGAATCCGAAGGCCGAGCTACATGCTCTGCTTTCCGTGCGATGGCTTCTCTAAGTTGTTCTTGAGGGCCAAAAGGAGCTTCTAACATCGGCGTTTCCGTACCCACTCTTTTGGGGGATGAATGGGCAGCTGTTACCATCACCGATTGCATCACCACTACCCGCTGACTGATTGATGAATGAGCATTAAAAGATAGCTGGGTTTGTTTACTATTTGTAAGTAGATTACCCGTTGCACGAGTACTCGCTTTACTTTGTGCGATGGCGGAAGGAGCCGTGTTTGTAGGAGCTTGAGCAATAGGCACACCTACAGGATGATCAGCAGGAGTAGGCACATCGTACACAGGAATAGAACTCCCTGGAAAAAAATGAAGAATGGGTAGCAAAAGCAAAAGGAATAGCGAAATCTCCATGGCCTTGTAATGGACCACTGCCCGAATGCGCTGACGCTCTAGTTCTAAGCGTGCTGCTAAGACCGCCCAGGAACTCTTTCGATAGGGAACGTTCAATCCTTCTAAGGAATTCCCTAGTTTTTTATCAAATATCTGCTCCTTATCAAGTTTATCCATACGCTCGGAGAGTTGTTCCCAACTGCCGGGCTTGTATTCGGGAGATATTTGGTTCAACTTATCCCGAAACACTTTCTCGATTGGTGTGAGTTCTTCTTGCTTGCTCATAGCCTATCCTTCAACATTTCCTGTAGCTTCATCCTAGCTTTCACTAGGTTGGAACGAGAGGTACTTTCGGTAATATCCAACTTATCGGCTATCTCTTTGTGGGAATAGCCTTCCACTACATACAAATTGAAAACGGTGCGATACACAGGCGTTAGCTTTTGTACGGCAGCCAAAATTTCTTTTTCTGAGTAATGACTTATCGCATCTGCCTCCTGAGTAGAAAGTCCGTATGCGGTGTCAATATCTTCCGTTCGCCTTCTGGTATTCCTGCGATAGCTATCTATAGCCGTATTCACCGTAATTCTCCGCATCCATGCCCCCAAGGAGGTGCCTGGTTGGTATTTACCAATACTCCTAAATATCTTGATAAAACTCTCGTGGAGCATGTCCATCGCCTCGTCTTCACTGGTTGAATAACGCAAACAAATAGCCATCAGCGAGCTGTAGAATTCCTCGTACAATACCTGCTGCGCCCACCGCTCCTTGCGGATACAGGCGAGAATCAAATCCCGCTCATCTTCGTATCGGATGGACAAGGCAAAATCCATGGAGTTTGAGATATGTTCTTCTGCTTGGTTTAGCAAAAGCGTTAACTATCCAAAGATAAACGTTTTATTCCAATGTTTTGCTGCCCAATACTGGTTTTTCACCAATTATATCGAATACCTGCTAGTAATTGAGGGGATGTAGTAGCCATTTGCGCTAAGAATGTATCTGGCATAGGCTGCCACTGCCCTTGAACCACCGCTTGCCATTTAGGTGTTATTTGGACAGATGCTTCCAGCCCCGCTAGTAGATTAATACTACTCATTGTACCTTCTATGCTTCGCATCGGCCTGTTGGTTTGTGGTCGAAGCCTAAAATGCGGGTTCATCACTTCAACACCAGAACGGATCACCTCGAAGCGATATTGGTGATACTGTACCCCTGCTAATACCTCTACGCTAAACGGGTGCAACGCAAACAATCTAAATCCCGCCATTAAAGGCAAACTGGTATGCTTTAGTTCTAGTTTATCTTTAATACTAAGCACAACCCGATTATCGGAAGGCCAAATACCTGTATCATCGCGTTCCACTTCTATCGTTTCGGTTTCATCGGAGCTGGCGACGAGTGCCGTATTTAGATTAAGGGATGAGGTAAAAACACCTCCTTGCTGCTGTTCTTGGTTGAAGTCGATAAATCTTATAAATCTCCCTTGGTGTGTTCCTGAGAATGTTTGATGCAGCATACCTACTTGCCAACTCCAACGAGCAGCCGGTGATATGCGCACCAATGCCCCCCACCCTTGCTGCGAAGAAAGCGCAGAAGACCTGCCAGGTAATAGGAAATCAGGTTGGTTGACGACACCAGCCACACCTCCTATCGTAGCTGATATGCGCCACTTTGTGCCCAGCGTGGGCGGCGTGCTTACCACAGACATAACCGATTGTTCCTGAGACAAAACGGGGTTGAAATGCAATATAGACAAAAGAGGCGTTACTTCCAATATGGATACAAAGTCCGATGGAGCATGCGCTGATGTATTATTTATAGGAAGCTGCTCGTAAACCGATGCCACAAGGGTATCTGAGGAAACGGCCACCGCCACTATATCCTCCACTACATTATCGGCATTTCCCTCTGACCTTACAGGCGGTTGAGTGACGAGAAGTGTAACATCATTTTGATGGGTAGTTTCTCCCTGCGATAGTAAAACAGCCGAGGTAGGCTTCGTTGGTTGCCAATGAGCCTGTTGTTGCTGGTGCGATGTTTTAGGCTGGGTGATAGTATCAATATGAACGACATTGGGAACGGAGGGTACTACGCTTGCTGGTATGGTCATAGGGTGATAATACCATTCATGGTAAAAGAACAACACTGTGACAGCAGCAGCTACCCCAAATAGCCAGCCGATCCATACGACTTTTTTATTTCTTTTCCGGGGGAGGTCTTCCTCTATACGCGACCACAACCTGGCGGAGGGCTTATCCCAAGCCTCTGTATGTGGGGTATCCTCCCAGTCCTTGATGCGGTTTGCCCAGTTATTATTATTATGTAAATGCTGCTTCATACGTTCATCATTACATCAGGAAACAGCGGCACGCAATGCCAGCTTTTGCCGAAGCATCGCCTTGGCCTTTGACAATTGGGACTTGGAAGCCCCTATTGAAATACCTAGCTGTGCTGCTATATCCTGGTGTGAAAAATTTTCGATCACAAAAAGGTTGAAAACCGTCCTGTACCCCGTTGGAAGTGCTTGGATGTGGTTGATAAGCTCCTGCATATTGGCTACAGGTGGCAAGTCATCCTGCTCCTCATCTGCTATATCGGGAATTTGATCCTCGTTGGTGTCGGTGTAGAGTAATCGTTTTTGCTTGCGCAATTGCTGCAAAGCCACGTTGATCGTTACACGCCGCAGCCATCCACCTAATGGGCCGTTTCCTTTGTACTGCACCAAATCTCTGAAAACAACCAAAAATGCCTCGTGTAAAAAATCCTCTGCTTCCTGTTCGTCACGGGCGTAGCGCAGGCATAGCCGGTAGAGCGGCAGTTTGTACTGCTCGTACAACTTCCGTTGAGCGCGTCGGTTGGCGCGCAGGCAATCCTGTACCAATTGCTGTTCTTCCGTATTCAAATCAGGTAGTGGTTTTCCCTTTTGATAAAGAAGGTGCAGGATGGTTTAAAAGGTTGCCTGTGATAAGTTAATTTTTCTGTGTCACTATATCTTGCATCAAACGCAATTGTTCCTTATCTTTGCAACTTACAAGCAGGCAAGAACGTTTTCACGTGGATGAAAACGTTCTTGTTTTTTTGTGGTACTTGAAGCGTTGACTGTTTCATCTGACTGACTTTTCGATACAGGATGACGCAAAAGTTTTTTTCTCCAGCGTTGCTGAGGCAATGCCCCGGATATTTTTCTCAACAGCAAGATGAAGTCTTTTCGACTGTGGGTGTACACACTTCACAGGCGTTACTCTTCAGACTTTGTAAAAATGAAATAATTATGTCAGTAAGCTATTTAACACAGGAAGGCTACGACAAGCTGAAAAATGAGTTAGAGGAATTGAAAACAACGGGTCGGTCGGAAGTGGCCAAGGCCATTGCTGAGGCACGTGACAAAGGTGACCTTTCGGAAAACGCGGAATACGACGCGGCAAAAGAAGCACAGGGACTACTGGAGCTGAAGATCAACGATATGGAAAAGGTGTTGGCGAGTGCTCGCATATTAGACAGCAGCCAGTTGGACATATCCAAAGTAACCGTTTTATCCAAGGTAACGATTAAGAATCTCAAGACCAAAAAAGAGATGACATACCACTTGGTTTCGGAGAGCGAGGCGGATTTAAAAGCGGGTAAGATTTCCGTAAATTCCCCTATCGGGCAAGGATTGCTAGGAAAAACCATAGGCGAAAAAGCCTTGGTTACAACGCCTGGTGGCAGCTTGGAGTTCGAGATTCTTAATATCGGTATATAATCATCCAATATCATGGCCAGCATATTCAGCCGCATCATAGCCGGAGAGATTCCCTGCCATAAGGTGGCAGAAACGGAGGACTACTTAGCGTTTTTGGATATTAGCCCACGCACGGAGGGGCACACTTTGGTGATTCCTAAAAAAGAGGTGGACTACATCTTCGATTTGGATGAGGCCACTTATGCCGGGTTGTGGGCCTTTGCTGCACGGGTGGCCGCTGCGGTGGAAAAGGTGGTGCCTTGCCAACGCATTGGCATTACGGTCATTGGGTTGGAAGTGCCGCATACCCACATACACTTGATACCATTGAACAGAATAGGGGATGTGAATTTTGAACGTCCCGGCCTCCGTGTAGATGCTGCCAATATGTCTGATTTGGCAGCCCGTATAGCAGCGGCCTACCAAGAACTTTGATTCCATCAATCAAATATAGGAGATGAAGAAGTTTACTCATTTTCTGACGCAGGAAGCCCTGAACTTATCAGTCGGTTACTTGGCAGGTATGTTGGCATCGGGTTTGGTATCCCAATTTTTTGTAAAAAGGGGGCTTGCCAATTTGTGGGGGCTAGCAGGGCGACGCGACGCGCTGGCGAAGGATAGTTACGAATGGCTCATGTTTGCCAGTTCTTATTTGATAGGGCTGTTGGTTATGGTGGCGGTGCAATACGCGATGCGCCGACTACGAGGGCAGCGAACGGAGATGGATTGAGGTGGTAGTGAGGAATGATAAAAATCCCCAGTGCTTGTGATAGCCATCACGAAAAGAAGCCTTCTGCTGCGGATACCTTTGCATTTGTAAACTAATAGATGCTGAATATAGCATCTCTCTAAAGAGTAGTGTTGCCAACTGGGCAGATGTTGCCTGGCCTAGCGCTGCGAAACCCCTTGGACCCACCGTAGCACAAGCGGAGGTGGGGCTGCCCATGCGAATGGGCAGGGTGTAGCATAGCGACCCCGACGAAGGAGGGGGAAGGCTCCTAATGACTTCGGAACTAGGAATAAATGTTAGAGAATGTCTAAAATTTTCTCAATTGGCTATCCCCATAGCTATCGGGATTGCCGCCTCGTTTTTTACTAAAAATAGTTAATTTTCGCTCGATGCAGGAATTTCTAGACAAGTTTTTTACAAAAAAGCCTCCTGTTTGTATAAAACAGGAGGCTTTCAGTTTGTATTACTGGTCGGGGTTGGATTTTTTGGAGGTATAACTCCAAAGCGACGGCCATCGAAGGAATTTCTGGTGGCTTGACCATAATATTGGCAGTGAGGCCGTGTTCCACGACCGCATTATAGGTACTGCTGCCGAAGACAGCAAGACGGGTTTCGTTTTGTTTGAAATCCGGGAAGTTATCAAAGAGAGACTTAATACCTAAGGGGCTGAAGAAGACCAATACGTCGTAGGTAACGTCGCTCAGATCGGACAGATCGCTGGAAACGGTTTCGTACATCATAGCATCCTGCCAGTTCAGCTTCATTTCTGTCAGGTAAGAAGAAACGTCTTTAGCACCGAGGTTGGAGCAAGGAAGGAGGAACTTTTCTTCCTTGTACTTTTTGAGAGGGGAAGCGAGATCTTGAATGACGCGCTTGCCAGCAAAGACCTTCCGTTTCCTGTAAATGATGAACTTTTGCAGGTAGTTAGCAATAGCTTCCGTAAGGCAAAAATATCGGGTATCTGGATGCATAGTGATACGCATTTCCTCACAGGTGCGGAAGAAATGATCCACTGCGTTTTTAGCGGTAAAAATAACCGCTGTGAACTCATCCGGACGAACGCGCTGCTTGCGAAAGTCTTTTGCTGAAATACCTTGAACGTGAATAAAAGGCCGCCAATCTATTTGAAGGTTGTATTTTTTTTCGAGTTCATAGTATGGGGAACGTTCATCAGGCTTGGGCTGAGAAATGAGAATGCTTTTTACTCGTTTGTAGGTTTCCTCCATCACTTTGCCGTTTGCTGCCATGCACGAGGATTTGTAATTGAAATTGTAACCGGATTCAAAAGTTGTGAGACGATTAAACGCCGGTAATGAGTTTGATGAAAACAAGGGCAGGCCCTATTTCAACGGCGCAAAGGTAAGATAAAAAATGGAATTGGTGGTTGAAAATAAATCGGTTACCAATGAAAAGCCCTCTGATGCTCCTGATGGCGTATAACAGCAATACGATAATGGCCACCCCATAGACAATAGATGTGTGGGTGTCGGTAGGGGTATAGGCCAATAAGAGGGAAGCGACTAATAAGACCAAACCTCCTACTATGGAAAAGACCATGATGGTAAAGCTATATCGCTTTGTTTCTTTTTCAATAGGAAAAATATAGCCCAGCAATGCAAGCAGTAAGTGTTTAGTGATGAAAACCCCTGCGAAGGCAGCGGTGAGGGAGCTATAAGTTTGCCAAAAGCCCCAAGGGGGCAGCCAATTGAAATGAGCCAGTAATAGGTATAGAAAAAAGCCTCCGATGAAGAAAAACAATAGGTAAGGAATAAAAAATTGCCCAATCATACCGGCTTCTCGTTCCCTGTAAAGCTGGGTGAGCAGGTTGTCATTGAACAAAGCCTTGTAGATACGCCCAAATAGCGACCTGAAAAAAATAAGGATGATGGTACTCAGTCCTAATAACCCAGCGACGACGACGAGTAGTTGGCCTTCGGTAGCAGGTGTGGGGTTGCTGGAAGGGGATATTGTTGCGTTTGTGGCTGGTGGGGTGGGTTGCGATGGGCTTGTTTGAGTTTTTTTCTCGAAGGGGTTGCCGCTATCGGGTTTTTCCGAAGCGGGAGCAGCAGGTGATGTAATGCGAGGCTGAAGTTCGAAGGGATTACCACTTTGTTGAGGGGTTGAAGGGGGCAGGGTGTCGGCAGTTGTTGGTGTAGTCAATGCTTCCGGCGAGAGTCGTGGCGACAAATCGAAAGGATTACCCTGCTGGGCATGCAAACACACCACAGGCAGCAGCAGCCACAGCGAAACAGACAGCAAAAAGGCAATCTTCTTCATAACAAGGTAGATTGTGGATATTCAACCAACGGGATAAATACTGTTGGAGGGAGGACTACCCGGAGGTACGGTAGAAATATCGGAACTGTCGTAAGGTTTGTACTCGGAGTCGTCCACAATTTTCACAAAAGACAAATGTACCCTTTCTACAAATACATTCAAAGCAGCAGTGGCGGATTTCAGCATGGCGTAGTTGCCACCTCGAATGGTAGCTAAGCCGAGGGCATCGTAATTTTTGGGGTTGGCACCATTTTGCACATGAGCCAGAAAATCCACCATCTCTGAGAAAACTCCTTTGCGTTGGTAATCAGCATGTATGCCAAAGGCGACACCTTTTACGATTTTAGGCCGATTGAACTTGAGTTTAAGCATAAATATGGGCAGTTTCCACCAACTCAGTTTTCCTTTTGCGAACTTTAGGGAAGCGTTGAGGTCGGGCATGAGTGCGCAGAAGCCCACGGGTTGCCCATCTGCAAAAGCGATGCAACTGAGCAAGGGATCCATAACGGGTTTCATCTGCTTGAGCATGCCGTAGAGCTGGTCGCCTGTGAGGGGTTTGAAGTGAGGCATGTGGCTAAAGGCTGAATTGTACACAGCGGCGAGGTGTCCGCCTTCAGTTCGCAAGTCGCTTTTGTTAAAACTTCTGGACTGTACGCCATAGCGTTCGCGAACTCTTTTGGAAATTTCCGTGAGGCGTTCATAAGCAAGGTTTTCAACTTTGCCACCAAAAGTAAATATCTGTTCTTGCGGCAGGTAGCCCCTGTTTTCAAAAAATTGTCGGTAGTAGGGTGGGTTGTAATTTTCGTGGTATAATGGCGCATACCAGCCTTCGATGAGCAACCCCCAGAATTTATCGCGCTCGCCAAAGTTCACAGGGGCGTGGAAAACCCCCATGCCTGCTGCCGCGAGGTATTGTTCGGCAGCATCAAAAAGCATATTGGCCGCCTCTTCATTATTGACACATTCAAAGAACCCAATACCACCGTCTTTTTTTCCTCCCTGGGCATTGCGCTTGCCATCAATGAAGGCTGCGATACGCCCAATAGGCTGGTGGTTGTCGTTGAAAAGAACCCAACGCTGCGCCTTGCCTTGCTCGAAAGCTTTATTGATGGATGGGTTGAATATGCGTTCTATGTCGTTTTTCCAAGGGCGCAATCCAATGAGGGTCGCGAGCATAGATATAGTGAGGTGCCGCATGGAAGGCACGGATGTCCTGAGGAGTATGGATTACTTGTAGTTTCATAAAAAAGCGAAGCTTTGAGCGACAAAAATACAGAAGTTGGTTAAAAAATAGACATTTCTGACTTGGAAGTCAACAACTCTAATCTTTCATGCCTAAGATTGAGTTTCCTTTGGCATTCAAGCGAGGGCTCCAAACGGCTACACTGTAAAAACCGGGATAGATGGCAGCGATACCTCCTCCTACACCGCTTTTCCTGGCAGACCTACCGCAAAGGCAAAATCGCCAGATTCATCATAAAATCCACAGGTTTGCATGAGTGCGTTGAGGCGTTTCAGTTGACTGGTTGTCAGATCGGGTATGCTACTGCTGAGGTGTTTTCTTTTGGCAAAGAGATGGAAAGCACGAGCTAATTCGCTACAACTCATCTCAATGGCACAAAAATGAAAATAAAGTTCGAGTACCTCTTTGGGGCTGTTATTGAGGTTGTCAAAAGACTTTAGAGAAAAGCCAGCGCCGCATTTCTAAAACCCGTGTCGAATTCGGATGCAGCTACCTGTGTGTTATAATCGATGGTTGAGCAGCCGCTCAACTCGCGGAGGAAGTACAGCATATCCTCATAGGGGTCGGACAATTCATCCAGCAAAATATCGGCTACCACCAACGCACCAGCATTGATAAATGGGTTGCGGGGTTTACCTTTTTCGTATTCGAGTTGCACTAAGGAGTTGAACGGGGTACCAGATGGTTCCACGCCAATTCGCTCCCAAAGGCGGTTGCCTACGAGGCTAAAAGCTGCTGCCGTAGAAAACACCTTGGAAATACTTTGAATAGAAAAACGCTCTTCGCTATCGCCATAGGTGTAGCGCTCCCCGTCGATAAAATCGAGACAGATACCGAATTTATTGGGGTCGCGGTTTGCCAACTCAGGGATGTAATCCGCTTGTTTACCCAAGTCGCGAAACGGTTTGATTTCTTCGGCTATGTGGTATAGCAGCTCGTTGTAGTTCATAGCAGTACTAGCTGGTGTGGAAATGTTTTGGAAAGGTACGGAATTTCATGCCTGAAAATGTAGGATGCGCGACTAAAGTATTGGTTATTAGTTACTTTTTGGTAAAACAGCTTGCAAAAACAACCTTGCTGCGAATTAGTAATGAATAAATTCGGTAAATTTGGTATATTGGTAATTACAATTACCATCGTCTCAAAAGAAGCTGTTTGAATTTATTACTTCGTTGATTTTCAACCACGTTTCGTGCTCATTAAACAAATCCCAGCAGCTAAATAGTACTAAGTATGAAAAAGCATTACCTATTCATTGTAACGCTGTTGTTAAGCCAAGTTTTGACAGCTCAATCTTTTCTTCGCGTAGCTGACCCCAATTGGTGGGGCCTTGATACCGATATGCCTGGTTGGGAAAACTATTCACCTGAGGGGGCTTTTGAGGATATTGGTATCGTGTTGACTCCTTTGGGGGTTTACACCGAAGTGGAAGTTTATGCAACCATCGCGGATTTATGGGGAGAAAGCTGGGGTGATAATCTTGAAATCATTTGGCAATTTGAACTCCCTGGCGATGCTATTGTCCACGATTCCTGGTTATGGGTGGAAGATGAAATCATTCGAGCCGACATAGTAGATTATTGGACTGCACTCAACACATACGAAGAGATAGTAGATCGTAATCAAGATCCGTCCTTTCTGTTCATTAAACCTGATAATAGGTATGAGTTAAGGGTGTTTCCGTTGCCTGTTTTTTCAAGCCGTAGGGTGAAAATGAATTTTTTAGTTCCTTCTTCTTGGGAGCGGCAAACGGTTTTTCAATCGTTACTCCAGCCTATTTTCAACAGTACAACCTTGTTTAACAACGATATACAGATACAGGTGGCAGTGGACTCAATGTGGGGTACTCCCGTGTTACATCTCGGAGAGGAGGCCACGCCAATGAATCAGTTGACAACGGCGGCTGACGGGCAAGCATACCACATTATACATGTAGCTCCTACTGATTTTATTGATGCGGCAACTGTACAGGTAAGCTGGGATGCCCCGTTGAATGGTCTTTCCAATGCGTTCGTAAGTACTTGGGAACAAAATAACGAACAATTCTATCAAGTGGCTTTTGTGCCAGATTGGAACAATCAAGAGGCAGCGCGAAAAGAATTGATACTAGTAAATTATGAAGATGCTAAGACTTCAGAAACATTGGTTTCTTTCACCCAAAAGCTCAGCAATGGTTTATTGTCTTATTATGGTGAAAACGACAGTATTAATATTGCTGTTCCCACGCTACAAGGTGTAGCCCTACTGGGTGAAAACTGGTTGTCTGTGGAGGAAGTTCTCGCGGGAACGGTGCTTTATGATTTTTTATCCCTACAGGATAACACGGATATGGAAACCTTATTGAATGGCAGCCTTCAATGGGCTTCCCAGCATGGGGGGCTTACTCACTTGTATCTATTAGCAGCTGTTGGTGGTTATGTATTTCCACCTTTGGCAGATGAGGCGATCAGCACTATTGCACCTAATTTGCCTACGACAATACCGTTTAGTTTGTTGGATTTTCAAGACCAAGAAGTATCTATCGTATATTATCAAAATGAAGTACACGAAGGCAATTCTTATTTTTATGAAAACTTGGCAAGTTATTTTGAAACGGCTGAATACTTGACATCTTGGGGTAATGGAATGAATGTTGCTCAAATGTTTTCCCAACTGCTCGATTCACAGGAAGTTTCGGGTATTTCAGATTTTTCTGTGACCCTTGAGAATGGCATCTGCTTCCAACGATACAACATTGGCACCACAGGGTCGGGAGGTGTTCTCACGCAAGTAGGAAAGTATGTGGGGCAGCCTCCGTTTGAAATAAGAGGGGTTATGCTAACCGATGACAACCAGTTTATAGAAGAAGAGACTATAGTGCCAGAGACAGCAATTGCCACAGGTGATTCTCTCATGCAAGAAATGTGGTACGGGATGTATTTGGATGATCTGTACTCGGAAATACAATCCAACGAAGATCGGCATGAGGTGATTGATATCAGTATGCGGGAAAGGGTATTAACGCCATTAACGGCTTTCATTGCCTTAGAACCCAGTCAGGGAGGAGTACCCTGTGATGAATGTTTGGATGGCACAGAGATTCTCATAGCTACAAACGAACCCGAAGTTGCTGACGAGCACATCGTTGCGGTAACACCCAACCCAGCCAGTACAGTAGCACGCATAGCCCTGACGATACCTGCGGATGGTGTAAAGACAGGCTGGAAGGCTGTGATACTGGATACTTCCGGCAAAATCGTTGCCCAACTGGATTTGGTGTCAGATAAAGAGGGAGAATTAGTATGGGAATGGAAAATTCCACCTCACCAGCCTGCGGGTTTATATGTATGCAAACTGACAAATAGTGAGGCCAGCTTAGTAGCTAAGATAGTGGTTGCAAAATAAAGGCAGGCATTGCGAAAGGAATATAAAATAAGGAACCTATCTCTTTTGCCAAAGGTGGTTCCTTATTTTAAATCCCAAAAAGTCCGAGGGCGATGGCGAAAAAAATAGGGTCTGCCTGCTGCGACATAACTGAGCCGCGTGTACCAAACAGCGAAAACAATGCTAAAAGGAAAGAGGTAGTGGACAAAGTCTTTGAAAAGAACGAGACAGCCAAGGAATAAAATGGACAATGAAAGGTAAACAGCTTTGTGCCGATTCCCTGCTATTGCGCCCACCAAACCCGCCAATAACTGATAGCTCCCTATAATAAACCACCAAACTAGTAGATAAACTAATAGTTCCCTATCGAAAAAAAGCGTGAGTTTGATAGCCGTACACTTTTTTCAAGCTCCGCTTGAGAAAAAATCGGCGAAGTTCTTTGACAACATAGAGAAAATGTAGTAAGCCAAATCAGAGTGGTCGTCCATTGCGCATTGAGCGACCGTAATGGGACTCATGGTATGGATTCGGTCAAATCGTAAGAACGTATTGACTACAGCAGCGGTTTGTTCTTTTACGATCAGACCAATGCAAAAAGTAAAGATAAAGGCCATAGCTGCCACTATAATGAGGTTTTGAATTCGCAACGGATCGTTGAGCATGGAGGCTTGCAACTGAAACCCTGCCGATTTGAGTTGCTTAAACATGGTTTCAATCTTAAAGCGTCTTTTGTAGTATCGGCAGGCCATTTCCCCTAGCTCCATATTGGTTAGAAGTGGGATGGGATCATTAAATCCTCTGTCTTTCCAGAGGATGGCGTGACTGATTCCACAGGCAAATTCCATGAAAATGAGCTTGCGCCGTTGGAGCAGTGGTAAAAGCGAGTCAATACGAGCATACTCACCACTACAGTCTATTTGCCGATCTAGCGAAGTGCGTAAGACATACTCCCATCCTTGCTCCTGACAATAAGTGATTAATTGGGTGCCGTCAAACTCACCGTCTCCAAGCAGCACTACCCGACAGGAGTCCGGCGGACAAAAGATTTGGCTAAACTGCCTAACTAAGTCGGTATGCACCTGATCGGAAAAATGCCCTTTAGGACCTTGCCGGGTTAGCCAAACAACCGGAATGGCATAACCTTTCCACAACACCGAAAGCATTAAGGTGCAACAGTTCTGGCCAGTTTCACTTCCATCAATGACCAGAATTAGCTCGCCGCTCTTGGCTAAATGAGTCAGCAAATAGCCAATGTATGGTGCAAAAAACGAATCCCAACCGGTCCATTTACTGCTTAACCAACGCTTGGCTTGTTTGATGCGGCTTTCACGCTGTCGGTGATCATCCGCAGTAGAGGTACTTATCCCGGCTAGACTACAGCATTTGTTCTTCGCGCAAGCACTAATCATTTTGGCCAGCACGTTAAGGCGGCGAAGATGATTCCCTTTTACTTCCGTATTGGAACACTTGCTTAAAAAATCTAGCGTATCTTTGTATAGGCTTCGGCTCATAAGGAGGAGGTATTGTGATGTAGGAAACCACAAAGTTCCTCTTCCTTATTCATTTTCTCAAATTGTCAAAGAACTTGAACCAATTTCTCTATAGATTTCGGCTATTAAAAGTGTACGGCTATCAAAGCGTGAGTAACAATAGTACCCATACTGCCCATAAAATGATATTGGTGTAGAAGTCCAGCCTTGCCATTTTAGTTTGTACGAACGAGGACTGTGTGGAAAAGAGATAATTTTTCATGGCTCTTCTTAGTTTGCCATACAAATATACATCAATTTTCATTATTTTCAAAATATTTTGAAAATTAATTGATGATTAATTAACTCCTTCTTAATGTGCACTTAACACAAAGTCAGTTCCTTTGCGGCATAAGCTTTTATCCTATACTGTAGCCCTTTTCTGGCTGTGTACCCGTTTGGCGCACAGCTTTTTTTTGCATCACCCGATAAAAGTAGGGTTTAAAAAAGTGCTCTTATACGATAGCAACAAGATTAGCCGTTTTCGGAAGCACTCGCGAAGGTAATATATTACCTTTGTGTTCCATTATAGCGTAAACTCGTCTATATAGCAGGAGTTTGTTAGAGGTTATGTACAGGGAATTTGTATAGGGATTCCAATATGATTTTTACGTTAAGGGACGGGATAAAAATAAACTGTTCAATTTTTGATTCGGAAAAATTTTCTAAATAATTGATCCCGATAGCTATCGGGACGATAGTTATCGGGATCAATTATGTGAAAATATTTGCGAATCGCCTAAAAAAAATTGAATAGTTTATTTCCGTCAAATTACTAAGTAAAGAAAAGGTTCTTTTGCTTAGCCATTTATAACCTCTATTCATTCTCCTGACGATTTCTATTAAAAAAAACGGTTACGTATGTACAAGAATAGAAGCCATATCAATTGGTTGGCGGGATGGTTGGTTTTGTTGTCTGTGAGCAGTGTATCTGCACAATCACTGATGAGAGGTTGGGAGCTAGGGCCTTGGGGAGGTGTGTCTTACTACTTCGGGGATTTGAATACGAATTACCGGCTCAATCGCCCGAATGCGGCAGGCGGTATGTTGGCGCGTTACAACTTCAACGATCGCATCAGCTTATCACTCAGCGGCAATTATGGGAAAGTGGAGGCTTATGATAATGAGTCGCGCAATGCTTTTGAATATAACCGCAACCTCAGTTTCCAATCCACCATCTGGGATGCCAGTCTTTTATTTGAATTCAATTTCCTACCTTATATACACGGAAGCCGCGACCACTTCTTCACACCTTATATGCTGGGTGGGTTGAGTGTTTTTAACTTCAATCCTATGGCGGAATATGATGGCCCCCAAGCTATTACCAACGGAAGCGGGCAGACGATACAGCCTGGCGATTTGGTAGCATTGAGGCCATTGGGTACCGAAGGACAATTCAAAGGGGAAGAATACTACATTACTACAACGGCCTGGACTTACGGCATGGGGTTGAAATTCGACCTGACCTATGAATGGAGTATGAACATACACGTAGGAGTACGCGCCACCCGTACGGATTACCTCGATGATGTCAGTACCCTGTACCCCGACCGCAGTGATCTAGCACGCGATCGTTCTGGGTTGGCGGTTTATATGTCTTCGGGAAAGTCTCGCACCGTAGCTGGCGATAGTGCACTGGGCATACAGGGGCAACAGCGGGGGGATAGTAGCCGAAACGATGTCTATCTTTTTGCTGGGGTGGGGATGCTATACTACTTTGGGGATGTACGCTGCCCGGGATATGGTGCTGGTACACGCAGGTAATGGCAGGAAACCTTGTGCTATATAGGTGATAGATACAAAAAATAACCTATATTTGCGAGCCAAAATAAAACAAATGCTGGTATGCAGGAAGATGTAGATTTTTACTTCCAGTCAGCTCGGGAAAGCATGGAGCATAGTCTGGAACACTTGGGTAAGGAATTGGCTAAGGTACGGACAGGTAAAGCCAATGCTAACTTGGTAAGCGGCCTCTTCGTTTCTTACTATGGGTCGGACACGCCCTTGAATCAGGTAGCTAACGTGTCGGTAGCAGATGCGCGTACGATTGTTATCCAACCTTGGGAAAAGAGTATGATAGCCCCTATCGAAAAGGCTATTTTTGAAGCTAATCTAGGGGTGACACCACAAAACGATGGGGAAGTGGTGCGAATTACCATTCCACCTTTGACAGAAGATCGCCGCCGGGATTTGGTGAAAGTCGCGAAAGGGTATGGAGAAGACGCGAAAGTTAGTATTCGCAATGCCCGAAAAGAATTGATGGATGCCATCAAGCAAGCTGTTAAAAGCGGCTACCCCGAAGATGCTGGAAAGAAAGCAGAGGAAAAGCTCAAAGTATGACCAATACGTCCACTACTAAAGTGGATGAAATGGTGGCCGCAAGAGAAGCTGAAATTTTAACAATTTAACTTCCTCTTTTTTAGGATAGTTGAATTATTCGCATTACCTTTGCGGAACTTTTGAAAAAGCGGCAGTTTGTAGCTGCTAAAAAGATATAGTGATGAAAAGAACATTCCAACCTTCCCGCAGACGCCGCAGCAACAAGCATGGCTTTCGCTCACGCATGAGCACCAAGAATGGCCGTAAAGTATTGGCTCGCCGTCGTGCCAAAGGTCGTTACAAACTGACTGTAAGCGACGAGAAGCACGTGAAGTAATACACTTCGCTGCATCATGGGCTTGTCAAAAGCACTTCTGTGTATTTCAGAAGTGCTTTTGTCGTTTGTATTATGTCCGAAATAGAAGTGGAACAGTTTATTTTTTTCCGTCACATATCCTTTCAACACCAGCAGCAGTATTGGCTCGCTTTCGCTCAATCACACTCTTATTACGGCGCGTACCCTTTCAGCATCAGATTGCCTCCCACATCCACATACTCACTTTGGGGGAACGCCTTTGAGAAAGTCGTTTCAAAAACGAAAGACTCTCATTTTTATCACCCTCATTGGCCGCCAACCGATTGAATACTAATACCCCACCCGGGCGTAAGAGTGTAGCGGTTTGTTCCAGAAAATCTACGGACTCAAATATTGCGGGTACTTTATCGTCATCGAAAATATCCACACATATTAAATCGTAACTTTCCTCGGGTAGCATATACACGGCCATGCTGGCATCTGCTGTAATCATTTCCACCGGGCTTTCCAATTCGCACAAAACGTATTGCCAAGCCAGATCTACCACTTCTTCATCAATCTCTACTGCCGTATAGTGGCAAATGCGCTGATGGGTTTCCTCTATTATCACGGGGATGCTTCCTAAACCTAAACCGAGTACCAGCACGTCCTCTACAGGCTGTGTTTCCCAGTCCCATTGATGGAAGAGTTTAGCGAAATTGGAATACAAATCACCATAGGAATAAATAGCGTGAGCCGTGCTCAATTGGTATCGACCATTGCGGATACTCACGTATAGGTGAGGATTGTATTCGCTGCTGCGGCTTTCTACGTGTATTTCAAACAGGTAGCTAAGCCATCTTTTCCACCAAGGAATCATTTGGCAGTATTTCCCTGTTCTGCTTGCCAAGCATAAAAGCGGTACTCACGGCTCCCGCCTTATTCAGGTAGGTAGCAGGTTTTACTATATAATCGACGTTGATGTATTTTTCGTATTGGTCGAAGTACTTACTATCTCCACCACCAAGAATAACCAAATCGGGGGAGAGCAAGCGATCCAGATGGTGTAAGTATTTGTTGAAACGTTTTCCCCAACTCTGCCAAGACAAGCCCTGTGCTTTTCGTACACCTCCTGAAATTTGTTTTTCTGCCACTTCTTTTTTGTTGCGCATATATAGATGCCCAAACTCGGTATTGGGAACCAACTGACCATCGACAAACATGGCAGAACCAATCCCCGTTCCAATAGTGAGCACCACCACTACGCCCTTTTCTCCTTTCCCAATGCCATAGCGCATAATGGCGATACCAGCAGCGTCGGCATCATTTACGACATGTACTTTGCAGCCGGTAGCCTCGGAAAGTAAGCGTTCAATTTGTATCCCAATCCAGGTTTCGTGAATATTGGAGGCCGACATGGCAACACCATTATGCACAATGGCAGGAAAGCCAGCCCCTACAGCCCCTTTCCACTCAAAGTGGGCTACCACGGCGGCAAAAGTTTGTGCCATGGCTTCCGGTGTAGCTGGCTGCGGGGTTTCCAAGCGAAACCGCTCTCCTATCATCTGGCCCGTTGTAATATCAATGAGACCACCCTTTATACCCGACCCTCCTATGTCCACGCCCAGAATGATTGACTCTTTCATATCCCTTTCAGTTTTCTTAGTAGTTATCGTATCAATCGGATGATCATCCAAACATCTTCATTGGGCCTATTGGCCGTATTGGTGCTGGTGGCAGCAATTTCATCAATTACTTCCAGTCCTTCTATGATACGCCCAAAGACAGTGTATTCCTGATCTAAAAACGGGGTTCCTCCCATTTCTAAGTATGATTTGCGAATGTGCGATGGATACCTAAATCCATGCTGACCTTCCTTTTGGTTAAGATCTTGGTCGGTCACAGGACGACCTTGCACGATATAAAATTGCGACCCTGAACTCCGTTTCTGCGGGTTGTTGGTTCTGGCAGCCGCGATAGCACCCTTAATGTGTGCTAAAGAATCCAAAAACTCTGCCTTAATCGTATAACCTGGCCCGCCACTGCCCAACATTTTGCCCGCCGGAGCACCTTTGCTATCGGGATCGCCGCCTTGAATCATAAAACCTTGTATTACCCGATGAAATAATAGACTATCGTAGTAATGTTGTTCAATCAATTTAACGAAATTATCTTGGTGCTGAGGAGTGCTGTCGAATATTTCGCCAATCATATCTCCCATAGGCGTTTTTATCAGTACCAAGCATTGCTTAGGAGGTGACACGGTGACTTTCTTTTCTTTGGCCGCCTGCTTGCCGTTGGCATCCGTAGCTACCAATTTGACAGCGAAAGTGCCGGAGCTGAAATAGCGATGCGTAGGCGATTCATCCGTGGAGGTTTGCCCATCGCCGAAGTCCCATAGATAGGAGGTAGCCTTCTGTGTCTCGTTGCTGAAGACCATGGGCTTGGCCGCTACCGCATCAGCAGGTACGGAAAAATTGGTAATCGGGCGGGCACACGCACCGAGGAGTACCAATGTTAGGATGGCAAAGTAATATCGTTGCATCAACGGATTATTTTTACGGTCATAGGAATATCCTTTGCAGGACGATCGCCTGGCAAAGTTTGCTGCTTTGCGATGGTATCAATGATGTCCAATCCTTCAACCACCTCGCCAAAAACGGTGTATTGAAAATCAAGCTGGGGTGTTCCTCCCAACTCTTGATACAATTGCTTTTGTACATCCGAGTACATTTTTCCAGCATGGCTGGCAATGGCATCCAGCCGTGCAACATCCACAGCGCCACCATGTACAATATAAAATTGAGAGCCAGAACTCCGCTTTTCGGGGTTATTGTTGCGTGCAGCAGCTAAAGCACCTTTTAGGTGTAGTGCGCCAATTTCTGCCGGAAGGTCATATCCGGGGCCACCCATACCTAATGTTTGACCAGGTTGGGCGTTTTTGCTATCGGGATCGCCGCCTTGTATCATAAAACCACTGATGACTCGGTGAAAGAGGGTGCCATCATAGAAACCTTCTTTAGCGAGCTTCACGAAGTTGTCGCGGTGAACAGGAGTGGTGTTGTACAGTTTCACCTTCATATCCCCATACTCGGTGGAAATAAGCGCATATGTGTAACCGTCTCCTGGGGTGCAACTCGTCAGTATCATTCCCAACCATAATACGAGTAGCTTAGCAGTGTGCAAAAATAATGCCTTGGTTTGCTTGTTATCACCAATAGTCATATCGTGCGACATATCAATGTATGGTTTGATTTGCATCTGGAATGTGGGCATTTTCACGTTCCCACTCTTTGAAATAGCGGATGATAGCATCTTTGAACAGTAGTTCCTGCTCCTTGAGATTAGATGGAGGAATGGCGCGCACTAATTCCCAATGTGGCCACCCGTCGGCATCGCGACCTACGAAGGCATAATGCCCGTGGTAACTCATGAGCCGGCAGGTTGCAATGTGCATAAGATCCTGTTTTTCTTCTTTGGTAAAAGTATCCTTCCACCATCCCAATTCTTGCACACCGATAAGGAAAAGGATGCCGTTCAAGTCGGGAAGCGATTCCCGCTGAAAACGGTCTTTGATGAAATGGCGTATGCGTAGCCATTCAAAGTCAATTTCCCAAGATTCGTTTGGTAGTAGCGTATCATCCATATAGGAGGCAAAAGTACGGATATTGGTTGTTATGAACAAATGAAGGTTGAATGGAATCACTCAAGCACCCCCATGCCGAAGAGTGCGAAATCATACTTCACGGGATCATCGGGGTCGAAGGTGCGGAGTTGCTGTGTCAGTTCGGCCACTGCTTGCCAATCGCGCTGGGTACGGGAAAGTAGCCCCAAGCGGGTAGCTACATTGGCCACGTGTACGTCTAACGGTATCATCAACTGTGCCGGACGTATGCGCGACCAGTGACCAAAGTCAACCCCTTTGGTATCGCTTCTTACCATCCAGCGGAGGAACATATTGAGTCTTTTACAGCTTGATTTTCTCGCTGGAGTTGCTATGTGTTTACGGGTGCGTTCGGGGGCGTATGGGAGGCTAAAGAATAGATCGTGAAAACCCCGGAGTGCTGCTTCTGTATCGGTTGCATCAGACGGCAAGCATTGCACGAAGGCATCTTCCAAACTCTTGTATTGGCGATAGTAATGTTGCAAGAATTCCAAAAATAGAGCGTATCGGTATATTGGAAAGTGCGATGTTTAAAATGGCTGAATCGGGCACGATCTTTCTCCGTATGGTGGAGGATGAAATCGTAAGGAGCATTATCCATCAGGTTGACAAGCGTATCTGCACTTTTGATGATAGTTTTCCGTTGCCCCCAAGCTAGCATAGCGGCCCAAAATCCCGTTATTTCCCTATCCTGAAGGCGAGAAAACCGGTGTGGGATAGAAATAGGGTCATCCCCGATGAAATCGGGGTTGTTGAATTGTTCAACCTTTTCATCCAGCAGCTCTTTTAGTGCTGGTGAATATCGTCTTTTTGCCAAGTTAACAGCTGTTTAAAAAAGATAATGAACGTAAAATCCACATGATTACGGTTGATTAGAGACGGAAAAAAATAAGTGATCCCATTTTTGGCTTGGCTTTATGTACTAAGCGTAGGAATACTTGCACAAAGCGTGTGCATAAAGACAAGCCTTCAGAAAAAATGGGATCAGTTATTTCCGTCAAATTACTTAGCCAGTCAAGCCGATTTCCCAACATCCTACTACCTTATTTCTTTCCTTTTTTACTTCCACCAGCAGCGGGCTTGCCCTCTTTTTCCTCCAAACGTTCCAGTAGGCGGTTGGAGATACGGACGAAGTCCATTTCGGTAATGATGCCAATGAGTTCATCATTTTGTGTAACTGGAGGCATCCGATGCGATGCTCCCGCATAAGGCGCATCGCTTTGAGGAGATTAGCATCCGGGGAGATGGTAATGGGAGCATGAATCATGATGTCACGGACGGCACTAACTTCTGCTCCGTTCCATGTTTTGCCATTGGCGTAGTAACGCAGCATCATACGGCTGGTGACAAGCCCTACCAAATGCCCTTTGGTGTTTTCCACGGGCATGTGGCGAATCTTGCGCCAATCCATCAGGTTGGCAGCCATTTCGATAAGGTCGTCTTCCTGAATAGTGAATAAGTCGGTTTCCATGAATTCCTCCACGGTAAGGGCAGAGGGTCGATATTCTTTGAGGTCACTTTGTTTCGGCATTTCCCAAGTGTGTACGGGTTTACCCTCTTCCTGTTGGCGCAGGATACAGGCGGTTAAGATACTCAGGGCTTCATCCCTGTTGACTTCTTTTTTAGTTGGGTGTACGCTCTCAATTGCCACCGCGCCCCGTTCATGTGTGCATTGGCGCGGGCTTCTATCACACCGAGGTATTTGTCGATGTCCTCTTTGGCTACTTGGCGAATTTCTAACCCCTTACGAGCCATAGGTAAGAGTTCTTTAAGTACTAAATCTGTGGCGTTGATTTTTTTATCCTTAAACCAAGTGAAGTTGGTATCAATGCCAAATTTAGCTGCCTTTCCGAAGTTATCGCGTACATCTTCCCAAGAAATGACCTCGCGTATATCCTTGTAGTTGGCGGCCATCCCTGTCATGGCACCCAACCAGAAAGCGGCGTTAGCCACCTCGTCTATCACCGTATAGCCTGAGGGTAGCACCCTGTTTTCAATGCGTAAATGAGGTTTTCCATTAGGACTAATACCGTAGCAAGGACGATTCCAGCGATACACAGTAGAGTTGTGAACCTGAAGTGCCCTTAGTTTAGGTACTTTACCCTCCTGTATCATGTCGATGCTATCTTCGTTGATGTCGTTGCCCAACAATACCCGGAAACGCGCGATGTCTTCCTTGTAAATCTCCATAATTGATTTGTCCAACCAGCCGGTGCCAAAGCTCACACGCGGGCTGCGTTCCCTCAAGTGGTCGTGGGTAGTGCGCACATCCAACGCTTGCTGGAAAAGGGCAATGCGAGTTTCATGCCAAAGGCGTTTGCCAAATACAATGGGCGAAGTTAGCCGCTATCGCCATGACGGGGGCTGCTAACGTTTGGGCGATGTTGTATAGGTGCACAAATTCCTGCGGAGTTACCTGTAGGTGCACCTGAAAACTAGTATTACAAGCTTCCAACAAAGGGGAGTCGTGTTTGACCAAAAGCTCGTCAATACCCGCCAGCCGCAGTTCATAAGCATTGCCTATCAATTGTTGGTTAATGGCTTCCATCAACGCAAAATATCGAGGGCGCGGCGTTAGGTTTTCCATAGCCAAGTCGAACTTGCGCAAGGTGGGTAGTATCCCTGTGAGGACGATCTCCGCTCCCATTTTCTTGGCTTGCTCGCGAATGATGCGCTGGTGTTCCATGTTTTCAGCTTCCATCAGGCTGAGGCAGTGCCCTCTGAATTCATGTGGAGTGAGGTTGGTTTCCAAATTGAAACGCGCCAATTCGCTATCTGCCCAAGGGTACTTATGTAGCTTTTCCAGCATTTCAGGGCCGATGGTGGCGGGTGCGAACGTTTCTTTATCCACTATGAACATTTCCTGTTCACCGCCTATACGTATTGTGTCGGTTTCAAACCAATCGTGCTCAAGCATGTACTCCAACGCACGCACATCTTTTAATAAATGTGCCATGAAGTTGTGCATATTGCTTTCGCCTTGTACTAAGCCTACTCTCTGCTCGCCCATATCAATATCATTTTTATCCCTGCAAAATACGCGGTGTATTGTTTTTTCCAATGCAAGTTGTACAAAATTTTCAAAGATTGCGTTTTGCTTGGGTAAAAGATAATCAAATGATGCGATTAATAACCATTTTAGGCGGAGCTTTACTCCTATTGGCGGCTTGTAGAAAAGACCAAGGGGAAGCACTTTTTGATCTGAACTACCCACCCCGGAGTTTTACCTTAGCGGCTGGGGCAAACCCTGGCCTAGCACAGGTGTTCACGTTCAATAACCAGCCTACCCTTTTTCAATCCTTTCTGAACAATAGCGGTCACACTGCCGATGAGGTGGAAGGCATCCAGTCCCGTTTTGCCCGTCTTTCTTCGGAGGATGGCTTTGATTTGGGCTTTCTCACAGGTGTTTCTGTTAGGATATGCCCTGTCACGCAAGATGAATGTACTTTCGCTGATGAAGTATTTTATCGCGATGACTTGTTCCGTAGGAATATCTCTGTCATTAACTTAGATCCCGGTTTAGCTGACAAAAAGGAACTCCTCTCAGGTAACTTATACAAAATGGAAGTTTTGCTCTTCTTGGGAGATGTATCCCCGTATGCGGTGGATTTTCGGTTAGAATACGGGTTCACCGCTTATAAAAAATGAGGAATATGATAGAGGTTATGTACGGGGAATTTGTATAGGGATTCCAATAAGATTTTTACGTCAGGCAAGGAAAAGGTTCTTTTGCTTAGCCTTAGCTAAGGGAAATGGTTCTTTGACGCAGCATGGCGTAAAAAGATATTTGAAGCGCATACAAAATTCTCCTACATAACCTCTAATAATAAATGACGTTGAATAACCTCGTCTGGCAGGGCCTGGGCATGCTAGTGACAATAGTACCGTCACTTAGGCAAATACAGAAAAGAGATACTCTCCTTTTTAGTCTTGCCTTCGTATTTTACCTCAGTATGTTCTATTTGGAGGACATGTTCACCGGGTGAAAGCACCAAATCAGGGAAATAATAGAGCAGGCCGTATTCTTTTCGGTGAGGATGCGTATGGATGTAAATCGTGCAATTGACTTCTTTATTGTCTATTAACACTTTTATTTTTTCGCGATAGCACGAAATTTCTCGTACATATTGTGCTTTCCTACTGGCGCTGCGATCGTCTGTTTCTGGCGGTTCTGGGGTGTCGCAATTTTCCATGATTCGCCTTTCCTCCCGATAAGGCATTGGGATGAAAAGTCGTAAATCAGACAGGTAATGCAGTTCTGGTGCAGGGATGGTAGCATATACAAAAGCAAGGCTCTCATTAGCCTTCGACTCGTAGTGGCGATTGTACATACGCTCGGTAATGTTGCTTTCCCGTGCGAAGTGGTTGGGCATGAGGCTCAGTAGATTGGAATTAATCGCTTTATATCCCGAAACTACCGTTATGACGATGAAAATGATGATGCCGTTTTTTAAATAGGCTTTTTTATCTGTATTGGTACGGGTAACGTATGAAAACCAGCTTATGGGTTGTTGGAAGATGTTGCCATACACCATCCCCACATACCGCATAAGAGGAAAGTGTATTTTTTTTACCCACTCTTTATCGCGCAGCTTAGGAATACTTAGGGCAACTCCAAAAAGCAAGGCCGCTACAAAAATCCCTATCAGTGCTGTCACTACATATAAAGCTGCTTTCTCCGTAGAAAAAACCGCAGTTAAGTAGCCGATGAATAACATCCCCCCCATCAATATACCGATGCCCGCAAAAGCCATCACCAATGAGAGCGCATTGGCCAAAATAGAGCTGGCCACCTTGTCTAAGTTTGCGTTGAAAGCATTGAAATCAGGATATTCTTTCTTGAGTTGTGTTTTAAAATGCTCCCCAAACAGGTCAGTATCCATATTGATGCCATTGGGATATACGCTCTCCAAACCAATGGAGGCAATCCATATAGCCCTTACAATAAAATGCACGAGAAAACTGGCACTTAGCGTGATAACAGCAATAATAAGATAAAAACCAGCAAAATATGCAATCTCGGCGAGCGATTCCGGTAGTGTAAAAAACAGCCAGTCTATCAACTGGTCAACACCTGCCGAGAGTTGAAAAGCACCATAGAGCGCCACCCCGGAGATGACTAATTCTGCTTGCCAACTTTCAGTGGCCAGCTGCTCCAACCACGATTTTTCCGACGACTGGTTCTCCATGATAAAGACTAGTTTAATCAGCAGTACGCACAGTGGTACTGCGTTGTATCCAGCAACCGATGTAAAAGGAGTCGCCAGTTTTGAGGTTTCTGATAAATATATCTTCGCGTTTGGGCATATATTGGCTGTATTGCCCAATCCATTTATTGGCTTCTGATGCAGCGGCGGGGTCGATGCTTCTGGCTTTGTTCCACATGTCAAGTGCTGCCCATACGACCACTTGGCTATCCCATCCGCGCCCGGGGCCACACAAGGGGCCACTGCTGGCATACATCCTGCCTATGAGGATATAGGGTTCGCCCCAGCCGGGTCGGGCATCGGCAGCCTGTTGAGCATAGTTGCGGGCACGCACGAAATTCCGTTTGTGGACGTAAAAAATCTTGGCTACCAAAATTAATAATTCAGACTTTCGCACAGCGGCATCTTCTTGCTCGGCGGCCAGCAAAAGGTTTTCAATGGCACAGTCGTAGTCGCCTTCTTGCAGGCACTTGATACCTACGCCAGCCGGGCCTGCAAACTCATAGCGGCAATCTCCGTCCAATTTACTTTTTACGGCATCATAAGCAGGTGTACCTTCCGTGCATCCTCCCCAGTTTAAGCGGCTGAAAACTTCGCGGGCTACGTCGCAGTTGTCAGGATCAGCGGTGAATTGGGGATAGTATTTACCAACGTAGTAATCACAATCGTAAAAACCTTTTACCGTCTCGAAATACTCCAATCTGACGGGGGCGTATTCCGCTACAATTTGCCAGCGTTCGCAGTAAGGCTCTTTACAAGTGGCTAATCCATTGTCAATAATCTGCCGGATTTTTTGTTCATATACTTTGGCTTCTTCCGTGGAGACAAGGGTAGAATCATGCAATTCCGTCAGCAGTGCCGTGAAAGGGTTGATGACAAAATCATTGGTCTTGATGCCGTCTTTGTCAATGGAACTTTTGAACAAACGATACATTTCCATACGGGAAACGCGGTCGGGATATTTGTAGTAGTAATCAAATGCTTTTCTACCATCCACGTAACCACCTTCCGGATAACATTTATCAATCTCATCATACAATAAGAAGATGGAATCCACATAGGCCGATTGGCCTGTTTGATTGAGGAAATATTCGTAGAAAAAGATGCCGTCTGAAAAAACAGTATTGCGTTGACCATCGGCAGCAGGTGCTACCGTATAGACTTTTTTCCAATAACTGTAAGCCTGATTATAATCCTTGGCACGCAGAAAATCGCGATAAAGCACATAATTGGTTTCTGCCTCATCCTTGTTGGGGGCATCGCTAAACTTAGGGCAGGGGCTCAAGTTGGCGACAGGTGGTTCAGGGCTAGGTGGCTGTACGGTGGGAGGTGGTGTTACCGTTTCGGTCGTTTTGGGCGTACAGTTCGTCATTAACAATAAACCGGAAAGCCCCACAGCCAGTAGCAGAAAATACTTCATAACGTTGTGTTCTAGCTTGAATGATAAATCAAGCCCTAATGTATTACAAAAATACTACGCTGCAAAAAAGGACTTGATGTTTTGTACTATTCGGCAAAAAGTTAATATTGCTAAAAAAATGTTTTACACTAAAAAGGTTCATTGGTAATACTTGTTGGAAACCAATAAGGATTGCCAAATATTGCCTTGACGGCTAAATGGTTGCATATCGTAGAAGTTGGTATTATTTGTAAGTAGGCGGTAGAAGGAGCTGTATGTCGGTGCAAAAAAAGCGTATTTTTGCGCATCAGTAATTTGACGGAAATAAATCGTTCAATTCTCCCCGTCATGTACCAAGTTATTTGACGGAAATTAATTGAACAACTTTTTCTAAAAGATTCGGAAATATTTTCACACAATTTTTCCGAATCAAAAGTTGTGCAATTAATTTTTTCCGTCTCCAACGCAAAACCATACCTTATGAAAGTGCACAATTTCAGTGCTGGCCCAGCCATATTGCCAGCCAGTGTGATGGAGGAAGCGGCGCAGGCCGTATTGGATTTCAATGGCGGCGGCCTGTCTATTTTGGAAATTTCGCATCGTTCAAAACCTTTTATCGCTGTAGCCGACGAGGCCACTGCGTTGGTACGTGAGTTGTTGGGACTGACGGATGATTATGCCGTGATTTTCTTAGGTGGCGGTGCCAGTTCCCAGTTTTTCATGACAGCGATGAACTTGCTGAACGAAGACGAGTCGGCAGGGTACATCAACACGGGTACTTGGTCGAGCAAGGCCATCAAAGAAGCCAAGTTATTCGGCAACGTGGTGGAATTGGCCAGCAGCAAGGATAAAAATTTCACCTACCTGCCCAAAGGTTACGAAATTCCGACGGGGTTGAAATATGTGCATATCACATCCAACAACACCATTTTTGGTACCCAATTCAAGGATTTCCCTGAAACGGATGCCCCCTTGGTAGCGGATATGTCGAGCGATATTTTCAGTCGCCCCTTACCGATGGATCGATTTGGGTTGATCTATGCAGGAGCCCAGAAAAATATGGGGCCAGCCGGGGTGACACTTGTCGTCATCCGCAAGGATATGCTAGATCGCATCAATCGCACCCTACCTTCGATGTTGGACTATCGGGTTCATATCAACAACGAATCGATGTTCAATACACCACCTGCTTTCCCGCTATATGTGAGTATGTTGACGATGCGTTGGATCAAAGCGCAGGGTGGTCTTCAGGCGATGGTAACGCGCAATGCTGCCAAAGCCGATCTTATTTACGGAGAGATCGACAGCAACCCACTCTTCCAAGCGGTCATTGCCGACCCCGCAGATCGTTCCGTTATGAACGCCACTTTTGTTATGAGTGAGCCTTACGCGCATTTAGAAGCAGACTTCTTAGCGGCCTGCAACGCAGCCCATTGCAGCGGTGTGAAAGGGCACCGTTCTGTGGGAGGATTCCGTGCCTCTATCTACAACGCCATGGACATAGACAGCGTTCAGGCATTGGTGGATGTGATGCGCGGTTTTGCTGCTCAGCATGGGTAGAGAATTGGGTGTCAAAACATCAAAAAGGCCATGTAGTTAATTACTGCATGGCCTTTTTAGTATGGGGCGAAAAACAAACTATTCCTCGCCTCGCTCAATTACTTTCATAATGGAGCGGAAGGCCACATACCTCTCCTTGTAGCGATGGTGGTGGTTTTTTTGCAGCTCTGTGGCGTGCTTTTCTTGGTATTCCTGATAAGCTGCGAAGTTTTTGGCCAAATATTGGATGCTATAAGTAAAACCTTCCGTTTCATCAGTACCCAACAAGCGAGACAGGGTATATTCATAAAAACACCCTGTGGCCATCATTTCGGGCAGGTGCACTACCTTCATCCAAGCCAACCAGTTGTCGTGGACACCGTGGTCTATTTTTATCGTCACATTGTAAAGCACCATTGTTTCCATAGCCATTAGTCTTCTGCACGTACAATATGGGCACCTAATGCCCGCAGGCGTTCGTCTATACGTTCGTACCCCCTGTCAATTTGATGAATGTTATGAATTCGGCTGGTTCCTTTCGCCGACAAGGCCGCAATCAGCAGCGCCACACCAGCCCTAATGTCCGGGGATACCATTTCAATGCCTCGTAGTTGAAACCTTCTGTCCAATCCAATCACGGTAGCTCGGTGGGGGTCGCAAAGAATGATTTGAGCACCCATATCTATGAGCTTATCGACGAAAAAAGACGACTCTCAAACATCTTCTGGTGAATAAGCACACTTCCTTTGGCTTGTGTGGCCGTTACCAACAAAACACTCATGAGATCGGGCGTGAACCCTGGCCAAGGCGCATCATAGACGGTCAGGATGGAGCCATCAATAAAGCTTTGAATTTCATAATGATCTTGGGCAGGAATGTGCAGGTCATCGTCTTTTTCATCTACGATAATACCCAATTTACGAAACACACTGGGATGATACCGAGTTGGTCGATACGTGCATTTTTGATGGTTATTTCCGACCGTGTCATGGCTGCCAGCCCGATAAAACTACCTATTTCTATCATATCGGGTAGCAGTTTATGTTGGGTGCCGTGCAGCTTTTCCACTCCTCGTATGTGCAGTCTGTTGGAGCCTATGCCTTCTATGTGTGCACCCATGTCACGGAGCATCAGGCAAAGTTGTTGCACATAAGGTTCGCAGGCAGCGTTATAGACGGTCGTTTCGCCTTCTGCCAATACAGCAGCCATGACGACATTGGCAGTGCCTGTAACCGATATTTCTTCTAAATGGAGGTAACACCCTTTTAACCGACCTTTCGTTTGGAAGGTATAGATATTTTTAGAAGTATTAAAATCGAAGTGGCCGCCTAATTGCTCCAACCCCAACAAGTGCGTATCCAATCTGCGCCGCCCAATTTTATCCCCTATGGCTTGGGTAGTGATGCTTGCCCAAAACGGCCAACAATGGCTAATAAGCATGACCGACCCCTGATACGGCTGGCATCGCGGAGGTAGTCTTGCGTTAGCACATACTCGAGGTTTACATCACGCGCCTCGAAGCGATAGGTGTCGTGGGAAAGCCGTGTCACCTCCACGCCTAATCCCTTGATAAGGGCAATCAGCATGGCTACATCCTGAATATCTGGCAGGTTGCTAATGACAACAGGCTCAGAAGTCAAGAGTACGGCACAGAGTACCTGTAAAGCTTCGTTTTTAGCACCTTGGGGCATAATCTCCCCTTTGAGGGTGTGGCCGCCCTCTACAACAAAAGTATCGGTTGGGTACATAGTGGAGTTGTTGAAACCGTTTGCCTATCGTCTGCGGCTACGTTTTTGGCTGCGCCGCCCGTGGCTGGTGTAAGAGCTGGCCGGGGAACGGCGTTTTCCGTTATTGTTACTTTGTTGCCCTCCTCTGCGCCTGTGATTGTCGGTATGGGTGACGAGGTTTTCCAAGACTTGGTCGTCAGGAAGGGATAAAGCACCCTTAGAAAGCGTCACTAAATCTGCTTTGATAACTTCATCACTCACGTAGTGTTCGCGATTCCAAGTTCTGTAAGCCAATTTCATATAAGCCGCGATAGCCGCTACGTACCCATCTTTTTTGTGCCTTCTTCCATGAGGATGGCTTTGCGAATCATGGTTTGCACATTATGGCCATAGTGACGGTATCTTGCTTCCGTTGACGGGTATGGCACGGGGTCTGGATGAAAATGGCCACTTACATCTTCTGGCACGGTGATGCCTTCCGGAGGGGTTACTCGCAAGTCGCTTTTGGCAATGCGAAAGAGATGTTTCCAGAGTTTTTCTTCATAGCCTTCTATGTTTTTACTCTGGGGGGCTACCTGCATCATTAGCTTGATGATACGCTCGGCTAACCGTTGGCGTAAGTCATCGTCTTCCAATGTTTTTGCATAGTCCACCAATTGTTGTACATGCCGTCCATATTCAGGAATTTCTAAATCTTCCTTAGCTGAATTATAGGTCATTGTCCAGTCTATCATACAAAAGTGTTGTGTTGGTGTGGGAGAGGATTATTCTACAGTTACCGATTTTGCCAAATTCCTTGGTTGATCTACATTGCATCCTCTCATTAATGCAATATGGTAGGAAAGTAACTGGAGCGGAATTACTGACAACAAAGGTGTAAAAGGTTCTTCCGTGTCAGGGATTTCAATAACGTGATCCGCCATATCTCTGATGGTGGTATCGCCTTCACTGACGATGGCAATGACCAGCCCTTTGCGAGCCTTTACCTCTTGGATGTTGCTGACGATTTTGTCATACGCACTACGGTTGGTTGTAATAACCACTACAGGCATATTTTCATCAATCAGCGCAATGGGGCCATGCTTCATTTCTGCTGCGGGGTAACCCTCTGCGTGGATATAGGAAATTTCTTTGAGCTTCAGTGCGCCTTCTAAGGCAACGGGGAAGTTGTAACCCCGCCCTAAGTAAAGCGCATTCGCATGATCTTTTATCTCCCCCGCAATGTAACGGATTTGCTCGTCTTTTTTAAGCACTTCGCGTATTTTATCGGGAATATTCGCCAATTCCCTCACCAACTGCCGGAAATACGAGTTGGATATCGTTCCTTTTTTCTGCGCTAAGCTGAGTGCCATCATAGAGAGCAATGTCACTTGCCCTGTGAATGCTTTGGTAGAAGCCACGCCTATTTCTGGTCCTGCGTGGATGTAAGAACCTGCATGGGTAATACGAGCAATAGAGGAGCCTACCGTATTTACAACCCCAAAGAGCATAGCTCCTTTGGTTTTGGCCATTTCTAAAGCGGCTAATGTATCTGCTGTTTCACCGGATTGTGAAATGGCAATCACTACATCTTTTTCGGTAATAATGGGGTTGCGGTAGCGCAACTCCGAGGCATATTCTACCTCCACAGGAATACGTGCTAAATCTTCAAAAAGGTATTCGGCAATGAGGCCAGCGTGCCAAGAAGTACCACAAGCAGCGATAATGAAGCGATTGGCAGATAAAGCCCGGTTGGCAAATTCTTCTAAACCACCCAACTTCACCCATCCTTCCTCCGCATTGAGGCGGCCACGCATACAATCGGCTACTGTTTGGGGTTGCTCGTGTATTTCCTTGAGCATGAAATAGTCGAAGCCACCTTTTTCTAATGCCTCGATTTGCATATCCAACTCGTGCACAAAAGGCGTTTGTTCTTCGTTGCCAATAGACTTCAACTGTAGCCCGTCTTGCCGAGAAATAACAGCGATTTGTTCATCATCCAAATAAACCACTCGCTTAGTATATTCTACGATGGGGGTAGCATCTGAAGCTAAAAAAAACTCGTTTTTCCCCAAGCCTACCACTAAGGGGCTGGCTTTTCGGGCAGCTACTATTTTATCGGGGTCTTCCTTGTCCATTACTACGATAGCATAAGCACCCACTACGCGGGTAAGTGCTACACGAACGGCTTCTTCAAGCGGTAGTCCATCTTTTTCCTGAATGGCCTCTATCAGGTGAACAAGTACCTCTGTATCGGTTTCGCTTTCAAACTGGTGGCCTTCTTTTGAAGAGCCGCTTTCAGTATCGCGTAATTCTCAATGATACCGTTGTGTACGAGGACTAAACGACTGTTGCCTGAACGGTGAGGGTGCGCGTTGATGTGGTCGGGAACTCCGTGAGTAGCCCAGCGGGTGTGCCCAATGCCAATTTGCCCGGATGTGTCGTGTCCGCTGGCATAGTCCAACAAGTCCTGCACTTTACCTTTGCGTTTGTAAACGTGAAGATCTCCGTTGAGGATGGCGACACCAGCACTGTCATATCCGCGATATTCAAGACGTTGAAGTCCTTTGATTAAAATGGGATAAGCTTCGCGAGACCCCAGATAAGCTACAATTCCACACATCTTTTATAGTATTTTGCCTGTTAATGGGTTTATTGGCAACCCTAATTACTTTAGCACAAAATTCGCAATTGCAAACGGCAAAAGCGAATTTTGTAGTATTTATTCGTCGAAAGATGACCAATTCATATCAGAAGTCCGTGAAATTCACATTCAGTACTGGTGGTCTGTCCGTGGCACCATAGCCTTTGAGGATGACCCGCTGGGCATTTCCAGCACGAGGAAAGGGTACTAAATAGATGACTGGATCAACTTTGCCATCAATGACATCTTGTAAGTGTAAAGAGAGGTTTATCTTGTAAACATAAGAACCATCTTCTTGTACCCTGGGTTGACCGCCAAAATAGAAATTGAGTGCGGTCGAAATAGAAACATCCTGTATCGTTACCAATTGCCCCTCGTCATTTTTATACATGGCAATGATTTGTGCCAAGGGAGGAAAATAAGAAAGGTCTTCTTCTGGTAATGCTGCTACGTGGAGTTCCAGTTCCGCTTTATTGACAACACGACCAGCGTAATCGGCTAAACCAGGAATAGTAATGGCTGTTTGTAGCCCTTCCATACCTTGGATGAACAAAAGACTGTCCTTCATTCCTTCCATCGCCAAAATTCACCGGCTAAAGATCCGGTGTAATCGTGGTGGTAACGACTTACACGCCTTCCTACAAAACCGAGCGGAAGGTTGTAGAAAAAGGTGTCGTTTTGGCTTCTATAATAAAAGTAAAGACCAGGCAAGGTGCTATTCAACGGTAGCCCCAGCATGCCTCCTGTCTCCCCTGTGGGTTGTATGTAAAGCCCTCTGAAAAATTCCAGCAGCGTACTGTCTGATCGATAAACAGCGGTATCTTGCTGAAGGAAGCGTTCCCCGAAAGCGGGATCCAAAGGAATGCGGATATGCGGGGTTTTGATTCGGATGCTGTCTAGGGAGAAAGGATCTTCGTATTCCACCACCAATGCCGTATCTTTGAAGTTGGGCGTAAAGGATGTAGATGCCAGGGGGAACGGGGTTTACATCAAAATCCAAATTGGAATAGAACTCTAATGCGCCGTTTTCATTCGCATCCACCAAAATAGGTTCGGTGAGTTCAAATACATCAATGCCAAAGCTGCCGTCGATCCTACCATAATATCCGGTGGAGTCCAAAGGCAACACGAGGATGATAGAATCTAAGATAAGACCTTGGCGGGTAAAAAATTCAATATTGGAACCTACCACATCGCGCCACAACAAAGGCTCCATATAAAAACCAGTGGAGGTAGTACCGAAAAGAGGATCAACCATACGTCCAAATAAAAAATTAAGGACGGCTCCTCCGGTAGAACTAGGGTAGTAAGCTCTGACCGAGTCTCCCTTAATAGTGTGTGCCTGGAGGGTGAAAGTATCGGTAAACCCGACGTTGGCTTGATCTTCTGCCAATAATTCGGCACCTACTTCCAGGGGGTCAGCGCAGTTGGTTATCCAAAGTGACAACCCAATAACCAAAGCCAGCATACTGGCTAACGGATTCATTTTCATACAAATATTACATTGCATTTATCCCAATAGGGCATTGCATACAGGGATTAGCCCATCTACATCGCCGAAATGGGAAACATTGGAAACAGAAAGGTAATTCGATATTAACCTTCTACGTCCTCTGTCAAAAGTGATTGATAGAAATCAATAACGCTGGGCAAGTTGTCATCTGCGCAAGACAATACTGGTTTGTCATAATTCGCCAGTAATTCCTCTACGGCAGCGGGCAGCACTTCTTCGCCTCTGATTACCGCATCTGCATACTGCATGACACCTGCTTCCAAGGTAACACCCGTACCGTTTTGGTAGGCGTGTAAGTCGCCTTCCGTTAGGTTATTGATAGAAGCCTTAGCGGCAAAGCTATCGTTGAAGAACTGGCCATAATCCTCTGATTGATAGACAGAATACACGATTTTTGCTTGTTCAAACAACGGCTCGTTTTTGTAAGCCGTATGCAAGTAAAGAGGTATCATGCTCGTCATCCAGCCATGGCAGTGAATGATGTCGGGTGCCCAGCCAAATTTTTTCACCGTTTCTAACGCGCCTTTGCAGAAAAAGACCATCCGGTCGGCATTATCATCGAAAACTTGCCCGTCGTCGTCCTTGAAAACGTGCTTGCGCTTGAAAAAGTCCTCATTATCCAAGAAATAAACCTGCATCCTAGCTTCCGACAAGGACGCAACCTTGATGATAAGTGGGTAATCGTCATCATCGACAATGATGTTCATGCCCGAAAGGCGAACCACCTCATGCAATCGGTGACGACGTTCGTTGATAGTGCCAAAACGCGGCATCAGCACGCGTATCTCCATGTCGTTTTCCTGCACGTATGGTGCCATTTTACGGACAGCCGCAGAAATATGCGAAAAATCCGTGTATGGATCCATCTCCTGAGTCACTATCAGCACCTTCTTTTTGCTCATACGCCTACTATACTCTATGTCAAAAAATGAGTGGTTGTATTAAAAATTTCACTACTAACAGGTGAAAATTCTCAATTAAGCTGCAAAGATAGTAAAAATCAGGCATTTGTGTCGTAAAACAGGCTGGTTTCTGAAAAACGGCTATATTTGCCTCCCGCTTTCGGGAAGAAAAAATAAGGCTTATGTATGTGTTCAGGCGAGTTGCCGATCTTCAGGCTTTTTTACAGGCCGAACGAGTGAACAACCGAGAAGTAGGTTTCGTGCCTACTATGGGGGCGTTACATGCGGGCCATTTGAAGTTGATTCGGCAGTCATTGGCTGAAAACCAGATCACAGTGGCCAGTATTTTTGTCAATCCTACTCAGTTCAACGACCCCTCCGATTTAGAGAAATACCCCCGAACACCTGGTAAAGACCTAGAAAAGCTATCGTTGGTTGGCTGTCAGGTTGTTTTTTTACCTACTGTGTCCGAAATTTACCCAACCGAAACGGCATCAGTGCCAGATATTGCCTTGGGTCATCTGGCTACCACCATGGAAGGCGCTCATCGCCCGGGGCATTTCGACGGAGTGGCGCAGGTAGTAAAGCGATTGCTGGAAATTGTGACACCTTCGCGGCTATATATGGGGCAAAAGGATTACCAGCAACAATTGATTGTTCGGCATTTAGTGCAATGGATGCAGATTCCGACGCGCGTAGTTACCGTCACCACAGAGCGAGAAGAAGATGGATTAGCCATGAGTTCCCGCAACGTTTTGATGACACCACAGCTACGCGAACGAGCCGCTCTACTTTATGAAACACTGACAATAGCGAAAGAGCAACTACTAGCTGGCACTCCCATCGAAGTAATTGAAACTGCTGCTTTGGCGCGCTTACAGCAGCCTGATTTCACACCCGAATATTTTAGTATCGTGGACGGCGTGACCCTTTTGCCTGTTCAGGCTGAAGCATTGCCAGCATTGGTGGTAGCTTGTACGGCTGTAAAGGTGGGTAAGGTTCGCTTAATTGACAACCTGATACTGAAAGGGCGATTGTAACTTTACGGCTAAAGCTACGTCTTTATGTAGTAGGAGGGTTTAAAACTTTCCTAATATAATTTTGTTTTACCAACCAGAGCTTCTCGTATTTAAAATGATTAGCTCGTTTATTTCCCTGATAATAAAATCTTATACGCCCACATTGCCATGTTGATCCAACGATTCAAATCCAAGATACACCGGGCCGTTGTGACGGAAGCCAACCTGAACTACGTAGGTAGCATCACCATAGATGAAGACCTGCTGGATGCCGCCAACCTCATCGAAGGCGAAAAGGTGCAAATCGTCAATAATAACAACGGCGAGCGTTTTGAAACCTATGTCATCAAGGGTGAAAGAGGGTCTGGTATGATTTGCCTGAACGGTGCGGCCGCTCGTAGGGTGCAGGTAGGGGATGTTGTCATCATTATCGCCTACGGGTGGATGACACAGGAAGAAGCCCGTCAATACCAGCCACATATCGTCTTTCCCCGTGAAGGGAATCTGCTATAAACTTAATAGGGCTGATGGTTGGGGAACAGCGCACCTTATCATTT
Organism: Saprospiraceae bacterium; assembly: GCA_041392765.1. Lineage (GTDB taxonomy): Bacteria > Bacteroidota > Bacteroidia > Chitinophagales > Saprospiraceae > Lewinella. The sequence goes on from JAWKLL010000008.1 coordinate 77,891, forward strand.
ATCCCTAACTACTCTGGAAATTTCTCCGTTTCTTTGCGGCTGATTTCAAGCCTTTGTAAATGAGTAACTTTTTGCAGGAACTGTCCAAACGTCGGACTTTTGGCATCGTCGCGCACCCGGATGCGGGTAAAACTACCCTTACGGAAAAACTGCTGCTCTTTGGTGGTGCCATTCAAGTGGCCGGTGCCGTCAAAAGCAATAAAATCAAAAAAAGCACTACCTCCGACTTTATGGAGATCGAGCGTCAGCGAGGTATCTCCGTAGCTACTTCTGTTATGGCGTTTGAGTACAACGACCTCCAAATCAACATACTCGACACCCCCGGCCACAAGGATTTTGCTGAAGACACCTACCGCACGCTCACAGCAGTGGATTCCGTTATTGTTGTTATAGACGTGGCCAAAGGGGTAGAGGAACAGACCGAAAAATTGGTGGAGGTGTGCCGGATGCGCAATACCCCTGTGATTGTTTTCATCAACAAGATGGATCGCCCCGGCAAAGAGGGATTCGATCTGATTGATGAGGTGGAAAAAATGCTGCACCTACGAGCCAGGCCTCTTAGTTGGCCAATTGGCATGGGCGACCGTTTCCAAGGGTTTACAACCTTTTGAGCAACGCTTGGTACTTTTAGACCCGATAATAAACAAGGCCGCCCCGAAGAAACCATTGAATTCGACGATCTTGATGACCCTGAATTGGATCGTTTTGTAGGTAGCGAGGCAGCGGAGGAGTTGCGTGCCGAAGTGGGGATGATTGAGGAAGTTTACCCGCCTTTTGATAAACAAGCCTATTTGGAGGGCAATCTCAGTCCGGTGTTTTTTGGTTCAGCCGTCAATAACTTTGGCGTAAAGGAACTTTTGGATTGTTTTGTGGCCATAGCCCCTACACCACTACCCCGCCTGACGGAGGAACGATTGGTGAAACCCGATGAAGCACAATTCAGTGGGTTTGTTTTCAAAATCCATGCGAATATGGATCCCAAACACCGCGACCGTATCGCATTCCTAAGGGTGTGTTCTGGTACTTTTCAGCGCAATACCAATTACTTACACGTACGTCAAGGGAAGCAAATGAAATTTAGCAACCCTACGAGTTTCATGGCATCCAAAAAAACGGTGGTGGACGATGCTTACCCCGGAGATGTAGTAGGTTTGTACGATTCTGGCAACTTCATGATAGGCGATACCCTTACCGAAGGGGAGCAACTACACTTCAAAGGTATTCCACGATTCAGCCCCGAGCAGTTTCGCGTGGTTCTCAATGCGGATCCCCTTAAATCCAAGCAACTGAATAAGGGGTTAGACGAATTGATGGATGAAGGCGTGGCACAATTGTTTATCCGAGACTATGACCAAGCCAAAATCATTGGTACCGTAGGTGCCTTCAGTTTGATGTTATACAATACCGTTTGGAACACGAATACGGTGCCAAATGCCGCTATGAACCCCTGAATTTGCATAAAGCCTGTTGGGTGAGCAGCGACAACCCCGCTGCCATGCAGGAGTTTTGCAGCGGCGCAAGCGCGATTTAGGGAAAGACAAAAAAGGGGTCGTGGTCTATTTGGCTGAAAGTGCATGGAGCTTGAAAATGGCTCAAGAAAACCACCCAGACATACAATTCCATTTTTTGAGCGAAGGTTAATACACCATTCCTATCTTTAATCTTTATTGGAACTTATATAGCCAATATCTAAAATTCTTTCAACTGGCCATCGGCCATCAGCAAAGCCGAGGCGCAGCAAGTTGAGACCCAGATAAGCCAACACCATTAGCAGCAACCGGACGGTACTTTCGCTTCGCGTTACATTGTGGTCGGCCCTGGGGAGTACAAAATTTCGCTTTTCGTCTGCTGCTAGGCACTCCCTTTTACTCAAGCAAGGAAATTTAGACATACACTTATCAATGAGTTATACATGATTGAAAAAAAATTATCAAAAAGTTTTGCCCAGCCCTTTTTTGATTCCCAAAAATAGTGCAATTTTGTAGCCCCGCTTTAAAAGGGGAACAACTCACGATACCAATCTTACAACACGCAACATTTCTACCTGCACACCCAATGCTTGGTTGTTTCGTGTGAAACTTACTGATATTTTTTTTGGCAGGAGTAAGTACTTTCATTATTCCGGCAGTTGGTGATCTCTTTCATGGATGCCTCGTCAGCGTTTGTGTGGTCATTTTTTGCCTACTAATGATTGTGATACCCTTTTTCAGTAACTGATAGATCGCCTCAGGGGCTATTAACTATGGGGATTATGCAAATGGATTACTCATCTGTATGGGATAACTGTCTGTCCACCATCCGACAGCATGTAAACAAGCAAAGCTTCAAGACGTGGTTCGAACCCATACGTCCGGTAAACTTGCAAAATACATCGCTGACGATTCAGGTGCCCAACCGCTTCTTTTACGAGTGGTTGGAGGAGCATTACGTGGGTCTATTGAAAATGACGATTCGCAAGGAGTTGGGAGACAATGCTCAGTTATTGTACCAGATTGTCAACGGTAGTGCTTCTATTAAAGAAGTGCCTGTAACCCCAGAAGCCAGTATTGCCAGCAATCCTACAAGGAGTGAAAGTGAAAGAGGGTTAGTTCCTGGCCAAGTAGATACCGGCCATATCAAAAATCCATTTATTATCCCGGGGATCAAAAAGCCAACCATCGATCCCCAGTTGAATGAAAAATACACCTTCCAAACTTTTATCGAAGGCGACTGTAATCAGTTAGCCCGTTCAGCAGGACTTGCTATTGCGGACAGACCGGGTAAAAACGCCTTTAATCCACTCATTATATACGGTGATGTAGGGTTGGGTAAAACTCACTTGGCGCAAGCCATCGGCCATAAAGTGTTGGAGCTTTACCCTTCTAAGACGGTGCTTTATGTCGCTACTGATAAGTTTACACAACAAATTATTCAGTCGATCAAGAACAATGCCTCCAATGACTTGATTAATTTCTATCAGTTTGTGGACGTACTGATTGTAGATGACATCCAGTTCTTGGCTAACAAGCAAAAAACGCAGGAGATATTTTTCAATATCTTCAACCAGTTACACCAGAATGGCAAGCAGATTGTCCTCACTTCCGACCGCCCTCCCAAGGATATGGAGGGTATAGAAGAGCGGTTGATCTCTCGCTTTAAGTGGGGTCTTACAGCGGACTTGCAGGCGCCCGACTTGGAAACGCGTATGGCGATCCTCTTATCCAAGTCAAATAATGAAGGGGTAGATATTCCACAAAGTGTGACGGAATTTATCTGCTATCACATTAAAAGCAATATCCGGGAATTGGAGGGAGCATTGGTGTCTCTCATCGCACGTTCATCCCTCAATCAGCGGGAAATTGATGTGGCATTAGCAAAAGAAGTAATCAAGAGTTTTGTTAGCGAAATTAGCCGAGAAATCACCGTTGAATACATACAAGAATTGGTAGCCGATCACTTCGAGTTGCCTGTTGAAGTGCTACAAGGCAGTACCCGCAAGCGTCAAGTGGTAATCGCTCGTCAGCTATCCATGTATTTAGCAAAGCAATTGACCGACCAATCATTAAAAACGATTGGTGACAACTTCGGTGGACGAGATCATAGTACCGTTATCTATTCCTGTAAAACCGTACAGGATTTGATGGAAACCGATGCTATTTTCAAGGACACCGTAGCAGAACTAGAGCGTAAAATAAAGCTTAGCCTTAGTAATAATGCTTAGCAATTTGACGGAAATAACTGATCCCATTTTTCCTGAAGGCTTGCCTTTATGCACACGCTTTGTGCAAGTATTCCTACGCTTAGGGACGGGATAAAAATAAACTGTTCAATTTTTGATTCGGAAAAATTTTCTAAATAATTTCTCCGATAGCTATCGGGAGAAATTATGTGAAAATATTTGCGAATCGCCTAAAAAATTGAACAGTTTATTTCCGTCAAATTGCTTAGTGCATAAAGCCAAGCCAAAAATGGGATCACTTATTTTTTCCCGTCCCTCAGTTAGGAACTATGTCAACGTAATGGGTGTTTAGACACGGTAAATCCTCGGCCAAAGAGTTTTTTTGAGGCGGTGCAAGAATATTTTTAAAAAATAATTTGCAAATATGTAATTGTTTTTACCTTTGCAGTCGCTCAAAAAGGACATATAGTTTTGGGTGATTAGAGAGGGGCAGGTATGCGAAAAACGACTACCTTAACCCATCGGAACAAGACCGATGTACTCTAAAAGAGTATTGAATAATAAGGATTGGTGAAGTGGGTGAGTGGCTGAAACCACCGGTTTGCTAAACCGACGTACTCTGAAAGGGGTACCGCGGGTTCGAATCCCGCCTTCACCGCATATAAAAGCTACGGGGTGTAGCGCAGTCCGGTTAGCGCACCTGCTTTGGGAGCAGGGGGCCGCAGGTTCGAATCCTGCCACCCCGACTATACAAAAGCGTAATTAATTGCCTGTCAATTGATTGCGCTTTTTCATTTACACTATTGTCGATTGGTATGGGAAAATAGATTCAGTATTTGTAAAAGATAATGCTGAATCTATTTTTTTCTTATCCCTAACCTACCCCTTCAGAAAAGGAATTTTACTTACAGTAGCAGGTAGTTTCTTACTTCCCATGTTAATATACACAATGGTATCGGGGGTGTGATAGCCAGTCGCTACATAGCCCATCCCGATGGGTATATTCAGTGTAGGAGAGGATGTGCCGCTCGTTACTTCCCCGATTACTTCCCCTGCTTCATTTTCTATGGTATAACCGTGGCGAGGTACACGTCGGTCATCCAAGGTGAAGCCCACTAGCCTACGGGATAGCCCCTCTGCTTTCTGTTGTTTCAGGAAATCACTATTGATAAATGTACCTTTATTAAGTTTGGTGATCCACCCCAGACCCGCCTCTAGGGGAGAAGTAGTATCCGATAGGTCGTTGCCGTAAAGGCAATATCCCATCTCCAATCGAAGCGTATCGCGGGCACCCAAACCAGCCGGTAGCAACCCATGTAGCTCTCCGGCTTTTAGAACGGCATCCCACAACACCCCTACTTGGTCGGCATTTACATACAATTCAAAACCTCCTGCCCCTGTGTAGCCAGTAGCTGAAATCAATACGTTGCCAATTCCTGCAAACGTTCCTTTGGTAAAATGGTAATAAGGTATAGCCGATAAATCGACTTCCGTTAGTGGTTGTAGGAGCGTAGCCGCTAAGGGGCCTTGTACTGCTACCAACCCTGTCTCGTCGGAGATATTAATCAGGCGGGTATCGAACTGCGGATGGAATTGCGACAACCACGCCCAGTCCTTATCTATATTAGCGCCATTTACGACCAACATAAACGCTTGTTCGCCTTCGCTACACTGGTCATCGAACAGGCGATACACTAATAGATCATCTACAATACCTCCATCTTGGTTGGGGAAGCAGGAGTATTGTGCCTGCCCTGGAACGAGTTTGGATGCGTCGTTGGAGGTTACATACTGAACGAAATCAAGTGCTTGTTTTCCTTTTACAATAAACTCTCCCATGTGGGATACATCGAATATGCCAGCGCGTTCACGAACGGCTGCATGCTCTTCTTTGATGCCGCTGTAAGAAACGGGCATATAGAAACCTGCAAATTCCACCATCTTAGCTTGTAGGTCTTCATGGCGGGAACGTAGCGGTGTGGATTTCATATCAGTTGGTTTTATAGCGACTTACTGGACAAGAGAATTTTCCCTCGCCTTTCGTTCGCGTCAATCGTATTTGGAAAGGTTTACTTCAATATCTCGGCTCGGGTTATACGGTCGCCGACTTGTATTTTATGGACGTTTTCCATACCCGCTACTACCCGACCGAAAAGCGAGTAGTTGCCATCTAAATGAAGGGCAGGGGAATGGGTGATAAAGAACTGGCTACTTTCTGTATCCCGTCCAGCGGAGGCCATACCCAATAGCCCCTCTTGGTCATAATGACGGTCGGTGAGTTCTGAACGGATGCTGAAATCGGGGCTGGCATAAGCTTCTCCATTGGGGCTTCCACCCTGAATTACAAAATTGGGTACAACCCGATGAAAATAGGTGTCTTTAAAGAACCCCTCGCCCACTAATTGCAGCATATTCGCTACAGACCCCGGTGCTTCGGTTGCCCACAGTTCCAAGTCTATATTGCCACGAGAGGTGACTAAGCGCACACGAGGTGCGGCACCCGCGCGTTCCAATAATTTCCAGTTGATGGGTCGATTGAATGTGGGGGTATGCGGTACGAAATCACTGCGTCCTTCTAAGAAAGCAATGGTTTGCCCCAATTCATTGTAAGGCTCGGTCATAGCGGGTAGCTCCAATTGTTCCCATGCTGTTTTCAGTAGGTGGATGCTATCCAATGCTGCCTTGTAGTTGCGTTTTTCAAAACGAAGCGCTTGGGCAGCCGTGGCTACAACACCCGGTTCCCCTGACTGTATGGCTTGGGTGAACACAACCGCCAATTCTTTAGTGACACGTCTTGCACTCAGCCCGAAGTATTGCTCAAAAACAGCTTTTTCGCTGATGGATTTCAAACCTTCCACCGCCGCCGTCTTGATGATGGGGCTGGGGTTTTGCTGAAGTTCCCTTGTTAAGAAACGATAATTCCAAGGAAACTCGGCCAAGGCTGACAAGGCTTCAGCTTGTTCGTAAGGGTTAGTGGATTTGGTATAAATCTGCCGCAATTCCGCGTTGATAGCATCCCTGAACTCGACCCGATATGCGGGCAAATGCCGATTAGCCACCTGATAAAGTGCCAATCGAATGGGAGTGGTAAGACTGTCTTTTGCGAAACGCCACCACTGGGTTGCGTCTTCGGGGGAAGAATGTTCCAGCAGGTATTGCACGGCTCTTCTCGCAATGTGCTCATTGGGGTCACGCAGGGCTTCCGTGGCCAAAGTGCGCCCATTTTCGTAAGGAAAGTTGGAAAGTGCCTTGAGTATGTTGCATTTTACGCGGTAGTCTCTTTCGCGCTGATATTGCCCAATAAGGCTAGTGAGTGCTTCGCTGCGTTGTGTTTTTCCCAATGCTATGGCCAACGCCATGCGAATATCTGGTTCGTTGCTACGTTCGAAGGAAGTGATGAGGGCAGGTGTTTGTAGGGAGTCAATCCCTACTTGAAAACGAGCCAAATAATGGGCAGCCACCAATCGCACGCTGACAGGATAAACTGCTGGCTTAGTTAATGTTATCATCCGTTGTGTAGCCGCTTCAGAAGTATAATTCCGCAACCCAAAACGATATAATCCCCATGCTTGCCCCGCTAGGAGTGCTGTATCACGAGGGGTGTAGGTGCTAATGCCACTCAACTGCGCTAGGTGTTCTTCTTGTCCACACTTGCCCACGGCTTCCAAAATGGCACGATGGGTAGTGGCAAAGATCATGGCCGTATCCTCTTGCACGAATGCATCTATAAGCGGAGGAATAGCGAGCAGGCTATGTGTTTGCCCCAAAGCGAAAACAGCCATATTGCGCACTTCTTCCACGGGGTCGTTTAACAACCGGCTTAGACTGTCGATGACGGTAGAATCGGCAAAAGATGCAAATGCCCGAGCTGCCAAGTAACGATACGTGGGGTCGGGGTGATGCAATATATTGTACAGGGATGCTGGCTTCCTAAGGTCTTGCGCATCGACAATACGCTGAAACAGCGTATCTTTGACATCCAACCGAATAGTCGTGATAATCTCCTCTTCCTGAGGAGGCACACAGGAAGACCAAGTTGTAAATCCCACTAAGGAGATAGCCAATAACAGGGGCACCAACAGTTTACGCATCATTCAAAATCAGGCTCGTTATTGATATCCAAAATATCCCCTTCTTCAAACTCGTCTCCATCTGAAGGAGCATTGGGGTTGAGGTAAGCTTCGCAGTTTAGTTCTATACCCAAGTCGCCTTTGGGGCGGAAGAAAGGTTTGTTGAAATCCCATTTGATACGGTCGTCGCTCTGCACTTTCTCTATGAACTTCAGTACCATAGGTTTAGCCATATAAGACCCTTGTCCCAACGCCAAGTTTCGGAAACTAATCCAGCGGTCATCGCCGCCTACCCAGCAACCTACAACTAAGTTGGGGGTAACCCCCATGAACCAGCCGTCGGCATGCTCGTTGGTGGTACCTGTTTTACCACCAAAGGGGCCTCTAATCTTACCTCTATTGCTGGAAGCCGCATATTGCAGCATTTCTACCATTGCATAGTTGGCTTCTTCCCGTATAGCTTGCTTTTCAGTAGGAACGCTTTCGTATATGACCCTTCCGAAGCGGTCTTCTATGCGAAGCAGGTAAGTAGGTTCGTTGTAAATGCCATTATTAGCAAAGGTAGTGTAAGCCCCTGTCATTTCTTCTACTGACAAGTCCACAGCACCCAAGCAAATCGAAGGTGATTGAGGAATGAGGGATTTGTCCACACCCATCAACTCTGCTTTTTCCCGCACCGGCTCGGTGCTTCCGAGTTCCCGCATCAAAGTTACAGAAATGGTATTTTTGGACTGGCGCAAGCCCTCCATCAGTGTTAAAAGTCGGTTGGAGTAGCCACCATTGGAGTTTTTGGGAGTCCACGATTTTTGCAGGTAAAACTGCCCGTCTCCGGGGCTGATGGTCACAGGAACGTCCATGTACTGCTGGCAGGGTGATATTCCCTGCAGGTCGATGGCGGTAGCATAGACAAAAGGCTTGAAAGTAGAACCTACCTGGCGGCGCGTGCCCTTGTTGACGTGGTCGTATTGAAACCAAGCAAAGTCAACACCGCCCACCCAACTGCGCACATATCCCGTTTGGGGCTCCACGGACATAAGGCCGGTTTGAAGAATCATTTTGTGGTACTTCACCGAGTCCATAGGGGTCATGGTGGTATCTTTTTCCATACCTTCGCCATCATAAGCGAAAACGCGCATGCTTACTGGTTTGCCAAACTCTTTATCAACCGTCGATTGTAGGGCTGCCCACTGTTTTTTCAGGGTGCCAAACTGGCTGCTTTTCATCACGCGGCGGTACTTATTGGCCAAACTGGAACTAATCATACCATCCTGCACTAACTGCCGAATGACATTGCCTTCTTTCTCATCCCTTATCATGCGTTCCACTTCCCTGTCGTCCGTGCTGAAGCGCAGCCCGGTTTCTTCCTCCAAGGCACGGGTAATATTATCTAAGTATTTAGAACGCAGGTTTTGGTAACGGTCAGAAGCACGCAGGTCTTTGGTTAAATTGGCTAAACGACGCTCTACGGGTACTTCGGTCTCTGTGCCGTATTCATATTCCCAGGGGTTCTTTCCCTTCCAGTGGGTAAAGAAAGTTTTTTGCAACTTGGGCATATGCTCTTTCATGGCCGCCTCCGCTGCTTCCTGTATATGAGGATTGATGGTAGTATATATCTTCAAACCATCGCGATAGATATCATAAGGGCTACCGTCAGCTTTGCGGTACTCTGGCCTATCCAAGATGGCTTTCACTTTTTCCGCCAATATCATGCGAAAATAAGGGGCAAGCCCGTCAATATGGGTTTGGCTGGAAATGCGCAGCCCCAAGGGAGTGGCTCGCAGCTCATCGTATTGCTCACGGGTGATGTAGCCTGCTTTGCGCATTTGATCCAATACTACTTCCCGCCGCTGAGTAGTACGCTCGGTAAAACGACGAGGATTGAAGAGGGATGCGTTTTTCAACATTCCCACCAGCATTGCACTTTCCTGGATATTCAAATTGGCGGGGGACTTGCTGAAATAAATTTCGGCTGCTGCCCGAATGCCTTTCGCATTATTGATAAAATCGTAGCGGTTCAGATAGAGGGCTATGATTTCTTCTTTGGTATATTTTCGTTCCAACCTAACGGCAATAATCCATTCCCGCATTTTTTGGATGATACGTTCTATCAAGTTTTTAGACCCCTCTCCACCTTTGGTAAAAAGCAATTTTGCCAATTGCTGGGTGATGGTACTAGCCCCTCCTCTGGAACCACCGAAGGCAATCGCTCTGGCCAATCCTCTGAAGTCGATACCGCTGTGTTGGTAATAACGCTCGTCTTCCGTGGCCACCAATGCTTTCACCAAGTGCTCGGGTAGGTCGTCGAAAGTAACGGGAACGCGATTTTCGGTATAGAATTTACCCAATAATTCGCCGTTTTCAGCCATCACCTGTGAGGCTACATTGGTTTTAGGGTTTTCCAACTCCGCTACAGAGGGCAGATTCGTGAAAGAAAGGACGATAAACAAAAGAACAACAGCACCTAAACCTCCGAGGACTAAGCGCCACATCCATTGCACCAATTGGCGTTCACGTGGATTTTCATATCCGCTTAAAAGTTGATCGATAAACTTCCGCATAGCCTGTCTCAAAACGTTTTAGTAACAGGGCGCAAGATACGGTAATTTTATAGAATGGAGGCAAGGATAAAATATGCGCCAGCAACTTATCATTCTCATTTACCCGATACGCTACGGCTCTGTCCCACTCCCGACTGGCGAAATCCGTCTGGCCTTATTCCTCGCTACACCGCAAAACTGGTCAACAGCCTAGTGGGCGAAAAAATCTTGCGTAGCTCCGAAATTGTTGCTAAATTGCTGCTTTCTTTGCAAACAAAGGTTTCACCATGGAAGCATTAGAATTTTCAACACATATAGAACAAGGCATCATCAGGTTGCCAGAAGAATTTCGGGCCTACAGTAATGCTTTTGTTCGGATTATTATCCTTGCAGAAAAGCCCGCCCCCACACTTTCTAAAAAAGAAAAATTGCGGGAAATTATGTTAAAAATGGGGGAAGAAAACATTTTTAGCACCATTACGGATGCCGTAGCATGGCAAAAAGAAGCGCGAAATGAGTGGGAGTAAAGCACTGTTAGATACCAATGTCATCATCTTGCTTTCAAAGCAAGGGATAGATGTGGATGCGCTAATTTCTCGATACGATGAATTTTATGTTTCCATTATCACATATATGGAAACGTATGGGTACGATTTTCAAAATAATGCCGAAAAAAATATCATAGATGCTTTCTTTGAACTCGTCGAAGTAATAGATGTGAATAAATCCATTGCCCAAAATGTAATTGTGTATAAACAATCCAAGAAAAAGAAAATCAAACTTCCAGATGCAATTATCTTGGCAACCGCTAAATATTTAGGAGCGGATTTGCTTTCTGACGATTGGGATGATTTTATCAATATAGACCCATCTGTACCTGTTTTAAATATAGATAACTTGAAAAGGTAAAATGCCTCGCGTATTATGGCAGAATGCTTCTGGCCCTGCCCCTCTCCCGACTGGCGAAATCCGTCTGGCCGTATTATGAATAACAAACCCCGCTACACCGCAAAACGGGTCAACAGCCATTCAGACAGCAATAAAAATCCCACACGCCAGCCAGAAGCCTTGCCGACATCGCGCAGCGGGTCAGCCCGGTTGAATCGGGATCGCGAGCCTAGGCGTGGGAAGACCTAGGGCGAGCGGCGGCGGCTCACTCTTCTTCCAGCGCTTGCCCAACTTCTTTTTCCAAGATGGGAATATGCCTTTTCAAAATTGCCCATACCATTGTGTCGTCCATGTTGTCGTAGGAATGTATCAGGCGATTCCGGAAGTCAACTATTTGGCGGGTATGGCTCAATACTACGTTCTCTTCTTCTTTTCGAAATTTATTTACTGCTTCCCCTATGATGCCAAGTTGCCGCTCCACGGCACTTTTCGTTTTTAGGTCTTTTTGGTAGTCGAAAAAATCGGTGGTATCTCCTGTGAAACGCTCCAGCAGTTCAATCGCTTGGCGTATATCAGCTAAATACTTCTTCGCTTTCTCTGTCATAAACCAGTTGTTTGGTACGCGCTATGTTGTCGCGCAAGTAAGGATTCTGGATAGGCTGGTCGGTCAATACATCCACTTTCCTACCGAAGAGGTCTTCCAATGCCTCCCACAGGGCGATGAGTTTTTCGCCGCGCTCTAAGGGTGGCATTTCATCCATTTCCACTACTAAGTCCACGTCGCTCGCGATAGGGTCGAACGCCGCTGTGATGACGGAGCCAAAGGCATACACCCGCTTCACGCCGTACTGTTCACACAATCCGGCAAGTGCGTTGTACTTGTCTGCTATGATTTCGGGTACTGCCATGCTGTGTTTGCTTTCTGCGCCATAACTGGACGCGCTACAAATATAAGGATTTTCCACCAAAATTACGCTCACGCCAGCAACTTATCATTCGTATTTACCCGATACGCTACGGCCCTGTCCCTCTCTCGGCTGGCGAAATCCGTCTGGCCGTATTATGAATAACAAACCCCGCTACACCGCAAAACTGGTCAACAGCCATTCAGATAGCAATAAAAATCCCACACGCCAGTCAGAAGCCTTGCCGACAGGGCGCAGCGGGGCAGCCCGGTTGAATCGGGATCGCGTGCGCAATTTGGAAAATGGGGGGCTGGTGGGGGAAGAAGCGCGAAAGGAGTGGGAGTAGGGCATTGTTAGATAGGGCGGCCATCAAACACACTCTTACAGCAGTACGAAAGTAGCATCTTGCGAGATAAAGGCATCCTGTGCTACAGGAGTTGGTTCTTGATGGGCAGCGGGGACTACCTCATGCGTGTCGGTTGCCAAGTTCGCAGCAATACGGCTGGTGCTATGAGCAAACATATTAGGATGATGGTATCTGTTATTTTCCGCATGTTCTTAGGATGGATAGTTGCGGTTATGACGCAGCTTTGCCGCGCGTGGTACAAAAAGAGCGTGGTTTAACTTCTCTCGTAACGGGTTTTTAATACTTTTTAACACCCTCCCGTTTTTTAGCGTCTGGGCCAATCCTTTGATGGTGATTATTATGTAAACCCTACCTTTGCGGTCGAATCAATATTGCGTATGGAGGATATAACATTGGCAGGAAACGTGTCTTACGAAGTAAAAGAAGGGGTGGCTACTATCACCTTTTTTCACCCCGCTCACAATAGCCTGCCAGGGCGGCTGCTTTCGGCGTTGGAGGCAGCTATCCAGCGTGCGGGAAGTGACAGCGATTGCCGAGTTGTCATATTAAAGAGCAGCGGTGAGCGCACGTTTGTGCAGGTGCCAGCTTCGACGAGCTGATGGCGGTAGAGAACGAAGCTACCGGGTGGTCGTTTTTTCCGGTTTTGCGCGCGTTATCAATGCTATGCGCAAATGCCCCAAGATGATTCTTTGTCGGGTACAAGGAAAATGTATCGGTGGCGGGGTAGGCATTGCCGCAGCCGCTGATTATACGGTGGGCACGGCACAGGCAGCCGTCAAATTGAGTGAATTAGCGGTAAGGTACCATTTGTCGCAAATTTCCGCCGTAGAGCGAAAAACGGGTAAAGGCGGCTTTTGCAATTGTCGATACATGCAACAGCCTTCCAATCAGCAGCTTGGGCGAGGAAAAGGACTCTACGCTGAGGTATTTGAAACCATAAACGAGGCCGATAGCCACCTTGCCGACCTTGCCAATACGCTAGCCACCTCCAGCCCTGATGCCATGCAGGCACTCAAGCAGGTGAGCTGGGAAGGTACCGAGCACTGGGATACACTATTAGCCGAACGAGCCGCCGTCAGTGGTCGTCTTGTGCTGACCGATTTTGCTAAAAACGCTATACACGCATTCAAATCCAAAAAATGAGGATTACAATGCGTGCCAACTATTTGGAAAACATATCGCTGCGTGGAACGTTGATTGAATACAAGCCCAAAACAAGGTAGCCATCATCAGCAGCAAAGCTAAAACGGTAGTGGTCTGTGTTCTCATTGTTTGATAAATTTGAGTGCGGCGATAATGGTATCCTTTATTCCAATTCCAATATCTGCTCCTCCCCACTAGCTATGTCCAATACCGAAATGCGGTGTTGCAAGCGATACTCACCCGCTGCATTGTAAATATAATCGTAGCGAGAAAGCAGAATAATATCCTCTCTGCCTTCAATCTTTGTGGCATAGGGATAATAATTTTTCTCTCGCAATCATCGATATTGCTGAGTATATCCAACTGCCGGGTATCCAAATCGTATTTGAAAATCACCCTTATTGGAATAGCTGATGATAGAATGGTCGTCTAACCAAACTATTTTACTCACGTACAATCCATGCTGAGTAAGAATATCCTCCAATAAGATAAGTTCCCCCGTCACTAAATCATAAACACCAAGGTATCCATTATGAATACTTCTATGACCGAAAGATATTATATATTTTCCATCCCTAAAGTCAAAAGAATTATCTTTAAAAACACCTGGATCCATCGTTGTTACCTAATTGATCAACGATTAAGCTTTCAAAGCTGCTTCCACCTATCCAACGAGAGATATTGAAACTGTCGTTGTTTAGCCATCTTGCATTGATATAATCGCCAGCGGGCATTACCTCTATGGGAGGCTGTATAGAAGCAGAGGCTAACATAATGGGTTGCGACGGCCGCCGCTGAAAAAGGATTTTCCCTTCGCCGTTAACTGAAAAGTTAGTGATTTCGGAGCCACCAATAATTTCTGTACACTAACGTCGTCACCCCTGTACAGATATTGTGTTTGAAGATTTTCTGATTGGTATATACTTGGCCTAGTTGATAATCACCACGCACATAGTAAAATGTACCTTCCTCTGAAGCAGAAGCACTCAGTAAAAAATATTGAAAGTCGAATGGCGGATTAAAATAGGGTTCCATGTATCTAAGTGGCAGGTCAAAACAACTATCGGGCAAGGGACTCAGTGGTAGGGCTATGGCGCACGGAGCAGCGGGTAGTATAGGCGTGTGGTCATCATCACAAGCCCAAAACAAGGTAGCTGCCATCAGCAGCAAAGCTAAAATGGTAGTAGTCTGTGTTCTCATTGTTTGATGAATTTTAGGGCGGCGATAATGGTATCCTTTATTCCAATTCCAATATCTGCTCCTCCCCAGTGGCTATTTCAAGCACCGAAATGCGGTATTGCCGACGGTACTCGCCCGAATCTGTGTATATAATCAAGCCGAGAAAGCATTACGATGTCTTCTCTGTCTTTGAGTTTAATTAGACGACCTTCAAATCGTTTGTTTTCACAATTGTCGTTTGTTTTCACAATTACCATTTGTCGGGTATTTAAATTGTATTTGAATACTCGGTCAACGGTAAAATAACCCAAAAGCGTTTCATCATTAAGCCACATTATTCCTGGAAAATCATTGGTAGTGGCATTGTAGTTGGTGGCTAAATCTTCAATGAGCGTCAGTTCTTCCGTGTCTATATCATAAACACCTAGGTAGCCTTGGTGGATACCTGAACGGAAAAATACAGCCATCTTGTATTATTTATGGCAATATCACTTTTGTCAAATATGTCTGGATTAGCAATGGTTTCATTGCCTAATTGATCTACAACCAACGATTAAGCTTTCAAAGCTGCTTCCACCTATCCAACGAGAGATATTGAAACTGTCGTTGTTTAGCCATCTTGCATTGATATAATCGCCAGCGGGCATTACCTCTATGGGAGGCTGTATAGAAGCAGAGGCTAACATAATGGGTTGCGACGGCCGCCGCTGAAAAAGGATTTCCCCTTCGCCGTTAACTGAAAAGTTAGTGATTTCGGAGCCACCAATAATTTCGTACACTAACGTCGTCACCCCTGTACAGATATTGTGTTTGAAGATTTTCTGATTGGTATATACTTGGCCTAGTTGATAATCACCACGCACATAGTAAAATGTACCTTCCTCTGAAGCAGAAGCACTCAGTAAAAAATATTGAAAGTCGAATGGCGGATTAAAATAGGGTCCTGTTGGTCCACGTGGCAGGTCAAAACAACTATCGGGCAAGGGACTCAGTGGTAGGGCTATGGCGCACGGAGCAGCGGGTAGTATAGGCGTGTGGTCATCATCACAAGCCCAAAACAAGGTAGCTGCCATCATCAGCAGCAAAGCTAAAACGGTAGTGGTATGTGTTCTCATTGCTTGATGAATTTTAGGGCGGTGAAGGTATCCGTTACTCCAATTCCAATATCTGCTCCTCACCACTAGCTATGTCCAATACCGAAATGCGGTGTTGCAAGCGATACTCACCCGCCGCGTTGTATAAGTAATCGCGGCGTGAGAGTAATACGATGTCTTCCCTGTCTTTGAGTTTTAGTGCACCAGGATTGTAGTTTTTGCTTTCACAGTTGTCGTTACTGCTTAATACATCAAATTGTCGAGTAGTCAAATCATACCTAAAAACTATAGCAGGCGTATAGCCAATAATAGTATTGTCGTTTAGCCATATTAACTTTAATGGAGGAAGCCCGTACTGTGTAGAAATATTCTCTATCCGTGTAAACTCCTCCGTTGCTAAGTCATAGACTCCCAAATATCCACTATGGATAGATCCACTGTAAAAATACAGAACAAGTTTACCTCCTCTATTGTCAAAGTCACAATCTTGAAAAACAGAAGAATCTACCGTTGTTTCATTGCCCAACTCATCAACAATCAAGCTTTCAAAGCTGCTGCCACCTATCCATCGCGAGACATTGAAACTGTCGTTGTTTATCCATCTTGCATTGATATACTCACCAGCAGGCATTACTTCTACGGGTGGCTGAATGGTAGCAGAAGCCAATAGAATGGCCTGCGACGGCCGCCGTTGGAAAAGGATTTCGCCTTCGCCATTGACGGAAAAATTAGTAATATAAGAACCTCCGATAATTTCATACACGAGGGTTGTCACACCTGTACAAATGTTGTGCTTGAAAATTTTCTGATTTCCATAAACAACAGCATTTTCTCTTACATAATAAAACGTACCTTCTTCGGAAGAAGATGCGCTTGATAAATAGTATTTATAATCGGTAAGTGGTGGATTGAAATAGGGCTACCGTAGTGCCTCGTGGCAGGTCGAAGCAACTATCGGGTAAGGCGCTTAGGGGCAGGGCTATGGCGCAAGGAGCTGCGGGCAGTGTGGGCGTATGGTCATCGTTGCAAGCCCAGAATAGGACAGTTGCCGTAATGAGCAGCGACGCTAAAACTGTAGTAGTATGTGTTCTCATTGTTTGATGAATTTTAGGGCGGTGATGGATTGTGCCGCACGAAGGTGGACGAAGTACATACCTGGTGTCAGGCTTTCAATAGGCAAGGGGATTATTTCCGCTTGTATCCCAAGCTGCCAGCTTTTTTCATATACCACTCTGCCTTGGGTATTGGTTAGTTGCACGTTCACCTCCTTAATCGCTTGGCTGCCGTCCTGTTGCAACAGCAACTGGGTCGCCCCTTGGGTGGGGTTGGGGAAAATAGTAGCGTTGAAACTAGGTGCCGCTGTCACCTCATGGCTGGAAGTGAGTATGATTTCGCCTAAAAAACCATTGGGTGCGGTGGCTAAGAAAGAGAAACTCAAGTGCGGTGATCCTTGGTGTGCCATCTGTGTCGAATTTTTCTAGTAACATAAAAATTTGCCCGTTGGATGCCGTATGATTCCCCGTCAGGTAAATATTCCCATCATCATCGGTCGTACTATTTGTGAAGTCTAGTATTTCGGAGGGGTGCGCACTTTTGGTTTCCCATTTTTTATTGACACCGTGCTGTTTCTGTCCCAACAAATTAAGCCCTGCCAAGAGCAACATGAAAATCAGGAATGATTGTTGAGGGGGGGGGTAAGAGATTGTCGCATAAATGTAGTAGGTTTAGATTTGGATCGCAATATAAAGCTTTGTGGCCAAAAAAGCAAATAAGTGACGGAAAATAAATAGATTCAGTATTAGGAAGCTAAAAAGGGCTAAATAAGCGTTTCATTTAAAGCGTTTTATCCGATTTCTTTGACTATGAAAATTCTGAATATATTTTTTCCCCATACTAAGGTTTTTTACAACCTTTTGTCGTACTGTAATTATCTCTAACGAATATGAACTACTCAGAAGCACAGCAGGTATTTCTCCGGATGTTGGAGCAACAAATCAGCCAGCAAACCCCTACTTTTGTCGCACCGCAGCTAAAACGGCTGTTGGCATTGGGGCACTCCGAAACGTATGCAAAAATGCTGATGGCCAGCGTGCTAGCTTATGTTACAGGCAGGCAAATTGAGCGAGACGAAGCCTTCAATACGCCTCTTTACGAGCAGCTTTTAGCGCGTTTACCCCAGTTGCCCCAATAGGGAAATAGCTAGCTTTTAGAAAACATATCGCTGCATGGAGCGTTGATTGAATACAAGCCCAAACCAAATGCCTTGAAAAGCAAGGCTATTATATTGCCCAACCATGGTAAAGACCCAACCAGACAAAACGTCTGTATCATTGGATACACTTACACAGGCTTTCCACCACATCTGTGTAGCTAAATCCATGACAGAACTATACGAGCGGCATTTCAAGCTCGTTTCCAAGTATGTCCATGCTACTAGCCGTGGACACGAGGCCATCCAGTTGGCCTTAGCTATGCAGTTGCAGCCACAGGATTTTTTAGCTCCGTATTACCGCGATGAGTCCATGTTGTTGGGCATAGGCATGCGCCCGTATGATTTGATGCTCCAACTTATGGCCAAGCGAGATGATCCCTTTTCAGGAGGGAGAAGCTATTATAGCCACCCCAGCCTCAACCGCGAGGATATGCCCAAAATTCCCCACCAGTCGTCGGCTACGGGAATGCAGGCCATTCCCATGACGGGGGTCGCGTTGGGTTTGCAGTACAAGGAGCGCACTGGGCTGGCAGATGGATCATCCCAAGCGGCTCCCGTAGCCGTATGTTCCCTTGGTGATGCTTGTGTCACAGAAGGGGAAGTAGCGGAAGCGTTCCAAATGGCAGCTTTGCGGCAGTTGCCCATCATCTATTTAGTACAGGATAATGGCTGGGATATTTCGGCCAGTGCCGATGAGATTCGCGCCCAAGATGCCGCCGATTACGCAGCAGGGTTTCATGGTATCGAAGTAGTGCGATTGGACGGTACCGATTTTCCCGCGTGCTTTACCGCTATTCGCAAAGTATTGCATACCGTTCGCACCGAACGCCGTCCTTTTCTTATTCACGCATCCGTACCTCTACTCAACCACCATACCAGCGGCGTACGGATGGAGTGGTACCGCGATGATTTAGAGGACCATTGGCAAAGAGATCCTTTTTTGCGGCTTCGGCAGCATTTGTTGAAACAGGGGCTTTCGGAAAAAACATTGCAACAGATGGAATCCGATGCTGCCGAGTTGGTAGCAGCGGATTTCGATGAGGCACGCCAAATGCCCGACCCTGCACCCGATGACTTATACCTCCATGATTTTGCCCCGACCCCGATTACCTCAGAGCAAGGCGCTCGCGTTCCCGACGGTGGTGTACCTACGGTAATGGTAGATTGTGCGTTACATGCGGTGGAAGAAATATTGAGGGATCATCCAGAAAGTTTGCTGTACGGTCAGGATGTGGGTGCTCGTTTAGGGGGGGTGTTTCGGGAGGCTGCTACCTTGGCGCAGAAATTCGGCAACGAGCGGGTGTTTAATACGCCCATCCTAGAAGCATTCATTGTAGGCAGCACGGTGGGTATGTCGGCGGTGGGTTTGAAACCTATCGTAGAAGTACAATTTGCGGACTATATTTGGCCCGGTCTCAATCAGTTGTTTACAGAAGTGAGCCGATCCTGTTACCTCTCCAATGGCAAGTGGCCCGTTAGCATGGTGCTGCGCGTGCCCATCGGGGCTTATGGCAGTGGCGGGCCTTACCATAGCTCAAGCGTAGAGTCGGTGTTGGCCAATATACAAGGAATCAAGATTGTTTATCCCAGCAATGGTGCTGACCTCAAAGGGTTGTTAAAAGCTGCTTTTTACGACCCCAACCCCGTAGTAGTACTTGAACACAAGGGACTCTACTGGTCGAAAGTGCCGGGTACAGAAGCCGCCCGCACCGTAGAACCTGCTGCTGATTACGTACTTCCCATTGGCAAAGCTACCAGCGTGTTGGAAGCAACTACCCAGCGGGTGGCAGCCGGGCAGTCGTTGGCTGTTATTACCTATGGTATGGGGGTGCATTGGGCGTTACAAGCGAGTAAAGCACTGGAGGGCCAAGTTGAGATTGTAGATTTGCGGTCGCTGGCACCTTTAGATGAACCGTATATTTTTGAGGTGGCACGCCGTCATGGTAGGTATTAGTCGTTACAGAAGAACCCCTCCACAATACCTTTGCTCAAGTATTGCAGCCCGTATTAGCACGACATTGCTTCACATACTTGGATGCGCCTGTACGCACTATTGGCGCAGAAAACACCGCCTTACCGCTCAACAGCACGTTGGAGGCTACCATACTACCCAATACAGCAACCGTTGGAAAAGCAATAGCAGATTACTCTCGTATTGAGGTGGGTATGCTACCGTTTTGTCAATATTGTGGTTCTTTGACAATTTTTGTATAGTGGGTGCTCCCTTCGGGCGCTTTACGTTTCAGGGCTCGCTCTTCGCTCGGCCAGCTTCCCTACGGTCGCTGTCTGTCCGCTATCGCGGCCACGCTTCCACATCGCTAGGCCGGATAGTCCACACTTTTGTCAAAGAACCAATATTACTAGCGTTCATCTAAATATCCATCAAAAGCAAGTTGGGATTCTCCAACAATTCCTTCACACGCACGAGGAAGGTAACGGATGTGCTACCATCAATAACGCGGTGGTCGTAGAGAAAGTGCTAAATACATCATGGGGCCTTCTTCCATATGGCCGTTGATTGCCGTAGGCGATTGAAGATGCCGTGCATACCCAAAATAGCCGAGTTGGGCGTATTCAGAATGGGCGTACTGAGCAAGGAACCAAACACCCCACCATTGGTAATGGCAAAGGTGCCTCCCTCCATTTCCTCCAGTGTAAGTTCGCCATTGCATTGCGCAGGTGGCAAGCCGCTTAATTTCTTGTTCTATTTCTGCGAAGGAAAGCGATTCAACGTTCTTCACAGGAGGTACTACCAACCCGGTTGGTGTAGAAATAGCAATGGATATATCGGCATAGTCGTGATAAACGAGGTCGTTGCCATCAATAAAGGCGTTGACATCGGGTTTTTTCAAAGTGCTTTGGCACAAGCTTTGGCGAAAATGGACATAAAGCCCAGTTTGATACCAAACTTTTCCACAAATTTATCCTGCACCTCTGTGCGGAGTTTCATGATATTGGTAAAGATTACTTCGTTGAAAGTGGTTAACATGGCCGTTTCGTTCTTCGCCTTGGTGAGGCGGGTAGCGATGGTACGGCGGCGCATGCGGCTCATTTTCTTGCGCGACTCTCCGCGACTGAAAGCTCCTGAAGGTATTTGGCAAGGGCTGTAGCCTCCAGGTTGAGGAGTTGCGGGGCAGCCTTAGCAACAGGTGCCGCTTGGAGCGCATCTTCTTTCGTAATGCGACCATCACGACGGAGCCTGAACAGCGGCAGGATCGATATTTTTTTCAGCCAATATTTTAGCAGCGGCAGGACTAGGATGACCACTGGCATAAGTGGTACTTGTAGTGCAGCAGCCGGTGCGGGAGGCCTTTGGCTGGTGCCGGTGCCTCTCTACTTTGCAGGTTCGGAGCGGCTCCTGACCTAACACTAGTATCAATTTTAGCGACAATCGCACCAATTTCTAAATCATCTTCTTGAGCAACGTGAATCAATTTTCCAGCCACTTCAGCGGGAAATTCTAGGGGATTGCTTTGTCTGATTCGAACTCACAAATGGGTTCATCTAGATTGATGAAATCTCCGTCTGCTTTAAGCCACTGGCTCAATGTTACTTCCGTGATAGACTCCCCGATAACGGGTACTTTCAGTTCAACGATGCTCATGCCGAATGATGCTCTTTTTGGTGGATGGGTGATTTTAATAAACCGCCGCAAATATAGTACAACTGACGTAGGTTAATGTTTATTTTTAAAGGAAATCTCCCTCGCGCCTTATTCTCCCCCACACGGAGAATGGATGTTCGGCAAATTTTCCGAATAAATAGTTGTACAGTTTATTTGGTTCTTTGACAAAAGATGTGGAATCTTTGGCCTAGCGATGTGCAACGAAAGTGGCCGCGATAGCGGACAGACAGCGACCGTAGGAAGCTGGCCGATCTCGAGCTTAGCCTAGAGAGCTGTGGAACGTAGCGCCCGAAGGGAGGCTCACACAAATTGTCAAAGAACCATTTATTTTTCCTGTCCCTTAACAAAAACTTCTGATGTGTTCCAGCAGTGTATGTTGGTTGAGGGCCGTATTGATAGCTCCCACTGATTTTACGGCTAGGGTAGAGGCCGCTAAACCAGCACGGCAACAGTCTTCCAACGACCAGTTGCGCTGGCTGGCCCAAACAACACCTGCATGAAATGCATCGCCCGCGCCGGTGGTATCGGCTACGACTACTTTCGCGGCAGGGATGTGTACCTGATGATTTGCATTAGCGGCGTAAGCGCCTTGATTGCCGAGCGTGATAAACACTCTTTGAACACCTTTATCTATCCACTGACGTGCCACAGCTTCCATATCTTTGGGATGTAGTATGCGCTGGCCACTGAGTGCTTCTGCCTGGCTTCGGTTGGCTTTGACCGTGTGGAAACGACCTATATGCCGGGCAATACGTGTGGATAATCGCACAGATACAGGATCGAGATAGAGCGGCACTTCCCATTCTTGCGCCACCACCCAGTCGATAGCCGCTTGAGGAAGATTGGTTTCTATACAAAGAGCGCTTGCTTGTTGCAAGGCTTCCAATTGCTGTTCGAGGTAAGCCGGGCTGATAACCTCCATGACAGACAAGTCGGCTACGCCTGCAAACAAGTCTTTGTGTTCATCGAGAATGGCGAGGTGCAATGCCCCTTTGTAGCCTTCGGCCAACACGCTATACCGCACACCGATGTTTAATTGTTGGCATTGACGCAACAGGTCTTGGCCGTTTTTATCATCGCCGAAAGCCGTTAGTAGCTGAACAGGCAACCCCAATCGCGTTAAATTTTCTGCTAAGTTGCGACCAACTCCACCTGCTGCACGAGCGACACTACCCGGTACTGAGTCCCCCGCTGCGGGAGCACCTACACGAAACCCCATCACATCGGTAATAGCAGCACCTAATACAAATATTGATGAATTCATTATCTTCACATAAATTATAGTACAAATGTAAAAAAGTTATGGGGTTTTCTTTTACAAATACTTTTGGTAATCGCCCACCTTTGATTGCCATGTTGCATGTACCCGCTTTGCCCGGAACGCCTGCTGCTCAGGGGGCGGTGCAGGAGATTATAGACAAGGTTTCTGAGGAGGCTTCTTTATTAAAGGAGGCGGGTGTAGATGCTTTGATGCTAGAAAATATGCACGACACCCCATATCTAGCACGACAGGTGGGGCCTGAGATAGTAGCGGTTATGACTGCGGCAGCTTTGGCGGTTAAACGCATAGCAGGGGCTTTGCCCTGTGGTATTCAGATTTTAGCCGGAGCCAACAAAGAAGCCCTAGCCGTAGCATTGGCGGCTGACCTACAATTCATTCGGGCGGAGGGCTTTGTATTTGGCCACGTAGCAGACGAGGGATGGATCAATAGCGATGCAGGCGAATTATTGCGCTATCGCCGCATGATTGATGCTGCACACATTGGTATTTTTACCGACATCAAGAAAAAGCACAGTGCACACAGTGTAACCGCCGACGTTGATTTGGCTGAAACAGCCCATGCTGCACAATTTTTTCGAGCCGATGGAGTTATCGTGACGGGTACTGCCACAGGGCAGCCAGCAAAAAAGGATGACCTATACACAGTAAAACAAGCTTGTCCTTCGTTACCTTTGCTGGTAGGTTCTGGAATCACTCCCGATAACCTGCATTTGTATAAATCCGTGGCGGATGGCTTCATTGTTGGTTCTTCCTTAAAAAAAGAAGGCCATTGGGCTAATCCCTTAGATCCATCGCGTATTGAATCAATGGTCAATGCACTATTAACATGAGACTACACATTTACATCATCCCTTTTTTATTATTTCTCTACACTTTTTCACAGGCACAACCCGAGGCATGGAATTGGTATTTTGGCTTTGGGGCTGGCATACAATTCCCAATGGGAATGAACCGGTGTTGCTATCAGATGGTAATATCGCTACCCCTATGGGATGCGCCAGCCTTAGCGATGCCGATGGCAATTTGCTTTTTTATACCAATGGGGGTGGTATTAATACCGCTTTACTCCCCACGTTACCCGCTGGTTTGATATGGAATCGAGACCACGCCGTCATGTACGACATGGGTTTTGAGGAAGGCGGCGGTTTTCGCGCACCACAGTCGGCTTTAATACTTCCTAATCCGTTGGTTGACTCCGTCTATATGCTGTTC
The DNA here is from genome assembly GCA_041392765.1 of Saprospiraceae bacterium. GTDB lineage: Bacteria > Bacteroidota > Bacteroidia > Chitinophagales > Saprospiraceae > Lewinella. The sequence continues at coordinate 102,063 of JAWKLL010000008.1, forward strand.
ACGATGGAGCAAAGTAGCTTCAACGAAGGCGGTGTTGTCACAGGGCAACCCCAAGGGCGTGGTCTTTCCCTTTTTGAAGTAGATATGCGATTGAACGGTGGCTTGGGAGCCGTCACCAATCCCGACCAGTTCGTGTATATCCCTGCGTTTGACGGGTTGAGTGCTACCATCAACCAAGACGGTGATGGTTACTGGGTAATCGGGCAGCACTTCGATCAAAATATCAATCAATTTGTAATTGTTCAGGTGGAAGGTTCAACGGTTAGTAATGATAATATCACCTTGGAATTAATGGGCTTTGATTATCCGTTGACGGGTGCTATAAAAATATCCCCCGATGGCGAGTGGATTGCCTGTAATGAATTCCTTTTTCAGTTTAATAATGATACGGGGGAAATCACGAACCCAGATATTACTATCCCTGGCATGACGGTGGGTACTTTCAGCCCAGATAGCCGTTATTTCTATTTTTGGGAGGGTGCTACAAGGATCGCAAGAGTAGATATGCAGGCCACTGACATACCGAGTAGTAAAGAGATATTGTTGGCATTGCCGAATAATATTGCTGTAGGCATGATGCAACTGGCACCTGATGGGAATATTTATTTTCTAAGGCGGGAGCTAAATCAATTCTCTTCCATCATGGGGGTAATTCGCTGTCCACAAACAGCATCACCAGATATTGAACCCACGCTTTTTTCTTGGGATGCTAATGCGGATGGACACACCTTTTTAGGGCTACCTAATTTTGCCGACCATATATTTGCCCGTTCGCCGGAAGGCATTACTTTTCTGCCACGCCAGCGAGATACTATCTGTACGGGGCAAGCGTTGGCGTTATATCCACAAGCAGCGGGCGTTTCCTATTTGTGGAGCGATGGTAGCACGGCGGACAGCCTTATTGTTACCGCAGCAGGCATCTACACGGTATCCATTACGGATGCCTGTGGCTATATACAAGTAGATGAAAAACGCATCACCGCCCTATCGGTTCCTGCATTAGATGCGGCTACAGTGCCTGACACTACTCTTTGCAATGAAGCATCCGTCACCCTTACGGTACAGGCGGAAGAAGGATATACTGTGGTGTGGTCCACAGGAGAAACAACCCCAACTATTACTGTTGCTACCAGTGGTTTATACAGTGTGAGCCTAACAGGAGCGTGTGGCGAGATTACCGATGAGGGGGCGATAACTTTTCTTTCAACGCCTGAATTAGCTATCGACGGTATTCCTGCGGAACCGGTCTGTGAAGGGCAAAGCGCAGTGCTGGAAGCGATTACCGCAGCAGAAAATCAGTTAACTTGGTCCACGGGAAGCACAGATACGATATTGGAGGTTATTGAAGGAGGCATCTATACCGCTACTGCCAGCAACGTTTGTGGCACAGTTACATTAGAGGCTACTTTAGTATTTGAAGATTGCACCATGATGCCTTGCGATTTGTTGGTGCCCAATATTTTCTCGCCCAATAAAGATGGCCGCAATGATGTCTTTGGTGGATTTTTTAGTTGCGAACCAGCTACGTATCAGTTGCGCGTATTTTCGCGCTGGGGTAATTTAGTATTTGAGTCCAACCAATCAGCCCTGCGTTGGGATGGCCAAGTAAATGGCAAGCCAGCACCAGCAGATGTCTATATTTATGAACTCCAATGCCGTTTTGATGACACCGAAGACCTGCTAACTCGTGCGGGTGAAGTAACGTTGGTGCGATAAATAAGTGCCCATAGTTATCAGACAACTCAAAGTTGCCCGACCACTAAAGACCAGCCAAACAATAAGTAACGTCGGCTAATTTCTCCAACTTTTGCCCAATTCCCAATAATGTATATCTTTGCGCACTGCTAAACCAAAGCAAAAGTAAAGCGGGTAGCGCAAGGACAAAAAGTTGTCGGGGTTACTCCTTTCTTTTCCCAATGAATGGTAACAATACCATACGTTGTCGGCGCGATGGTTAAGCATCCTTTCTTTTTTACAAAACGAGGACAATTATTTAAACAGTTTACATTATGGGTCAAACAATTACGTATTTAATTCCCGTGTTTGGCGTTTTCGCCTTGATGTATGTGGCGTGGCGTTCTGCCTGGGTCAGCAAGCAGGAAGAAGGCACGGAGCGCATGAGTCGTATTGCACGCAACATTGCCGATGGTGCAATGGCTTTCCTAAAGGCCGAATACCGCGTACTGGCGATATTTGTTGCTGCTGTGGCAATTTTGCTGGCAGTATCTGCCGATGCTGAAAACTCCAGCCCACTGGTAGGTCTTTCTTTTGTGATAGGTGCCGTTTGTTCTGCTTTGGCGGGATATTTGGGCATGCGTATTGCAACCAAGGCCAACGTACGTACTACCAACGCTGCCCGGACTAGCTTGGGCAAAGCACTTGAAGTAGCTTTTGCGGGTGGTTCCGTGATGGGTATGGGTGTGGTAGGTCTCGGCGTACTGGGTCTGGGTTCTTTGTTCATTATTTACACTGGCATGGGCTGGGATATCAACAAAGTTATCACCGTTATCACAGGGTTTTCTTTTGGTGCTTCCTCCATCGCGCTTTTTGCTCGTGTGGAGGTGGAATTTACACCAAAGCTGCCGACGTAGGTGCTGACCTCGTAGGTAAAGGTGGAAGCGGGTATCCCCGAAGACCACCCACTGAACCCTGCCACCATTGCCGACAACGTAGGCGACAACGTGGGTGACGTTGCCGGTATGGGTGCCGACTTGTTTGAATCTTATGTAGGTTCCATTATCGGTACGATGGTTTTGGGTGCTGCTTTCATTGGCATGAAAGGCTATGAAACCACCAACGATTTCCAAGGGTTGAATGCGGTTCTTTTGCCACTATTGCTGGCGGGTGTAGGTATTCTAACGTCTATCTTCGGTACGTTCTTTGTGAAAGTAAAAGAAGGTGGTGATCCACAGAAAGCCCTGAACTTTGGAGAATTCCTCTCTTCTGGTTTGATGTTGGCTGCCACGGTAGCATTAGTAATGTGGATGCTGCCTGCGTCATGGGAATTTGAGGGTATTACCTATTCTAACTGGGGTGTGATTGCTGCCGTAATTTTTGGCTTGGTGGGCGGTTTGCTCATCGGCATGGTAACAGAGCACTACACAGGCACAGGCACCAAGCCTGTACAAAGCATCGTGGATCAGTCGCTGACAGGTTCCGCTACCAATATCATTGCTGGCTTGGGCGTGGGTATGAAATCAACGGCTATTCCTATCATCATCCTCGCTATCGCCATTGTAGGTTCCTACTCTTTTGCAGGTTTATACGGTATTGCCATTGCGGCGGTAGGTATGCTTTCTAACACAGGCATTCAGTTGGCTGTTGACGCCTACGGCCCTGTATCAGATAACGCTGGTGGTATTGCTGAAATGGCGGAACTACCTAAAGAAGTACGCCAACGCACCGATAAATTGGATGCTGTAGGCAATACGACGGCTGCCATTGGTAAAGGGTTTGCCATCGGTTCTGCGGCATTGACGGCGTTGGCACTATTTGCAGCCTTTATCACAGCTTACAATGCTAGCCACCCTGAAGCACGTTTGGAAAGCATCAACATCACCAGCCCCTACGTAATGGCGGCACTATTTGTTGGTGGTATGCTTCCATTCCTTTTCTCTGCGCTTTCTATGGGAGCGGTTGGCCGTGCGGCTATGGATATGATCCAGAGGTGCGCCGTCAGTTCAAAGATATTCCTGAATTGAAAGCAGCATTGGATGCCATGAAGCGCAACGATGGTAAAGACATCCACGAATGGAGTGCTGCCGACCAGAAAATATTTGAAAACGCTGATGGTAAAGCGGAGTACGACAAGTGTGTAGAAATTTCACGGCTGCCTCTATCCGCGAGATGATTCAGCCAGGTCTGTTGGCAGTATTAGCACCTGTTGTGGTTGGTTTAACGCCCGGCCTGTTGGGCTTGGGTAGCCAATTAGGAGCTGAAATGCTGGGCGGTCTGCTAGCGGGAGTAACCGTTTGCGGCGTACTTATGGCCATCTTCCAATCTAATGCCGGTGGCGCGTGGGATAATGCCAAGAAGATGTTTGAAGAAGGCGTGAACATCAACGGACAAATGTATTACAAAGGTTCCGATGCACACAAAGCTACCGTAGTAGGTGACACCGTGGGCGACCCCTTCAAAGATACATCCGGCCCATCGCTGAACATCTTGTTAAAGCTGATGTCTGTAGTAGCGTTGGTGATTGCACCATTGCTCTAACAGTATAACCTTTTTGGTTCTTTGACAAAAAGTGTGACATTAATGGCCTAGCGATGTGCAACAGTGGCCGCGATAGCGGACAGACAGCGACCGTAGGAAGCTGGCCGAGCGAATAGCGAGCTGTGGAACGTAGCGCCCGTAGGGAGGCTCACCACACAAATTGTCAAAGAACCTAACTTTTTAGGTAAAGAACCCGAATACCAATGACAAGTGGTATTCGGGTTTCTTTTTTGTGGGAACTATAAAAGTTCAAAGGTTATTAGTCTAATAAACACCGCTAAGTAACTATCTTTGCCGCTTGATTTTTGAGAAACATAAACAATATACAGCTCCTAGGCTGAAAAACAGATACAATGGCGCAGCAAAACGACCAATTCAAGGCTTTGGTAGCCCACTGCAAAGAATACGGATTCATTTATCAGTCCAGTGAAATTTATGATGGGCTAAGTGCGGTATATGACTACGGCCCCTACGGCTCATTGCTCAAGAACAACATCAAGGAGTATTGGTGGAAAGCGATGGTGCAAATGCATGACAACATCGTAGGTATTGATGCTGCCATCTTCATGCACCCTAAGACCTGGAAGGCTTCTGGGCACGTGGATGCTTTCAACGACCCCCTCGTTGATAACAAAGACAGCAAAAAACGCTATCGTGCCGATGTCCTCATTGAGGAACACATGGACAAAATCGAAGCCAAGATCAATAAGGAAGTAGAAAAAGCAGCCAAGCGTTTTGAAAACTTCGACGAGGCCATGTTCCGGCAAACCAACGCACGCGTGCTTGAGTATCAGGAAAAAATCGATATCATCAGCAAGCGTTTAGCCACAGCTATGACGAAAGGGGATATGGTTGAACTGAAAGCCATTATCGATGATTTGGAAATAGCAGACCCCGACACGGGTTCTCGCAATTGGACAGAGGTGCGCCAGTTCAACCTTATGTTCTCCACCCAGTTGGGCAACATTGCAGGGGAAGAAGGTAAACTTTACCTGCGCCCTGAAACAGCCCAAGGTATTTTTGTGAATTTCCTGAATGTTCAAAAGACCACCCGCCAAAAAGTGCCTTTTGGTATTGCCCAAATAGGAAAAGCATTCCGCAACGAAATCGTAGCGCGTCAGTTCATCTTCCGTATGCGTGAATTTGAACAGATGGAAATGCAGTTCTTTATCCCGCCGGGCACGCAGCAGCACTGGTATGAATACTGGAAAGAAGCTCGCTTGAAATGGCACTTAGCATTAGGTACGCCTGCTAACAAGTTGCGTTTTCACGACCATGACAACTTGGCTCACTACGCCGATGCTGCTGTGGATATTCAGTTCGATTTTCCTTTTGGTTTCAAAGAATTGGAAGGTATTCACTCCCGCACCGATTTTGACTTGGGTGAACACCAAAAACTGTCGGGTAAAAAACTCACTTATTTCGATCCGGAACGCAATGAGAGTTATGTACCCTACGTATTGGAAACATCCATCGGATGCGACCGTATGTTCCTTGCTACGCTGAGTAATGCCTTGGTGACGGAGCAGGTGCCTGGCTCAGACGACCCGGAAAATACCCGCGAAGTACTGAAGTTACACCCAGCTTTGGCCCCTATCAAAGCAGCCGTGTTGCCCCTCAAGCGAACCGAAGAAGGAATTGTGGCTAAAGCCCGCGAGTTGTTTGACAAACTCAAGCTCGTTTGTCATTGCCAGTATGATGACACGGGTGCTATTGGCAAGCTGTACCGCCGCCAAGATGCCATCGGTACTCCTTACTGCATCACAGTGGATTTTGATACCTTGGAAGATAATACCGTCACCCTCCGCGATCGCGATACCTTAGTTCAGGAGCGCGTACCCTTGGAAAAGGTGCCGGAATTGATTCGCCAGCGCACAGATATGAGCGTATTGTTTCAATAATCCCAGCAAACACCCCGTGTCATGCCTCGTTTCCAAGAACTCGGTGAAGTACAAGCCGGCATCGCTGCTGGTGCCTTTACGACTTTGTCCGTAGTAGATTATTATTTGGAGCAAATTCAAGCTACCCAGCACCTCAATATTTATGTGGAAGTATGGGGCGAGGAGGCACGTGCTCGGGCGGCAGCGCAAGACGCACAGCGCGCTACTGGAGCAACACTGGGTAAGCTAGCCGGCATGGTGATTTCCATCAAAGATGTGATTTGCTATCAAGGACATGGGGTTACCGCAGGCTCACGTATATTGGAGGGTTTTCAATCGCTTTTTTCGGCCACTGCTGTAGAACGCCTGCTTGCGGAAGATGCGATCATCATAGGTCGCACCAACTGTGATGAGTTTGCCATGGGATCAACCAATGAAACATCCGTGTATGGCCCTACAGCCAATGCTGCCGACCCTACACGGGTACCAGGAGGATCCTCCGGCGGAGCTGCCGTAGCTGTTCAGGCCGACACCTGCTTGGCCGCGTTAGGAAGCGACACAGGAGGCTCGGTAAGGCAGCCGGCAGCCTTGTGCGGGGTATTGGGTTTCAAACCCACCTACGGGCGTATTTCCCGCCACGGCTTGTTGGCGTATGGTTCTTCTTTTGACCAGATCGGGGTACTTAGCCATAGCGTAGCAGATACGGCCTTGCTGTTGGAAGTAATGGCTGGTGCCGATGCGTATGACAGCACCTTGAGCGACCGCCCCGTGCCTGCTTACAGCCGCTCGCTCGAGTATAATAAGAAAGCTCGTATTGCTTGGCTGCGTCCTGCGTTGGAGCATCCCGGGTTGGACGAGGCTGTACGCACGAATGCCCACGAAATGCTGGCGCGTTTCCAATCCGATGGACATACCGTGGCACCTGTGGAGTTTGACCTGTTGGACTATATTATTCCTGCCTACTATGTCTTGACTACAGCAGAGGCTTCCAGCAACCTTTCACGTTACGATGGTATTCGCTACGGTTATCGCAGTCAGCAGGCACATAATTTATTGGAAACCTATCAAAAATCGCGCACAGAGGGCTTTGGCACAGAAGTAAAACGCCGCATCATGCTTGGTACCTTTGTGCTGAGCGCGGGTTACTACGACGCTTACTACGCCCGTGCACAGAAAATACGACGGCTGATTGCGGATCGTATGCAAGCGATTTTTGCCGAATACGATTTCATTTTCCTGCCCACCTCCCCCACTCCTGCCTGGCCATTGGGCGAAAGCCTCAGCGACCCTGTTGCGATGTATCTCATGGATATTTACACCGTAGCGGCGAATATGGCGGGTCTTCCAGCCATTAGCCTGCCGAGTGGTATTCACCCCCCCACAGGGCTGCCATTAGGTGTGCAGTTGATGGCCGCACCCTTCTGCGAAGAGGAGCTATTGGGGTTTGCGGCTAGCATAAGTACCCATAACGAGTAATTTTGGGTATATGGTTCAGTAGGGAAAAAACTTCTGGTTTTTTGACTTTTTTAGTGGAGGCTACCCTTCGGGTCGCTACGTTTCGCAGCTCGCTATTCGCTCGGCCCCGGTAAACCCGGGTCTGTCAGCTAAAAGCTGCCACTGCTGCACATCGCTAGCCCAGTACGACCACTAAATTTGTCAAAGAACCACACTTCTCAACATGCCTACTTTTTGTTCCGTGTGCGCAACACCTCCACGACTTCTTCCCAGTGGTAGCCTTTAGCAGCCAACAATATTAAATAGTGGTATAACAGGTCGGCTGCCTCATTCAAGAAAAGATCTTTGTTGTCGTCTTTGGCTTCGATGACCAACTCCACCGCTTCTTCACCTACTTTTTGCGCTACTTTATTGATACCTCGTTTGAATAAAGAACTGGTGTAAGAGCTATCGGCGGGGTTGTCCCTTCTGCCAATTATTAGTTCTTGTAGGAAAAGGATAAAATCGCCTTCATTATCTGTACCAAAGCAAGTATCGGTACCCGTATGGCAAACTGGCCCGATGGGAGTTACCCAAGCCAGGAGCGTGTCGCCATCGCAATCTATTTGGAGGTCGTGCAATTCAAGAAAATGCCCGGAAGTCTCCCCCTTTGTCCACAATCTACCCTTGGTGCGGCTGAAAAAAGTGATGCGTTTTTCAGCCAGCGTTTTGTCCAATGCTTCTTCGTTCATGTAACCTAGCATCAACACTTGCCGGGTTTTTATGTCCTGAATAATGACAGGCAGCAATCCGCCTGTTTTGGCGAAATTTATTTTCTCCTTGGAAAAGTTATTCATGTTGTTGTATCTTTAGCGGGTAAATTTTATTTCACCTAAAATAAATTCAAATGGATATTGACAACATTCTCGACGAAAGTACTTCACCAAGTACTGATCTTATCATCGATGGCTCTATACGCGACTTTTTGGCCGAAACCGCCAAGTGGGGTAAGTTTTTGTCAATCGTTGGCTTCGTGTTTGTAGGTCTTGGTATGCTGGGAATGCTCTTCGGCGGTGGTGCCATGCTCTACGCCGACCTACCAGGTGCTGGAGGAGGAATTTTTATGCTTGTTTACCTCATTATGTTTGGTATCACAATCATCCCTCTTATTTACCTGTACAACTTTGCTACCAAAATGCAGGTTGCGCTACGAAATAACAACCAGCAGTTTCTTCGAGATGCTTTTGAAAACCATAAATCCATGTTTAAGTTTTATGGAATTTTCATGGCTATAATGCTCGGTATTTACGCATTGATACTCATATTTGGTATTGGTGCTGCCGTCGCTTTGGGCTAACTCCGTACTGGAATACCTTTACTCCGCAACTGTTTTTTTAACTCGGGGATGGGTATTTCTCCGAAGTGAAAAATACTGGCGGCCAACCCCGCATCGGCTTGGCCGTCGGTAAACACTTCCTCAAAATGAGAGATAGCACCTGCTCCGCCGGATGCTATCACAGGAATAGAAACTAACTCCGATAACTGTCGGGTAGCCTGCCCGGCAAATCCGGTTTTGGTGCCGTCGTGGTTCATGCTCGTGAACAATATTTCTCCGGCACCTCGGTTTTCTGCTTCTTTCACCCAATCAAATAAACGGATATCAGTAGCCAACCGTCCACCATTCAGGTGAACCCACCATTCTCCATCAACTTGCTTAGCATCTACCGCCAGCACGACAAACTGGCTACCAAAGCTGTCAGCTAGCGAGCTGATCAACTCAGGATTCCTCACTGCGGCAGAATTAATGGCTACTTTATCAGCCCCTGCATCCAATAAAACCCCCACATCATCTACAGCGGCAATGCCGCCCCCTATGGTGAAAGGAATGCGGAGATGCTGGGCAATATTCCTTGCCAATGCTGCAAGCGTTTTCCTTTTTTCATGGGTGGCGGTAATATCTAAGAAGACCAACTCGTCGGCACCTTCCTCGCTATATCTAGCCCCCACCCGACAGGGTCGCCAGCATCGCGCAACTGCACGAAATTTACACCTTTTTACCGTTCGGCCATCTTTGATGTCCAAACAGGGTATGATTCTTTTAGCCAACATATATCTTGCTATTCCTTCCAGTGGAAATTCACCTCTGTACAAGGCTTTACCCACAATCACGCCAAAACACCCCAACGCTTCCAAGGTGTCCAATTCTGCTATTGTGGTTACACCGCCGCTGGCAATCAGTTGGATACTGGTTGTGCCTGCCGAATGTCGCGGTAGAGCGGCAGATCGGTGCCTTCAATAATCCATCCTTTCGATACCTCCGTACAAATAACATATCGCACCCCCGAACCAACATATCGATCCAAGAAGGGAAATAAGTCCTCGGCGCTTTCTTCCTGCCAGCCACTCACGGCCACCTTGCCATTCTTAACATCGGCGCCCAGTATGATGCGTTCTGCGCCATAAGTATCCAACCAGCGTAAGAAGGTGTCTGGTGCTTTTACCGCTATGGTGCCCCCTGTCACTTGGGCTGCCCCACACTCAAAAGCAATCCGCAAATCATCATCTGATTTCAATCCACCTCCAAAATCAATGTGTAGCTTAGTATGGCTTGCAATTCGTTCTAAGGTACGGTAATTGACAATATGACTGGCTTTGGCACCATCTAAATCTACAACGTGTAGGCGCGTCAGCCCAGCATCTTCAAATTGCTGCGCCACCTCCAACGGGTCTTCATTATAAACCTTTTTCCGGTCGTAATCGCCTTGTGTAAGACGTACACACTTGCCATCAATAATATCAATGGCGGGAATGATGTGTATCATTTAGTCTTTTTTGGGTATGCTGTGCGAAGGTAGTATAATTTTGGTCTTTTATGTGCCTCAAAAGTCCTTCACCACCTCAATCATATCATAGTAGGTAGTAACAGGAACAAACCCACCAGAGTAGAAAAAGAATTGTATAGGTTGGTTCGCAGGTATAATGACAGTTTCAGACTCATACGCTTTCCACTTTGAGCTTTCTATGTCAATAAAAACAATCAGATTGCCGTCAACAACTAATGAAATAGCACCGGTCATTCCCGCATCTGTTTTTCCCCATAGTTTGAGTTTCACAGGAGTATCTTCACTTAAAGTCATGAAGGCATCGAGTTCAAAACTGGGAACGATACATCCTCCGCATATACTCAGGGAGTGTTTACCCCCTTTTTTAGGGGCATCCTCTTTAATCAAGTAATGGTCTAAACCACGTGTTTCATCACTTGTTTCAAAAGAGTTGAAATAAAGAGTGTTGGACGAAGGAAAAAAGGTGGCATCTTTTTGTGCACATGCCGAAAGCAACAGTATTAAAATGCCAGATAAAAGAGAAAGAAGTTTCATGTTTAGTGTTTTTTAAATAATAATTTTCAAGTAATCGAAGCTTTCAATATCGAACTTGCAAAAGACCTGTTACCTATAAGACGGTTGTCTATACCTAAAAGTCGAGCTAAAAGAGGGAAAAAATAATGCGATTCGGAAAAATTCCCTTACCGTGTTCCTTTGAGAAGGGCAGGTCAAAGGAGGAATAACTTTGAGCGTTGATTGATCAAATTCTTAAAAGCGTTTCCCAAAAACTAAGTTTTCCACAGTCTTTTGTGGCGAATGCCCCCGCAGTTATTACTTGAGATTTTTAAATACTATCCCCTCTCAGTATCCTGAACCGTTTACGCGCCTCCACGGCAAACGTGCTATTGGAATAGTCAATGAAAAGATTTTCATACAGTTGTTGCGCCTTCTCCTTGTCGCCGAGATGCCGTTCGTACAATTCCGCCAATGCAAACAAAGCATTATCGGCACGAATATCGTCGGGAAATTTCTCCACCACCTGTTCAAAGAGCGTAGCCGCTTGGGTGTAGTCGCGTTTTTTGCTGTTAATCTGTCCTTTCAGATAAAGAACATCATCCTGAAGTGAATGGTCTGGAAAAAGAGCCACCAAACTATCGAGTTTTTCAAATGATGCTTCAAATTGGTTTCTAAATACCAGCAGTTCGGCATCGGCATACATTTGCAAGGCTGTAGCAGTGGTATCCAACCCGAGGTTGTCCATAATGAAGACAGATAAATCTAAAGCATCATTGGCGATGAGCTTGGAAGTAGATGCCTTGAGGACATCGAATTGTGCCTGTGCCCATTGGAAATCGCCATTGAAATAGGCTAGGCGAGCGTTGCGAAAACGAGCCTCGTGCCCCAAAATATCTTCCTTGAAAGCCTTATCGACCTGAGAATAAAGGAGTGTCGCCTCCCATATATCGCCCCGCATGAGGTTGTAATCGGCCAGTGCTAATTTGCCATTGGCTTGCACATTCGGGTGAATACCGGGATAATCAATCATGGCCGTCAATAACTCAACGGCATCACTTAGGTTATCCATGTAGAGTGCCTGCAATTCAGCCAATTCCACGATAATGGGGGCAGTAGCACTGTTGTAACCAAATTCGTCTAAAAATGCTTTGTATTGCCCCTCCAGGGTAGCCAAATCCTCCTGCGTGTAATTGTACCCTTCAATGATTTTGAGCCGCCTCGCCATCAACCCTTGCCGTTTGGCATCAAGATAGAGCGTTGAGGCTTGTCCTTTTTCATTCACAATGTAGTCGAAAGCCTGAATGGCCGCATCATAGTCGGTATCTTCAGCGGCAATACGCCCTAAATCAAAAATGCGCAAGCCATTCTCATTCAAGCGGCGATCCAGGGCTTTCACTTGGCGGAAAGCATTGGCATAATCCTTTTTCTGGATAAAAACCCAGGCCAGAAACTCGGGATACACTGGGTTTTCATTGCCTTGCTGGATGCGTTCGTAAAGCTGGGTCTGCAATTCCCTGTAATCTGCTTCGGGCAGATTGCGTTGGAAAACCACTTTGAGCTGGTTGATGCGATCGGGGTTATCCTCCAAGGAATTGAGGTAAGCGTTAATCATCTCAGGCGTTTTGCCCTGCCGGCGGTACAAATCACCGAGATTGTAGGAAAAAATACGCTCGTCTTTCAGCAATTCCGCGCCCTTTTCATACGTAGCAATGGCAAAATCATACTTGGTTTGCCGAGTAAAGGCATTTGCCAAGCGAGTTACAGAATATTGGTCGCCGGGCATTTTGGCAATAGCTAAGTTGTATTGTTCATCTGCTTCGTCATAGCGATTCAAGCGCTCCATCAATGCACCATAAGATACATAAAGTTTTACGTTGCCATCATCGCGGCGTATCTGCTTTTGTAGCACGGACTCCGCTTCTGCATAGTCCTCCATAGCCAATAAACACTCGAAGTATTGGTCGAAGAAGAAATCGTTATTGCCATTTTTTTGGTACAGCTCATTGTACATTTCTGCCGCCTTCTCGTATTCGCCGTTCTGGAAATACTGTTGTGCCAAACGAGCATCCTAAATTTACATAGGTGAGCTTATCCAACAAAAAACACAATCCCAATTATATGGCGCATCATCTCTTAATTATTTAGAACCACTTGCAAAAATAAGCCACTTGTTCGGAACGCAGCTAAACACCAGCATTTTTACTATCAGCAACATCCATCTAAGAGTATGTCTAAAATTCCCTCAATCGGCTGCAAGCAGCAAATTTTGCCATGTTCTTCGTTGTATCCCGATAGCTATCGGAGCCATCCGATGCTTCCGGCATCGACTGCGCTTTTCGCCTCGAACAGAACTAAATTTGTTCGCTTTCGCTCAATCAGGGAAATTTAGACATACTCTAACCCTTAAATAACGAATCTTGCGGGTATTAGTTGCTTGTGGAAATGAACTGTCTATGCTCTTTTTGGGTGGCACTGATGTTTCCCTAAAAAAACAGGGCTACAATATAATTGCCAGCTACCCTTTCTGAAGTAGGTGAATTAAGGAAATAAAAACACCTCAAAAACAGCGCGAAAACCCTGAGAAGCCCATAACTTGCCCCTAAATCATCGTGCTTAAGAAAAAAATGGAAATACGATGTTCCCTTATAGTCGGCATCCAGTAGCCTTGCGGTCGGTTCGTTTAAGGGAATTCTTTACACAAGACAGCCTAAAGGGAGTGGCACGTGAGGTAGGGGCGCAGGCAGGTATAGCATTTGCCTCAACCCTTTGGGTCAGTGATAATGAAGTGCTGTAGCGTGAAAATCATTAGACTTAAAATAGCATCAAAATGGTAGAAGCGATGCTGAATAAGCAGTTGTGCAACAACAACCCTTGGTGTAAATCAACGCTTGCAACCATATCTGCTTATCCTTGTTATCATTCCAATCAATTTTAAAACATTATGCGTATCGCTGCCTTTCGTCGATCTCATTTCAATGCAGCTCATCGGTTGAATAACCCTACGTGGAGTGTAGAGAAAAACAAGGAAGTTTTTGGGCTTTGCAACAATGATAATTACCACGGACACAACTACGAATACGAAGTAAAAGTGGTAGGAGAGGTGGACAAAGAAAACCGGCTATCTCATAGATTTGGGCATCCTCAAGCAGATCATGCACGAAGAGGTGGAGCAGCGGTTCGATCATAAAAACCTGAACTTAGATACAGAAGAATTTCGCCACCTCAATCCGACAGCTGAACACATCTGTTACGTGATATGGCAACGCCTGCGTCAACGTCTCGACGATCAGTACGAGCTGACCGTCCGCCTGTGGGAGACACCCCGCAACTACGTACAATACCCCGCATAAAAACAAAACAAGCCATTTTTTTCATCCATCCTTCAGCCCTATCACAGCCAGCATACGCCCCGTAGCTCCGTGCTCTGCCCGATGAGAGAAAAATGTTCGTTATGAGCCACCGTAGAATACGGACTGATATCTAACTGCTGGGAGGGCAGCCCGAGGGCGAGCAATTGATCGGCGTTAGCCTGTTTTAAATCGACCCGATACTTATCTAATTCCGGGTCAAAAGTTTTATGGGTAGCTGTAAAGTGGTCAGCTACATCAGCGTCCACTACAAAATCGTCTTTTCCAATAGCCGCGCCAATGAAGGCGAAGCAATCCGCTGCCTGCGTGCCGTACATTTCCTGCATAGCACGAAGGGTTTTGCCAGCTATTTGAGCCGCAGTACCTTTCCAACCAGCATGAGCAGCACCTACGGCTTTTTGCACAGGGTCGTAGATGAGTACAGGAACGCAATCCCCAAGCGTGACAGCCAACACAATACCCTTCTGGTTGGTAATGAACGAGTCATAACCGGCACATTCTGCTACCTCCGCCACTACTTTCACCGCATCCCCATGCACTTGGCGGCCACCCGTCAATTGAGTAGGCAAAATTCCCACGGCAGCAGCAAAACGCCTCCTGTTTTCTACAACATGCGCATGTGTATCCTCCGTGTGCCAACTGAGGTTGAGGCTTTGAAGGGAGCCGGGCTAACACCACCGTGGCGCGTGCTTTGAGCCGCTACCAAAGAATCGCTGAACCGTGGCAACCAAGTGGGGGCAATATACAAGGTAGTAGCATGGAGCATGACATATATAGGTTGGTTGGCACAAAAGTAAAACAGTATGCGAGAAAATACGCGATTGCTATTCCGTTTTACCTCATTCTAAATAACTACCTTCGTCTTGTTTTTAAACTTCACATGCATGGCTACCCCATTCAAATGGCTGCTTTTCGATGCCGATAATACCTTGCTCGACTTTTCCAAAGCCGGAAAGGAGGCACTCTGGCAAACTTACACAGACTTCGGACACACGTGCACAGATGCTATCTATGGTGCCTACAAAATATGCAACGCTCGCGCATGGACGGCCTTCGAACAAGGGCAGATAACAGCAGAGCGGTTGCGAGTGCAGCGTTTTGCAGAGCTGTTCCACGTTTTTGAAGCGGAACCAGCGCCCCCGTCCCTGTTTAGTAAGCGGTTTTTAGAAAACTTGGTAGCGGTGAGTGAAGCTTATGAAGGCATACCCGATCTTTTAGCCACCCTACAAACGCGGTATCGAATGGGTATCATCACCAATGGATTGAAGGAAGTGCAGCGTCCTCGCCTAGCGCGCCTACAATTGGATCGTTTTTTTGATACCATCGTTGTTTCAGATGAAATAGGGGTCGCCAAACCCCAAGAAGCATTCTTCCAGTATGCGCTCGATCAGATTGGTGTCATACCCAAAACCGAGGTATTGGTCATTGGCGACAGCCTACACTCCGATATATTGGGGGCACAACAATTCGGGATACCCACTTGCTGGGTGAGCCACGGAAAAACCAATGAAACCGACATACAACCAACATTTACCGTAGCACAGGTGCATGATATAATGGACTTGCTCTGACTTCCTTACTGGGGGGAGGCGATTGTTTTGGGGGTGCCCCCTCTCCCGATTCAATCGGGATCGGGGTCAGGCTGTACGCTCTCACTTCCTTCGCTGCACTCCGTCAGTACCGCTGCCATCCTTCACCCAGAAGGCGCGCTAAAAGTCATACAAAATGCGCCCCTAAGTAAGTAGTTGGACAAAATAAATAAGATCTACTTTTTATTGAATTGGTTCATGGTATGAGCCAGCCCTATGGTGCCAAAACTAAGAATCGTATCGGCGGCATATTGGATGATAGGGGGCAAGTCTTGTTGTTCTTCACCCGACCAGTCGCCCAAAACATAGTCGGCTTGTTGGCCTTTGTGAAACTCCCTGCCGATACCGATACGCAGGCGCGCATAGTTGTTGCCACCGCAAAGGTTATCGATACTTTTAAGGCCATTATGGCCGCCATCGCTTCCATTGCCGCGCAGCCGCTGCTTGCCAAAAGGGAGGTTCAAATCATCGAGAATAACGAGCAGATTGGCTTTGTCAATTTTTTCTTTTTGCATCCAGTATCGCACCGCTTTACCACTCAAATTCATATAGGTAGCAGGCTTGAGTAGTACAAAAATGCGGCCTTTATGCCTAAACTGTGCCACGTCACCTTGGCTGTCCGTAGTCCAGATAGCGCCTTGTGCCGCTGCCAGATGATCCACCACCTGAAAACCTATGTTATGCCGGGTATTGGCGTATTTTGGCCCGGGGTTGCCCAAGCCAGTAATTAGATACTTCATATCGCGTGCCAGTTGAGCGGGCAAAAATAGGTAGTATTCTGGAAAAATCGGTGGTTGGGGGTAGAGGCGAGTGGTGGGATAAAGCAAAACGATTCATTTAGACATGCTCGTAGGTTAGCTTTTGAACTCAGCATGAACTACAACGGAGGATGTGTGGAAAGATAAGCCTTTCCCAAAATCGATCAACCTATTTCCGTTTTTTACAAATGATTGTTCATCTTATTTCCCACAACATTCCCTATCTTTGACGACCCTTAATGACGGAAAAAAATGAAACCGTTTATTTCCGGTCAAATTGCTTTGTGATTTGACGGAAATAACTGATCCCATTTTTTCTAAAGGCTTGTCTTTATACACACGCTTCGTGCAAGTATTCCTATGCTTAGTGCATAAAGCCAAGCCAAAAATGGGATCACTTATTTTTTTCCCGTCTCTTTGTGAAAATCATCAGCAACCAAACCGTTTTCGATATGAAACTGCCCCTGAAAAAAATTGGTATGGGCTTAGTTGCCTTGCTGCTGCTGGCGCAGCTCATTCCGGTGGATCGGAGTGTGGAAAGCCTCCCTGCCGAACAAGACTTCCTCACTTCTGTGGATGCACCCGCGCCTATGGCCGAACTCATTCGCAGTGCTTGCTATGATTGTCATTCCCATGAAACGGCTTATCCTTGGTACGCTAAGATCGCCCCCTTCTCCTTTCTCATTCAGAATCATATAAAGGAAGGCCGCCAAAACCTCAACTTTTCCGCTTGGGGCAGCTACCCCGAAGGCAAAGCTACCCACAAGCTGGAGGAATGTAGCGAAGAAGTAGCCGAGGGCAAGATGCCGATGAAGTCCTACACCTGGATGCACGCCGAGGCACGTATGAGCGAGGCGCAGGCGGATGCTTTGGCGCAGTGGTTTCAACAACTTTACCGCAGCCGACAATAATCCATTACTTAGTAATTTGACGGAAATAAATGATACAACTTTCTTGAAAGCTGGTTCATTTATTTTTTCTCCGTCTCTTATTTACTTTTGAACGAAAAAATATGCTCGACAGAATATATGTAGCGGCTACCAGCCAACATGTAGGCAAAACCACCTCCACCCTCGGTATCGTGGCGGCTATCCGCAACAGCGGCTACAATGTAGGCTACTGCAAACCCCTTGGACAAGAGTTCGTAGATCTCGGCGATCTCAAGGTGGATAAAGATGCGCTGCTCTTTTCCAAAAATATGAACTTTGAGCTTTCCGCCGATTTGCACAGCCCCGTCATCTTAGGAAAGGGAGTCACCACCGAATACCTCCAAGACCCCAGTAGCTTCGATTTTCCCAGCAAGGTCATGTATGCCTCACGCGAGTTGCAACGCATGCACGACGTAGTCGTTTATGAGGGGACAGGACATCCTGGGGTAGGTAGTGTCATTAATCTTTCCAATGCCGACGTAGCTAAAATGCTGGGTGCTCAGGTCATCATGGTGGTTGAAGGAGGGATTGGGAACACCATTGACCGCCTCAATGTCAACCTTTCGCTTTTTAGGGAAAAGCAGGTGCCCATCGCGGGGGTTATTATCAACAAGGTGTTGCCGGATAAGATTGACCGCGTCAGGGAGTTGGTGGGCGGCAGGCTACAGGAGTGGGATATTCCTCTTCTTGGTGTCATGCCTTACGATAAAACCCTTGCTAACCCTATCATGGAGGGGGTTCGACTCGCCGTGGACGGGGTGGTCATTATGAATGGGCACAACCTAGATAATAAGGTAGAGAATATAGCATCAGGTTCACTCATCGAGAAAAAAGAGTTCGATGACCTCCAAAATCTTCTCATGATCGTTAGCCATCGCCGCTTGGAAAGTGCTATCGAGTCGCTGCAAGAAATTGCCAGGAAGCAGCCCGACAAGGAACTTAAATTGGCGGGTATTATCGTCAATGGGGAAAACGATTTCATTAGCGAACTACAGCGGGAAGTTCCTTGCCAAGACTATATTATGGCCAATGAAATACCGCTCATTGCCACCCAGCTCGATACTTATGGTTCTGCACTCAAGATAAGCCGGATGGAGGTGAAAATCAACATCCGGACTCCTTGGAAGGCTCGCCGTGCGGTGGAGCTTATAGAAGAAAACGTGGATCTGAGGGGCTTATTCTAGCGGCTGGTCGAACTCATGAGTCTTTGTTTGCGGTATTGGGGGGTATAGGCTAACTTTGCGCATCGGTTATAGATGTATATGGATGCAACGGCTCAACAAAACTGGTTGGTTCAGCTCAGGGCAGGCGACAGGTCGGCGTTGAAGCAAATTTTTGATGCACAGTACCAGCCTGTCTGCCACGCTATCTACCGCTTTGTGCAAGACCCGGGTCTATCCGAAGATCTTGCGCAGGAAGTTTTTGTCCGTTTTTGGGAAAAAAGGGAAGATATTCACATCGAATCTAACCTAGGAGCTTACCTGCGTCGCATGGCTGTCAATGAAGCCCTTGCTTACCTGCGGAAAAAAAGTCGCTTCTTGGCCGACGAATTACCCGCTCAACTACCTGGCCAGCAGGCCGCTGCTGCCGATGAACAACTGGCTACCACGGAACTAGCGGAGCGTATCACCCATGCCATCAATGAGCTTCCCCCGCGATGCCGGGTTGTTTTTCAGCTCAGTAGATTCGAAGAGAAATCTTATCAAGAAATTGCCGATTCTCTGGATATTTCTATCAAAACCGTAGAAAATCAAATGGGTAAAGCCTTGAAGTTGTTACGGGAAAAACTAGGCGATTACCTCACCACATTGCTTTTTTAACGTGAATGATGGATAATTATCCCATCTATACCACCCCTTCGGGGTTCAAGGCCGTTCGTTAGCATGGATCTTTACAATATTGCCATCCCTTCGGGATTTTTTTATAAGGGCATGTAGGCTTTTTAACCAAACCCCGAAGGGGTGAACTGATTGTAATAAACTGTAATACAAGTAAATAAAACCCCGAAAGGGGTGGCATATAATACGCAAGTGGTCTTGAAAACGCAATCTCGCGTAGCAGCGTATCCACTTATGAAGAAACGTTTGTTTACAGCAATTGACAAAGACCTATCATTGTTAACCAACAGGTTGACGAGATGTGTCCACACGTAAGACCTGAAAGGCTTCGCAAGCGGTGCGGCTTTCGTCGTTTGGCTTATCCATAATTCACGTCAGGTATGGGTAGTTACAAGCTTCATTGTACGACTGGGGTTGAAAACTGCCGTTCCCTAAATTATTGCCCCTGTAATGTTAATTTTTGCTTAACAACCGGAAAAAAATTTTGATTTGTTAAACAAAAGGGTGTACTTTGGTGATTATTATCATAGATTTCGTAATCCCAAGCAAAATTCATTGGTATGAAGCACCTTGTACTCGTTTTTTTTCTCGGTTTGTTTAGCATCAGTGCTACTGCTCAGCAGAAGGGTGGCTTTGATGATATTATTGCCGTAGTTGCCGATATACAAATCTATCCCAACCCTGCTGTGGATTACATCCAAGTCACGGATAATTCGGAAGTGCGCAAAGTCGTTTTATACAATTTGGCAGGAAGAAGTGTGAAAAACTTTACCTACCAAGCAGGTGAACGTTACTTCATTGGCGACCTGCCCAAAGGTATGTACCTTGTACAATTGCTCGGAGCACAAGATAAACGAGTAGCGACACGCCGCGTCAGCATACGTTGATAAAATACTTGCCTGCCATTAGGCGATATATAAGATTTTTTCTTTTTTTGACTCTCGAATGTGAAAACAGCAGTGCCTTCCTCGAACAACGGGGAGGGCACTCATTTTTCAGGGTTGCAAGTAATGGGTTCATCTAGCGCTATTAAAAATAAGCTAGTTCGCCTTAGTAATTTGACGGAAATAACTGATCCCATTTTTTTCTGAAGGCTTGTCTTTATACACACGCTTTGTGCAAGTATTCCTACGCTTAGTGTCTAAAGCCAAGCCAAAAATGGGATCACTTATTTTTTTTCCGTCCCTAAGTATTTCGGGGCAACACCCAACCATAAATCGAGCCGCATTTTGACGCGTGCCAAGTATTCCCTAAGTTGTACTCGTAAGTTGTAGGGATAGGCCACATCGTGGGCGTTGAAGCCAATAACATCAATTTTTTTGTGAATACCTATGGCAATGGCGCGTTGGTTGTGGAATGGCTGTGAGATACAGATCAGCGATTGTTGTCCAAACACTTCTTTGGCTCTGACCACCGAGTCAAGTGTTCGGAAACCGGCATAGTCGAGGTGGACACGATCGTCGGGGATGCCTCCCGCTAAGAGATCAGCTTGAATTTGGGCGGGTTCATTGTATTCATGGGTGCCATTGTCGCCGCTTACCAAAATATGTTCAATTTTTCCCGCCTTGAATAACTTAATAGCTGCTTCAATGCGGTAAGTATAATACGGATTAGGAGACCCATCGGACAGTATAGGAGACGTACCCAGTAGCAATCCTGTTTTGCGGGCGGGTACATCCGATAGTTGCGAAAATATCTTGTCTTTCGTCTGTTGTTCTACCCAAATGCTGTTTAGTATTACCAAAATGGTAATAATGGCGAAGAGGTAGGCGGCATGGCGTATGCTGTTTTTCATATTTATTTTTGTTTAAAATTCCAGAAAAGGTCGGTTTATTGCATTAGAGTATGTCTAAAAATTTGCGAACTGATTTTCAACGATTTGAGGTTGTGGCTAAAGCATCAAAACTGATTTTAGCCGGGCTAAATGAAGTTTTTATGCTGACGCCATCGTTCTTAAATCCTTGGAAATCAGAAAGCACCAACCATTTGTTGGGGCTGATTTTGGAATACAGCCAAATTAAATTTTTAGACATACTCTTAGTATCAAGTAAAAAAATGGATCGAACGAAATCCCTTACTATTTGCCTTTTGCTGGCTTTATGGATGGTGGCAGGGCTGACGAGCTGTGAAGAGAATACCCCTCGTGAAGTAGAAGAAAGGCACAGTTTTTACCATTGGCGCACGCGGTTGGCATTGAGCGAGATGGAGCGCCAGTGGATGGACACGTTGGGCGGTGAGCGGCTCTATGTCCGTTTTTTTGATGTGGATTGGCAGGGCAATACTGCTGTGCCGTTGGCTGCGTTGGAAGTCGTACATTGGCCTAAGGGCGTGGAGATTGTGCCTGTGGTGTTTATCACCAACCGTACTTTATTGGAACTTTCTATTGAGGAGATACCCGCTTTGGCTCAACAGATGGGAGCGAAAATAGAAGAGTTGGCGAATGGTATCCTTTACCCCGAGCTGCAAGTCGATTGTGACTGGACACAGCGCACGCAAACCGCCTATTTTGGGTTGTTGGAATCCTTGCGGCAATACCTGCCTGCTGGTACGGTGTTGTCGGCCACGATTCGTTTGCACCAATACCGCTACCCGGAACAAACGGGCATCCCACCTGTGGACAGGGGTATGCTGATGTGCTACAATATGGGGCAAGTGGATGACCCGGAGGAGACCAACTCCATACTGAACATAGCTGTTACTCAGCCATACATAGCCGGAGCGCCGCCTTACCCCATACCTATGGATGGCGCTGCCGCTGTTTCGTTGGGGGGTAGTATTCAGGGAAGGCAGGATGGTGACGCTAATAAATGGGTTGGAAGCTACCGACTTGCAAGATACATCGCGGTTTAGTGCGAGGCGAAATGAGCCGAGCACGACGACCGGCCAGGAGTATGACATGGGGGGCGCAAGGATACCCGACCTTCGGGAGGGGCACCTGAGCACCCGGCCTCGCTTTAGCCGAGGGGGCCTCACCTGCCATTCCCGACTGGTGGGAAGTGAAGAAAAGTACCTATTTAGCGGGTTACTATCTGTATAAAGGTGATGCCATACGCTTGGAGACAGTGACGCCAGCCCTGTTGGAAACTGCCTATCGGCTGATGCAAACGGTGCCTACTTGCGGGAAGGTGCGCCATGTAGCGTACTACCATTTGGATGAAACGCTGTTTTTGCCGAGGGGTATAAAATCAAAATAATGGTAGCTATCGGACTTGTCTGATAGCTAAAGACCATTATATTTGTCCAACAAGTTACCCAAACAAGCAACTCAATCATGATGACCATATTCCTGCATCACTACCGACTGACGATTGGCATCCTTTTCCTTGTGGGGGTGATGGGCTGCGCGGTGCATCCCCGTCAGCCATTCGACTCTGCGTTGGTGCCTCCTGTACCCGATTATGCGCAAGATCGCTACTGGGCGGCACTGCCCTGGCAACAAGATGCTGCCGACCTCCTGCCCGACGGTTTGAAAGATGCCCAAAAGGAGGCAGCGGTGGATGTATTCTTTCTGCACCCTACGACGTACATAGGTAAACGAGGCGATAAGCGCTGGAATGGGCCCGTGAAAGATGAGGCATTGAACCAGCGTACCTCAGACAGCCCCATACAGTACCAAGCTAGTATTTTCAACGCGGCGGGGCGGGTGTTTGCGCCCTATTATCGGCAGGCGCACTTACAGGCTTACTTCACCAAGGACACGCTGAGCGCAAGACGCGCCTTTGAGCTGGCTTATGGGGATGTTCGCAAGGCGTTCAGCCACTATCTAGCCAACCACAATCAGGGGCGCCCCATCATCATTGCCGCCCACAGCCAAGGTACTACCCACGCCATACGGTTGCTGAAGGAGTTTTTTGATGGTAAAGAATTGGCAGGGCGATTGGTGGCTGCCTATATTGTGGGGATACCCGTTTTTGAGGATGCTTTTGAGCAACTTCGCCCCTGCAACGACAGCTCTGATACGGGCTGCTATGTGGCTTGGCGCACTTTCAAAAAAGGCTACGAACCCAAGATTACAGCCCCCGGAGTAGTGGTAACAAACCCGCTGATATGGACGCAAACTGACGAATACGCGCCTGCTTCCGCCAATGAGGGTGCGGTGATACGGCCATTTGAAACGGTGATACCCCAAGCCGCCGATGCGCAGGTGCATGGCTCAATATTGTGGGCATCGAAGCCCCGGTTTCCGGGTAGTTGGCTGTTGGTGAAAAAGAACTACCACGTAGGTGATTTCAATATTTTTTACATGAATGTGCGAAAAAACGCCATCTTGCGAAGCGAAAACTGGCTGCGGAAACATCAAAGCCGGTAGCTGGGGCGTTACATTAGTAATTTGACGGAAATAAGCTGACCCCACTTTTTCTGAAGGCTTGTCTTTATGCACACGCTTTGTGCAAGTATTCCTACGCTTAGTGCATAAAGCCAAGACAAAAATGGGATCACTTATTTTTTTCCGTCCCATAGCCAATACGTTTTAACATGGATATATACCAGCGCAGATCTTGGCAGAAGTGGTATTTGGCCATCCTAGGGTTGGCCATCATTGGCTTTTCATTGTGGTACACGGGCTACATCGCCGAACGATTGGCCGTGGTAGAGCGCAACAATACCCGGTTTTGGGTAATGGCACAAAAAAACATCTACGATACCGATAGTGAAGATACGCTTTATTGTGATTTAGAACTAGAGCTGGAAATTTTTCAATCAAATACCACGATACCTGTCATCATTGCTAATGAAAACGGCACCGTGGACTTTGGTGCCAACTGGGGCAGTGAGGCGCTGGATAACGATAAGGAATACCTACAACAACAACTCGACAGGATGATAGCTGAGGAGGCTGAGCCTATTCCTAGTTTTGGTTCTAATATCTATTTTGGGGAGAGTAAAATTTTACAGCAACTCCGCTTTTTTCCGCTCGTTCAATTCATATTGATAGGTGGATTTATTTTGTTCGGGTACATGGGGGTAAACTCGGCCCGGCGTGCTGAGCAAAACCGCGTGTGGGTAGGTATGGCCAAGGAGACCGCCCACCAGTTGGGTACGCCCATCTCGGCCATTGTAGCCTGGATAGAACACCTAAAGATGATGCGCCCCGAAGATGCCGACACCATGGAAATAGTCGAAGAACTGCGCAACGATGTGCAGCGATTGGAACTGATAGCTGAGCGTTTTTCAAAAATAGGCTCTACACCCACTTTAGAGGAGGTCAACGTTTTTGCCGAGTTGGATGCCTGTCGGCAATATATGCAGAAACGTGCATCGCGCAAGGTGACATTCGACTTCCCTTCGCCGGATACCCACCATACTCCCGTCAAACTAAACCCGCCACTCTTTGACTGGGTGGTGGAAAACCTGCTGCGCAACGCCTTAGATGCGATGGATGGGCAGGGGCATATCAGCGCCTCTGTGACGGAAGACCGCCAGTATGTACACATCGACATTACCGATACGGGCAAGGGCATTCCTGCGTCTCACCACAAGCGCGTTTTTGAACCAGGTTCACCACCAAAAAAAGAGGCTGGGGATTGGGGCTTAGCCTCACCAAGCGCATTGTGGAAGAGTATCACAATGGGAAAATTTTTGTAAAAAAATCCGAAGAAGGGCGGGGAGCTACCTTTACCCTCAGTTTGCCCAAAGGGTGAATATAGGAATTGCAGATACTGACTATGATACAGGAATTTAATATATTAGCTACTAGGGCAAATAGCATGATAGGCTCCCCTTCTGGTACTATCCTAACCAAATATCGGGGCATTTCACCATTCACTCGGCCTTTTGGCTTGCCTACTCTGTTGGCACTGCGATACAAGTGGTCGCAGATTTTTACGGCGACCGTTATGTGGTACAATTTTCTTTTGCCTCAAAAACGCATTTTACTTTTCTACTTCATCTGTATTACGGCGTTTTCGACGCTATACGGGCAGGCTACGCTTCGCGGCAGGGTTTTCGATGCCGATACTAACCAACCATTGGTAGGGGCGGCGGTATCGCTGGCGACCCTCTCGGAAGGACGCATTACAGATTCCGTGGGGATGTTTCGTTTCGACCCTATTCCATCGGGTAGGTATCAATTGACGATTTCTTATTTAGGTTACCAAGAAGTGGTATTGAATGAGGTACTCGTAGCATCGGGCAAGGAGCAGGTGTTGGAAATAGCCTTGATGGAAACGTCCACCAGCTTAGCGTTAGTAACGGTAAAAGGCAGCCGTGTGGACGGCAGCAATACAGGCGGCAATGTAGTGAGATTGACACAAGAGGAAACCCTCCGCTTTCCCGCTACTTTCAACGACCCGGGGCGTTTATCTATGGCTTTTGCTGGGGTAGCGGGTGCCAATGACCAAGCGAATCACCTCATCGTCAGGGGGCAATCGCCTCTTGGCAACCACTGGCGGCTGGAGGGCATGGAAATCGTGAACCCCAATCATCGCCAATGCTGGTACTTTCTCCGACCGTACCACGCTGAATGGTGGCGGGTGAACGCTGTCAGCAGCCAGTTGTTGGAAGATGCTCGTTTGTATCTGGGGGCATTCCCTGCCAACTACGGCAACGCCACTGCCAGCATCATGGATATGTACCTGCGCGAAGGCAATAACGAAACACAGGAATACACCCTCCAAGCAGGGCTGATTGGCTTTGATGCTGCAGCAGAATGCCTTTCAAAAAAGGAGGTGCTTCCTACTTGGTGAATTATCGCTATTCTTTCACGGGGCTGCTAAGCGATTTGGGTGTTCCGTTGGGAAATGAAGATATACGGTTTCAGGATTTGAGCTTCAAGCTGCATTTACCGGGCAAGAAGAACAGCATGTTGTCTCTTTTTGGCCTTTATGGCAATAGTAGCAACCGCTTCCGCCAACCCACCGACACGAGTGCATGGGAAACGGAAAAAGACCTATACGGCAGCATAGACTACGATGCCGATTTGGCCATAGCTGGGTTTGCATGGAAACGCCCCGTTGGCAATAAAGGGCTATGGCAAGCGTCGGGGTGTGGTCGGAGACGAATACTACGCGGGTGGCCATCGCAGCCGATTTGCGCGTACCAGAAAGCGACCGAGCCGACCAATCGAAAAGCGTGGTAAAGACCAGCTATCGGCATAAGCTGCTACCTTTTGGCAGCATAGAGGCCGGGGTGGAAGTATTGGCATTGCAACAAACAGTGGATCGCGTATTCCCTTTCGGAAGCGACGGTACACAACAGCAAACAGGCGAGGGGGTAGCGGCAGCTCCTTTTGTAGATATCCGTTACCGGATTAGCCAACTACAGCTACAAGCTGGCTGGCGCTCGACCGTCTGGATGGGTTGGTTAGGCAACCGGGTCAGTGCCGAGCCACGGGTGGCGGCTCATTACGCCTTATCGGCTCGTAGTAGCGTTGGCGTGGATTACGGCATTAGCACCCAAGCGCCTTCGCCCTACGAGGCAGCGATACGCCCCCGCGAGGTGCGACAGTGGAGTGCTTTTTGGCACTTTTTGCCTAACGAGCATATAAAATGGAGTTGGCAGGTTTATCAGCAGCAGTTGTATCACTTGGCGGGCGAGGGTACGCTCTCCGCACTGAACCAGTGGGAAACCCTACAATCGTCTATGCAGGCCACGGGCAGAGGGCGCACTAGAGGCATGGAGTTGAGTTTGCAACGTTTTGCAGGTACAGGTTGGTGGTATGTACTAAGCGGCAGCTTGCTGGATGCGCGCTATCAGGATGCCAATGACCAATGGCAGCATACCCGTTTTTCTCACGGCTTTGCCTCGGCACTCACCATCGGTAAAGAATGGCATGGGATGGACAAAAAAGGTACAGCTAACCGATTAGGTATCAACACTAGCCTGCAATGGAGAGGGGGACTGCGTACGTTACCCATCTTATTGGAGGCATCGCGCACAGCACGTACCACTGTATTCGACTACGATGCTACGTTTGCCCAACAACTACCCGACTACTTCCGTATGGACTTGCGGGTTTACTACCAGAAAAACCACGAGGGCTGGAATAGCATGCTTTCGTTGGATATTCAAAACGCAACCGGCTACCAAAATACCGCCTACCAATACTACGACCGCTTATTGGACGCCGTACAGACTCGCTACCAATTGGAGTTTATCCCCATCATCAGTTATCGGGTGAATTTTTAGCGTGTTTTTGAGCAGCGTTTTGGCGTAATAATAACCGTTGTGCCAATACAACCTCATAGAGGATGGCATATATGTGCCTGACTAAAACGCCCTCCATCGACTGTAAAGGAACAGCCGATGGAGGGCAAGTTTAGATAAGCTCGTGATAACCGTGGGGGTTACTTACTCAGCACCAAGTAGTCCAATGCGAAGTTGGCGTATAATTCCACGCCTAGCTGGAGGCCAGATTCATCGATATAAAAATCGGGAGTGTGATGGGGTGCCGCCTTAGCTGGATCCATGTCTTTCGGCATCCCGCCGAGGAAAACGAACAGGCCAGGTACTTCCAAGGCAAAAAAGGAAAAATCTTCTGCTCCTGTACGCGCACGAGTAAGCACCACATTATCTTCACCAGCGACTGCTTTCATAGTCGGCCCCATCATGGCGGTCAGTTCCGGGTTATTGAAGGTTACGGGGTAGCCTTTTTCAATCATAACATCCACGGTTGCTCCTGCTGCTTCTGCTATATTGGTGGCTGTTCTGCGAATGCGTTCGTGTATGTCTTTTTGCATTTGCACGTCTAGGGTGCGGATGGTGCCGGTTAGCTCTACTTCTTCCGGTATGATGTTGCTGCGGACACCGCCCTGTATTTTGCCAATGCTGATAACACAGGCTTCATTGGTTAAGTCCATCTGTCGGCTGACGATCGTTTGTAAACCGAGGATGATTTGAGCGGATACGGTTACAGGATCCACACCCGTCCAAGGGGTCGATCCGTGCGTTTGCTTTCCTTTTACGGTGATAACAAATCGGTTGACTGCTGCCAAAGCCCCTCCTGGCTTGAAGCGAACCTCCCCCACGGGCGTACCTGAATTGATATGAATGCCGAAAGCAGCATCTACCTTGGGGTTGTTTAGTACACCTTCCTTGACCATCAGTTCGGCACCGCCTTCTTCTCCAGGAGGCGCCCCTTCTTCAGCGGGCTGGAAGATGAATACTACCGTGCCTGCTATCTGCTCTTTCATGCCTGAAAGGATTTCTGCCGCCCCCATCAGCATGGCCACGTGGGTATCGTGCCCGCAGGCGTGCATCACACCTGATTCGGTGCCCAAATAGGTGGTGGTTTCTTTGCTGGCAAAGGGCAGGTCAACGCGCTCCGTTACGGGTAGTGCATCCATGTCGGCGCGTAGCGCTACTGTTTTACCGGGTTTTCCGCCCTTCAAAATACCTACGACTCCCGTATGGCCTACTTTCGTACGCACTTCCATTCCTAAAGAACGAAGATGCGCCTCTATCATAGCCGCTGTCTTGAATTCGCGGTTGCTCAATTCTGGATACTGGTGTAAATGTCTGCGCCATTCAATCACTTTTTCGTCTAAAGCCGTAGCTTGTTGGTGAACGGCATCCTTGAATGTTCCTTGGCCCCAAAGCGGGAGTGCGGCTACTAGTGCCCCAAAAAAGATGAGTCGTTTCATACTGTCCATTTTTGAGGGCATAAGGTAATGGTTTAGTGTAGGATATACAAGTTTTTTTAGCTGGTTTAGGTGCAAATCTACTCCTGAGTTCTTAGAAACCGTTTTTGAAGATATATTTTATGGTTTGTGTGAAAGGTGTAGTAATGAATAGATTGGGAGTGCGTTAAAAAAGTACAACAACATCACTACAGCTAAGCCCATCCGTTATCCCATTATGTTAAAAAGAGCTAATCTCATCCTCTATTTTTCTTTACTACTAGCCATTATCCTGCTTTGGGTTATCAGGATAGGCATTATATTGAAAGCATGGTGGGGCTTAGGCCGACTTCCTGTTTCGGAAGATTATCTGAATATTACCGTTTGGACTAATTATCACTTCGTCCTTTTTTCCCATCGGTTGGATGAGTTTTGGGTGGCACTGATCTCTATCTTTGCTTTTCCGCTTTGGTATGTGAGTGCTGTTTTTTTGTATATACAGTACCCAGCCCAAAGAAAGTGGATTATCGGATTGGGGCTATTTTTTCTCTCATTAAGTTTTTTATATCGCTCCACGGAGACTGCTCGCTTTGTAGGTCTAATAATTACGTGAAAAGACATTTATTATTTTTCTTCAACCCTACTCTACAAGGTAGCGGTACATCACTATACAGGCGGGGTTGTCCTTGCGTTTTTCGTTAGAAATATAGAGGTTGCCGTGGTTGTCGAAGCAAATTCCTTCTGGTTGGCGGTGGAAGGTTTTGGGGAGTTTTATGATATGTAAAATATGACCTTCCCTATTGGCTACAAAGAGGAGGTTTCCTTTGGATGAAGATAGGTACAGGTGTCCATTCAATGGATGAACGGCAATGGCGGTGGGATGAAAACTAAATGCTTCTTCGCTAAATATTTCGTTGATTTTTTCCATTGCGGGCTTTTGCGCGCAAGTATCTAAGTAAGCCTGTACGGCAGCTTGGTTAAATACCAAAAAGGGGACGGTGTCTAATGTGTGGGTTGATAAATTGAAAGCAAAAACAGCACGCTCTTCCGTGGATCCCCCACCTACTGTGCTACTGGCTTTACAAGCGAGCAAGAGCGCGTGGCGTATGGGGTCGTAGCCCAGCCCTTCTACATCGCTATGGTCGGTCAATAGGGTGTTGTACTTTATGGTTTCCTGCTGTGGTGTGCAGGGATGATGAATAGCGTAAATAGTGCCTGTGTTTTTTACAACATACCAGCTGTCGCCTACGGCTTCTACCCCTTCGTAATCGCCTTCTTTCCAGAAGGGCACGCTTGTTTGCAAGGTCATGGTAGTAGGGTTGAGCTGGTAAACGTTGCCTGTTTCGTCCTCAACCTCCAGCAAATGAGCATTGTCGGCAGTCATTGACAATCCAGATATTTCGTTCAAAGTGTCTTCCAATACCCACACTTTTTCGGGGTGAAGCCAGTTGTAGTTTGCTGGGTTTTTCTGTGCTGATAACGATTTACCACCCAAGAGGGATAACAGCAGGGATAAGGCGAATAAAAAATTGTTCTTCATATAGTTAAAGTTTGCCCCAAAGCCGAGCCATCGTAAAAAAACGTTATCTTTGTAACCGTTTGTATGAAACAAAAAGATGACCCAAGCGTTTCACTAACGTCTCAAGAACATATCTATTTTACATTGCCATGTTGACAATCATTATTCTTACCGTTATTTATCGCTGGGTGATTACGCGTTTCTTCAGGAATACCCAGTAGTGTTTTCCGTTCATTTTGTTACCCAAAGTAAATAATTCACTCCATGACGCTCCAAGAATTGACAGCGGAAATAGCTATTTCCGTTCAGAACGCTCCTATTACTGGAAAAACCATTAAGCTTGTTTTAGATACGGGAATTGTGTATATTGACTTGTCTCAAGCACCGGCTACTGTCTCCAATGAGGACAAAGATGCCGATGCAGTGGTTACTACTACATTGGAAACTTTAGAGAAACTCAGCAACAAAGAAACCAACCCTATGATGGCAATCATCAGCGGCAAGGTGACAATTGCTGGTGATATGGCAGCTGCTTTACAGTTGCAGAACATATTGTAACGCAACCCGCGCTAAGGGGCTGGAGGGGGCTACTCCTGACCATCGGGAGGGACGAGCGAAGCGAAGCCCGCAAGCACCTGACCCCGCTCAACTTATAAGACGGAACAGAAGATGCTTTTGCGGGGGAGCGCCCTAAAAAACATATCAGCGTCTCTTATCCATCCCTGTCAATGTTGCGCCAAATCAGGCTTTTGCCTTTTTGCGCTGTTCTTTCATAAACTTACCCAACATGCCACCCATTTTCATGGCGCGGTCGAAGTCTCCATCGACTTTCAGCCGACCCTGAATGAAGGCCATTTGTACATCGGATTGGCCGGTTGCAATTTTCACCAAATGTTCGTCGGCTACGGAGAAGGTCACGTCAGCTCCACCTGCTTTGGTCTTGCTGATTTTACCCGGTGTGTGGTTGAGATCGATTTTCCAGTACGCAGGTTGGGATGCCCCTGTCACCTCAAAGAGGAATATACCCCGCCCTGTTTTTTCGGCGGCCTCGGGGAAATCTTTCAAAAATTGCCTCAACTCCTTGAAAAAAGGCTCGGATGCTAAGTGTTCTTTAGGAGCTTTGTTGGCTTGCGTTTTTTTCTTGCGTGTTCCTTTTTCTTGTATAGCCTTTTCTAATTCGGCGGTGGCTTCGCGCATGAAGCGTCCAAATACCTCAATATCTGGCATGGAGTTCGTGTCGGCGGTAGGGCTGATGGTGAGCAACCCATTGTAGCTGAATACACTGATAATAAGCCCCAACCCATCGAATAAGGGTGCTGTGCCTGAAATGGAAATCAACTTGTGGCCATTGATGTAGAGCGGGAATTGTGGCCCGGGTACATTACTGATGGTTACGTTGAAAACAGGATTGTGAAATTCGGCCAAGTGGAAACGAGAGTAAATTTTTGCAGCTTGGTTGGCAACGCCGAAAGGCACGGCTTCGGCCATTTTGGAGAGTGTTTTGGCACCTATGGCACCGTTGTAAGTCTTGCCTCTGATGGTGTTTTCTTGAATAACTTCCAGCCGCTGGATGGGGTCGGCGATGTTGGTGGCCAACTGTACCAGCATGGAGGAGATTTGGTTGCTGCCGTGTGCTTCTTCGCCCTCGGTACGGGTAGAAATTGGCACCATGGCCACTAAAGGTTTGACAGGCAATTGTCCTTTTTCTTGTAGGTATAAGCGCAACCCTCCTGCACAAATGGCCAGCACTACATCGTTGAGGGTTGTATTCATGGCGTTTTTAATGGCTTTTACGCGCTCCAAGTCTATCATGAATGTGCTCCATTTTCTGCGGGCCGAAATGATGCCGTTGAAAGGAGTGGAAGGAGCCGAAAAAGGAGCCGTAGGGGGTGCTGTCTTCTGTGCTCGGCTCAAAAAGCCAGATTTGAGGGTGGCCGATACGGTTTCGCCCAGCAGCCGAGGTACTTTGAGGGGGTCTTTAGCAAAGCTCATAGTGCTGCGCCACATCAGTTCCACTTCATTAGGAAGGGGTTTGGGACGCCAAGGCTTGGGTTCAGGAATGGGTAACACTTCTGGGGTGAAGTCGAAAATAAGACTCAACAGCCCGGCTCCCGACATACCATCTATGGCCACGTGGTGTATTTTGGAAATGATTGCTACCGAGCCTTTAGGCACCTGTGGAATATCGTCAAGCCCTTCTACGAAAGTAAAGCTCCACAGGGGTCGATTGAGATCCATGGGTTCGCTGAAGAGTTGGGAAGCAACTTTGCGCAGTTCGTTCCAGCCACCGGGTTTAGGCAGTGCAATATGGTGTACATGCAAATCGAGGTCAAAGTAGGGGTCGTCCACCCAGTAAGGATAGTCTATACTGAGAGGGACGTACATGAGACGCTTGCGCAAACGGGGGGTCGTATGCAGGCGGGAGGCAATAATAGCCCTAAAGGTATCGAATGCAATGGATCCTTCGATGACGGCCACGGCTCCTACGTGCATGGGGCTGCTGGGGGTCTCGCCATACAAAAAAGCGGCATCCATGCCGGAAATGGGTTCTATTCTATCCTTAGATTGGCTCATGTATTCATTGATTGCCCGCATTTGCCCAACCTGTAACGCTGTGTTACTCGGCTACTGCCCAATACGGGGTGATGTATTAAGAGTATGGTTGACAAAAATACAGTTTTTGTTGAGATAGTATGCCATTTGCCGTGTTGCAGAGAATGAAAGGATTGCAATATTTTAATTTCCGTCAAATTACTAAGCGTAGGAATACTTGCACAAAGCGTGTGCGTAAAGACAAGCCTCCAGGAAAAATGGGATCAGTTATTTCCGTCAAATTGCTAAGAGAAAGGTAATCAAATAATACGTAAATTTATATACACTCAAAATGGTTGGCATCTTTAAAGTTCTTACCTTTATTCCCCATACTAAATGATTAGGGGATGAAAAAAGTGACCCGTTTTGGACTAAGGGACGGGAAAAAGATATTTTAGCCTCATACGAAATCCGTTTTAATAACCTCTACTATTAGTACCAGTTCTATGATATGTTTCATCAAATTAACAATGAAAATACCCATCTCATCCATTATTATGTTACTGTTTTTGGCGGTAATAGGCACCTTTTCTTGTAGAAAAAACTTGCAAGCACAAGATGCTGAATCTGGTTGTAATTTTTACTACTGGAAAACAATCTTCAATTTTGACGAACAAGACCAACACCTTGCGGATAGTCTTAAAACCAAAAAACTTTATTTGCGGTATTTTGATGTAGATTGGAGTCCCAGCCGTGAAATGGCGATACCTAAGGGAGTCGTGCAGTTTGGCGATAGCTGGTGGGGTTCAGAGCAATATCTGAATAATCTGCAATTAGTGCCAGTCGTGTATATTACGAATCGGGTATTTGAGTCAGGATATGATCTGGATTCTCTAGTCGCTAAAACGGCGAGAAAAACCGAAGAATTAACGGAATACCTTGAACGGCAACTTACCCTCAAATACCAGCACCCGGAGGATCGGGTGGAACTGTATTTGAATAACTGGTCAGAACAAGATAGCCTGCAAAAACTTGAAATAAGTCGGTTCAGGGAACGTATGACGGAGGTGCAAATTGATTGTGACTGGACGCAAAGTACTCGGGATGTATATTTTTTATTTCTGAAAAAGTTACAAGCTCGGTTCCCTAATTTCAATATCACCTGTACCGTCCGATTGCATCAGTACCGCGACAGAGACATGGCAGGCATACCGCCTGTGAGTCGCGCCACATTGATGTGCTATAACGTTGATAAACTGAGTGATTTTGAGGCAACAGATGCGATCTATGACCCGAAATTGGTTAGTGGTTATCTCAAAAACAAGGCTTATCCGATTCCTCTAGAAGCTGCACTGCCGCTTTTTTCATGGGGAGCTTTGTTTCACGAAGACCAATTCAAAGGTATTGCCAGCCAAACGGGAACTGTTCAGTGTGAGGACAATCCGTTGTTTACGTCGTTAGGCAATGGGCGATACCGCTTCACGCAAGATACCGTTTTTGCAGGCATCTATATGCGAACGGGCGATGTACTACGAGCCGACGAAGCCAGTCAGGTAGAATTAGAAGAACTAGCGCGGTGGTTGGGGCAGCGAAGCGAGGTATATAGCTTATCCTTTTTTGAATGGAATGATCATACTAAAAACTACAACATCGATGCTATCTATCAACAATTCTTGGCGGGCAAATAACGTAGTATCCACCGTTTGTTTTTCTGTTTTTTTCATTGCATGCTTACCTATTGGCAGTTTCGCCTGTGGAGATTATTATGCTGATGAATCTAGGGCCAGTTTTTTAAATCCCTATGTGGCAACGCCCGATTACGCCATTTTTTACTACAATACAAGGTTCTTAAATACGGAGTATCCTCACTTGGAGGGGGAACAAAGAATCAGTGCTGACCAACGTAAAAACTGCGAAGAGTGGGCACAGCAGCTAGGCAATAAGGTAACATTTACTGATGTGGCACAAATGCTGTACTATACCACCTTGGACGATGTTTACAACGCCTTAGAAGCCCCAAACAGTCAGCTAGAAAACGCATTTTTAGCTGCCCTGCTTCGCAAAGAAAATAAGGCTGTTTTAGATTATTTTGTCTTTGCAAAAAAGCTAGAAGCCACCAGTCAACAACAGAATGCAGACCCTTGGGAAACATATTCTTATTGGTATAATGGCAGGAATGAGTCTAAAGAGAACCCTTATGAAGCACTATTATCCGAGGCTCGAAAAGGCGTAGATAAGAGCAATACCCCTTGGTTGCGCTTGCGTTACGCCTACCAGTTGCTCCTCTTGTACAGATATACAAACCAAAAAGCAGCTTTTCATGCGCTATTCGACCAACATTTTTTAGATCCGCAGCAATCCTCGCTTTACTCTTGGGCACTCCACCATAAAGCCGCTATGGTAGATGACCCCGCCTATGCGATGTACCTCTATGCCATGTCGCTGGACAGATGTCCGGAAAAGTTAGAATACACCTACTTGCAGTTCAATGAAGAGCTGCTTCCTGCTGCATTGAATTTCGCACAAAACGACTATGAACGTGCTTGCCTATATATTTTTCAGGCTATTCACAACCCTGGCAGGGCGCTTCCTACTTTGAAAACAGTGAGTAGCTTAGCTCCTAGCCATCATTTGCTTCCTCTTTTGTTAGTGCGCGAGGTAAACAAACTAGACAACTGGCTCTACACTGAACACGTTTTTGGTGTTAGCCCGCTAGCGTATCCCGAAAATAGTGACACCCCAAGCTGGGAAGCATCAACAAGTTCTTGGGATGCTTACTACTTATTAAACCGCAAAAGCGATGAAGCTTATCTCGAGCAGGTAAAAAAGCATTACCAAAGTCTTTTGAGTAAAGATGCTGCACCCCACAATCTGATAAACTTACTCTTGGCGCATCTTCTGAACACCCAAAAGATGCCGGGGGCTATGACTTATTTGAAAGCAGTAAAGCCAGCGACACCCATTATGGCATTGCAACTGCATACGGAAGAACTACTATATTTAGCTCGTCAGACCCGCTTGGACAACTCCGCAACACGGGAGCGAGTAGCTGATTTACTTGGTTTATTGCAGGACGCATTTCGGCATATACCTCAGGGCGAACGGGATTTCCAAGCCCTTAATTTCGTTTTGCGTAATGCCTGTGAAGAGCAGGGGGATGTGTTCCATGCGTACTTGTTTCACAACATAGGCAGTTTTCCTATATACCGAAATGCTAGCTTAAATTATTCCGATTACTATAAACTCTTTCAGTTCTTAGATTGGCGAGCCAACGAAGCCCTCATTGATAGGGTGCTGGATTTCAAACGAAAAACGCACAAAACCAGATTTGAGCAATACCTGAGCCAAGCTAATCTTCCATCCGATAACGCACTGCTGGATTTGAGAGGCACTATTTCTTTTCGTAAAAATAATTTGGCCGAAGCTTACAAAGCTTTTGCCGCAGTGGATACCACTTTTTGGCAAACTCGCTACGCTTTTAATCAGTTTTTGGTGAGCAGTCCCTTCGAATTATGGCAGGGAACGAAAGAAGGAGGTTTCTTCCCTAGCGCATCCAAAGCAGTTTTTGTAAAACAGTTGATGGATTTGGAAACACAAGCTGTGCAAAACCCTGCAAAAGCCGCAGAAAACTATTTACGCCTCGGCATCGCGTGGTTCAATTGCACTTATTCCCAAAAGAGTTGGATGATGTTTTGCTATGGTAAATCAATCAATGACACGCCTGGCGAAACAGGTGCACTGGGACACTTACCCAATACCCCAGAGTTGCAGGCCGTGTATTTTGAAGGTTCACGAGCCAAAGCCTATTTTGATAAAGCATTGGCAGCCGATAAAAATAACCACGAAATCCATACGGTAATTGATTATTTGTTCAGTTGTGAGCGAGAAGAAAAAAATGCAGCGAATTGGGACTACTGGTCTGGAACAGCATGCCGCATGGATGACGCAAAGGAGCGAGAACAGTGTATTCTTCAAACGCGAATGTCTTATTACCAACAATGGAAGGATAGGTATCAGCATACTCAAGCCTACCGTACTATTTTGGCTGGTTGCCCCGATATGGCTGCCTATTTTGGGGAATAGGTTCGAAGGTATTAATCGAAATGGACACCGGGTCAGGACGGGGGTGAACCTGTTCGCACATGGGTGACGTTGCCCATCCGTTTCAAACTGAGTGGAAACCCATAGCCGTATAATTGATGATTTGTTTTAAGTGCTCAAAGCAGATCGCTGATTCGCCCTTTTTCTATAGCGCGTTTACCGAGGTGGGCAAAAAAGCGAACCCCGTGTATCAGCTCACCAAACCGGGGGTCTTGCGAGAGTCCTTTTTTCCAACGGCTATAAATTTGCTGAACAATGACAGCAATTTTGAACGTACCATATACATAGTAAAAAAGTATGTTACCAGGGTCGTGGCCAGTGGCTTTGGCATATCGTTCTACCACTTCTTCTCGGTTTAGGTTGCCGGGTAGCCAGCTTACGCTGTTGCTCATTAAGGGCGAGGCATCTGCTTCGCTTGGTTCACTCCAATAGGCAAGGCTTGTACCCAAATCCATTCTAGTATCCCCCACGGTGGCCATTTCCCAATCGAGGACTGCCAATATGCGAGCAGGCTCCGAGGCATCTAACACTAGATTGTCGTACTTATAGTCATTGTGGATAAGCCCTGGGTAATCGTCTTTGGGCTGGTTGGCTTCCATCCACCGCGCTAGGTTGTGCATATCGGGTATGTCATCCGTCATAGCGTGCTGGTAGCGCTTTGTCCACCCTGCTACCTGCCTGCCTACATATCCTTCGGGCTTGCCCAATTTCCCCAATCCTGTACTGTGAATGTTTATCTGGTGTAATAGCGCGAGGTTGTCCACTACCGATTCAGAAATCTGCCGCATCACACTAGCACCAAATTCCATGTCTAATTGCTGCGGATGGCGTAGGATGAGGCCATTGATTTTTTCCATGAGATAGAAAGGATACCCCAATACGGATTCATCTTCGCAAAGGATGACAGGGTTGGGGATGCGACCATAAATCCCTTTCAATTTCTCCAATACCCTGTATTCCCGACCCATATCGTGAGCGTGCTGAATGGCCACTCCTCCGGGCGGTCTGCGCAGTACCCATTGCCCTTGATTGGTGATAACGAGATAGGTAAGGTTGGAGTACCCTCCTGTAAACTGACGGATTTCTTTCACGACAAGTTCTTTACCTAAATTGAGCTGTAGGAACTCGGATAGCTTAGGCGAATTAATTTCTTCTCCTACGCGAGGAATGGCAGTTGGTTCTAACATGGGTATGACTATGAGAATAAGGTGAACAGAAACAACCCCACTGTAACGACCAATCCCACCATGAAGGTATTGTAGGAAATGGTGAGGTATCTGTATTTTTTATCCAAAACTTTTCCCAAGTGATATAAATCTTCCGACATCGTTCTATACAAACGGGTACTATCCGTAAACAGTTCGTCCATTGCATCGGTATAAACACCTAAGGGATATTGCACGAAGTTGCCGAAAAAAGCAAGCCCTTTGACTTCGGTAGTGCCGTTGCGCTCGTTGAGGTTAGTAACTTTAGGGCGGGCCGAAAGTACGGCAAAAACTAAAGAAGCCAGCCCTGTTACAAGAAATATGATAACAGGTAACAGTATCATAGGCTGTGTTTCGGCAATATTCCTATAGGATAGGAAAGTTATCAACACACTAATCAGGATGGAGTTCACGCTGATCATGATATTGGCTTTATTATCGGCTATAGCACTGAGATTGATGTGATTGCGGTAAACCGTCCGGAAAAATGTTTGCACTCCTCTAGCAGGGATTCCCTCTTCTATACCAAAAAGCACCTCTGCTTCAGTAGGAGTTGGCACTTCTTGGCGACGCATCAATTTTTCCAACGTCTTTTTCTCTTCCAGTAGTTGTGCGGCTATGGCTGATTGCCAGCGTGCCTTACCTGCGGCAGTGAAGAAGCGAAGACGGGTAAGTTCTTGAAACGCCAATTGGTGATAAGACAAACGGTCGAAGGAATGGCTGAGCAGTTCCGCTTCTAAGAGGCGTACGTCCGCCCAGTTGTCGGTATCGCTGTTTACCCATGTGCCAACCAAGGCATCTGCTAGTAAATGCGCGGGTACATCAGTAGGGTTTTGTTGGAATACTTGCCCAAGCATGCCACCACGCGGGTAGCTTCTTCCGTTGTTCCAATCACCGATTGCTGCACCAACTGCCTAGCGGTAAGCAAAGGCTGAGCCGCATCTACCCGAAGGGCCACAGGATAGATGAGTGCTGCTAAGTGCGCAGTTGCAATGTCGCGTTCATCGCTTTGTGATGCCTGGCCTAACGCATCTACGGTCGTTGCCAAGAAAAATGACAGAGCTTCATCATGGAATACCTTGCGGGTATCCTGATGCTGTAGGCACCAAGAACTAACCTGTTTGCGTACCTGCTGAATCAATGTGGAATAGCTATTGAGGTGCATAATGTGCGTTATGCCAAATAAAATGGTGGTGCAAGATAATCACTTGTTTTGGGAAATACACCCAAAGGGGGAAAATCAATCAATGCAAGGGGATATAAAACAAGAGGAATCGATAATTTTTGTCAATCAACAGGCGTTTGGAGATGGTTGTAATGGCAGGGTACAATATTTCACCTACATTTGTCATTACTTTCTTCCGCAACTACTACTTCCCGCCTTCGGAATTCAATAGCATCCGACTATTTTTCTAATTAAAAAAAACGAGATATGTACATCAGACTACTACACCCAATCATCTGGATGTTATTGTTACTCCTGATGGGGTGTAATGATTTATCCGATTTGGAAGATACGGAGGTAGCAGACTATCAGGCAGAATTTGCCGTGCCGTTGCTGAATACCAGCTTTTCTATGGGGGATATATTAGAAAATTTTGAGGAAAATGCGGTGCTCAGTGTTTTGCCCAATGGCCTTTTGCGCCTGCAATACAGCGGCGATGTCCTCACAGAAAATGCCGATGATGTATTCGCGGCCATCAATCAAACTTTGTCTCAAACTGGCATCATTCCCATTGGTGCCAACCAACAGGCACTACCCTTTTCTGGCCCTGATGGTTTGGAAATTGACCGGATGGACCTCAAAGCGGGCAATTTTTTCTGGTATATCTCCAATTGTCACAGCAAGGCTATTACTGCCACGATCACTTTTCCGAATGTGCGAAAAAATGGCCAACCACTGACGGTTTCCCGCAACTTGCCTGCCTATAGCGGAACGGGGGATTGTCAAACGCTGAATAACCTTTTCAGCCCACTCAGCCTCGAGGATTACGTAGTAACACCGCAAAACGACTCCATATTCGTACTGTACAGTGCTATGGATTCGGATGGTAATGACGTTCCTCCTGCTACGGGTACGGCGGTATTGATTAACAACTTGGCCTTTAGTTATGCAGAAGGTTACCTTGGACAGGTAGAACACTCGGGAAGCCGTGACACTATCGAAATTGATTTCTTCGACAATTGGATCAGAGGCGATGTCTTCTTTGAGGAGCCTGTTATTACGTTCAATTTTGCCAACTCTTTTGGTATTCCCACCCGGTCTGTCATCAATGTGTTTGATATCGTCACGGTTGACGGCAGTATTCTACCGTTGGAGAGTGAATATGTCACCAATGGCATTGATTTTCCCTATCCATTGCTGACAGAAGTGGGGCAGATCAAGGAAACGAATTTTATCTTCAATAAGGATAACTCTAATATCCGCGAAGTATTGGGAGCAGGCCCTGTTGCCATCGATTATGATGTGGATGCCGCCACCAATCCCGATGGGGACACCAGCGTCAGGGGCTTTGTGACGGATAGCTCTTTTTATCGCGTAAGAGTGGATGTGGATTTGCCCCTCTACGGGTCGGCTATCAATTTTGGTGTGAACGACACCTTCGATATATCGCTAAATGGTATTGAGGGAGCCGATTATGCTACCTTTAAATTGGTGACGGATAACAGCATGCCCGTGTCCATAGGGATACAAGGGTATTTCCTCGACGCGGATGGGGCGGTTTTAGATTCGCTTTTTGGTGAATCCCGCATTGTCATCGGTGGTGCGCCAGTGGATGCTTTGGGCAAGCCCAATGGCGTGGAATCCGTTGTGACCTATGTTGATTTTCCTGCGGATCGCTTTCAGCGTATCCTCAATACGAAGGAATTGGTGGTGTCGGCTACGTTTTTCACCACCACAGAGGGGCAACAGTCCGTACAGATCATGGGCGACCAAGACGTAAAAATACGTATGGGTGCCATATTCGGGGTGTCTGGCCGATAATTCCTTTTCATCCAATCAAAACAAACCAATGAGACATATACTCACAACCACCCTATTGTGCGCCACCTTATGGTGGATGCAAGCACAAAATGACCTCAATAGCTTGGTACTGACCGATAGCT
This sequence comes from Saprospiraceae bacterium, assembly GCA_041392765.1. Lineage (GTDB taxonomy): Bacteria > Bacteroidota > Bacteroidia > Chitinophagales > Saprospiraceae > Lewinella. The sequence continues at coordinate 143,434 of JAWKLL010000008.1, forward strand.
GGCAGCAATTGCAAACCAACCCCGCCCTACAGCCTGAAGGGCTTTTGGTAGGGCTTCCGGGCTTATACGCTAATTCGTGGTGGACAAATATCACTTATAACGACATTGTGACCACCCAAGGAGGTAATACCTTCATTGATGTGGATGCGGCCATTGCCCAGTTAGGTGACAACAATATCCTACGGCAGGACTTGGATTTAGAGACCATCGGGCTGGGATTTCATATTGGAAAAATTGGGTTGCACCTAGGGCATCGCGTGCGCTTCAACGCAGTGGTCGATTACCCGAAAACATTAGCACAGCTTATATGGCAAGGCAATGCGCAATTCATTGGGCAAACCATTGATTTCGCTCCCGCTTTTGATATGATAGCTTACCACGAAATATCGGCAGGGGTGTCGTTACCCATTGGGGAAAATATCCATATTGGAGGCCGCGTGAAGCTCCTTAGCGGAACGGCCAGCCTACAAACGGAACGCAATCGTTTGGAATTGACTACTTCCGACGATATATACCAGTTGGAAATGTTGGCGGATTACCGTATCAATAGTGCGGGAACACTCATTTATAACGGCCTTCGCGAAGATGTGCAGGTGGATATCAACGGGGATGACATACTATCGGGTGCCATTTTCGGGGAAAATACGGGGCTGGCGTTTGATGCAGGGATAAGTGCACAATTCGGCAAGCTGCAACTGGCTGCCAGTGCCGTGGATATAGGTGCGTCTATTGAGTGGAAAACGGATGTGAAAAACTATACCCTCGATGGCGTTTACGCCTATGAAGGCTTGGACGTAGCTCAAGCACTGTTGGATGGGGAAGAAGAGCTAGGATCGGTACTTGATTCCTTGTACAATACGTATGAACCCGTGGAAACTTCGACAGGCTACACGACGCGCATCGGCGGCAAATATTTCTTCAGTGGCCAATACGAAGTGTCGGATGAAATAACGGTAGGTGTTGTTGGGTACTCCGATAGTTACCGTCATATCAATTCTCAAGCAGTAGCGCTGACGGGCAGTGTGGTGTTGGCGCCCTGGTTGAAAGCGGGTATGTTGTGGGGATTGCGCAATGAACGCCTCGATAATGTAGGTGCCCATGCGGTAGTGAAACTGGGACCTTGCTCGGTTATTGTTAGCCACGGACAATGTCATCACGGTATTCCGGCCAAAGGATGCCCATTTAGCCAACTTCCGTTTGGGGCTAAACCTGTACTTCGCCCCCGCAAAGAATCCATGGGAGAACCATCCGGCGATGGGCGGCAGTTTTTTTAGGTGATGATGGCTTTGGGATGGAAATAAACCGTTCGGTTTTTGTCTCAACTATTATCAACGAGGAATCACAATTTGCCCACTCGTAGTTTGTCCTTCTTGATGGATGGTGTAATAATAGATACCATGCGGTAAAGCTTGTGTATCGATGGAGATGATGCCGTTAGTTGTCGATGTCGCCTCGTACATTTTGATGCCGGTGGAATGGTACAACTGAATGGTAACGGGCAAATTGTCATGTAAAGGCGGTGCTAGGAACAAGGTATTCCCCACCACGGGGTTGGGGTATATCTTCCAATCTGCTGCGGTGTATTCCCAAAAAGTGGTAGCGAAGGTCGAGTAATGGCGGGTGCCATCTACATCTTCCTGTTCCAAACGGTAAGTGTTCCAACCGGGTAAGGGAGCTTCATCTGTGAGTTCGTACTGCCGGGTGGAAGTGGCTGCCACAAACCCGATCGTATGCCATTCGTTTTTACCGCTTTTTCTTTGCACGTGAAAGCCCTTGTTGTGAGTTTCTTGCTCCGTTGCCCACTCCAATGCTATCCCCTTTTGGGAGGGTTTGGCATGAAAATACTGCCAACTGACAGGCAACGCGCCTGTCAATTCTAATACAAAAAGCCCATTCAGTACATCAGATGCGATGATTTTTCCAGAGGGAAGAAAAGGATAAACCCCCCATGCGCCTTGGTAGCCGCTGTAGTTGGTATTGGTTGTTTCTGTATCGTAATAGGCGTGGAGGGTTACATCGGTTGGGTTGCTGATGTCATATACCACGACCCCATCGTGGTAATAGGAAAGGAAACAAAGGTTGCCTTTCAAAAACGGGTTGTGAACGATAGACTTGAGGGCTTGTGTTACTAGTCGGGTTGGCTACTTGCAACAAATTCGATTGAAACCGATCTGTGATTTCGATGTCGTCCAAGTCGCTGATGTCTGCTAAACCGAGTGGTGTGCCGTGTGTCTCGTCGGCAAAAACCATATAATTGCCAAGCTTCCAAGCACTGTGGCTATACCCTTCGTATTGATAGCCGTCGATGCGCGCCAATTCAATAGGCGACGCAGCGGCTGGCCTGAGCAGGTGCGAGTGTAGGGGTGAGGTCGAAAATGTAATGCCCTCGGCCTCGCAAGATGCGTAGGCTGTAAAACCCTCCACATATACATCGTGGGCATACCTGCCGATTCCAACTGACACTGGCCACCCAAGTAGGGTTGGCGGGGTCGGGTTGGAGGTCATAGACAATCAGGTTGGCATTGGGGCTGCCTACCACGTAGAGATAACCCGTTTGGGTGTCGATGTAAATATTATGTGCTTTCTGAAACTGACTTGTGAGTTGGTTGACCATTACTACCCGCGGATTTATGGTTGATGCCTGTTATATTGCTCATGTCGAGACCAGTAGCCCTTCGGTAGTGCTGCCGTCCGAAACGGCGTATGCATGATGGCCGAATGTTTTCATATCTCTCCAAATGGTATTTGCACATGGGCGAAAGCGGCGAGTTCCACCAAGTTATTAGGGTCCGTTACTTCTATGAAATGCACTTTCGTACGCGACCCCATGATGGCAAATTCTCGCCCGTTGGTTTCATACCCCCAAATATCATTAAACTGTATGCCGCTGGCAATAGGCAGGGTATTGTCGTCCCAAGTACCGAGCAAGCCCATGTTTTGGGAGGTTTGCCCCAAAGAAGCGGCTGTATTGCCAGTGTAAGCCAAATAAGTGGGTGTAGCTTTTCATGATGTAGTGGCTTTATCCAATCAAGGGTACAATATATAAACTTGAAAAACAAAGATAAGGCTTATGGTTGTGATTTCTGTCGCCAAACCTGCAACAAGCCATCATTATCTAAAGTGTAAAGCCTGTCTTGCCACCAACGCAGCAGGGGGCATTGGTGTGATAGGTTAGTGGTTGCAAATCGTTGGTAGCTAAATGGAGTAGCTGATAACCCTGTGTGGGATGATGAAGCAACAGGTTGCCATCGGCGATGGATAAATCGGTGATGGCAGGAAGTGCTAACCAATGGCTGAGATGCCCTTGCATATCACAGATGGCAATGCCTTTTTCAGGGAAATTGAGCAGTAGCGAGTTGCCGTCTCTTACCAAGTGCGTGGCACCGTGTACGATGCCTTCACCCAGCCGCCAGTCGTTGGAAGAGCGAATGAGCTGGCCTGTTTCATCTAGCAAAACCAGCGTGCCTGTCTGTTCATCATAGGCCAGAGTTGGTTGGCGTGGCTTCTGGTAATGGCGGTAGCGTAAAGGACTGAGGAAAACCGCAGGTCGAGGGAGGCGCGTTCGCTAAGTGTGCGGTCCAATAATACGATTTGCTGCGATTCTTTAAAAAATAACAGCACATTGAAAGGGTCGCTCGCATCGATGGAATAGATGGCTCCGGCAGTAGTGTTGTGATACTGGAAGATGGCATCACCTTTTGCGTTGTGCTGCGTCAACTTTCCGGATTTATCCATCACAAGGAGTTGCCCTAATGGGTCTATGGCAAAGGAAGCTACTGCCTCGATGGAAAATAAAGGGGTGAATAAAGAATCGAGTGGCTGGGCAGCCACCTTTACCATTTGTATTACCAGTAATGCTAAGAAAAAACATTTCTGCATGGTTCAAAGATAACGATATTTAAGTACCTGCATAACGCTAATCAAGGGTGAAAATTGGGAGACATTTTCAAAGTACCTTCCTAGTTAGCTAAATAGGAAGGTGGAAACGTTCCGTTGTCGTGCGAATGCCGCAGGCATGAGCCTGTGTGGACAAGGGGGCGGCGGAAGCCCCTGCTCCCGTAAGGGGCAGGGACGTACAGAGCACCCGACGCCCAGCCCCGACGTGAGGAGGGCGCAGGGGGTGGCCCATAAGCAACGGTTTTGATAGTCATTGCCTCCCAAGTGCTTACCACCCCGGAATCAAGTTCAACCCAAAAACGGCTCTCGTATTTTTGACTAATGGAAAGGCGTAGTACGGCTCCAAAATAAGTGCGCCGAACAGGTTGATACGCATGGAAACCCCTGTGGAAAAAACAGGCCGAGCTTCGGGCCACGCTATGAAGGGGTCGCCGGTGGCGGGGTTGATGAGGGGTTCGCCAAACTGGTCGAGGGTGTAGATGGGGCCGCTGAGCTGCTCGTTGCGAGTCCAAGCAATGCCCCCATCGAGGAAGAGGTTGAGGTCGGCAAAAAGGGTGCGCGACTTGATGAGTGCCAATTGTTCAGGCCCTAAGAAGGGCAAACGGAACTCTAAGCCAGACACGAGAATTTTAGACCCCGTCAGTTCTTCAAAATCCCTGCCTGAGGCGAGGAATAACTCCTGGCCGTCGTTGGTGTTGAGGCCGCGCACATACCAAGGGTAGCCCAGGAATTGGGGAAAAAGGTCTTCGCTATTGCCGCCATACCGACCAAAGTGGGTGACGCGGAAAGCCAGCGTCACAGGGCGCATGAACTGGTACTTCCTGTAATCGGCGGTGATGGACGTGAAGTTGAAGGCATCGAAATACTGCCCTACGGCCAATCGGTATCGTTGCCCGGAGAGGGGCGAGGTCATGCCGAAGTTTGAATTGTCGCCTACCCATGCGGCTTCCAATTGGCCTATATTGAACCCGGGCAGTGATTCCAACTTGAGTCGGTCTTGCCCCACCAAGATAAACGTGAAAGGCTGGTAGTAGTAATCTCTTCGGTCGAGCCTGCCAGCGTAAAGGGAGTAGGACGCATTGAGTTCCACGCGCATGGTAGTAGAGATGGGGAGTTGGCCAAATACACCCAACTGCTCCTGAAAGTAGCGGGTTTCGTAGAGCGACTGCCTGTCCACGAGGAACTGGCCGTCGAGGGTGTCCAACTGCTCAAACTCCAGCCCATTGAAACTGCGGAATGGTTGGTGAGAAAGGGATACGCCCCAGTTGATGCGATTTTTGCGGTTGATGTAAGCAACCACGCCACCTACGTCTATCAATTCGCCGTTCATGGCTAAGCTGGTAAAAAACTGGCCGTTGCCGAGTATATCGCTGAAGAGCAGGTCGATACCGCCTGCTACGCCTGTGGTGCTACCAAAAGCTTGGTTGGTGCCGATGCCTATACCACCGCCGCCGCCGACGTAATCCAATTTGAATTGGGGTTTGAAAGGTTTGTCGGTAGTGGGCACCGTTAACGCTTGCCCACCAGAGTTTTCAGCCAGTAGGGTGTCCACGATACGGGGTGCACGTGCATTGACGCGCGGCAGTATGGCTGCCGACATATCGACGGCATCGGGTGCTACGGGCAGCGCGAGTAGATCGGCAGCTTCGGCCTGATAAATGCGGTATCCCTGGCTGCTAAAATAAGTATAGACGAAGCGGTTGCGTTTTCTGTCCACGCTGAAAGCGGGGGAGAAGTGGGTGATGCCGCTGACACCTGTGAGCAGGTCGGTGAGTTGGTACAATTGCCGGTCGGATTTATCGAATCGGTACAAGTTTCTGTACCCGTCGCGGTTGGAAGCGAAGATGATATGCCCGTTGGTATCTTCTTCGGGGTTGAGGTTGTCGGCGCCGGAGAAAAAGTCGTACTGTGTGACAATGCCCGATGCGATATCCATTTCGGCGATATTGAAAGTCAACTTGCCGCCTGGGCGGTTGTCCTGTTGCATACTCAGGGCATCGGTGGCAAAGTAGAGGCGATTACCATCCTCCGACCAAGATGCGTGGAGTTCAGAATAGACATCGTTGGTAAGTTGCTGTACTTTCTGGGTGCGCAAATCATAAGCGTAGAGGTCGGTTTGTCCGTTGACAAGGCCGCTGACGACCACGGTGCGCCCGTCGGGTGACCAAGCGGGGTTGCTGAAGGCAGGCACGCCCGGAATGGGGGTGGACAAGGTGGTTTTGCCGGTTTCTGCTTCGCTGATAATCAATACATTATTGCCTTTGGCTACGCCCACGTAAACGAACTGGCGGCTATTGGGCGACCAGCTTCCGGAGGATTCTATATAGTTGAAATCGTCGATATGGCCACCGCGCGTGCTGCTGGCTACCTTGCGGATGATTTTACCCGTGCGGGCATCGGCGAGGAAGAGGTCGATACCAAAGACATTTTTCTCGGAGAGGAAGATAACGTACTGCCCGTTGGGGCTGATTTCGGGTGCTACATTCAGCCGGCCTGCGTTGTCCTTGCTGATAATAGCCTTGCCGACCAAGGTTTCTGTTCGTGCACCAATCTGCTCTTTGTAATGGTTTTTAATAGCAGATACCCATAATTTGGAGAGGTCTTCGGAGGTCATGCCAATGACCCTACGACAAGCTATATCAAAGCCAAATTGGGCGGTTTGCTCGAAGAAAGGAGCGATGATGTCGTCGCCTTTCAAGCCTGTGACAAAGACCCAAAATAGTTGCCCGTAGCGGTAGGGGAAGTAGCGGGGGTTGTTGAGTTCCCTAAGCGAGGGGAAGTCGTCATGTAGTACGGCATCGCGTATCCACATGGCGGTATGGGCGTCCACAGAGCCGATGGATAGGTATTCTGCCAGCCCTTCCACCATCCAGAGCGGTAGATTGCCGAGGTTGCGGATGTTGGTGGAATCGCCGTTGATAATCATATTGTATTGGAAAGCGTGTACCATTTCGTGGCCGAGGACGTGATGCGTTTGTTGGTTGCTCATGGCCAATGGCATGATGACGCGATTTTTGAACGCCTCCGTCACGCCCCCCGTGCCTACGCCTATACTACCGCCGATGGTGTTGGTTTGTTGGAAGTCGGCATGGTCGGCGTACAGGATGAGGGGGTTTCGGTCGTGGATGGTATCTTGGAGTACATGCTGGTGTTGGGCGTACCACTCTTCGGCTTGCACCACGAAGGAATGGATGCAAGCATCGTTGTCCAAATAATGATAGACATCGAAGTGAGGAGATTCCAGTACTTTGAAGTCGAAAGTTTCGTAGTTGGGCTTATTGCGGCCAAAATACTGTGCCTGTGCCAAAGGCAGCATGACCGAAAGGGTAAGCCCCAATAAAAGGATGCGCAGGTTCATATCAGTATGTATTAAGGTATTGAAAATGAGGAGCATTTGACCACCGTGTTAGTGTAAGCTCCTAACTTTATTAACAAAAGACGCGAGCAAAGGATGAAAAAGTGGGGCAGCGTGGCGTTAAATAAAACTTAAAGTGGGGGTAGATGCAGCGTAGGAACTGGTAGCCAGCCCATTCGTATTACTTTTTCCCAAAGAATACTATCTTTACGCATTAGAGTTGTTCTACTGGGACAAGTTTTGCTGCAAGCGAAAAATTTTATCCTGAGCTGCGTTAGATTTTTCGCCGAATTGCACACATTCGGCTGCAAAATCCGCCTTGCCCAGAACAAAATTTAGCGCTTTCGCTAAAACAGCCCCCAGTAGAACAACGCTATTAAAACCCAGCGTTTAAACCAAACGACCCATCATTCATGCAGGCACTTCAGGTGGTAGGGCAATTGATAGTAGAGGGCAAGCCAGTGGAAGCACTGGAGGCACTGCTGCAATGGGTGCGCCTGAATATGCCAAATGTGCGGTCGGATGTAGAGTTGCAGTTGGCGCGGGTGAATATGGCATTGCAAAGTTTTAATGCGGGTTTAGTGACGGTGGCAGAATACCAGACCCAATTGCAGCAGATCAATAAGGGTATTTTATATCTGCTGGACGAGTGTAAGAAAACGCTGCCGCTACGGCCATCATTAGTAAGCGCCTGCCTTGCACGATTACCACGCCTACACCTGTGATCGGGTAGAGCATAGTGACTCCTTCCGGCAATATTTCCAGCAACAGCAGGAAGCTGTGCAGTTTTATTTTCTGTACGGTGGCGACCTTCAGTCGCATGAGGGGTTGTTTAGGCGTATTGCCTACGACTTAGAAGGCCGTTTGCAAGACTACCTGAACCCCGCGTTGCAGACACACATTGCGGCCATTCAAATGGAAATGACGTTTGAGTTTAGCCGTCAGTTGGAGCATTACCAACAAAATATACTCCGCAGCTTTTTTCTATGATGGGGCTTTCGCCCAACGAACACGAACCTCTGCTGCAAAAGACTTGCCGTATGTGCTGGAACGCAGTCCGCGTATGCAGCAATTGCGCCCTACAGACTACGTGTGTCTATTTGCACATCAGCCAATACGATTGGGACAAGCACTCACGCCACAAGCGGCACACTGGTTTATTCACCATTTTTGCCACCAAGGCAAGGTTACTACGCCTGCCAGCATACTTGTCTTTTCGGTATTGAATACGACGACATGGACACCCCTGCCAAGCAGGAAGTAGTAGCCGCTATGCAGCAAGCCGACCTCCTTACGCCCTTGCCGGAATTAGGGATGGTGTATCAACGCGACATCGGGCAGTGGATGGAACGCTACAAACAAATATCGCCCAACTCACGCACCCGCAAGGAGCTGCTTCAGCAGGCTTTCGGCCACGCCGATGAGCATTATATGGAGGATGTGGAGTTGGAACTCAAAAAAATCATTGACCAGTACAATAACAACCTATTGTTATGAGCATACAGATACATGCCTCTGCGGCCGTGACACCGTCGGCAGACAAATACATAATGAGCGACGACTTGCGCAATGCGGTGGAAGTGGCTATTGCCCTCCAACAACCACTCTTGCTGACGGGAGAACCAGCAAGACGGGGCAAAACGCGCCTCGCTTTCAAGGTAGCAGCAGACTTGGCGCAACAAAAAGGAGCGTTCGTTTTTCACGACAAACCCCTTATTTTCAACACCAAAACCACCTCTGCTGCCCGCGATTTGTTTTATACCTATGATGCGTTGGCGCACTTTCAGGCGGCTAATATTCAGCGGTCGAATGCCCATGGCTGCGGCTACCGCTGATTTTATCGAACTACAGGCACTTGGCAAGGCGATTGCCGCTACCCATCCGAGTGGCATTGATGCATCTCGGCTGCCAACTGACTTGGGTAAAGAACCCCACAGCAGCGTTGTGCTCATTGATGAAATCGATAAAGCTCCGAGGGACTTTCCCAATGACATCCTTTCGGAAATTGAACAATACGAGTTCCAGATCAAGGAATTGGACAACTACACCATCCGCAAAAGGGGATACCCAGCGCGTGGTGGTCATTATGACGAGCAATTCGGAGAAAAACCTGCCGGATGCTTTTTTGCGGCGATGTGTTTTTTACCATATCCCTTTTCCTGACAAAGACCAACTGCTGGCTATTGCCAAATCGCAACTCGGCGACGCTACCCGATATACGGATGAGCTGTTGCTCCAGTTGATCGATAAGTTCAGGGATATACGCCAACAGGCCGTGCGAAAACCACCCGCCACGGCGGAATTGGTGGCTTGGCTTCGCATCTTGGAAATGAGAGACATTATGCACCGCAAAGCGGATGAACAACAATCGTACCTACGCGACCACCTATCGGTGCTGGTGAAAACCAGAGAAGATATGGAGGCGGTGAGGGGCGTTTTTGGTATTTAATCAATCTCTAAATTGGCCACTAATCAGCACATAGATACTTTTCCGTTGGAACTGCTGTTCTTGCGGATGGAACTGGCGGGATTCGTTCTCAGCCCGGCAGATCGCTTGCGTGCTTTGCAGTTGTTGGAGGCTCCGGCAAACCTGTTTAGACGACCCCTACCGTCTTCGGGGGTTGTTGGCGCCTGTATTGACACGCAGTGAAGCGGAGCAGCAAAAATTCTATGAGTTGTTCGACCAGTACTACCACGATGTTTCGGCACCCGTGGATTGGGGTTCGCTCGGGAACGTTCCATTTTGTCCAATAAGTGGTGGTGGCTGGCATTGGCTTTATTGATCCCCATACTCGGGACGGCATGGTACCAATTGACCCAACGAAACTACCCGGACAATGCTGTAAAACTCATCATAGATACTCTCCTACGGCAGTCCAGGATACCGTTCGGTGGAAGGAATTGAGTCGTTTAGCGGATCAATACGCCGATTTGAAGTGGCGATGGCTCTATGTGAACCCCGCCAACCCAACAGATACACTTGGCAGTAATACACCCAATACAAGTGCGTTCGTAGTGCCCCCCATCGATAGTGGCACGTACTTGCGGGAAATACAGTTACAAGTTTTTATTCCGACATTAGACAGCACCTTTTCTACGGATGCTCCTTTTGCGGTTTTTTGTAGCCGTCCGCCGGCTGTCAATGGTATCAGTGGCCCCCAAGAAGTAGAAATAGGGCAAAGAAAAACTTTCCAAATACGGGCTGATGAGCGAGATTATCAAGTAATAAAGATAGGGAGTAAATCGCAAGTAATAGGCCGGGCGGCCAACTGGATGTACGAATGGGATTTTGGCGATGGCACGGTTGAACAAGGAGCTGGCACCATGCCGCATACCTATGAAAAAAATGGAAATTATCAAGTCAAGCTCACGGTAACAGATACCAGCACGGCTGCCTTCTGTGCCACTACGGTCTATTGGGATGTGCAGGTAGGGCAGGAAAGCGTATTTCTCCCCACGTTGGTTTTACAAAAGGAAAAACTCAAGCGGATAGCGATATGGGGCTGGGCTTATTACTTGCTGTTGGCCTTGTTGGGAATCGGTATCATTTTCCACTGGGTGCGGTGGTTGATGAATAGGAAAAAGGCGGCAACACCACCAGTGGAGGAGTCATCGCCCCCCCTCTACGCTAGGTTTGCCAGCGGCGATAAAGCCCCTTATTTCATTCCCTTGCGTCAGCAAAATGGCCTGATAACCGCCTCGCGTGCTCGCCAGCGTTTGGCGGATGCCCTTCGGCTGCGGCAAGAGGGAATTCGGCGGGAAGTGGACGTGGCATCCTCGCTCAAAAACACTATTGAAAAGGGCGGTTTTCCAACGGTACAATACAAGCACCTTACCCAACCAACCGAATACCTTTGCTTGATTGACCAACAGTGTAGGAACGACCATCAAGCAAGGCTCTTCCGTTTTCTTACGCAAAGTTGGCACGCACAAGATGTGCATATCGAAGTGTTTTACTACAGCCGGCACCTGACCCATTGTTGGAATGCTTCTTTCCCCAAAGGAATGGGCTTGGAGCAACTGAAACGCCAATACAGCGACCACCGCCTCATCGTCATGGGGGATGCCTACGACCTCATCGATCCACATGCGTTAGGATTGCCCAATCTGCGGCCTAGCCCTGCGAATGTACTCCGCCAGTGGAGGCAGCGCCTGTTGTTTTCCCCTG
>JAWKLL010000009.1:0-144183 GCA_041392765.1 Saprospiraceae bacterium
TAACTGACTATCAGGTACTTGTGTGTTTATTATTCGATTTTTTATCCATCATTCACGTTAACTACTTACTTCCCACCATAAGAAAATGAGCGATTATTAGTAAAAAGATATTTGAAGCGCATACAAAATTCTCCTACATAATCTCTAATAATATATAACTTTTTAACTACTAACTATGAGTATTCCTTTTATACTTTTGCAAGCCTCCTCAGGTGGTGGTATGGCTCAATTGGTTATTTTTGGTGCCATGATGCTCGTTTTTTGGTTTTTCCTTATTCGTCCTCAATCCAAACGCCAACGCGAACAAATGGAGTTTGTCAACAAAATCGACAAAGGCGATGAGGTAGTAACCCACAGTGGAATCATTGGAAGAATCAGTAAAATTGAAGGTGCTGCCGTTACATTGGAGGTAGGAAAAGTCTCCTTGTTGGTCACTAAAAGCTCAATTTCCAAGGAAATGACCGATGGATATTTTGCAGACAAAAATAAGGTTTAACAATCCCTTCGCTAGCAAATCACCAGAAGACCGCACGGTGCTGGTGATTTGCTTTGCCATTGCCTTCTTTTTTTGGCTAATGGTTAAGCTCTCGAAGGATTACACCATCGTAGCGCCTTTTTCTCTCGTTTATGAACTACCTACGGGGCGTGCTTTTGTCAATTCGCCGCCGCAAGTTGTTTATGCCAATTTACGCGCAAGCGGGTGGTCGCTCATTCGTTATACAGTCAAAAATGCGAAAAAATATGCCCTGCGCTACCCCGTAGGGAATGCCGATATATTCTCTGTTAGTACTGCTACTTTACGCGATGATATTGATTCCTTACTATCAGATGGTATTTTGATTACCGACTTACTGACAGAAGGAATTATTGTGCAGATAGAGAAACAAGCGACAAGGAAAATTCCTGTGGTAGCACATACCCAACTCACCTTCGCCAGTGAGTATGGACTGACCGGAGATATTCATACCACACCTGATTCAGTTGTCATTACGGGGCCGCGCAGTGTCATCGACACGATTCAAGTATGGGCTACTGATTCTTTATTGCTAAAAGGGTTGGATCAAAGTGTTGCGCAATCGGTTGCGCTTCGCCAAACTAATGGTACGGTAAGGATTGAACCTACTGAAGTATTAGTGCATATACCCGTTCAACGCTATATTGAAAAGACCTTTCAGTTACCTATAACAATAGTGCATACCAACCAAGATAGCGTGAGAGTTTTCCCCGATAAGGTAACGCTAACCTGTGTACTGGGGTTAGACGATTTCGATCTTGTGGTAGCAGATGATTTTGAGGTGGTAGCGCATATCCCACTATCTAATCATGGCCTACAAAACGCTGTTATCGTTGAGTTGACTTCCTATCCCGATTATGTTCGTTCTTGGACAATCACGCCCCGTTCCGTAGAATACCTTATCCAACGCGATTGATGTGGCGTTATGCTATTGAGACTTTTTAAAACCTATACCTGGTTTAGAGTAGGTTCGGTTCGCTTTATCTTTTTCCAGCGCCTGGACATCTCCTAATGAAACCACCCAAGGGGTCTTGTCATCGGGTGTTGCTGCCAATCGCAGGTCATGGCTATTGATGATTTCATGAACCAATTGGCGTATTACACGAGCATTACCGAAGTACTTGTCGCGAGTTTGGTACAGATAGCCCAAGTATTGAGATAAATAATCGCTAGCTTCAGGTGTTAGGGTAAGGCGCTGGGTATCCAGCATTTGCAAAGCGATTTGATGCAGTTGTGCGGGGCTATAATCCTGAAAACGCAGGGTTTTATCGAAACGAGAACTCAATCCCGGGTTCATTTTAAGAAATTGCTCCATATTATCGGGATAGCCAGCCACGATGACAAAAAACTGGCCGCGCTGGTCTTCCATACGTTTGAGGAGTGTCTGTATAGCTTCACTACCAAAATCGCCTTGATGAGTGCCGGACTGAACCAAAGAATAGGCTTCATCAATAAATAAAACGCCACCAACGGCTTCATCAATCTTTGCGGCAGTTTTAGTGGCGGTTTGCCCTACATAGCCTGCGACCAAGCCCTGCCTGTCCGTTTCTATTAAATGCCCTCTTTCCAATACGCCTAAGGCTTTATACGCTTTGGCTAAGATGCGAGCTACTGTAGTTTTGCCCGTCCCTGGATTACCCGTCAATACAGAATGTAGCGAAAAACGATTGAGTACATCTTTGCCCGATAGACGGTAGTATTTCACTAAGCTTACCGTTTCTCGAATTTGGGTTTTTATATCCTCCATACCAATGAGTGCGTCCAACTCCTCCAAGCACTCTTTTAGAAGTGTTTCGTCCACGGGTATGTCGGGTTGTGCTTTGGTAGGGCGTAACGTTATGGCCGCTACATCTTGATGTGTAATGAGTGCCATATCCTCTTTAGGCGTATTTTTAGGCGTGGGGTGCTCCATGATTCGCAGCCCTAGGTTAACTTTAGCTTTTTCAATTAAATCGAACACAAATCGGGCGTTACCAAATGTTTTATCCCGATTGCGGAAAGCCTGCGTAATGATGTGGTCTATGCTATGACTTGCCTCCACTGTCAACGAAACTTCTTTATGCCGAGCGGCAAAGCGGGCAATACGCGACAACTCTTGAGGTAAGTAATCAGGGAAATCAAAGAAATGCTTGAAACGAGATTTTAATCCAGGATTGCTATTTAAAAAATACTCCATTTCGCGAGGGTAGCCAGCCACAATCACGGCTAAATCACCTACACCATTGCTCATCTCTTTTACCAGTATTTCTATGACTTCGCGGCCAAAATCCTTGGTGTCGTCTTGGGAACGAGCCAGTGCGTAGGCCTCATCGATAAACAACACCCCTCCTCGTGCTTGTTCAATGGCTTCTTTTACCTTGGGGGCTGTTTGTCCGATATACTCACCCACCAAATCCACGCGATCAACACTGTGAACATGCCCCTTGCTGAGCAGCCCCATCTTATGATAAAGTTTGCCCATCATACCGGCGACCGTTGTTTTTCCGGTGCCAGGATTTCCTATGAAAACTGAATGAATGTTGATATCATCATTTTCAATAAACCCCTTTTCTCGCCTCAATTGCAAGAATTGAATGTAACGTGCGTGTTCTTTCACCTGTTGCTTGATAGTAGATAACCCGATCAAATCATCGAGCTTGGCTACTACTTCTTCAAATGTTAGCGCGTCTTCTTCTGTAAAAGGAGCCGCTACAGCTGAATGTCGATTGGGTAACCATACTTCAGGTATGCCTGCTACAAATTCATCTTCTACATCAATGGGAACGCTGGCCATTACCTGATCCATGAACACTATTTCTGCTGTGTAGCGATCTTTACGCCAGGATCCTTTCACATTAGAACCCCACCCGGCAGTGAAATAGATTTGTTCCTTTTCTTTTTCTACTCTTTGCAGCCTAACCACTTGCCCCTTTAATTCGCGAGCATTATTGAAAAATTTGACAAACAATTCACATTGCCAAGTACGGTCTGAAAGCATATTTTCTAATGCAATCTCCACATAAATATACCGCGTCTCCTCATGGTCAAAAGTAGATAAATAACGGCGGTCGTCTTCGTTTACATCATCGTAAGGCCTTCATATAACCGAACTGATTTTACCTCCGCATAGGGATTTTCTTCAAAGTCAATTTCCTGCCCAGCATCCTCAATATAGAAGTATTTAGAGCCTACTTTTTCCCCCTCTATCAAAGCCTCCCAATAGTAAGTGCCTTTTTTCCAGAAACTACCTTCTGCTTTGTTACCCCATCCTTCTCGAATATAAGCTACATGGTCGGATTTACTGATATGCTTGTCTAAGCTGAGTCGGCATAACTCTTTTTGCCCTTGCGCAACGAATAGCAAACCAATTCTACCCGAATATCCCAATCTTCTTTGTCGAATAGCTTGTTGAAAGCGACAACTCCGCATAAACAAACGTCGTAGCTGATCGGTCAAACACTTGCCGATACTTTTTCAGGTTGTCCGCCAGCCATTCCGTAGAGGAATATACTTTTAGCTCCCTGAATTTATAAAAATCGTGTTTGCTTTTAGGGCTGTTTGCTTCATTCATGAAAAAGGCTTCCTTTTATTAGGGAAGAGGTGGAGAAATATAGCCAACCATTTTAAGCCCGGAAAATTTCATAAACCATTGATTGAAAACAGGTTACTGGTAAATTTTCTTGAGCTGTTCTAAAAATGAAATGACCTAATTTGCACCGAGTTTCCAAGGTCTTAATTTTTATCTTTTTATGCAACCTTTTTTTTAACTACTTGCCTTTTTGGGTGAGATTTAGATGGAATCGGTAAACACAATCTTTTAAAAGTTGATTTTCTGCCAATTCCCTACCTTTGTCGCTTTCTATCATCAATGAGTTTTGTCCTGATGAAATTCGGAACCAAATGCATACATGCAGGGCTGTCTCCTGACCCGACTACGGGTGCGGTGATGACGCCCATCTACCAGACTTCTACCTACGCACAAGAAGAGCCTGGCAAACATAAAGGTTATGAATACGCCCGTACTCGCAACCCAACTCGTTCTGCCTTAGAACTCAATCTGGCTCGCTTGGAGAATGGCAAACACTGCATCACGTTCAGTAGTGGATTGGCGGCAATGGATGCCGTTATGCGATTGCTGGAACCCGGCGATGAGGTCATTGCAACGAATGATCTCTATGGTGGTTCCTATCGTCAAATGGTCAAGGTACACGAGCGTTATGGTATCAAAGCGCATTTTGTGAATATGGCAGACCTCGATGCCGTACGGAAACTTGTCGGCAAACAAACCCGACTGATTTGGATTGAAACACCTACCAATCCTATGCTGAAATTGGTGGACATTCAAGCCATCACTGAAATAGCTGCTAAAAAGAAGATACTTACTTGTGTGGACAACACGTTCGCCAGCCCTGTCCTTCAGAATCCGTTAGATATGAAAGCGGATTTGGTGTTGCATTCGGCTACTAAATATCTCGGTGGTCACAGTGATGTTGTGATGGGAGCTGTCATTACCAATAGCGCCGAATTGTCGGAAAAGCTCCACTTTTTGCAAAATGCAGTAGGTGCTATCCCCGGCCCCCAAGATTGTTTCCTGATGTTACGCGGCATCAAAACGCTTCACATCCGCGTGGAGCGCGCTTGTAAGAATGCTAAAAAAATTGCCAAGTATCTCGTCAATCATCCCAAGGTAGGAAAAGTCTATTACCCCGGATTGAAAGACCATCCACAACATGAATTAGCTAAGCGGCAAATGCGCGATTTCGGTGCTATGGTTTCCTTCGACTTCCCGGGGGGCACTTACGAAACGGCTCGCAAAGTACTAGCCAATACTCACTATTTCACGTTGGCAGAAAGCCTTGGCGGCGTGGAAAGCCTCATAGGCCATCCTGCGAGTATGACCCATGCTTCCATCCCAAAGAAAGAGCGATTAAAAGTAGGGCTTACCGACAGTCTCATCCGCCTCAGCGTGGGCATCGAAGATGTGGATGACCTCATAGCCGATTTGGAGCAGGCTTTTAGGAATATTTAATGCTAAATTCTTTTTTGTAAGGGATAAAAAAAAATAGATTCAGCATTTGTCAAAGATAATTGGATGAATAAGCGGTTCATTTAAAGCGTTTTATCCGATTTCTTTGACTCAGAAAATGCTGAATCTATTTTTTTCCCATACTAAAACGTAACTACTTAGGTAGTGCGCTTTCGAGCTAAAAAAAGAAGATTTTTTCGACTGACAAAGCTCATTTGAGGAGTCATGTCGTGCTGAGCCGACATGGCGACGAGAATAGCTGCCGTCAGGTGGAAAAAGGGCTTTTTTTAGCCGGAATTTGGTACTACCTAAGTAGTTACACTAAAACAAGCGTATGTTTAAATTTTTCTGATTGAGAGAAAACGAGCATCAGGCAGTAAAACCTATACTCATATTCTACTAATTCTCACACTATCCACCACTTCGCTTAGTTTGTGTATATCCTTTGTCCAGCAGATATTTAACAACCTTGTCGCGATGATCGCCCTGTACGATGATTTCACCATCCTTGGCTGAACCACCTACACCGCAGTAGGTTTTTAAGGCTTTTCCCAAAGTTTTTAAGTCATCATCACTTCCTTCAAAACCAGTGATGAGCGTAACGGCTTTACCAGCGCGTTGCTTTTTATCCAATTGCACCCTCAGTTTTTGCTGAGCGGGTGGCGAGGTCGTGATCTCTTCTTCTTCGGGCTGCAATCGCATATTGGGGTCAGTAGAGAATACCAAGCCCGATAGTTTTTTCCATTCGTTTTGTTTGGCCATTTTCTTATGATTTCAATTTGATACCGCTTCCAACTTAATTAGCAGATACCTGCCATTTTACAACCTCATCCCGTGCATAGTCTTGATCTTCCCACCTTACGATTTCTACGGCACGATCGCCTTTGTAATACTGAAACCAGTCTTCAATAATCCGCCTTGCCGCATCGTATTCGAGGGAAAATTCCATGAAATCGCCTGGCGCTATGACTTGTTGCTCTTTCGCAAGTGGAATTGCGATTAACTTAGTATCTAACTCACCCCGATCTTTCAACACAAGTGCTCCTAATAAACGTATAGGCAGCACTGTGCCCGTAGGCAATGAAGCACTAATGACCAGCACATCCAAGGGGTCTCCATCTCCTCCTTGGGCTGTATCCATTAAAGTGCCGGGAAT
The DNA here is from genome assembly GCA_041392765.1 of Saprospiraceae bacterium. Lineage (GTDB taxonomy): Bacteria > Bacteroidota > Bacteroidia > Chitinophagales > Saprospiraceae > Lewinella. Next base: position 6,676 of record JAWKLL010000009.1, read on the forward strand.
AAACCCGTAATTGCCGGGGTAGGGTAGAAAGGACACCACGCGGTCTTTGCCATCTAATTGATCGGGTTCAAACGTACGAGTTGTGTGCTGATACTCAATCTTTAAGTTAGTACCCGCTGGGATTTCAATCACAGCCAACAGGCTATCGCCCTGAAAGGCAGGTAGTTGACTAATATCAACAGGGGAATCCGCTGCCGATTGACAACCAACCAGTCCAATACATACAGCGATTACCCCTATCAGATTTCTACTAAGGGACGGGAAAAAAATAAGTGATCTCATTTTTGGCTTGGCTTTATGCACTAAGCGTAGGAATACTTGCACAAAGCGTGTGCATAAAGACAAGCCTTCAGGAAAAATGGGATCAGTTACTTTCGTCAAATTACTATGCATATTGTAAAGACGGGACTGATTGAAAGCCATATATGCCCCGGAGGTAATATTGTCCAACCAAGTGGTGTTGTCTAAATACCAGCGGGCAGTACGCCTAAGGCCTTCTTCCACCCCAATGGTGGGTTCCCAACCTAATTCGTTTTTCAATTTTGCGGCATCAATGGCGTAGCGATGATCGTGCTTGACGGTCTTTTACAAACGTAATCAATGCCCGTGCGCTGCCCATAGGACGTTCCAAAAGTTCATCCATAATGTCGCACAAAAGATGCACCATATTTATATTAGAAGATTCATTGTTGCCACCTATGTTATAGGTTTCACCTTTTTTGCCTTGATGGAAAATCAGGTCAATGGCCTCCGCATGGTCTTCTACCCAAAGCCAATCTCTTACGTTGCTACCGTCTCCATAAACAGGAAGCGGGCGTTGTTCCTTGATGTTGTTTATCATCAGCGGCAGCAGTTTTTCAGGAAACTGATAAGGGCCGTAATTATTGGAACAGTTGGAAATTACCACGGGTAAACCATACGTATGATGCCACGCCCGAACAAAATGATCGGAACTAGCTTTGGATGCCGAGTAGGGCGAACGTGGATCGTATGCCGTTTCTTCTACAAAATACCCATCTTCGCCTAAAGAACCATATACTTCATCTGTGGATACATGGTAGAAAAGCTTGCCCTCATACTGTCCGTTCCAGCAATTCTTGGCGGCATTTAAGAGGTTCACGGTACCAATGACGTTGGTGTGTATAAATGCCATCGGGTTGGCAATGGAGCGATCTACATGGCTTTCTGCCGCCAAATGAATGACGCTTTCAAATTGATATTTGTCGAACAATTCTTCTACGAAAGCATAATCGGTTATGTCGCCCTTCACAAAGGTGTAATTGGGGGCGTGTTCGATATCCTGCAGGTTGGCAGGGTTGCCAGCATACGTAAGTGCATCCAAATTGATAAGCTGATACTCGGGGTATTTGTTTACCATGAGCCTTACCAAATGTGAGCCAATGAATCCTGCACCTCCTGTAATGAGTATGTTTTTCATAACACGATGTTTATATAAAGGGTGTTCAACTCCCTGTAGATTAATTAAACCTTGACTGCTTTTTTGAAATATTCGTACGTTTTGAGCAGTCCCTCCTGGCGACTTACTTTAGGTTCCCAACCCAAAATTTCTCTAGCCTTAGTAATATCCGGCTGCCTGATCTTCGGATCATCAACGGGTAAATCCTTGTAAATGATATGCGCTTTTGGGTTATTAACCAAAGCCAACACTTCGTGAGCAAACTCCATAATGGTGACTTCATCGGGATTGCCAATATTAACTGGAAGGTGATAATCGCTCAAGAGCAGGCGGTAGATACCTTCTACGAGGTCGTCCACGTAGCAAAATGATCGGGACTGCCCACCATCGCCAAACACGGTCAGCCCTTCCCCGCGAATTGCTTGCGAGAAAAAAGCGGGTAGCACTCTGCCGTCGTTGATGCGCATACGTGAACCGTAAGTATTGAAAATCCGAATGATTCGGGTTTCCAACCCATGATAGTCATGGTAAGCCATGGTGATAGCCTCCAAAAAACGCTTGGCTTCATCATATACGCCTCGTGGACCTACGGGATTGACGTTGCCCCAGTATTCCTCTGGTTGCGGGTGTACCAATGGGTCGCCATACACCTCGGAGGTGGAAGCTACCAGTATCCGGGCTTTTTTCTCTTTGGCCAACCCCAGTAGATTATGTGTGCCTAATGCCCCTACCTTGAGCGTTTGGATAGGCATTTTCAAGTAGTCTATCGGGCTGGCAGGCGAAGCAAAATGGAGGATATAATCTAGTACTCACGACATGTACGAATTTTGATACATCGTGGTTGTAATATTCAAATGCTGGAAGCGGAAACAAGTGGGCAATGTTATCTAAGTCGCCAGTCAGTAAGTTATCCATAGCGATAACGTGATAACCTTCCTTGATGAAGCGGTCACAAAGATGAGATCCTAAAAAACCGGCACCACCGGTGATGAGTATTCTTGGCATAGTGCGTTGAAGTGTGTTGTTTCGTGTCTGTTGACGCAGTTTTTTTCGATGGGATACGTTTTTTACACGCAGAAATATTTATTCGGCGACTTCGATTCTGTTTGCAAAAGTAATCTTAATGTAGGAGAGGGAGTAATTTTTTCTTACTTCCCTGCGATAAACATGGGTTTACCCTCCCTAGACACTACTTTGGGGAGGACTTCGCTTATAACAATCCTACTTTGGCAGAAAAACGCTAACCGTTCATCTAAAAAGATATAGGTGAACAACATATGCTTTATAGTTTAGCAGCCACAAATGCATTGAGCATTGAACTAATTAATCCTCCGACTATTATGGCTATCTTATTTAAAGTCACATTAGAAAGTATTCGCCAAGCAGGCCAGCAACTAACAGGCAATCGCCTGCGCAATTCTTGTCTTTGCTGGGTATTTCCATTGGAATATTCTGTATCATCGGTGTACTATCCGCAGTGGATAGTTTGGAGGACAATATTCGGGGCAGCATGGAAAAGCTAGGTAATGATGTCATTTACGTGCAGAAATGGCCTTGGGGCGATAATTCCAGCAACTGGTGGGATTTGATGAAACGCCCGCAGCCCGTGTATGATGAATATGAAATCATTCGGGATAAATCTAGGCTCTCTGCGATGAGTACTTTTTTTATCGGTGTAGGCTCGAACACTAAAATGGAACGCCAATAGTGCAGAGCAGGTGTTTCTTTGTGGTGTAACCCCCGAGTTCGCCTCGGTTTTTGGAATGAATTTTTGAATCGGGGCGTTTTTTCTCTGCCTCCGAATCGCATTACAGTAGCAACAAAGCAGTCATTGGTAGTAAAGTAGCCGAGGCACTGTTTGGAACGATAGAACCCGTTGGGCGGCAAATCAAAATGCAAGGGGCTACTTATGAAGTCATTGGCGTATTGGAATCATCAGGAGACGAGTTGATTAACCCCTTAGATTTCGATGATGCGATATTAGTCACTTATAGCAAGGTGAAAAGCTTGGTAAACGTTCGCAACCGAAACACAGAAACCTTCATCGCAGTGAAGGCTCGTCCTGATGCCGATATAGAGCAATTGAAAGGCAGAACTCCGCAACCTTGTTCGGGCAGAAAGGAGGCTGAAACCCGTGGAAGAAGATTCCTTCGCGTTCAATGAATTGACGATGGTGAGCGAACAATTCGATTCCTTCTTTGGCGTATTGAATATGCTAGGGTATGTCATTGGGTTTTTCTCTATTTTGGTAGGAGGTGTTTCGGTGGCCAATATCATGTTCGTTTCTGTTAAGGAGCGCACGTCTCAAATTGGTGTTAAAAAAGCGCTGGGGGCGAAGCGCAGCATCATCCTATTGGAATTCCTCATCGAAGCGATAATACTCTGTCTGTTGGGCGGTTTTTTTGGTCTGGCATTGGTATATTTTATTACTAAAATATTAACGGTAGTGCTGGATTTTCCTATGTACATCGATATGGGCAACGTGCTGTTGGGGGCAGGAATGTCGATCTTGATAGGCGTTGTAGCCGGATTTGTTCCCGCTTTGACTGCTAGTAAATTAGACCCTGTTGAGGCCATGCGAAAGTAGGGGTCAATAGTTTTCGTACCAATTGAAATGAGTGTTGATGATGTCGTCTTTGTGCATCTGCAAATATTGTAGCAAGGCATGGCTGGCAGGGCTGTGCTTCTTTCCTTGAGGCCACACCAAGTGCCAACTTGTTTGTATCGGCAAACCTTTCACGGGAATGATTTGAAGTTGTTGCAACTGGAGTTCATTTTTGATGCCAATTAAAGGCATGATAGAAACCCCTAGTCCTGCCAATACGGCTTGCTTTACCGCCTCATTGGAGGTTAACTCCATTTTTTTTCGCACAGGGATGGCCATTTGTTGGAGAAATCTTTCCATAGTCTGCCTCGTTCCCGACCCTTGTTCTCGGTATATCAACGTGCTCTGTTCCAACAGCGATTGAATCTTTTTAGAAGGTAGTTTTGTAGCCGAGGTAGGAGAGGCTACCAGATAGAGTTTGTTTTGTATCAGCTCCAATTGCTCCACGGCTATCCTCTCGGGGAGTATAGAAACTAAAGAAAAATCGGTGTTATTGGCTGTTAAATTGTTTAGCACACTGGCTTTATTAGTCACATCTATGGATACATCTATACCGGGGTGTTTTTGCATAAATGCCTGCAAAAAATAAGGAATCACATATTTACCCGTAGAAACGACAGATATATTGATTTTCCCCGTAAGGAAGCCTTTGTAAGCCAAAGTTTTGTCTTGTATTTGTTGCGCTTGTATTAAAATTTCCTGCGCCACCACGGCTATTTCTTTACCGAAATCAGTGACGTATAATTTTCTGCCAACCACTTCTGTCAAAGCAATATCAAACTGATCTTGAAAATTTTTTAATTGAATAGACACCGCAGGTTGCGTCAAGTTTAGTACTTCGGCAGCTTTAGTAACACTCTTACTTTCAGTTACTTGTACGAAAACCTGTAGTTGATGCAAAGTATAGTTCATAAAATATATTAATGGATTTAATAACAAACATAAATATAAATTTATAAACAAAGAGCTTCACCTTTGCATTGCTAACCAAAAATACAGCCATGACTAACATCACGATTGCAAAGGGAGACGGTATAGGGCCGGAAATCATGGATGCTACGTTGCAAATTTTAAAAGCAGCGGGTGCCCAGTTAATTTACGATGAGATTGAAATTGGAGAGCAGGTGTATCTCCGAGGCAATACTTCCGGTATTTCAAAAGATGCTTGGGCAACCATCCGCAAAAACGGCGTTTTTTTGAAAAGCCCCATTACAACACCGCAAGGAGGAGGATACAAAAGCCTCAATGTCACGACCCGGAAAATGCTAAACCTTTTTGCGAATGTGCGGCCTTGTCGTAGTTTTCATCCATTTGTAAACACCAAGCATCCCACTTTGGATGTAGTGATTATTCGGGAAAACGAAGAGGATCTCTATGCCGGTATTGAGCACCAACAAACCTCTGAGGTCGTGCAGTGCCTCAAACTCATTAGCCGACCCGGTTGCGAACGGATCATTCGCTATGCTTTTGAATACGCTCGTCAGCAGGGACGGAAAAAAGTCACCTGCTTTACGAAGGACAACATCATGAAGCAAACCGATGGTCTTTTCCGAAAGGTTTATAATGAAATCGCTGCGGAATATACCGACATTGCCTCTGAACACATGATCATCGACATCGGCTCCGCAAAAATGGCGGATACACCCGAGCAATTCGATGTCGTTGTTGTTCCTAATTTATATGGCGACATTCTCTCCGATATTGCTGCCCAAATAACAGGGTCTGTTGGTATGGCGGGGTCTGCAAATATTGGCACTACTTGTGCCATGTTCGAAGCTATCCACGGTTCAGCACCCGATATTGCTGGCAAAGGCATCGCTAATCCTTCTGGCTTAATTCAGGCTTCTGTCATGATGCTCAACCATATTGGGCAGCAGGAGGTTGCCAACCGTATTCAAAATGCGTGGTTATGCACCATCGAAGCCGGTATCCACACACCCGATGTATACAACCCCGCTACGAGTACCCGCAAAGTCGGCACCGAGGCTTTCACGCAAGCCCTCATTGACAACCTAGGGCGTCAACCCAAACAACTCCAACCATTAGAAGCCGTTGCTGGATACAAAATAAATTTACCACGTTACGAAAGGAAACAGTCACCCAAAAAGGAACTCAAAGGGGTGGATATTTTTATCGATTGGTCTGGCAAGAAACCCGCTGACTTAGCAAAACGCTTGCAAGAAGCTGAAACAGAAAATGTAAAGCTTTCTATGATTACTAATCGGGGTATCAAAGTGTGGCCGGATGGATTTGAGGAAACTTTCTGCACTGATCATTGGCGCTGCCGATTCGATGTAGTTGAAGGAGCAGCCTTTGATAAAAAGACCATTTTACAGCTCTTAGAACGAGCCGAGCAATTGGAGCTGGATACGATCAAAACGGAGAACCTATACGCATTCGACGGCCAACCCGGATACTCACTTGGTCAAGGCCAATAACCCCAAAAAACCAAATCATGAATTGGACATTAGCCCTTATGTGGGTGCAGTCACGAACCTATATAGATTCGGGTATGACACCCTTATTGCAAGAGCTGTACGTTGCTTTAGCTATCATCGGAATGCTCTTTTTTTTCAAATACGCTACAAAAAACAAAACCAATATTTATGAATAAGATCGAACTTATCAATGGTGTTTTTACCGTTGCTGACGCACGCGAAGTACTGTTTAACCTGTTGCAGGAAAAAATCAAATTCCACAATCGCAGAATCTTTGGCCTGAGTGAACGCCTTGGAGTGGATGATACTCATTCGCGCAAAGGGTAAAGGAACTTCAGCAAGTGGTTAATGACCTACTTGATTACCTAGACGATGGCGATTTGGATGGGCAACACTTGCGCATTAATTGTGACGTTAACATCACCATCAGCAAAGATGAGCCAAGTAGCCCTCAGTTAGCTCCAATCGGCTTATCAGTAATACAAGAACGCTGTTTTTTAATTCATTACCGATAGCACCTCCCCGTAGTAGATTACAGGGAGGTTTTTTTTGTATAACGATCCGGGTTTTGTAATTTTGGCTTGCCTATTTTTTTCCCATACTTGAGGTCATACGCAGAAACATGTTAATCAGATGAAAGCAATATTGCAATCCGGTTTTGGCGGTACAGACACTTTGTATTTTGGCGAAGCCCCCGATCCTACCTTTGGCCCCGACGACTTATTGGTCAACGTACACGCTACGGCACTCAATAGAGGCGACTTGTTGCAGCGAAAAGGGCAGTATCCACCTCCCCTTGGTGTGACGGATATTCTCGGCCTCGAAATGGCGGGTACAGTGGCAGCCGTAGGGAGCAGTGTACATGGCGTTGAGGTAGGTGACCCCGTCTGTGGGCTACTGCCGGGAGGTGGGTACGCACAACGAGTAGCTATCCCCGCTGCTATGGCACTTCCGCTGCATGCCAATCTTTCTTTTACCAAAGCTGCTGCTATTCCTGAGGCATTCTTGACAGCTTATCAGGCTATCCACTGGTTGGCAGATTTACGCCCCGGCGAGCGCATACTTGTACACGCGGGTGCGAGTGGCATCGGGACGGCTGTTTTACAATTAGCCAGCATGCTGCAAGACGTAGAAATTTTCACCACAGCCTCTTCTCCTAAACATACTCTTTGCACCGATTTAGGTGCCCACCACACCATTGATTATAAAAAGTCCCCTTCGACGAGTACATTTTGAGTGCTACCCAAGGAGAAGGAGTAGATGTAATTATTGATTTTGCAGGAGCTTCGGCTTTCAATGCCAACCTGAATGCCGTTGCCTTAGATGGGCGCATTATCATGCTGGGCTTTTTGGGTGGCTACTCATGCCGCAGGGGTGAACCTAGCACCTATTTTACGCAAAAGGCTGCGTATTACAGGTTCTACCCTAAGGAACAGGCCGCTCAGCTATAAGAAGCAATTGGTAGCTGATTTTAAAGCATCTTGTTGGGCGCATTTCGCTACGGGAAGGCTATCTGCGGTGGTTGACTCCATCTTCGACTGGGAAGAAGTAGCTTCAGCCCATGCGTATATGGCATCCAATCGTTCCGCAGGCAAAATCGTGTTGACTGTTGCTTAAGAGTATGTATAAAATAATTATGATGGGCCACCTCGGAAAACCGAGGCCGCGTGCTTTGCGTAGCTGCTCCCAAGGTCGCATCTCTGCGTCGCCCGCTTGTCCGGGCAAACCCTGAAAAATGAGCGATACCTGCATCTTTGCCACACTGTTTTACTGCAAAATCAGCAACTTTAATACATTAACATTGTCACTTATTTGAGTTATTATCGTTATTGTGTCATTACCCGATTATCTCATCAAAACCACAAAATTATGAAGGTTACTTTCACCTTTGGTAGTTTATTGCTGCTTCTCACGCTTTCTTTCTCGTTAGCAGCGCAATCCCTGAAACTGCCCGATGGCATCAAACCACTCGCTTCCGTTGAGGGTATTAGTGAATTTGAAGTCGAATCTAACGGGCTTCGTATTTTACTTTTTCCTGACCAGTCAAAACCAACTGTTACGGTAAATGTCACCTACTTGGTGGGTTCAAGACACGAAGCCTATGGGGAAACAGGTATGGCTCACTTGTTGGAGCACTTAGTCTTTAAAGGAACCCCAAATCACCCCGATATTCCTAAGGAGCTGAATGAAAGAGGGGCGCGGTTCAACGGTACTACTTGGTATGACCGCACTAATTACTATGAAACTGTCAGCGCGTCCGATGAAAACCTCCGTTGGGCACTCGAAATGGAGGCCGACCGCATGATTAATTCCTTCATTGCAGCGGAAGACTTGGAGAGTGAAATGACGGTCGTTCGCAATGAGTTTGAAATGGGCGAAAACAACCCCGGTCGAATTTTGATGCAGCGTGTGTTGTCTTCGGCCTACCTATGGCATAACTACGGCAAGTCAACCATTGGCGCACGAGCCGATATAGAAAACGTACCCATCGACCGCCTACAAGGTTTTTACCGCAAATATTATCAGCCCGATAATGCTTATTTGATCATCGCCGGCAAATTTGAGCCTAGTCAGACAATAGGCATGATTATGGAAACTTTTGGAAACATTCCACGGCCTGAGCGCGAATTGATTTCCACCTACACACGCGAACCTGTGCAAGACGGCGAACGATTTGTTGACTTGGCTAGGGTAGGGGATGTGCAAGCGGTCAGTGCAGCCTACCACATTCCACCGGGTAGCCACTCCGATTATCCTGCAGTGGCAACATTAGTAGAAGTCTTGACCAGTGAGCCTTCTGGCCGCCTTTATCAGGCATTAGTAGAGAGTGGCAAAGCATCTTCCCAGTGGGGCTGGGCTGCGGAATTGGCGGAACCTGGGTTTGCTTATTTTCACGCCGATTTGCTCAAAGATAAATCATTAGAAGAAGCCAAAATGGCGATGCTCACCACCTTGGACGGCATCAAAGACACCCCGCCTACCGCCGAAGAAGTAGATCGCGCTAAGAAACGATTACTTAAAGATTTTGATCTGCAAATGCGCGAAAGCGACCGCGTAGGTCGCCTGATAAGCGAATACATAGCACAGGGAGACTGGCGATTAGGCTATATTTTCCGCGATCGTTTAGAGCAGGTTACACCCGAGCAAGTGGCCGCCGCAGCTGCTAAGTATTTTATCCCCAGCAACCGTACTGTAGGTCGCTTTTTACCAACGGAAAACCCGGTACGCGCTGAAATTCCTGATGTGACGGACATTGCTAGTTTGGTAGAAGGCTACAAAGGCAGAGAAACAGCTTCCGAAGGCGAGGCGTTCGACCCATCTTATGAAAATATTGATAATCGTACCCAAACAGGCGAGTTGGCCACGGGCACTTTGGAATATGCCCTGTTAAGTAAAGAAACCCGTGCCGATGCGGTACAGGCTCGTATCTCTTTGCGTTTTGGCGACCTTTCTAGCCTGAAAAACCAGCAGATAGCTGCCCGTTTTACAGGCATGATGCTAAACAAAGGCACCGAAAACATGAGTCGCCAACAAATAGAGGATAAACTCGATGAACTGAAAGCTACCGTTCGCATTGGTGGAGGTGCTGAAGGTGCCTACGCAATGATAGAAACAGAACGCGATAAACTTCCTGCGGTCATCGACCTAGTGGGTGAGATGTTCCGGGAAGCTTCTTTCCCTGCCGAAGAATTTGAAAAACTGAAGTCGGAAGAATTAGCCGGCTTAGAAGAGAGCAAATCTGATCCTCAGGCGGTGGCTTTTAAGGAGTTGGAAAAAAGAATGAGCAACTATACTCCCGAAGATCCGCGTTATAGCATGACTTTTGCAGAACAGATTGCGGCAGTGAAGAACCTTTCATTAGAAGAAGCAAAGGCATTTTATCAGCGTTTCTACGGTGCTTCCGATGCTACGATTGGTATCGTGGGTGATTTTGATGAAGAGGAAGTAACCAAGGCGTTGGATCGCAATTTTGCCAACTGGAAAAGCCCCGGCAAGTACCAGCGCCTCAAGGAGCAATTTTTCCAGCCGGAGGCTAACAATGTGGAATTAGAAACACCCGACAAAGCCAATGCTTGGTTCCTCATTGGCCAAAGCCTCCCGGTGAGTACCTCTCATCCTGATTATCCCGCGTTGTTGATGGGAAATTATATGTTGGGGGGCGGTGCCCTCAAGTCACGCTTAGCCGACCGTATTCGCCAGCAAGATGGTCTTAGCTATGGCGTTGGTTCTTTCTTGGATGCCCAAACAGAGGATGAAGTCGCTATGCTGGGTGGGTATGCCTTTTTCGCACCAGAAAATGTAGTTGCCGTAGAAAAAGCCTTTTTTGAGGAAATTGAAAAGGCATTAAAGGATGGCTTTAACGAGGAAGAATTAGTAGCAGCTAAGAGTGGTTGGTCACAAGGCCAACAAGTAACACGTGCCCAAGATCGCTCCCTCGCAGCCAAATTGAATGCAAATCTTTACTACGATAGAAACATGACCTGGGATGCTGACCTCGAAAGCAAAGTGATGAACTTAACAGTCGAGCAAGTCAACGCTACCATGAAAAAGTACGTTGATCCCACCAAAATGGTGGTCATTAAAGCTGGTGATTTTGCAAAGAACAAGGTCATTAAGCCTTGATTTTTGAAGTAGTCCACTAAAAAAAGCCTTCCCATCCAAAAGACGGGAAGGCTTTTTTATTCAACACAATCAAATGTGTTACCCATTCTTAGGCTTCCGATAGAAACGCCTATTCTTTCCGGGCCTTCTTTGGGCAGAAGAAGCAGGTGCCGCCGGGTGAGAGGCAACATCTGCAACGGATACCGGTTCTTGCCCATCGCTGCCTTCAAAAGGGTGATGGGATACAGGAATCGTCTGCTTGATTAATCGCTGAATATCCTTGAGGTAGGCTCTTTCTTCCGTATCGCAAAAGGAAACCGCGATGCCGCTGGCTTGCGCTCTGCCCGTTCTTCCGATGCGGTGTACATAGGTTTCTGGAATATTCGGCAAATCGTAGTTGATAACGTAGCTCAGTTCATCCACATCGATGCCTCTAGCAGCAATGTCTGTTGCTACTAGTACTTGTAACGATCCATCTTTGAACTCCGACAATGCCTTTTGGCGAGCTGTCTGGGACTTGTTGCCGTGTATTGCTGCGCTGCTGATGCCACCTTTGTCTAATATTTTTACAATTTTATTGGCACCGTGCTTTGTACGCGAGAAAACCAGTAAAGAACCCATCCTTCGCTCGGCTATAAGATGGAGGAGCAGTTTAGGTTTATTGCCTTTTTCAACATAGAAAAGTTCTTGATCTACACGGTCGGCGGTAGCTTTTTCCGGAGCGATGGTGATCTTTTCAGGATTTCCTAAGATTTTTCCAGAAAGAGCCACTATTTCCGGCGGCATGGTTGCCGAAAAAAACAGCGATTGCCTGCGTTCTGGCAGCAGTGCTACAATCTTCCGGATGTCGTGAATGAAGCCCATATCCAACATGTGGTCCGCTTCATCCATGACCACGAACTCAATATGCTGTAAGGAGATAAATCTTTGCTGGATTAAATCCAACAATCTTCCCGGCGTAGCCACTAATACATCAACTCCTCTTTGCAGCGTACTAACCTGTGGGTTTTGGTTTACACCACCAAAAATTACAGCACTTTTCAACTGGGTGAAGCTGCCATATACGCGGAAACTTTCCTCAATTTGTATCGCCAACTCACGCGTAGGTGCTACCACCAAAGCCCGTGGATGCTTGCTTGGTGCAACGCGAGGCTTTTGATACATGAGTTGAAGAATAGGAACAGCAAATGCAGCTGTCTTTCCTGTGCCTGTTTGGGCACAACCTAATAAGTCGCGGCCTTTTAGTAATAATGGGATGGCTTGCTGTTGGATAGGAGTAGGGAGGAGTAGCCTGTTTTTTCAAGGGCTTTCAGAATGGGAGAAATAATTCCCAATGCTTCGAATGTCATACAATAAATTGCTGGCGTATCGGTGAAAACGCTACGCCTTGGTAAAAGTATCAACAAGTGGTGAGATGCCTAAGATTAAAATACGCGTACAATCGGCTTATTCTAAAAATATGGAATGGCCCACTTCCGAAATGTTTTCGGAGGAGACCTGACAGTGGAAGGATGCTAATATATATTACTTAGATAACCTTAACTTTTCACGCAAGCCTCGTGTCTAAATAGAACAAGTTGGAGACAACAAAAACATTAATGGTTGCCTCCAACTTGCTTTCTGCCACAAAGATATGTATTTTTTCTGAAATCAGATAATTTCTTTCAAGGCAGCCTCTATCGCCTCTGCTCCGCGCAGGTTAACTGCTGCAATTTTACCTTCGCGGTCAATCAAAAAGGTACGGGGGATACTGGAAACACCATACATAGCACCAGCTGTAGTTTCCCATTTGAGTAAATCGCTCACATGATACTCCCATGCCAATCCATCTTGTTGGATAGCATTTACCCATTTTTGTTTTTCGGTAGCCATGGCTCGATCCAGATCGGCAGCGGCATAACGGGCTTTACTGCGGGAATCTAGCCCATCTAATGATACACTAAATACTGTAAAGCCTTGGTCTTTATATCGGTTATACACATCCACTACATTCGGGTTTTCTCGACGGCAAGGCCCGCACCAGCTTGCCCAAAAATCGAGTAGTACCACCTTGCCTTTCAAATCTGCCAATGAATACATTTTGCCTTGTGGATTAGGCAACTGGATATTAGGTGCCTCCATACCCACCGTGATCGGACCTAACTGCCGTTGCATGGCTGCTGCATTTAGTTCCAGATTGGAAATATAGCTGGCATAAGCCGTAGCGGCTTCCGACCCCGGATAAGCATCATTTAATCGTGAAGAGGCCTTTTTGTGAATACTAACAAACTCAGGTTTATTACCCAATGCTGTATAAGCAATGAAAGTGGCAAGATAAGGATTGGCAACCGTGTCCACCATAGCCGTGATGTCTTCTGGCTTATACTGCCTGCGGAAAAGCCCTTGCATGACTTGCACAAAAGTTTGGCTATCACCCGAGCCGGAAACTGTGATGTCGTAATTTTGAAGCGTTTCGAGATTACCCGTAATTGACACCTCTTTTTCTTCCCCATTCAAGATGAGATTGATGCGTTTAGCACCAATGCGAACATTATAAATACCAGCAGGCAGTCCCTCTTCAAACTGTAGGCTAAAAGTACCATCCTCTGCCATATCTGTTTTGGAAAGAATGTTGCTCGCCTTGCCAATTTTTACCTCGTCTAAAAATACCTGCAAGTTGGTAGCATTTTCAATTTTACCACTGATAGTCAGTCCTTTGGGGCCACAAGCCAAGACTACCATTGCAAGCACTGCTAAGACAACAGACCTTATCATTACGTTCATGTTATTTACGTTTATTGGTTCATCAATTCGCCCAACGTATTTTCATACGTGGAAACCCAGGTGGAGATAGCTCCATAATCCATTCCATCGATTTGTAAGGAACCTGCCATGGTTTTTCCTAGGTTACTATATGTAATGTTGCGTTCCTGTAAAAAGTTTTGCAAATCAGCTTCCTGCTCGGGCGCAACGGAGATGATTACCCGGCTTTGGCTTTCGCCAAAAAGGAAAGCATCTTTGCGTAGGTTGTTGGGGGTAGCGATATCAAAACCAAGACGAAGCGGCATGGCGGATTCCATCAAGGCCACAAAAAGACCACCATCAGATACATCGTGCATGGATTGTACATACCCCGTTTTTAGCAACTGTTGTAGATGCTGTTGCAGGGTGAATTCTTCTTCTAAATCGAAGTAGGGTGCCGGAGAGTGTTGTACTTGGTGAACCACGCGCAGGTATTCCGAGCTATTGATGTCTTCCCTGCTTTCGCCTAATAAATAAATGCTATGCCCTTCCGCTTTGAAGTGAAGCGTCATTTGCTGTTGGTGATGGTCTAGCACGCCTAGCATACCAATAGTAGGCGTCGGGTAAACGGGTTCTGTGCCATCTTTAAAAACGGATTGGTTGTAAAAACTCACGTTACCGCCTGTTACCGGGGTGTCGAATTTACGACAAGCGTCCCCCATCCCTTTGATAGCATGAACAACTGGTAATACACCTCGGGGTTGTAAAGGGTTACCAAAGTTGAGGCAGTTGGTAATAGCCACCGGCTGCCCGCGGAACAAACAATATTGCGGGCGGCTTCTGCCACCGCTATCATCGCACCTTTGTAAGGGTCGGCATAAACATAGGCAAGTTGCAGTCGGTTGTCATGGCCAAGGCTTTATCCGTACCTTTTACCCGAACAAGGCTGCATCGCTTGGTAGATTAGTGCCATTGAGTTGGTGCGAACCATGCTGTCGTATTGCTCATAAACCCAACGCTTGGAAACGATATTGGGCGAAGCAAAAAGCTTACGAGCCGTTGCGTGTAAATCGGTAGGTTCAGCAATTGTATGAGCATCAAATGCCTCTATTTTATCAAATAAGCGGGGCGTGTGTAGGCTCGGTCATAAACAGGAGCACCGCCTCCCAGTACTAACGGGTTGGCAGGCACGTCGGCTACTTTTCGCCCTCGAAAAACTCTAAACGTCCGGTATCTGTGACAACACCAATTTCTTCACATTCTAAATCCCATTTATCAAAAACTGCTTTCAAAACAGCTTCCTCCCCTTTTTTGCAAACGATGAGCATACGTTCCTGACTTTCGCTCAACAGGATTTCAAAAGGCACCATGTTGGACTGTCGCGTAGGTACCTTGCTGAGGTCGATGCGCATACCTGTTTCACTCTTGGCACTCATTTCGCTGGTTGAGCAGGTGATACCTGCTGCACCCATATCTTGCATGCCAACTACAGAACCAGTTTTGATGACTTCAAGCGTTGCCTCCAATAATAGTTTTTCCTGAAAAGGATCTCCTACCTGAACAGCGGGTAAATCCTCCGCAGAATCCTCTGTTAAATCCGCAGAAGCAAAAGTAGCACCGTGTATGCCATCCTTGCCTGTGGCAGAACCGACGATAAACACAGGATTACCTGGCCCATCGGCGCATGCTGAAACAGTTTCGCCTACTTTTACAATGCCCACCGACATCGCATTAACCAGGATATTTTGGTTGTAGCACGAATTGAAATAGACCTCACCACCCACCGTTGGCACACCAAAGCAATTGCCGTAATCGCCGATTCCGTGAACTACGCCACGTACAAGCCTGCGGGTATGAGGTACATTTATATCCCCAAACCGCAGCGAGTTCAACGCCGCTATTGGCCGGGCTCCCATGGTGAAAATATCGCGATGAATACCACCTACCCCCGTTGCAGCACCTTGATAAGGCTCAATAGCAGAGGGGTGGTTATGGGATTCGATTTTGAAAGCACAGCCTATATTGTCGCCAATATCCACTAAACCTGCGTTTTCTTCGCCTGCTCCAACTAATAAGCGGCCTCCATCGCGAGGAAGCGTTTTCAGCCACTTGATAGAGTTTTTGTAAGAGCAGTGCTCCGACCACATGACGGAAAATATGCTCAATTCAGTAAAATTAGGGGTACGCCCCATAATATCGCAGATGCGTTCGAATTCATCCGCAGTAAGTCCGAGGTTGCCGGCTACTTCTGCATTGACGGCAGGCTGGGTAATTGACATGAAAACCTGTTTGCTTTGAGCCGCAAAGATAGCCACACAATTGGTTATCGGATAAATTTTTTGCAGATGTTTGTTGTTTTTGAATATTGTTCTTACTTTTGATGACCTACAACAATGGACAGGCTTTCTATATCCGAAATCAACATTTTTTATAATGGCTATCAAAGTAGATGCTTTGGCTCCCAATTTCAAAGCCAAAACTACACAAGGGGACATTGATTTTTACGAATGGAGCGGTGATAGCTGGGTGATTTTTTTCACCCATCCAGCCGATTTTACCCCCGTTTGTACTACTGAATTAGGTACAGCCGCACGGTTGAAGCCGGAATTCGACAAACGCAACGTCAAGTCGCTCGGTTTAAGTATAGACTCTCTGGAAGACCACGCTTTGTGGGTCAAGGATATTGAAGAAACGCAGCGAGTAACAATGAATTTCCCCGTTATCGCTGATGATGAAAGAGAGATTTCTATTCTATACGGGATGCTGCACCCCTTTGAAATGAGCAATATGGCCGTAAGATCCGTTTTTGTGATTGACCCTAATAAAAGGGTTCGGCTATCTTTCACCTATCCGCTTAGCATTGGAAGAAATTTCACCGAAATATTGAGAGTTATCGATGCTTTGCAGTTGTCGGACAGATGCCAAGTGTCCACTCCTGCCGATTGGGTGCAAGGAGAAGATGTTGTGATTAATACCAATATTTCGGAAGATGAAATCCCCGCCCTGTTTCCCAAAGGGTATAAAAAACTTAATGACTATCTACGGTTGACACCACAGCCAGATTGATTTTTTTGTTTTTTTTATCTCTTCAAATCTTATCTTTGCTGTATAAATGCTTCTTTTAAAGTAGCCCCTTTACCTAGTTTGCTTGTTTTAATCAACATTTGCAAGGTGTAGAATCGGTTGTTACTCCAAAAAAAATGCAAATTGGAGACTATTCCTGATTATATTCCTTTGGCTGAAATAAGTTTAAACATAATCCCATGCTAATTTCGTCTTACTCTTTTAGGGGTAGCATATTGCTATTGTGCATTACAGTCCTTTTGCCGTTGCTAATTCACACACAGACCTGTCCTTCTATTGGGCAGCTATCTACAACCCAGACTATTTGTAGGGAACTCCCATCTACACTTAGTATAAACGGCTTTTCCAATCTATCTCTTCTTGAAAACGGTGAAGCAGATTTTGATGTCGCCTTTGTACTACTTCCACCAGGCGGTGCTACTGATGTATATGAAGGAACTTATTATACGATAGGAACGGTAAGTCCTGATTACAGCTCGTCATCTGCGGAGCTGTATTTAGCTGCTTATTCTCTTCCTCTTGGTGATTACTCGGTAGCAGCAATTCTTTCACCTGCACCAATAGATACCGATTGCAGACCACTCACCCTTTTAAATGTTTCAGTGTCAGATTGTGACTATATTGGGAATTTTACATTTTTTGATTTTAACGTTGATGGAACATTTAATGGTAATGACATTCCGCTGCCAGGTGTAGAGGTCAATCTATTTAACACTACTGGACAACCCGCTGCCGAGGAAACGCAATGGTCTGATGCAACTGGCCAGTTCTGGTTGGCTGCCATTCCAACAGGCGACTATTTCCTCACCTTTTCAACCACCCGTGGCATGCGTGCCGCGCCTTATATTGGAGGCAATAATCACAATAATGCCCAAGTTGATCTGAAATGGGGCTTTCAGAACACCAGATTTTTCATTTGTCGGCGATGCCCGATTTATCTCGCGATGCTGGGTTTGTTGGCAAGGTGCTATTGCAGGTAATGGTCTGGAACGATGATGATTTTAATTTTCAACCAAACGAACAGGGTGTCGGGCGTAACGTGGACACTTCGATGGGCAGGTATCGATGAGGTCTTGTCAACAGAGGATGATGTGTTTTTGGAAACCACATCCGATGCAACAGGGATGTATCAATTTTCACACTTGCCTTTTGGTAACTATATGAACTTTCCGTAAGTGCGACCAATGGTACAATACTAAGTGCTGGGTATGACCTAATTTCACCAAATCTTGATCCTTTCGTTTTACCATTGATGAGCAATCTGATAATGGAGAATGTGAATTATATTTTCCAACCACAATGCACCACCCGATGCGGCTAGGCTTATTACCAACGATCAATTGTATTGTGTGGCAATAGCACGCTAGGTATTTATCCCGGCCAAACAATAACGCAACTTTACGCAGACTATGTGATGCCGCTCTCTATCCCTTGAAAAATATGAGTATTGGTCAATCCTCACCAAATTCGGCAGGCGATATTTTGCAATTACAGCCTTTGCTAATCCGCTTCCGGTGAAATGATATCTTATGATCTGACAGGCTTGCCTACGGGAACCTACCATATATATGGAGTACACTTCCTAACTACAGATGATGATTTACTACCTAAGCCCGCTTTTAGCGATAGGCACTAACTTAGAAGAGGTACGAGAAAGGCTATCCTTTAACGATGGTGTGCTAAATACTTTAGGAAACATTTGTGGGGATATAACATTAGGGCAACGCCACATTACCCTTTCAATGGAGCCACAACCACTGTAATATTAGGGTGCATCCATACGGTTAATGTTACCTTAAACCAAAGATTGTTCAGCAACGAAGTTTGCTCCTCAGATGGTGAAGTAGGAGATTGGGGATGCCTTATTCCCGACGACTTTCAAATAGACATTTATCAAAACGGCGTGTTGTTGTCTGACACTGGGGGCGATCTCTTCCTGCGGCACTTTTGAATATAGTGTGCAATCGCTACAGCCAATGTTAGTGGATTCCCGTGCTGGGGATATATTCAGGCTCGGACAATACCCCCGGTCATTGCTTGTCCTGCCGATATTTCATTGGCACAATTCATTGGGGTAAGCGATTTTGTTTGTTCGGATGCCGATGAATTATACATACAGCATCCTACCTCTTTTATCGTTGATGAAACTGGGATACCATTACAGATTTCACCTGCTTTACAATCTATTTTAGATATCACAGGCTATCCTCAGGTACTGGAGGCTTGTGGTGCTGCGACGGTATATGTTTCGGATGTCATGTCGCAAGCTGAGCAGTGCGATGATATCGTTATTACACGCAGCTTTTTATGCTACGGACAAATATCAAAATGCCTGTATGGGTGCGCCCAATCTATCCCTGTTGTACCAAACTATCACGATCCGTAAATTGTCGATGGATGACATAGTTTTCCCTCCGACTCTTGTAGAACAGTTGCAGCCAATTTACTGGAGCAGCTAACCCTCGCCCTTACAATCCAAGAGGCGACGGGAGATTATGGTATCCTGTTGTTTTCAGTTGGTTCGATTGCCAAGCCCCACTACACCGGGTATGAGTCCCCACTATCTAAACCACGCTTACTTAATTTAGGTGCGAATTACCAAGATGGTCCTCGTATCAATACTTGTGGCAATGCATATACCTTTGTCAGAAAATGGTTCATTGTTGACAAATGTGATCTGGATAATTATCTTGAGTTTTCCCAGCTTATTAAGATTAAAGATAATGTTGCACCTACTCTCGTATTACCAACGGTGGATTACGACCACGACGGTTTACCCTGACGTACGACGTTATAGCACCTCACCTTTCGAAGTGTAGCCTATATCCCCATTCTTGCGCCTACCCAAGCGACTGACTTTGTGCTGGTACAACAATAGCCGTAGAAGTATTCGACATGAATAATGTATCTGTATTCACAGGTATTTATGGCGATGTTTTTACTGCCCAGTTGGGTAACTATACCCGTGCGATACTGCGCTACGACTTGTGCGGCAATATTCAATGCCAAGATATGCTCATCAGGGTACGAGATGAAATAACCCTGTCGCCTCCTGCGATGATGTGCTCAATGTGCAGTTGGGAACAGCAGGAGTTGCGCGGATTTTGCGGCCACCGTGGATGAGGTCTTGCGACAATTGCGGGGGGTAACATTATCTGTACGACGCAACTTTTGGCAAAATGGCGATTGTGCTTCAGGCGTAGCACATTTCTCCCGCGGGGCAATTTTGTGAATTTTTTTACTGCTGCGACGCTGGCAATGCAATTACCGTCGAACTAAAAGTGCAGGATATGCATGGTAATGAGAATGTTTGTTGGCTAACAGTACACCCAGAAGACAAAATACGCCCGACTTGTACTCCTCCGCCTGCCATCACCATGACCTGTGCCGAATAGGTAAAGCAGTACCCCGGCGATATATTGGAGAACTACAGAATAGTTTCACCAACACGTCTATGTTCCTCCAATACTTTCTTGGGGGCTGCCAATGGAACGGATAACTGCAAGTGGACACCATAGTAGGCGTACCCCTGACATTAATCTCAATACCTGTGGCTGGGGTACTATCATTAGGAAGTTTCAAGCTTGGCAGCACCTCCCGTCTGGTGATGCCAATAGCAACGGAGCTATTGATGCTAATGAAATATTAGCCTCCAATAATACCTGTAACCAAGTCATCAATATCGTTGAAACACACCAATATAGTATAACGTTCCCCGCCGACAGCGTGGCATTTTGTAACGACCCAGTTGCGGAAGAAGTAACTTTTTCAACTACGGGTTGCGATGTGTTGGTAATGAACACCTCCGCCCCTCAACGCTTTAGCGCCGTGGGGGACGAGTGCTACCTGTTAAACATCACTTACGATGTCATCAACTGGTGTACTTGGGATGGAGAGTCTGAAGGCTACACCATTCCCCGCTTTACGGACACCGACGATAACTTGGTGGATGAATGTGAACGCCCAGTCGTAAGCGTTACCGATGCAGGTGCTTTCATCGACCGCAACCATCCCCATGCAGGTTGTTCCTCGGACTTGCCTGATAACTTCCCTATTCCAGCCAATGCCAATGTGGGCAGATGGAAGTACACCCGATTTGTAAAAGTTTATGATGTAGATGCGCCCCCAAATTTCCGTGCAGCCCTTTGGGCTCCGCAGCCTGTCCCATTTAGAAGCGGGTATGTTTGGTGCCTTGGACGATGCCACTTGTACTGCTTACGTACAGCTATTTTTTAGCCTCGACGACGCTTGCGAGTTGTTCTCCTCCAATGGCACATTGGTACTCAATGTGACAGAGGCTTCGGTGGATTGGTCTGCTACAGACACCGATGGAAATGGCATCATTTCTTCTTTGGATTTTCATCCTGCTAATATCATAGACAATATAGAACACCTCTCCGGCTGCTGACTTCCTTATCTCATTGCAAGCCCCCATCATTCCATTTCGCTGCTATCTAATACTTTTCATACCATAAGGTTGTCGGTCTCCGATGGTTGTGGTAATACCTCGGTTGTTGTACATTCCCTTCCGCGTCAAGATTGTAAAGCACCCACCCTTATCTGCACCGATGGCTTGACGGCCACGCTTATGCCTGATGACAACGACAATTGCATAGCGACTTTGTGGGCTACTGATTTCATAGCTAGCCAGTCCACAGATTGCGGAGAGGATATTCATTACGCCATTTATCGCGCTGACGAAGTATTGGCGCAAGGAGATTCCTTTGTGCCTGACCCACAACACAACAGCATAGCAGTTTATATGGAGGATATGCCAGAAATATCGGTCATAGTGTATGCTATAGATGAATCTGGGAACAGCACTTCCTGCCAAACATACCTATTGGTTCAACCAGGGTTGGCCTGCTTGCTGACAGGTGCCATTGGCGGGATGGTGATGACCGAAGACGAACGGCCTGTTTCCAACGTCACTATGAGCTTGAGCGGACCTATCCCCATGACGACCATGACGGATGCTAACGGAGTGTACCGTTTTGACGATTTGGAGGAAGATTTTGATTACACAGTGACGGCTTTTCGGAATAACGACCCTCTCAATGGTGTTACTACTTTCGATATCGTTCTCATCAGCAAGCACATCCTCGCCATCCAGCCGCTGAACTCTCCTTACAAGCGGATTGCTGCCGATGTAAACCGATCAGGCACCATCACTACGCTCGACTTAATCCAAATGCGGAAGCTCATCCTCAATATATATACGGAGTTTCCCGACAACACCAGTTGGCGATTCATAAGTAATGGATTTATTTTTCCGCAGCCGGAGAATCCTTGGGCATCTTTCTTTCCCGAACTCATCAACATCAACAACCTTGTTGGGGAGGCATTAAACGCAGGCTTCGTAGCCGTAAAAGTCGGGGACGTAAATGGCTCTGCCTCCGGTGATTGATTCCTAAAAGGTTGTATTGTTAAAAAAAATTAACTAAACAATACTTTTTTTCAAAGATAACCTTAACTTTACCCCAATTTTACAACCTCACTTTAATGGTGCAGGCATTTCTAAGACGACCTTATCACAGAAAGAAAAAGAACTTGTTATCAGGTGAACTCCTGATAATCAATGGATTGACCTAATTTTTTTATAACAAATTGTAATCTTATATTTCCAACATTATCTACACAATCTTTAGCTCATAGGTTGCTATTAGGTGTTTGTTTTGCTACTTTTTATAAGTACTACATCACTCATTGGGCAGACCTGTGGCGATAGCTTCTTCGACTCAGGAGGGGCTTCTGGTAACTACAGTGTTAATGAGGCCGCTGTAACTACGATATGCGCTGCCTGGAGATCGCGTATCCGTTACATTCTCTGCCTTTAATACCGAATTAGGCTGGGATGGTCTTATGATTCACGATGGAGCTAATACTAGTGCTCCTATTTTTTCTTCAGGATCAACGTATAATCGTACTACTTGTCCTAATGGTGCTTGGACAGGCACTGCTGGTTTTTTCAGCCAATGGAATGACTTTACCTCAACGGATGCGTCAGGTTGCCTGACGTTTAGATTCACATCGGACGGTTCTGGAGAAAGGGCGGGGTGGGCAGCTTCGATAGCTTGCTCTCCGATTCCCACCTGTCCAGTGATACCTGTATCACCAACAGTAATGAACATCACTACTGAATCAGCAGATGTTAGTTGGACAGCACCTGCCCCTGCACCCGCTAACGGTTATGAATGGGCAGTGACAACCTCCGCAACACCTCCTGCTAGTGGAACCCCCTTTGCAGGAACGGTTCTTCTGCCTTAGGTCTCGATCCCAACACGACGTATTACTTGCACGTCCGTTCTGTTTGTGGCACATAGCGACTTCTCTCGGATTGGGCTGCACCCGAAGTGTTTCTACTTTGTGTACTGTTTTTTTCTGTACCATTTGCAAAACATTCAATTCTACTTCCTCTCTTCAGAGGATTGCTGGACGGTGCTAAACGTTAACGGCGATGTGATCTTGGAACTTGAATTACGATACATCTCCCTTTCGAGGAGATCAAGTTGCAAATATTTATACTGATTTTAATTCTGGTAACAATAACGACTATCTCATCAGCCCAGCTATCGCGCTTATTGGTAGTAGCGGTTGAAGTTTCACTATCGTGTGCGAGTTCTTTCGAACCAAACGCATTTCAGGTAACTTTATCTACTACTGGTACTGCCCCCGCTGACTTTACCGAGGTATTACTTCCTTTAGCTTCATACGGCAACACCACTTATGTTGAGCAAGTAATTGATTTGAGTGCTTATACAGGTACGGTATATATCGCTTGGCATATACCTAGCGGTGGCCCGACGGATGGCGTCTTTATATAGATAAATGTAATCGTTGAAATTCCTCCCCCTGCCTGTGCTACAAATGGAATAGCTACCCCCGACGTAAACTGTGATAACTATCCGGTTTCTTTGACTTGGGATGCTGCTCTTTTTTGCTGAGGGCTATAAGCTCACCATAGGAACTACCCCCGCTGGTAATGACGTTTTGAACGCTTTGGATCTCGGCAATGTAACGAGCTATTCATTCGATGAACCTACTATAGCAACGACTTACTATTGGACTTGTCACCCCTTACAACGTGATTGGTGATGCTACGGAGTGCACGGAGTTTAGTTTCACGACATTATCCCTGGGGTGTCCCTGCGCGTCTGTACCTACTAGTAATGACGATTTGGGTATTACCAGCGTCTTACTGGGTACTACTAATTTTCTAACGGTGATGTAACCTACACAGACAATACTGCTACCCCCGTGGATTTAGCTCAGACTGTTTTAGCTAATATGCAGGTCACATTTGCTACAGGTTATACCTATGGTACTAATGTTTGGATTGATTTCAATGACGACTTCGATTTCGACGACTAAGGTGAGCTTGTTTACACAGGAAATTCGACAGATGATAATCCTACTACATTGGATCGCATCATTTGTCATGTAAGCGATGCGCCATTGGGCAACCACCGTATGCGCTTAGGTACAGCTGATTTTGGCCAAGATACTCCCAACCCTTGCTTCTCTGGTACTTTCGGTGTTACTATTGATTTTACCGTAAATGTACTAATAAACCCCGCATGTGTAGATGACACACAAAGGCTATTATCCCAGCTTGTAATAACGGCATTTAGCATTGATGCGGATGAATCAGTGACAATTGATGCAGAGGATGTTTTCGGTGCAGGATATGTTATTACCGATCTCTGTGCCTATGAAGGCAACCTTACTATTTCTCAAGAAACGTTTACTGCAGCTAACATAGGAGATAATACTGTTACTGTGACAGCTACGGATGTCAATGACAACCCACTTCTTGTGATATTACGGTTACGATCATTGAAATTCCATTAGGGTTCGATATAGAAGATCCTGTGCTTGTATCATGAACAGCAATTCACCCGTACGTTCAACCCCACTACGGGTACGTACAACAATCCCTCACGATGGACGTTTTTCTGAAACCGTTCACGTTACTGGGAAGGCTGGTGCAGCTCTGCCTGATGGGTTAGACATTCGTGTTGTATCCGTTGTTGGAGGAATAGGTGTAGCGGCAGGTGATGCTCTCAGCTTTGTAACCGATCATTACGAGATTGCTTTTTGAACATGGTGATGATGTGGGATATAGTATGGTGGTTGTTTGTACGCAAACGGGGTTGCAGTAGGTGATCCTTTGGCTATTAGCAACCGCTGTGCGTTCCTAATCCTGTGTTTGACGGAACGTTAGATAATGTTTTTCTGCGTTACGGATGATGTCCTTCCTATCGCAGCAACCGATGCGGATGATATGGTGCTCCATTGGGTACACCCTCTTACATCATCAATATCTTGAATGCAAACGGCGCAATCGTACAAGCTGATGTTGACGCTGTTGACCCAACTACGCTTCCTGAAGGTGACTACCAAATCCAAGTACTCTATACAGGAGGTACAGATGGATTAGGTGGTGTTTCTGGCGGCAGCCCCGATCAATACGGGTGAACGGTGGCAGGTACTACTACAGAGTGGTTGGTAGATGCAGCTGCAAATGCAACATTGATTGTGACTATCCCTGCTGGTTCTGTTGCTGTTGGTTATGATGGACGTTCGGGTTGGGTAATTGACCATATTAGTTTGATGTGCCAAGTTGTAAACCAGATGGTACTTTGGGCGCGATCAGTCCTGCACCTTGTCAAAAGTAGCACATAGCAGGAGGTGATGTATTCGCAATCAAACTATCTCAGGCTATATGGTGGGCAGGGTGGCCACGCCCGATGGATTTATAGGCGGGTCATTCTATGCCTTTACTGGATTCAGCAAAGTCAATAGCTGATATTATTGCAATAATCCTAATAATGTAGGATACACCAAGCGAATACGATTGGTAACAACCCCGCGACTGGTACCGGGTACCCCATTTTGCTAACGTTTTCGTGCCTGATGGGCATGCAGTAGTGGGTGTGAGAGGTAGCTACAACAGTAATGCCTCAATCCAAGACCAGAATTACTAAAGGATTCCAGTTCCGCTACGCTCCTATTCAAGCTCGCCTAATAAGTGGCTTTCCTTGGCTGCACCGCTGAGTTACGTGCACCATTCTCCGTGGGTAATCTTGATGCGGCTTGTATCGCCAATGTGAATGTCACCTTGGATGCTGATTGTTCTACTATAGAGGTTCACCCGAGATGGTGCTGACTGGCACGTATGCTTGCGCAGATGCCGTCAATATCTCTGTGGACGGAGGTTCTGCTACGGCCACTGGCTGTGGAGAAGGAGTACGTGGTGGAAGTCATGGTTAGTGGTGAACTAGCTTACACTTGCTGGGGTAATATTTTCGCAGAAGATAAGACCGCACCCGTGATTGAAAGCTGCCCAGCTAATATCAATGCCCACCCAACACTTTACACCGTAGTAGAGTCGTTTTCAGGTGAGCTTGATGCAGATGATCCCTACCTTCAATGAACTTTACTGGTACTCCTTGTGCGTTGAGTTCAGTTGGAACTAATGTCTTTTTTGAGGTTCAACCTTTCACTGTCACAGAAGCAGGTATTTATACCTTTACATTGGAACTCTGGTTCGGATTTGTTTTGTGTTTTGTATGATGACACCTTCGACCTACCGATCCTTGCCAAGGGTTTATTAAGAGCAAATGATGATGATATAGTGCGGCCAGAGATTACTCATGATTTCACAGTTGCGTTGCCTGCGGGGTCTTACACCCTCGTAACGACAAGTTTCGGAAACGGAACGACTGCGGAGTATGAGATAGATATCACCACGCACGGATGGGGGCGATGTAGTTTTAAACCAAGACTTCATCTGTACCGATGTAAACCAATTGTTGTTTACTACCCCCAATCTTACCGCGTAAGCCACGCTACAGGAAACATCATTCCTGCTTTAATCGCTGGCGGTAAGAGGATTCTGGATATTACGGGTCGCCCTGTGGTAAGTGATAACTTTACGAATGTACTGGTTCGCATTACAGATCAGTTAATCGAAGGCACTGATTGTACCAATACCATAATCCGCCGTACTTTTACGGTTACGGATAATGCTGATGGACAAGATTGCAGTAACGCTAACCCTGCAGTGGTAAACAATGCGGTTACATGTACTCAAGACATCATTATTCGCAAGCCTACAATAGATGATGTGGTATTGCCACCAGCTATCGTGGAATTGTCTTTGAGGACTACCCTGTATCTGTACCCAACCCCACGCCTAACCAGATTGGCGTAGGTGGATACCCGATGGTTGTTACGGCATTCGGAAGCACTATCGTTACTTTCCAGGTATGTGGCCGTTAGGCACTACTTTAATAGTGACACAGCCATAAAGGTACAGGAACAACTCTTTTTGACTCTTACTGCAACTTGGCTGCCGACTATGTGGATGGCCTCGCGTACAGGTGTGCATGGTAGCTACAAGTTCATCCGTACATGGACGATCATGAATTGGTGCGATATAGCTAATCCCTTACTTTCGTTCAAGTCATTAAAGTAGGAGATGATACAGCACCTACAATTGCGTCTGTTGCTGTGATGAAAACAATGTAATCCGTGTTTCTACCAGCCGTTGGATTGTACTGCTAACTATCGTATTCCAGTACCTGTTATTGCAGCTAACCCAACAGTTGCTCAACTGGAAGCACCCACTACTTATTACATTGCCAGTGCTACCGATCCTTTCTTCGGTATTTTCTAAATACCATCACTACCGCTCCTCAGCGTATTGAGCGTTTAGATATCGGTACTTATACATTGACATTGTGTGTAGCTGATCAGTGTGGAAATGAAACTTGTGAAGATTACACGTTGATTGTAGAAGACAGAGTTTCTCCAACAGCAGCTTGCGATGACCAATTGAATATCACTATCAATAACGGTGATGCGGCAAGTGGCGTTGAGGGCGTGGCAGCTATTTCTGCCGAGGACGTAGATGAAGGCTCTAACGACAATTGCGATACAGATGTATTCCTTGAAATAAGCCGTACGGGTGAGGATGGCTCTTGGGTAGCTGAAGATGCAACAGATCCTTACATTTTACTTCACTTGTGGAGGATGTTGGAACAGTTGTTTATGTTTATTTGCGTGCTACTGACGATGCTGGTAACCAGAATATCTGCTGGGTTGAAATCGTGCCCGAAGACAAGCGCAACCCTGTCTGCGAAGACCTTCCATCTGTGGAAGTGCTGTGCAATGAGTTGCCATTGGATTTCTTGGGGATATTGCGGATTATGCAGCCGACCCAGCGGGCATGGAAGCTTGATGTTCCAACGCTGTCTTCAATGGGTGGCAACGACCCCGTTAGCTATGATAACTGCTGGCCAGTAGAGGTTGAGTACCGCACTGCCAGACTTCAACATCAGCGAATGTGGTTGGGGTTCAATTGTTCGTGAGTTCCGCGTAGTGGAAACTCGCACAAGAGCAACAGAGCACAACCGAAGAGTTGAGGTCAAGCTGGTGTGATCAGGTAATCACGATCATCGAAAACCACGACTTTGTAATTGACTTCCCAGAAGATACGGATGCAGTGTGTGGCGAGCCCAACCCTGCGACGATCCTCTATGACCTCACCCGCGTGACATCATGACGGTGGAATATAAGCGAGCCAGTAGAATACCCTTTCCGGTAACGACGCACGAAGTTTGCCGCTTACGTATGATGTGATCAACTGGTGTTTGTGGGATGGAGAGTACGAAGGATATATGTAGTTCCTCGTATGACGGAAGTAGATGGCCAGTTGGCAGCGGAGTGCCGTAGAAGGTAACGAGCGCCCAGTAATCCGTTATAGCACAGCAAGTGGTTTGTGCATCGACCGCGACCATACGGATCGTGACGGTGATTCAGACTTGCCGACTGTCGATTCACCGACATTGCCGAACTATGGCCGTTACATCTACACCCAGTTCTACAAGGTGATCGACAACGATGCCCCTGTGGTGACCGTACCTGCATACGGAGTAGAGAAGTGTGGCAACCGCGGTGAAGATTTGCCAAATGGTGTATTCACAGACATCTACGGTAGCTGCGACGCATTAGTGACTATTCCATTCACAGTAGTGGACGAGTGCGCTGACATCCCATTCGATTTCAACCTTGGCGACATCGAGTTGCTGTCTGCTCGTGTATATGGAGCAGAAGGAAACTGGGTAGTTGATACAGAAGGCGACCGTCAGTTGAAGCATGTTGACTTGGCTGCATGGGCAGGAACGCCTACATCTGTGACGTTGACACCAACAGGTAACGGAGGTTATACGTTCTCAGGTACGTACGCGATCATCCCATCCGCAGCGGGAGATAACTTGTTCTACGCATTGGAAGTAGTATTCCAAGATGGATGTGGCAACGTAACAAGCGAGATCATGGAATTCCAAGTAATCGACTGCAAAGGGCCAGCACCTGTATGTATCAACGGCTTGACAGTGACATTGATGCCATTGCTAGCCGACACAGACGCTGACGGCGACGGAGACGATGACAACTGTGCGATGGCTATCTGGGCATCTGACTTCGAAGGTTCACCGATTTCTGACTGTACAGGTCAGGGACCAGATGAGTTCTTGGGTAACCCACGCGTTACGAAGTATGCGATCTACCGTGCCGAGGATGTAGAAGCGGTAGGCGTAGAAAACTTCGTACCGGACGCAGATGACACAGGCTTGGTATTGACTGATGACGATGAGCCTACAACGGTTGTTTACGTTTACGCCTTCGACGAAGAAGGAAACTACGACTACTGTGAAACGTACGTATTGGTACAGCAGCATCCTAACTGTGGTAGCACTACAGGTGTTTTGGGTGGTGTGATCATGACGGAGGAAGCAGAAGCAGTAGAAGGTGTACAGGTGAGTGTAAACGGTGCGATGGCACAGATGGTGACCACCGAGAACGGCGCGTTCAGCTTTGAACTGGCGTTGGGCGGTGACTACTCATTGACACCATACTTGAATGCTCAGCCATTGAATGGCGTGACAACCTTCGACTTGGTATTGATGAGCAAGCACATCTTGAATGTGCAGCCATTGAACAGCCCATACAAGTTGATTGCAGCGGACGTAAATCGCTCAGGAACGATCACGACACTGGACATGATCCAGTTGCGTAAGTTGATCTTGAACATCGATACAGAGTTTGCGAACAACACAAGCTGGAGATTTATCCCTACAGCTTATGCGTTCCCAATGCCAGCGAACCCATGGTCAGAGGAGTTCCTAAGTTGATCAGTGTGAATGACTTGGCAGGCGACGTAATGGATGCAGACTTCCGTAGGTGTGAAGATGGTGACGTGAACGGCAGCGCACGGCAAACACTGAGCGGTGACGACCGTACCTTGAACGGCCAGTTCAACTTCAACGTAGCGAACGAAAGCCTGAAAGCAGGAAACGTTTACGTCATCCTTCACAGGAACAGAGATGGCATCTGTAGAAGGCTTCCAAGGCACTTTGGTACTGAATGGTGCAGTTGGTTGACATCCGAAGTACGGTGTAGCCACGGCAGAACTTCGGTACTCGCTTCGCTGGTGAAGGCATGATTACTACTTCATGGAATGGCAGCCACTGCTGAGGACGTACTGTTTAGCTTGGTCATCCGTGCTACGGAGGACAAGGAGTTGAGCAAGTAGTGAAAGTGGGCAGCCGCTATACGACTGCGGAAGCTTATGGCAATGGCAACACCATGAACGTAGGTATCAACTTCTCTACGGAGGAAGTAGTAGCTGCTGGTTTCAGGTTTACCAGAACACTCCCAACCCATTCAAAGCTGAAACTTTTTGATTCTTCACCTACCAGTTGACGCGGAAGCAACCGTGACGACAATCACGGACGTTAGCGGTCGTGTACTGACAGTATTGCGTGGCGACTACGCTGCGGGTTACAACACCATCAACGTGACCAAGGACATGATCCAGGGAGCAACAGGTGTGTTGAGCTACACCGTGACAGCGGGTGAATACACGGCTACCAAGACCATGGTGGTAGTGAAGTAAGATGAGAACAAGTAATCGGGCAGCCTACGGGTTGTCCGATCGCTAAGCAAGATAACGGGCATCGCTTCCTAAGCTGGAGGCGGTGCCTGTTTGCTTTTATACAGGATTTAGGGGGGAGAGTTGGAAGACAGGATTTACAGGATTTGGGTTATTTAATAGCTTCCAACCTTTCTCACATTTTTTTGACAGGATTGACTGGATTTGATTTTCAGGATTTTGGTTGTTAAACCACATCAAACAATACCAAACCACATCAAACCACATCAAACCTTCACACACCCTCCCGATAGCTATCGGGATCGCACATATACCCTTTATTACATTTCCAACATTTCACACCTTGTCTGAAGCAGGATTTTCAGGATGGTAGAATTTTCAGGATTTTGGTTATCCAACCACATCAAACAATATCAAACAACATCAAACCACATCAAACCTTCACACACCCTAACCTTTTCCCTCATATACACATTTTTAACCTTTAACACATTTACCACATATACACCTTTAGCACCTTTAGCACATCAGGAGTGCGCGCGCCGGAGGCGCAAGCACGGGGGCAGGATGCCGCAAGGACAAGGGGCAGGCGTTTCCCTGACGTGAGGAAGGGAACAGATGACCCGGCGCCTAGCGGGCGCAGGCAGGTCGTAGGGAAGGAAATAGTAGGCAACAAGCGCGACCGTGGGGATGTGCCCGCGCAGGGGTGGACACTAAGGATCTTTGTCCCGATAGCTATCAGGATTTGATGTAAGATTTTTGATGTAGGATTTTTTGATGCACCTCAACAGCTATCTGAATTTAATTCAAATAACGATGTAGATATTTGGCTACACGGTATAGATAGGCCAAAAATAAATATCAATTTTCCTTGCTAATTAAAGGTGTAAAGCAGACTTTCTAGACAGTAAAACCTCCTCTGTTTCTTTGCGGTCAGGATCTGGAACACAGCAATCTACTGGGCAAACAGCTGCGCATTGGGGTTCTTCGTGGAAACCTACACATTCCGTGCATTTATCAGGAACTATGTAGTAAAACTCATCAGAGATAGGCTCTAACCGTTGCTTTGCATTGACTGATTTGCCATTTTCTAGTTGATAAGTACCTGTAATAGATGTACCATCTTCGATGGCCCAGTCCATGCCTCCCTCGTAAATTGCATTATTGGGGCATTCTGGCTCGCATGCTCCGCAGTTAATGCATTCGTCTGTTATCATTATCGCCATGGCGAAAGAAGAATTTAGTTAAAAAAACAAGAAAGCGCAGAATAACGCATAAAAATTAATTTCAATTTGCTTGGTCTCTACTGCGTGGTCGGTATTTGCATGATAAGCCAAGCAGTTCATTTTAAGCATGTTTACTATGCAAATGCCTTGAAAGAAATTGTGAAGTAATTTTTTGCGTCATACATATTTGATTTCAGCTGCAAAATTAATGTTTGTTCATCAAACGGCAAAGTGCTATCTTGCCGGGGGTAAGTTGAATATATATGCCTTTTTTATCTTTTTTACTGATTTTATTATCTGGAGCAGGTTTCTTGCTCGGTTTTGCCTATTTATTAAGGCAGAAGTTGGCGGCATTATCGAAGGGATTAATGCTGTCTGGTGTATTAGTTGCCTTACTGCTGGCAGGGCTTTGGTTAGTTGAAGTGGCGGGATGGGAACGAAAGGGGATTTATAAACAGTTGATGTATGGTCTGGAAAATGAGCCCTTGCAGCACTATATTCGCAATCAAGGGGACATACAGGAGACCGTTTTGATTATGATGAGCCAGTCGGCGACTGCCCTGCGCCAGATGAAAGACCGAATGCCGGAGGATAGTGCGAGAATAGCTGTGCAGTTGTCGAGGATGGCAAATTACGTAACGAATCATCAGCAATTTTCTATTTGGAAGAATAAAAGAAACTGGGAGCAGCAACTTTTTTTCTTAGCTCATGCTTCTATCGTTATCGGGCATTATCAATCAGCGACAGGGGATGAGGCTTACAATGAGCAGTGGACAAGTGCTGCGAACTTTTTGCTGAGCGGCATATCGAGGTCGCAATATAAACATTTGGCTTCTCGGCCTGCTGATGAAGCCTTGCGGCCTGCCGATAATGCAGCGGCACTTTATGCCTTAAAGATATTTGATGATTATCATGGCACACCAAATTTGGCTGTTGCAGGGGAAGATTGGAGTGAGTATATCAAACGTGAATTAGCGTATGAAGATACGCAATTACCTTGTGCGGGATTTACGGCGACTAATCGTTGTCGATTGCCGTCGGTAGGTACCTCTTTAGCCATGTTGACGGCATATTCGGCATCTGCTGAACTACCTATCGCTCGTGATTTTTGGCGGGAATTTCGCTATTATCACAAGGAGACTTTTGTGAATGTGACAGGATGGATAAACCCGACTAGTAAGAACCGTGATTTGCCGGAATTTTGCGATTTCAGTGTAGAACCCTTGGTTTGTGGCCGTTATCAAGATGAATTTGCGCTGCAAGCGGCCGCAGTGGGGGGGAATTGGTTGACTTATTACCAACTTAATAATATGATGCTTTTACATGATTTGTTCCACCCCGTGAATCAAACCTGGGAGCGAGCACCTCAAGAACAAGTATATTCTATGTTGGAATTGGCTACTCGATTAGCGGCACTTTCTGTGCCCTGAATTACGAAACCAAAAGAGGTAAAAATAGTATAATTAGTAAGGGAATTTTTTACAACTTATTGTTGTTGTAATCGTTATACCATTAGTACTTAGTAATTCAAAATCCCAAATGATAAAACTTGAAATTCCCCGCAAAGATGAACTCCACCTCTCATTAGTGGACAAATTGACTGAACTGGCATTGGCACACCAAGTTCGCATCAACAAAAGCCTGAAAGAAGCCGTACTTTCCGACGGAGATACGGTCATGTCGGGTACATCAGCTATTCAACATTATTTAGAAGAACTGAAGCAGGAACTCCATTCTTGGTGGTACTGTGCGTGCTAGCTATTGGCTTCTAAAAACGAGGGGGGAATTTGTTGTATTCCTCCTTCCAAGTTGAATACTTGTTGTAATCCCATGCTCATCAACAATTGTGTGGCTTGGTGGCTTCTTCGCCCTGTTTGGCAGTATATAATGGTTGGCAAGTTGTTGTCAACCATTTGTATATTGTAATCAGCGATTTGGTCGAGTGGTATATGTGTGCCTCCAATGTGCTGCCTTTGGCGCTCTTCTTTGGTTCTTACGTCTAAAAGTTGAAAGCTTTTGTTTTCATTTTCCCATCGTAATAGTGTTTGCCAAGAAATAGAAGGCACTCCTTCGCGGGCAGGCATACCACAGAACGATTCATAATCTATCAAGGCTGTTATCATGTTGTCGGGGCGAGCGGTGAACGACATATTATACCAATTCAATGTACTAGCATCAAAGATGGCTAATTTTCCATGACCGACGTTCCCCACACCTGTTATCAATTTTATTACTTCATTGGCCTGTAGTGCTCCCACAATGCCGGGTAATACACCTAAAACACCCGCTTCTTCGCAATTGGGGATCTGCCCGGCAGCCGGTGGGGTAGGGAAGAGGTCGCGGTAATTAGGCCCTCGGTTACCTTCTGCAAGTAGGGCATTGAAAACGCTTACTTGGCCTTCAAAGCGAAAAATCGCACCATAAACATAGGGCTTACCTGAAAGTACACACGCATCATTTACTAAATAGCGAGTAGGGAAGTTATCGCTACCATCGGCAACAATATCATATTCGGCCATCAATTCAAGGGCGTTGTGGCGCGTAATGAAAACGGGGTGTATCCGAATGTCGATAAAAGGATTCAGTGATAGCAAGCGGTGGCGGGCAGCTTCGACCTTTAGCATTCCAATCTGGGTGGTATCGAATAAGACTTGGCGTTGTAGGTTACTGCTACTGACGCGATCACCATCAACGATGCCAATGGTACCTACACCAGCAGCCGCCAAATATAGCAATAAGGGTGCACCAAGCCCACCTGCGCCGATGACCAATACTTTAGATTGCTTGAGGCGCAACTGTCCTTTTATTCCAATTTCCGCAAGGGAAAGATGGCGGGCGTAACGCGCTTTTTCTTCAATTGATAGCTCCGACATCTACTGCTTTTTTATTCATTTTCTTCTTGATCGAAAACGATGGTGCTTTGCTTGAAATCTTTCTGTAGGATGAGTTTGAGGTTTTCTAAAACAATGCTGCCCATACTATCGCACTGCTGAAAAACTTTTGTTTTATGGTGATGACCGAGTTCTTCTCGTAGTTGTTCCACTTTTTGAGGGGAGGAGATTTGGTCTTTTTTCATCACATCAAAAAGATACTTTACCCGAACCAATCCGGCACGAACCCTATTGGCGATTAAGCTGTGTTCCTCTATTTGATATTGCTTCATCGTGGCCACTGTCATGTGTTGCTGGCCGAGGAAGATGATGGGGTTGTTTTCCTTAAAGTATTTGGGTTGGTAAAAACTGCTGCGTCCTTCATAGGATTGCTGGTCGAAGTCAATGGCGCGCATTCTATACTGCGAGCCTTCAATGTCGGGGGTAATGTCCACAACATAGTTGTAGGCACGCATATCGCCCAGTAAGCGAACAAAACAACGTTCGTTAAACTTGACGAACTCCTTGGCAATACGGATTTTGTTGAAAGTACTCTCATCCAAATACTTGCGAATGAAATCATCACCAGGTATGCCTGCTATGTGTTCCTCTATCAAAGTGTCCTTGTAGTAAAGGTAGGTAAACGTATTAGGGGAGAGGAGTTCTTCTAGTTCTAACCCGTATATACGAGAGGCATCCGCTTTTTTAACATAAAAGTGGTCATAGTTGTCATTGAGTCGGTTGATGATGCGTATCCTGAAAGGCTTAGTATTGCCAAAGCTACAATAGTCGATGCGGGAAACGGACAAGTGCCGCTGCACTTCCTGATCGCCATCTATTTTTAGCAATGCGTAGATATTGGTCAATGCTTTGTTGAGTACCTCCCTATCATATTCATTGTAAATGACTTCCTCCCAAAAAGTCGGTTGTCCTGCGTGGTCGTAAAGGGGAATACTGTGTTCGTACCGAACTAAATCATCGTACTGCACTGGCAATTCCACCCGTCGTCTATATCTATGCATATACGCCTCAAGTGTTTTGCTGACAGGTATGATTAGTTTTTTTCTGGAGGGGACGTTGATAGCCATGAATTTACACATTAATGATAGTGCCAAATATAAGTTACGCAGGAACTATTTTACAAAGAAATCATCAACACGATAGCGGTAGCCAACAAGGTAAAGAATACCCCATATCTGAACACGCGAAAAGTTTGGTGCATTAGCGTCATCTTCTCTCCCAAACGGCGTCCGATAAAAAACAAATCATAAGCAAGATGTTTCCTCACCATTCCTTTTTTTTCGGTGGACTCTTTGAGGTACAAATAGTAATCGGGCAAAGAGCGTTTATAAGCCGCGCCGAAAAAAAAAGGACTGGGTTCAAGACCTTCGGGCAGCTCTTCGTCGAACTTTTCAAAGTCGAAAGGAGCTAACACAAGGGTAGAAAGGTAAATAGTAGCCGCACAAGTAGTAGCTAACAAAAGAAGCGGGATAAAAAGAAAGTAAGTTTCAATGACATCTAAGTTGGAGAGTGCCAATGGCACCACAAAAGCGATCATCAGTGCACTAAGGCTGAGTAGTACATTGGCTTTGTTATCGACTATTGCTGTCATTTCAATATAATTCCGCAAAGAAGTGCGGATTACATTGATAGTCTCTTTGGAAAAATCCAGTGAATAGTCTATTTCAAAAACAGGTAGTTCCTCTTGCATAATAGCGTGCGTTCAGACGTGGCAAAGATACATTTTTTCAGGAATCGGATTAAACCCTCAGGTAGAAGGGTAGTCTAATAGCCTGATTTTAGACTTCCTTTTGTAATAGGGGTGTAGGATTGAGTTAATATAATATATGCCGATTATGCTCCATAAACATTGGCTCAGTCCTGCAAACATTTATCACCAGTAGAAGCAACCTTTTGATATTGGTGTACCTTTACCACATTCACACACTAGCGCGAGGCGTGAGCTACTTTCGTGCAAACACCCATGGCTTATGGACAGACGATCATTTCTACAATTTGCCACGGCATCACGGAAAGCGATGCCATCCAAGCAATCCACACTGCCTACCACCACTACGTTGATGCCATATACGGGTGAGTGGACGTTGGAACAAGCTGCTTTTTTATTACACAGAACCACCTTTGGCCCCACCCCCGCACAAATTTATCAAGCGGTTGAAAATGGTCTTAGTGCTACAATCGGCGCATTATTTGCACCACAACCAGCGGTGGCTCCTCCTGTTTACTACAATTTTAGCAACGACCCCAACGTAGCGCTGGGTGAAACGTGGATTCACACGCCTCCCACGCTGGGTATAGCTGGCTTACAAGGCTCGCGAAGAAGATCACTAACCGCTTGGCAGATCGGTAAAATGCTACAAGGCGGCACTTCCATCAAGGAAAAAATGGTGTTATTTTGGCACGAGCATTTTCCAGTAGCTAATATTAATAACGCCCAATTTGGATATCATTACCTCGATTTGCTACAACGCAATTGTTTTGGTAATTTCAGAACCTTGGTGGAAGAGATTACCGTTTCGCCAGCCATGCTTATTTACCTGAATGGCAACCAGAATACCCGTCAGGCACCCAATGAGAACTACGCACGGGAATTGCTGGAACTCTTCACCGTTGGCAGGGGGGATGTGGCCGCTCCTGGCGATTACACGAACTATACGGAAGATGATGTGGTAGCTATGGCGCGTTGCTTAACGGGCTGGGTCGCTCGAACATTGGAGGATGGCACGGTAGCTGGTGTGTTTGTCCCGAATCGGCATGATACGGGCGTGAAGCAGTTGTCGCATCGTTTTGATAATGCCATCATCACGGATGCCGCAGACTTGGAATACAAGGTGGTGATAGATCACATTCTGCAAAAAGCAGAAGTAGCCATGTTTATCAGTCGGCAGTTGCATATTTGGTTTGTAGGTACTAATATAGACCCTGTTGTAGAGGCGAATATCCTTGCGCCTATGGCACAACTGATTATCGACAACGACTATGCCATCCAGCCTGCGTTGGAAGCCCTGCTGGGTAGCGAATACTTTTTCGACGCTTCACATCGAGGATGCATGATTACCCATCCATTAGATTACCTTTTGAGGATAGCTGGGTGTTTTATGGCAACTAGCGAAGCGGATTTATTGGGTGAGTATCGTTTCTGGGATCAGATTTACCGTATGGCAACTTCTCAGGAAATGGTCATCATGGATATTCCTTCGGTAGCGGGCTGGAAAGCTTTTTATCAAGCACCTCAATTTTATGATTTTTGGATCAATTCCGTAACCTTGACGCTGCGTCAAGAAACAGCCAGCGACCTGATGAATGGAATCTTTACAGGTGGCTTCCGTTGGGAATTGGATTTACTAGGGTTCATCGCCCAAATTCCCAATAATACCGACCCCAATGCCCTTATAGAGGGGATAGCCGCGTTGCTGTTTGCGGCGCCTATGTCTTCCCAACAGTTGGCATTTTTGAAAGAAATATTGATACCCGGGCTACCTGATTACGAGTGGACTATTGAATATTCCGACTATTTGAGCCAGCCAGACGATCCCGATCTGCGCAATGCTGTACAGACAAAACTAGAGGCTATGTTTTCTACTATTTTTAAAATGCCGGAGTTCTACCTTATTTAAGTACCCTCGAAATTACTAAGCCATGAAAAGGAGATCATTTCTCAAAAGACATCTTTGCTGACGGCACCGCTTTTACTAGGAGGTGTACCTGTATCGGCTATTAATGATAAAGCTTTAGCCAACCTACTGAATGGCGACAGCGACCGCGTGTTAGTGCTTATCCAGTTGAATGGAGGCAACGACGGGTTAGGAACCATCATACCTCGTGACCAATACGATGGTATTGCAGCGGTTCGCGCCAACATTATGATTCCCGAAAATCAGTTGCTCAATATTACCGATACGGTGGCTTTGCACCCGGCACTTACGGGCTTGCAAGCCGTGCATGATGCGGGTCAACTGAACATTGTACAAAGCGTAGGCTACCCCAATCAGAATCGCTCCCACTTCCGCTCTTTAGATATTTGGCATACGGCCTCCGAGGCGGATGAATTTTTAAATACGGGCTGGTTGGGTCGTTATTTAGACAGCCTTTTTCCGGGATATCCGGAAGGCTATCCTAACGAGGATTGCCCGGATCCCTTGGCAATGACCATAGGATCTGTTGTGACAGAAACTTGTCAGGGTATCAGTGGTAATTTTAGTTTGGCGGTGGTGGATCCTTCCAACCTCAGTGCCTTGGCTGCTCCTTTGAATAATGAATTGGTGGCAGGCTGCTATGGTGATAAATTGGCCTATTTAGCGACTACCATTGAGCAAACCAATGAGTATAATGATGTAATAGAAGCTGCCAATAACCTGGGTGCAAACTTATCCACATTGTACGATGAGGATAATGCGTTGGCCACTAAACTGAAAACAGTAGCCAAGCTTATTGCTGGTGGGTTGCGCACTAAAATTTACGTGGTGAGTTTGGGTGGGTTCGATACCCATGCCGACCAAGTGGTAGATGGTGACACCCAGACGGGGGAGCACGCCGTATTGTTGAAAACACTAGGCGATGCCATCGCTGCTTTTCAGGATGACCTCCAATTATTGGGGTTGGAAGAACGGGTGGTTGGCATGACATACTCGGAGTTTGGCCGCCGCATCCGTTCGAATGCGAGTTTGGGAACTGACCACGGAACGGCTAGTCCGTTGATAGTTTTTGGATCGTGTGTAAACCCGGCGGTCATTGGTGAAAATCCTGAGATTTCACCTGATGTGGACAACCAGGAAGGGCTGCCTATGCAATACGATTTTCGTTCTGTTTATGGTTCAATTTTGATGGATTGGTTTGGTACCGATGAGCAAACCGTTCGCGATTTGTTGTATGACGGTTTTCAGCCCCTGCCCATCCTCCGAGATTGTGCGGTAAACAACACCGACGAAGTAGTAGCCGCATCTTTAGCCTTGGATGCTTACCCCAACCCCTTCCAAAACCAATTTACCTTAGCACTGACAACAGAGAATGAATGGATACGCGTCAGCTTGATGGATGCAATTGGTCATGAACTGCGGGTCATTACGGAGCAAACTTTTACGACGGCCGACATAGGATACCCGTTGAAACGCATAATTTGTCTGCCGGGATTTATTTTTGCCGCGTGCAAACCCGTTTGGGGCAGAAAACGCTGCGGTTGGTGAAATCTAAGTAAACTGTGAGGCACGCCTGCGAGGCCTTTCAGGATTCATAAGGGACGGGAAAAAATAAGTGATCTCATTTTTGGCTTGACTTTATGCACTAAGCGTAGGAATACTTGCACAAAGCGGATGTATTAAGACAAACCGTCAAAAAAAGTGGATCGCTTATTTCCGTCAATTTACTAAGCGTAATCGCGCTGAATCTTATTACAGCCACCTTTGAATGAAGATTATTCAGAGGTGGCTGTTTTGTAACCATATTTTTCAAGGATAGCGACGGCTTCAGACGAGGATAAAAAATCATAGAAAAGAGCGGCGGCAGTTGTATCCTTCTTATTGCGCTTAATGAGTACAACACCTTGTGCAATGGGCGGATAATCGCTTTCCGGCAGCATTATCCAGACCTTTTCCTGCGGCTTCAGGCGATTTCACCACCGAAAGAGCCGTGAAGCCTACATCTGCTGCGCCTGTCGTAATAAAGTGGTTGGTTTGGGCGATACTTTCACCAAAAACGAGCTTATCCTCTACTTTTTTATACAGCCCATTTTTCTGTAATACAGCAACGGCGGCTTCGCCGTAGGGAGCGATTTTGGGATTAGCCATAGCAATATTGCGTATTTTATTGTCGGTAAGCTGAGATAATGCAGGGGTAATGTCTTGGCGGGTAGTCCAAAGGACTAATTTGCCATAGGCATAGATTTTTGGCGATTTTGCAGCCCAACCACTGTTGAATATTTCTTCAGGGTATTTCATGTTGGCAGAAAAGAAGATATCATAGGGTGCTCCTTCCTTGATTTGAGCTGTTATTTTTCCAGAAGAACTAATGGTCATGTCGCATGGAATCCCAGTTTTTGCAGTAAAAGATTGGGAGAGTTCTTCCATCGCAAATTGCATATTGGCTGCTACCGCTATGGAGATAGCGGTTTTTGGGGCGTGCTGGTTGTTGGGAGTATTATTTTTGCAGGAAAATGCAATTATTATGAGTATTGATATTGCAAAATTTATATTTAATAAGCGTAAAAGTGACATATAGCGATAATTGCTAGTCATAGGTTCGATATTGCAATCAACTATAAAGTTGATGGTTTGCGGGCTTAATTTGAAATAACCTACATACTGTCAAGATTTGCCCGCGCAAGCTGCCTGGAGGGAGCCGATCCCGATTTTATCGGGAGAAGGCTGCCCCTTTGGGGCCGGTAGCCCGGAAGGGAGCGACCCCGTATCGGCCGAGCCGATACGGGGATGCGCCCTAAAAAGCTCTTAAAGTGATTAACTATTCATAATCTGCTCTTGGCGGTCGATAGATTCTTGGTGTACCGCACGGAGGTAGGTATCGACAAACTGTTCGCTCAATCCATGAGCGCGGGCTTTGTTCATCACTTGCTCCAATATTTCGTTCCAACGAGAAGTTTGGAGGATGGAAATATTGTTGCGTTTTTTGTAAGCACCGATTTGTTCAGCTACGTGCATGCGCTTGCCGAGGAGTTTGAGTAATTCGTCGTCTAGCTCATCAATTTGCTGCCGCAGGTCATCGATGTGATGGAGGAACTCGGCATTGTCGGTATTTTCCTGACGGAGCACCAAGCTGCTGACCAATTCCTTGAAGACCTCGGGGGTAATCTGCTGGGCGGCATCGCTCCATGCCTCGTCAGGGCGTGGGTGTACTTCCGTCATCAAACCATCGTAGTTCAAATCCATGGCTTCTTGTGCTACGCTTTGCAGCAAATCGCGGCGACCACAAATATGGCTATTGTCGCAAATCATCATCAAGTCGGGGAATTTGCGCTTCAGTTCAATGGCCATTTGCCAACGGGGTACGTTGCGGTACTTGGTTTCGCCGTGGAAAGAAAAACCACGGTGAATGACCCCGATTTTGCGAACGCCTGCTTTGTAAATGCGTTCAATGGCACCAATCCATAACGGCAAGTCGGGATTGATAGGGTTTTTGATGAGCACGGGAATATCCATGCCGT
Organism: Saprospiraceae bacterium; assembly: GCA_041392765.1. Classification (GTDB taxonomy): domain Bacteria; phylum Bacteroidota; class Bacteroidia; order Chitinophagales; family Saprospiraceae; genus Lewinella. The sequence goes on from JAWKLL010000009.1 coordinate 48,773, forward strand.
CAATGGCATCGGCGATTTCCTGCACCGAGAAGGGGTTGACCGTGGTGCGCGCACCAATCCAAAGCACATCGATGCCGTATTTCATGGCTTCGTAAACGTGGTCGGCTTTGGCCACCTCGGTGGTGACACGCAAGCCCGTTTCTTCCTTGACTCGCTTGAGCCATCCGAGACCTTCTTTGCCAACGCCTTCAAAAGAGCCTGGACGGGTACGAGGTTTCCAAATGCCTGCGCGATAGAGGTCAATGTCTTGGGTTGCCAAGGCACGGGCAGTAGCCAGCACTTGGCTCTCCGTCTCGGCACTGCAAGGACCAGCAATGATGAAGGGGCGTTTTTTGCCGGCTGCTAATGATTCAAATTTCATTTCCATTCGTCAAGTATTTAAGATATTATTTTTCTAATCTGGTTTGCATCCACAATTTTCTGGTAAAAGGTTTCAAAATCCTGCTTGATAAGGAGGCTTCTGAAACGCGCCAATTGTTGGATGTGCTCGTCGAGTACGTCTAAAACGTTGTCGCGATTTTGCCGAAAAATGGGTACCCACATATCAGGCGAGCTTTTCGCTAATCGGACGGTGCTACTAAAACCGCCGCTGGCCAACTGAAAGATGCGGTTTTCATCGCGTTCCTTTTCTAATACCGTCAATGCAAGGGCAAATGAACTGATGTGCGAAATATGCGATACATAAGCCGTGTGAAGGTCGTGATCCTTGGCGGAGAGGTAAACCAACCGCATGGGGATGCTTTCGTACAGCTTTTTCACTATTTCCAATGCATCAATATCGCTGCTTTCCATATCGCACAGTACGGTGCATTTTCCGTCGTAGAGGTGTGGGATGGCAGCTTCGGGGCCACTGTACTCGGTACCGGCCATAGGGTGAGAGGCTACGAGTCGCCCGCGCTTGGGGTGGGAAGCGATGGATGCCAATAACTGCATTTTGGTAGAACCCGTATCCATGACAACCTGCTGATCGACTTGATCGAGAATGCGCGGCAACAAATGCAACATAACATCCACGGGGGTAGCCACGACAATCACATCCGATCGGGAGATCGCTTCGTCCAAAGGTGCGTCCTCGTCTATGAGCCTACGGCGCATGGCTTTGTCGAGGTTCTCCTGCTTTGCATCCACGCCTATGATATGGCTAGCAAAACCGTTTTCTTTGAGAGTAATGGCCAAAGAGCCACCAATCAATCCGACTCCTACGATAGTAACAACCACGATGCTGTACTTTTGGGGTTAACGATTTAGACCTGACATACGGGCTTGAGCTGTTTCCAACACAGCTACGGGACTGCATAACGAAATACGCACATAGCCGTTGCCCTCTGAGCCAAAAATACCGCCGGGGGTGATAAAAACGTGGTGTTTTTCCAGCACTTCATCCGCCAATTCATACCCGTCGCGATAGGAAGGGGGGCACTTCGCCCAAACAAACATACCTACCTGATGGGGGTTGAAGGTGCAGCCTAAACCTGCCAGCAGTTTTTCGGCATAACTACGCCGGTCTTTATAGACAGCGTTGAGTTGCTGATACCAACTATCATCTAATTGCATGGCCGTGATAGCCGCTAACTGAACAGGCTTGAACATGCCAGAGTCCATATTGCTTTTGAAGCGGAGTACGGTTTGGAGATAAGGAGCAGCGCCGGCAAGCATGCCCACTCTCCAACCAGCCATATTGTGAGCCTTGCTAAGGGAATTGAGTTCCATAGCTACTTCCTTTGCGCCGGGCATCGCCAGCAGGCTGATGGGTTGGTCGTTGAGGATGAAAGCGTAAGGATTGTCATTGACTAGCAAAATTCTATGTCGGTGGGCGAAGGATATTAGTTCTTTGAAAAAGGCAGTTTGTGCATCCGTCCCCGTAGGCATGTGTGGATAATTGACCCACATGATTTTTACTTTGCTCAAATCCTGATGCCCCAAGGTTTCCAAATCGGGAAACCAGCCATTGGATTCGGTGAGGGCGTATTCGCGCACTACGCCTCCTGCTAGTTCGGTAGCTGAGCGATAGGTAGGATAGCCTGGGTTAGGAACAAGCACTTCGTCGCCCGGATTGAGGAAGGCCATACTGATGTGCATGATTCCTTCCTTGGAACCTATGAGGGGCAGCACCTCGTTTGCAGGGTTGAGGGAAACTGAAAAATGCTGCTCGTACCACTGTGCGAACGCTTCTCTCAATTCGGGCAGCCCTTGGTAAGACTGGTAGTTGTGGGTATCAGGCAGCAGTGCCGCTTCTGTTAAAGTGCGCACGACATCGGGGTGGGGTGGGAGGTCGGGGCTGCCAATGCCCAGGTTCAACACTTGATGCCCTTGCGCCCGCATTTGGGCAATTTCCCGTAGTTTGCGCGAGAAGTAGTATTCTTCTACTTGGCCTAATCGGTCGGCAGCAGTAACAATGGGTGCTATGTGAATATGCGTGGTCATGTTGGATTATTTCAAGAGTTCTTTATTTCCTTCCCGGTAAGCACCCATAACGATCAAAGAGTGGGTGATGGGGCTAATGGCATCCACCGCCTGTTCCCAACTGAGATCGCCTTGTACGACAAAGTCCACATAAAAGCGGTATTCCCAAGGGCTTCCAACGATGGGGGCAGATTGTATTTTGGTAAGGTTGACGTTGTAAGCCGCTAAAACAGCCAGTACTTTATACAAGCTACCAACTTCGTGATTGACAGTGAAACTGACAGATATTTTATTGGCATCTACGGCATACCCTCGGCTGGCAGGTTCTAGCACGAGGAAGCGGGTGTAGTTTTGTTTATTGGTTTCTATGGCCGGGCACAGGACATCGAGGCCATACATATCGGCTGCTAAGGTAGAAGCGATGGCACCGATGTGCTTCCATTGATGGTCGCGTACATCCCTGGCGCTGAGTGCCGTATCGGCGGTTTCTACCAATTGGATGTGTGGATATGCTTCGAAAAATTCCTGACACTGCGCTATGGCTACGGGGTGGGAGTGCACTTCTTCTAAATCTTCTAAACGCACCCCAGGCAAGGTGAGTAGATTTTGACGGATGCGCAAGTAAACCTCGCCAGTGATGCGCAGGTCGCTTTCTATCAGCAATCGATAGTTGGCCATCAAGCTGCCAGCAAGGGTGTTTTCAATAGCCATGAGGCCAGCATCCATCGTGCTGCCGTCTTCGATTGCACGAATTAATTCCTTGAAAGTATGGGCAGGAACTACTGCCAAATCGTCTTCAAAAAATTGCCGGGCAGCGATTTCGTGAAAAGCACCCGCATACCCTTGTATGCCTACGCGAAGGGAAGATGTGCCAGATGAGGCTTCGAGGGTTGTTTGGTCAGTTGCCGTTTGCATGCTATTCATTATTGTACACTTGTATGCAAAAAAAATGGTTCCGCTTTTGACGGAACCACCTTTATTCGTTGTCTGTTTGTTTGATGCTACACAATAACAGTGGTTCCTTTATGCCTGAATGCATAAAAATAGAAACCCCAGAAATAAAAGCTATTGCGCTGTATCATGTAACAGTATTGTTTCACTTGTTTGTGCAAACATATTTATTAAAACGCAAACCAGCAACTCAATGCTGCTGCTAAAAGAAAAAACAAATGTTTGTTCGTTTGGGGTTTTACGATTTGTAACATCTTCGATTAGGTAAAAGAACAAGCTTTTCATGGAAAAGATAATTTCTGTTACATTTGCTTTTGCAAATAAGCGTTGATAAAAACGTCATGTATGCCAATAATACGTCACGAGCAACTGCCGATAGCTGGAGAACTCGGTGTTTGGCAGATTCAAGAAACGGAGGAGTGGTTGCTCAGGCAGCTTGTGCTGTATCCGCAGGAATTACGGCAGTTGGATGCCATCAAAGGCAGGAGGCGCGTAGAATGGTTGGCGGTACGGCAGTTGGTACACGTCATGTCGGGTAGAGAGCAACGGGGAGCTTTTGTGAAAGATGCTTTTGGCAAACCACATCTTGAACATACGAACTGGCATATTTCTATTTCACATTCCCATGAGTGGGCGGCGGCCATTGCAGCTCCAGTGCCTTGCGGGATAGATATACAATTTATCGTGCCTAAGATTACCAGATTGGCGCACCGTTTTCTGTCAAAGGAGGAACTGTCCTGCGTCTGCGAACCGCATGCATTGGACATGCTGCATTTTTTTTGGGGTGCTAAAGAGGCTATTTACAAGGCGTATGGCCGCAAACAATTGGATTTTATCCAGCATATCCACATTACGCCTTTTAATTGGGTTTCGCCTAAAGGACAGGCTAAAGGCAAGGTGATCATAGCGCAAGAAGCCCCCTTGTGGTTTGACCTGTATTACGAACGCTCACCCAACGGCTATATGTTGGTTTGGGCTTTAGCGCAAGATAATCCACTTTCATGACCTATCAGCAAACGCTCGATTTTCTGTATGCTCAGTTGCCCATGTTCCAGCGGGTAGGGGCGGCGGCTTTCAAAAAAGACCTTACCAATATCACGGCTTTGATGGAAGCTTTGGGCAATCCTCACCGACGATTCGCGAGCATCCATGTAGGGGGAACGAATGGCAAAGGTTCTGTGTCCCACTTACTGAGTGCCGCATTGCAAGCAAACGGCTGGAAAACAGGCCTATATACTTCTCCGCACTACAAAGACTTTCGAGAACGCATCAAGGTGGATGGAGCATATATAGATAAATCCTTTGTGGTAGCATTTACAAACCGCATTCAGCCTTTACTAGCCAATATTCAACCCAGTTTTTTTGAAATTACGGTGGCCATGGCTTTTGAGTGGTTTGCCCAACAGCAAGTTGATATTGCCGTCATAGAGGTAGGTTTGGGTGGGCGCTTGGATTCCACTAACATCATCACGCCAGAGTTGTCTGTAATAACGAACATCAGTTTGGATCATCAGCAATTTTTGGGTGACACCTTACCGCAGATAGCGTTTGAAAAAGCAGGTATTATCAAACCGTCAGTGCCTGTTGTAATTGGAGAAACACAGACGCAGACCGCTCCCGTTTTTCGTGATAAAGCAGCAGACTGCCACGCTCCCTTGCTGTTTGCCGACTCGTTGTTTCAGGTGAAGCCTGTTGGCGCGGATTTATACCACACCCAATACGAAGTATGGCGCAAGCAACAGCTTTATACACCAGCTTTGAAGGTGGCTTTACACGGCCCTTATCAAGCACTCAATATTCAAACGGCGTTGGCCGCCTTGGAATGGTGGCAACAACACGCCACCAACAGATTTCTACCCTTTGACGCAATTGAAAAGGGTTGGGAAACGCTGCGTGAGCGAACTCGTTTTCAAGGGCGTTGGCAAGTATTGGCCGAAAACCCATTGGTTTTGGTGGATAGTGCTCACAATGAAGGTGGACTGAAAGCCATTCTGGGAGCGTTGAAGGATATGCCCGGACAATTGCATATCGTGATAGGTGTGGTGAACGACAAAAAATTAGATGAGGTGTTGCCATTGTTTCCTTCATCAGCGCGTTATTATTTTGCAAAGGCCAACATACCCAGAGGGTTAGCAGCAACCGAATTGCAACAAACCGCTGCTTTGTATGGTTTGAAAGGTAAAACCTATACATCGGTGAGACGGGCCTTTGCTGCCGCTAAAAAAGCTGCCCAATCTGCAGATACCGTTTTTGTTGGCGGGAGTATCTTTACTGTAGCGGAGGTACTTTGAGTATAGCCCAAAAAAGTTGTTATTTTTACGACATGAAATAGTTCCAATAGATGAAAAAGTGTATTTCGGTCTTAATGATGGCCTGGCTGGTAAGTTTTTCGCTGCAAGCACAGATTGTGTCTGGAACAGATACTTTGTATGGACACGAGTGGCTTCAAGGAGAGGCTGCTAGGGTAAAAGTGCCTGTGGCGGCAGATGGATGGTATCGCATTACATACGAATCGCTACAAGCACAGGGCTGGCCTTTAGAGAGCATTATGGCTGAACAATTCAGGCTATTTCATCACGGTGTAGAAGTACCTTATTATGTTACTCAATCAGAGGGGATGCCGTTGCAAAGCGGAGATTACCTGTTGTTTTACGGGCGAAAAAACCGAGGTGAACTAGACTCCCTCTTATATCGCGATGCTGCCAATCAGCAATTAAATCCTGCATATAGTATCATTACCGATACCGCCAGCTATTTTCTGACTTGGCGTGACACCCCCGGTTTGAGGTATGCAGCTATAGAAAATGATTGGGATAATCCTCCCGTGGTGGCTTCTTATATTTGGCGCGAAGCAGAGCAAGTTAATACGGGCAGTTTCGCTAAGGAATACTACCGATTCTCTGGTGCAACGCTCCACTACTCCCATTTTGGCATAGGGGAGGGGTATGGCAACCGAACTATCAACCAGTTGCTAGGCGATGGTTCTACCACCCAAGAAATCACGTTAGCACTACCCGGTTTATACCCTTCTGGGCCGTCAGCCCGCCTACAAACACGTTATGTGGCGGCTTTATTCGAGCACGACCAGCGGTTGCGGGTCAATGGCACGGAACTGAGGCGCGATTCTTTTACAATTGGCGCATGATGAATGTGGACACGGAAGTAGCCATAGCGGATTTGGCATCGGGTCAGGCAGTTGTCAGTTGGGAAGGCAGTGGCGGGCCTAAAGATGAAGTTTCGGTGGGTTTTGTACGCATGACATACCCCGCACTATCCGATGCTGGCGGAGCGAGCGTTTTTAATTGCCAAATGGATGCAGGTGGTGAAGTAGGCTGGGAATTGACGAATTACGGGGCGGCATCAGCGGTGGTGTATGATGTGGTGAACGGGTATCGGATAACCGTCAGTGATATTCAGGGAGGAGTGCTGCGTGTCAAGTTGCCAGCTGCCGGCCAAAATCGCGTGTTATGGGTGCTGCCCGTGACGGATAATGGACAAGAGGCCGCAGTAGAGAACATATCCATTCCCATGCCAGCAGCAGGAGATGCGGATTACATCATCCTGACGAGCCGCGTGCTACGAACAGATGGTGACCCTGTGCAAGCTTATGCGGATTACCGTGCTTCGGCGGCAGGAGGTGGATACCGAACCGCTGTGGTAAACGTAGAAGATTTGTACGCACAATTTGGCTACGGCGTGGATTATCACCCAGTAGCCATACGCAATTTTGTGGCTTGGCAACTGCGTGAAAACCCCAATTTTAAGTATCTGTTTATCATTGGCAAAGGAAGAGAATACACAGCGATTCGCTCAGCGGCCAACTTGTCGGCTGCCTTGGGGAACACTTTCTTTGTGCCTTCATTCGGCTATCCCGCCAGCGACAACCTCTTAGTTTCGCGTATTGACAAACCCACCCCCCGAGTAGGTATAGGCCGCCTGCCGGCAATATCCCCTGCGGAGGTGAATATTTACCTCAACAAAATACGCAATATGGAAACAGCGGTAGCTAATGCTCCGCAAACCATAGCAGGCAAGGCATGGATGAAAAACATCCTGCATTTAGGAGGCGGCAGTACTGCTTCTGAGCAGCAAAGCATCCGCAACAATTTGGAAAACATGGCCGCGTTAGCAGAAAATGGCTCGTTCGGGGCAGCTGTAACCGGGTTCTACAAAACCAGCACCGACCCCATTCAGCAATCACAATCGGATGCCATATTTGGCCGGATCAATGAAGGGGTTTCGATACTTACCTTTTTTGGTCACTCTAGTGCGGGGACGTTTGATTTTAATATAGACAATCCCGATAATTATCAAAATGTCAATAAGTACCCATTGATGCTTTCTTTAGGCTGTTACTCTGGAAATATGTTTGATGAATTCAGGAGCATAGGCGAAAGGTTTATTCTGCTGGAAAATGGGGGTGCTGGTGTGTATGGTGCTTCACGCGGGCTTGGGTTTATCCATGCGCTTAGTAATTTTGGTCGTCGTTTTTACGAATTGATGAGCAACGATCTATACGGTCAACCTGTTGGCGATGGCATAAAAGCAGCCATAGCACATTATGAGAACTTTACAGACCAAGCGTATGGTTCGCTAATGGAGCAATTTAGCATACACGGGGATCCTGCTTTTCGGCTGAACCCATCTTTAAAGCCGGATTATGTAGTAGATCCAAGTAAAGTTGTTTTTACACCCCAGATAATAAGCACCCAAAAGATAGTTTTGCAATTGCCTTTGACGTAATAAACATAGGTTCGGCCATTGAGGATTCATTGGATGTACTGTAAGGCATTTTTTACCCAATGAGGCAATAGCATTTGAAAACAGTGTTCGTATCAAAGCACCTTTATTTAGTAATACAGTATCTATGAGTATTCCTGTCCCTAAGAATAGGTGTAGGTGTCAACTGTATTGAGGTAGCCTTGGATACCGGGAACGAAATAGAAGAATATCCAATTACTACGGCTGAATTCAATAATGTTTTAGTGCAAACTAGTGGGCAGGTAGGTGTTCCTTTTTTTATAGTTGATAACTCTGTTGTTCCTGTATGGCCTCCAGATTTTGCAATAGTGGGTGATCAAGAACTGACACTGAAGGCTTCCACTGCGAATATGCTTGCAGACGAGATGGCTTATCATATACAGATTGATACAACCCCGTATTTTGCAACCGTGCAGGATAGTAAAACCATCGTACAAAGAGGTGGTGTTATTCGCTGGCAACCAAATGGTTTGGAAGGACAGCACTGTTTATTACTGGCGTATAGCACCCGATAGTGCAACAACAAATGATCAACCATTATGGGAGAAAAGTTCCTTTACCTTTATCAACGGTATTACCTCTGGCTGGGGGCAAGGACATTGGGGGCAATGGGAAGAAGGGACTTTTGATGATATTATGATCAATGATGAGAAGCAATTTGTCTTTGGTCAGAGTGCTTTTAATGTAAGGATAAAAAATAATTTGTGGAGTGCCACTGACCGCCCGGGATTGTCGTATAACTTCGATAACCTTGCGGGTTCAGTAGTACCTTGGAATTATCTCCATGAAGGAATTGGTGTGGTCGTTTATCCGCCTAACAATCCTAGTGGATTTTGGAGGAATCCCCCTGGGCCAAATACGTTTAATGCGGGTGATTATGGCGTGCCAACAGGGGGTCGAGGGTATTTGCTTTTCCTACCGCTTCCTTTGAAGAGCGTGAAAACCTAATGGTCTTTTTGAATGATATTGTTCCTGACCAAGCATACGTCTTTTATTTACGTTACTGAGGAGAGGCTCCTGATTTGGCGATTGGCCACCGGGCCAGTGATAGTTTGACTTATGGGGAGAATATTTTTGGCTTGTTGGAAGAACAAGGTGCTACATTGGTGCGACAATTAGAAACCAACGGTAATGTTCCCTACACCGTGTTTTACCAAAAACATAGGGGTGCTAAATGAAGGTATTTCACCTGATATAACCACAGAACTCAACGTAGATGCGTTTATTCCTACGGATTTGCCGGCAGGCCGTTATCTTTCACCCATAATGGTACCTAGTGAAGAGTGGGTTCTTTTTAATTGGCAACATTCGGATACAACATTTGCCGATATAGGTCATTTTACACTCTTTTCAGGAGACGAACCCTTGACACTAGATTCCATAGGTGTCATAGAGGCTGCTTACAATGGAACCTTAGCATTGAACACAGGTGATTGGGAATTAGGGAAATATCTACAGCTAAGATGGTCTGTTTCCGACAGTACAGACTTGACTTGCCCGCAACTGGATTATTGGCACATTAGCAAAAGTGATTTGGCAGAGTTAGCTATAGATCCAGCCTACCATTGGCAGGTCAGCGGGGATACACTCATGCAAGGCGATTATTATACCATTGAAGTAGGTATTTCCAATATAGGCCAAGTTTCATTGAACGATAGTGTGGCTTTACATTTCACTTGGTTAAATAAAGGGCAAATATTTCAGACAGATACTTTTTCCATCGCTCCATTGGTTGCCGACGAGAGTGCCATTTGGAAAACTAGGCTTCCCACTGCACCTACATCTTTGGAAAATCAATTACTACTAAATCTCAATCCGGAGAGCTTGCCCGTGGAATTAACCCGGGTTAACAACACCCTAAATAAGTTTTTCTTTGTCGGACAGACCGAATTGACCCTGTTGTTGACGTAACTTTTGATGGGGTGAGAATATTAGACGGGGATTTAGTTGCAGCCAATACTGAGATAGTAGCGAGTATTACGGATGAAAATATATACCTGCCTTTGGATAGACCCGAAGTATTTGATATTAAAATCCAGCAACCTGACGGCCAAGAACTAAGCATTGATGCTGGAACTTCAACTTTTTCTTACGAATTTCAGCCAGGAGTTAACAAGGCAAGGTTGCGCTTTCAACCGCTTCTTCCTCAAAATGGAACGTACAAACTAATCGTGAAGGGTAGTGATATAAGCGGCAATTTGGCGGGTAAATTATTATACGAAATCAATTTTGAAGTTATCTTGGAGCAGCAGTTGTCGTATTTTCTTCCCTATCCCAACCTTTTTTCTACCCAAACACAGTTTGTTTACACCCTGACTGGCCTTACTGATGAAGTATCAGCCTACATTCAAATATTAACCATATCGGGTCGTGTGGTTCGCCATATAGATGAGGTAGAATTAGGTAGTTTATCGGTAGGTACTCACCGCACAGAATTTGTGTGGGATGGACGAGACGACAATGGAGATCAACTAGCCAATGGGGTGTATTTGTATCGTGTTGTCGCAAGAAACGATACTAGTAAAGAAGCAATAAAGCATTATGAAAGCGAACAGGATACATTTTTTACGAATGGTATAGGTAAAATCGTGATTTTGCGATGAAGCAGATGAATATCCCCTTCTCATATTCCTTATGTATCAGGTGACGAAACTAAGTATCTGGAAGACGTTATTCGTTCGGGTTCTTTTGCGGGTGGAGGGCATTATACAGCATTGTGTGAAGAGGAGTTGGTATCGCTGACACACAGCCAAAAAGTATTGCTTACCTCTTCGTGTACTCATGCCTTGGAAATGTGTGCACTGTTGTTGGATATTTCTAAAGATGACGAGGTTATCATGTCTTCGTTCAACTTTGTATCTGCTGCTAATGCTTTTGCCATGAGGGGCGCAAAAATTGTGTTCGTGGATATCGATCCTGCCACTATGAACATCGACCCTGCTTGCGTTGAAGCGGCTATCACCCCCAAACGAAAGTAATACTCGTTAAGGCACTATGGAGGGGTAGCCTGTGATATGGATGCCATCATGAGTATAGCACATAGGCATCATCTCAAGGTAGTAGAAGACGCTGCTCACTGCATTGACTCGTATTACAAAGGCCGCCATTTAGGGACAATAGGCGATTTAGGAACCCTCAGTTTTCATGCTACAAAAAATATTCAATGCGGAGAAGGTGGGGCGTTACTTATTAATAACCCCATCTATAACGAACCTGCTGAAATCTTCCGGGAAAAAGGCACTAATCGAAAGCAGTTTATCCAAAAACAAGTTGATAAATATACTTGGGTAAGTTTAGGTTCAAGTTACTTGATGAGCGAACTGAGTGCCGCGTTTTTGTTGGCTCAGCTATTGCGTGTTAAAGGAGGGACAGAGCGCCGCAGACTGCTTTGGGACAACTACTTCACGCGATTATCGGGTATAGAAAGGCTGGTTATGGAAGTTCATGATGATTATCATCCGAATGGGCATCTGTTTTACATCAAGTTGGAAGATACAAGCGTTAAAGAGGCTTTCGTGAATTATGCGCAAGAGCAAGGCATCCCGTGTTATTTTCATTATCTCGCATTACATTTACTGGGTGAGGGAGAAAATACGGACACTTTTCAGGGGTTGATAAAGTTATCACCAGAGATAGTGACCGCTTATTGCGATTACCTTGTTTACTGAACTAACGGATAGACAATTGAGTGTTATTTGCGAAACCATCGAAAGCTTTTATGAAATTAATTAAAAAGATCATCCGTGCCTTAGCCGAACGCCTAGGAATTTTTGACTTCTTGCGACGACAAAAGCAACCTCGAATGGTTTGGGGTGGAAAGATTCTGATGGTAATTGGTTGCCAAGGGTAAGGATTAGTGATACAGCGCATCTCAGTCATGTGTCCCATATTTACCTATCAGATAATGTTTTTATCGGTCATTATACGCTTTTAGATGGAACAGGAGGGATTACGATAGGAAAAGGAACTCAAATGGCAGCATGGAGTGGCATCATTACGCACGGTAGTCATATTGCAATAAGATTATATGGTGATACATACACAGCAATTCCAGAAACTGAAAAAAGCGTATTCCAAAAAGCCAGTTGTTATTGGGGAATATGTATTCATTGCAGCGGCTAAAATACTATCTGGTGTCACGACGGTGGAGCGCCTCATCAGTGCAGGGAGCCATCGTAAGTAAGGATGTGCCAGCGTATGCTATTGTGAGCGGTAATCCTGCCGAAATTATTGGTGATGTTCGCTCTATGGATAAGCGATATTTGGAATTGTATCCTGAACTTAATGATACTTATTTTAATTCAGGTACAGATACACCCTATAATGTATACTATAACAAATAATTTGTCTAATAACTTTTTGTATATCAAGAATCACTATTGATTTGGAATGCAGCATCAAGTAGTGTTTTTTTGCCAGACAGATAGATGCACAGTGTCAATAGCACACCCATTTTTTTGTAATCATAAACAATTGGTTTATGCCCTTTAGGCATTATAATATCCCTTAACTGAGATTGATATGCCCATTCTTCACCCCAAAGTAGTGTATCTATCAATTTGCCGAAATGGGGTGTTGCATCCAATCCTGATATTTTTCGTAATTGCGGTTATTTTTTTTCAAACCTAGCCGATAAGAAAGGTTTTTCTTTTTTACAAGCACCCACCCCCAACGTGTGTTGTGGTATGGCAACGTCAGACCATTGCTTTGCCAAGGAATGTCTTGAAAAAACTTTGGAAAGTGCTTTAAAGCAACCGCTTTATATAATCGGTGTTTGAAGCGAAAATCATCTGGAATGCCATATAAAAGATCTAATAACTGGTCATCTACAAAAGGTCTCCTTTGTAACACTTCGCCATTGATTGCCAATAAGCCCTGATTTACAAACCTGCGACTCCGATTTGCGATCAAATGAAAATCAGTGCTATTGCCATCGTAATAAGAGTTTACCAAGTCAGCTAGATGATGCTGGTTGCCGTAAAATGACAAAGCGGATTCATTAGATATTCGTTGGTTTAAAAAATGTGTCCTTAAAAAACTCCTCCCAGAACGACATCTCCTATAAATCCATTTATATTCACCGATATATATTTCTTTACATCTTGCATAAACTCTACACCGTGGGGGTGTAGGATGCTTTTCATTCCGCTAGTAACAAACACAGAAGGGATGCGCCTTAAAAGCCAATTTTCTGGATCAAGAGGGTAGAACTTATGTTGCCATTCTGCTCTTTTGGAAACCTCCTTGCAATTTTTAAATCCAAACATCCATCTATTCCAAATGTATAAGCAAAACCTTTGTATTTTGGAAATAAGTGTTTTATGCTAGCGACAATGAGCCGAGAATCTAAGCCGCCACTAAGCGACACGCCCATTCTTTCTGCTGATTGAAACGCTTTTCAATTGATGACAAAAAACACTCTGCTGTCAAATCGACGGCTTTTTCAAAATCTATGGGATTAGCAGTAATTTCATTCCACGACCAATATTGCTCTTTTTTAATTAGTTCTTTACTTTGGAAATCCAAAGTTATGGAATGAGCTGGTTCAATAATACCAATATTCTCAAACAACGTCTTATTACCAAGTATATACTCTAATTCCATAAAGCAAACTATAGCAGAAGTATCCAATATCGGGTTTGATAACATATCAGCCACGGCTGATAGCCTATTTGACCAAATAAATTGAAAATCTGTTTGCGAGTAATAAATGGGTATTAATCCCAATTTATCAGTAATTAACTTAAGTTGTTGGCGTTCCTTATCGTAAATTTGTATAAAGAATTCACCCTCCAGTTTTTTTATTTCTTTGTCTATTTTACCAGTTGCATATATTAATGCAATCAAATGTGCTAAATTGTTAGCCTCCGTAATGTGATTGCGAATTACCATGGTGGAAAGGTTATAAATTTCTCCAATAACCCATACAGTAATATCATTTGACTTGAATTCACTCAAGTACTCTTTGTCGGACGCTTTTTCACTATTGCAAAGGGTGAAAGTAAAGTCTGATTCATTCGTTTCTGATAAATAAAGAGATGGTCTTTTCCTCCAAGCTAGTGCAATACCTGTAAATTCCATTACTACTTTTTTAATATAGTTACAATCCTTCTTATTGTCTTAAATTCAGCATATCTGATGAAAATAAGATATGCTATGATATAGATTATTGCAATCGCAAAAAAAGAGAATTGCATGTTTATCTGAACAGTTATTAATCTGTTTAAAAAATATAATAAAAATAATGAAATCCCAGTAAAGCAAGTTGTATTAAATAATGTTTTTAATATAGAACAGTAGTTAATCTTACCAGCTTTAGCCATGATCCTATGCCAAAAAATACTGCCTAATATATTGGACATAATTAAGCTCCATAATGCTGCCTCAATCGTATCATATGTGATAAAAAGGCAATCCAAAGCCCACTGCTTAATAGAAGCGTCCAGAAGATATTCCAGTAGAAGTTTACATGAGCATATCCCATAGATAACAAAAGTGAACCACCAAGATTGGCAATCGTTTTGAGAATCTACTAGCCATCATTTGTACAAAAGGAGCAGCATTTTGCCAATTAAGTCCAAACATTAGGGAGACGGTTACATTTGAGAATACACCTAAAACCTAAAGAAGGAATGACTATTATTCCAAGCAATTGTAATGTAAGTTTGTAGTAATAATTCCTTCGGCTTGCGAAGTTTTGAAGTTTGGAAAACAAAGGAAAAGAAATTTTATTGATGATGGGATTAATCCGTCTGAGAGGAGTAATAAAATTTGCATAGCTAAACTATAAAAACCGAGGATTTCCATTCCAAAAACTTGCCAATAAGCACTTTATCCATGTCAGCATTGAGTCGGTTTATCAATTGATCACCAATCTGGAACATACTAAACCTTAAATAGGGTTTTATAAGTAATAACTCATGGTGAGGAGCGGGTATAAAGAACCTCCTACCAGACAAAATTACCATCACCGTGAAAACTATATCATTAAATAGACGGCCTATCACTACAGCCCATAGACCTTTTTGATAATACAACCCTGCCAAAGTAAGGGTTGAACCAGCTATAAAGGACACCATACTACTCAGTTCCAAGGATTTAAACTCTAACTCTTTTCTTAGAAGAGTAGCATAAAGATGACTAAAACTGTGTATGAAAATGGAAAGGGAGGCGATTACAAGATATAGCGTTAGCTTTTTTAGTTCATAAAACCAACCGACTATTGGAGACAAGACCATAAGAAGGAGTGTTATGCCTATACCCATATAAACATTAAACCACCAAAAAGCATTATAACTGCTATTATCCATATCTTGATAATGGATAACAGCTGCACTTGTACCCATGTCTTTGAACGATACACCTATAGAAAGTATTACACCAATCACAGCTAATAGCCCCAAGTCAGATGAAGTTAACATACGGGCCACGAATACCCAAACGCCTGTTTGTAGTACGAGCTGAAAAAGAGCAGAAAAACTAGTCCATTTTAAACCGGATATTATTTTATCATCTATTTTCACCACTATTATCTGGTTTACTGGCGTAAAGTTATTTAATATTATGGATAAGCCACTCCACATCCTACATCTCTTTAACCACTACCTCAACAAGTCTGAACATTGGGCTTATGATTTAATGGTGCATACGCCCGGTGTTAAGCAGAGTATTGCGGCAAAGCGATATTTGCCTAATAATTTTTACCATGATTCTTTTTCCTTTATTGAAACATATCAAGGTTCATTAATAGAAGCTCCAATTGATCCTAAAGCATGGCAATGGGGGCGTAGGGCACTCAAGAGAATGGGGCGTTACTTGTTTAGCAAAGGGGTTTACCATGATGAAGCCATTATTTTGGATTATATTTTAGCCAATAAAGTTGATCTTCTCCACGCACACTTTGCCCCAGTGGCTGTGAATTACAAAAAAATCATCGAGCAAGCGAATATTCCACTTGTAGTCTCTTTTTATGGCTTTGACTATGAATTTTTGCCTTATACGCAACCACGATACAGGAAGGAATACCAATGGCTGTTTCAAAAAGCTGATAAAATTCTGTGTGAAGGTCCGCACGGTATAGAAATTTTAACAAAGATGGGATGCCCTGCTGAGAAACTTGCCATTCAACGACTCGGGATACCTCCACAGCCCGTATTAAAACGCCCCTTTAAAAACTTGCAAACTTTACGCCTCTTACAGATTGCTGCTATGACGGAAAAAAAGGGGCAATTGGATACCGTTATGGCATTCCATCAATCACTTGATAGCTGCCCGAATATGCAACTTACCTTAGTAGGTAATGCAAGAGATGAAGATTACATGAATCGGGTGATGAATTATATAAAAGCAAACAGTCTTGAAGGAAAAATACAATGTATAGATTGGGTAGCGAGCGATGAATTAGCTGATTTGATGTCAAAACACCATGTATTTATCCATCCCAGTAGATACAGTAGATATCGTGATTGCGAAGGTGGTGCCCCCGTTGTCCTCATGTATGCACAGTGGCAAGGAATGCCGATTATTGCAACGCAACATTGCGATATCCCATTTATTGTTAAGTATGGAAAACTGAGTAAAGAAGGTGATATTGATGCACTCGTTCGTACAATTACTCATTATTACAACATGGATAATGAAGTATATCTACGTTCCTGTAAACAAGTAGAGGAATTTGCCCACTCAAAGTTTGATATACATACATTAGCAAAAGAGTTGCGGCAAAAATATGAATCCCTTCAAAGTTTGTCTATTCAGTAACACCAACTTTCAATACATAACCACCCCACCAAAAAACACCCCCTTCTATTGTTTCATGTAAATTAAATGTTAACTTTGCGTAAATTTTGTGCATTGTATGAAGCGAATACTTGTCTTGTGTACAGGAAATGCATGCAGAAGCCGTATGGCAGAGGCCTATCTTAGGCATTTTGGGCAAGGCAGCATGGAGGTACACAGTGCCGGAATGAGGGCGATTCACACGCATCCCTTGGCGGTAAAAGCTATGCTTGACGATAATATTGATATGACGGAGGTGAGTCCCAGGGATGTAGCTCATTTTTCAGGGCAGGAGTTTGATTATCTCATCACCGTTTCTCCTGATGCGCTCTCCAAGCTACCGGCTGATATTCAGGTTAAGGAGCATATCGCTTTAGATATTCCAGACCCTTTGCACGTACTCAGTCATTCCTCCGAATCTGAGGAGCAGGTGTTTAGCCATATTAGAGAAGGGATTAAAAAAGCTATGCTGCGTTTCGTAGGGCAACTGAGCTTTAATGCAGTTGCTTGTTAGTGGCGTATTCCTACACGTTAAACAATATTGGGGAACAACTCGTCTGGTGTGCTGGGTAGGTTTCTTCCAAATGTTCCACCCAAATCTCGCTCCATCTGTTGAAATCTTTTCATCACAGCTTGTGCAAAGGTTTCATCCACCAATTGCCTGATTTCCACTAGACTATTCGTGTGTATGTCCGGGCGGAATTTATACGTTTGTTCAAAATCTCTGTGTTCAAACTTAATGGAAACACGGGTATCTGTTCTGAATACCGTAATCTTCATGACCGGGTGGTCGATATAGCCCAAGATGCGCATGTGCTTTCGTTTTTCCTACTTTATAATTAGGCGAAAATAAACAGTTCTATTGTCCGAATATAGAGGTGAACAGTTCCATTGTTGTTCTGCCTTGTAAAAAATGGGGATGTATAGCGCCCTACACATCCCCATTATTGCCATCTTACAGCACTTCCTCAAGTGGCGTATAGGCCAAATCGAAAGCATCGGCAACTGCTTTATAGACCACTTTACCATTTACCACATTCAAGCCTAAACTCAGTGGTTTATTGTCGGTGCAAGCCTTTTTCCATCCCTTGTCAGCCAATTGTATGGCGTAGGGGTAGGGTAGCGTTGGTCAGTGCAAGTGTTGATGTATATGGTACAGCCCCAGGCATGTTGGCCACACAGTAATGGATGATGTCATCAATAACAAAGGTGGGGTCGGCGTGTGTAGTAGGCGTACAAGTTTCAATGCAGCCTCCTTGGTCAACAGCCACGTCCACCAACACTGTCCCCGGACGCATATCCTTGAGCATCTCTCTTGTTATCAACTTGGGTGCTTTAGCACCAGGAATGAGTACTGCACCTACGATTAAGTCGGCAGTTTTGATTTGCTCTTTGATATTATAAGCATTCGAGTATAGCGTAGTGACGTTGGCCGGCATCGTATCGCTCAAATAGCGTAATCGCGGCAAACTGACATCCATGATGACTACGTTGGCACCTAACCCAGCAGCCATCTTGGCGGCTTCCGTGCCCACGATGCCACCCCAAGGATAACAACTTTGCCAGGCTACCCCTGCTACACCACCTAATAGCACACCACGGCCTCCCATAGGTTTTTCCAAGTACTTCGCTCCTTCTTGGATACTCATCCGTCCAGCCACTTCACCATTGGCACCAGCAACGGAAGGCTTCTATCGGAGAGTTCTACGGTTTCATAAGCTAAGCAAACGGCACCGCTTTCCACCATCGCATTAGTCAAGGGTTCATAAGAAGCGAAATGGAAATACGTAAAGAGCAATTGGTCTTTTTGATGAGCTTGTACTCCTTTTCGATGGGCTCTTTTACCTTGATAATCATCTCGGCAATGCTGTACACTTCCTCGATGGTTGGCAATAGCGTGGCTCCTGCTGCAGCGTATTCTTCATCTTTGAAGCCGCTGCCCTCTCCTGCGGTAGCTTGTACGAAGACTTGGTGGCCACGTTGGCTCAATTCATACGCTCCGGCAGGGGTCAAAGCCACCCGGTTTTCATTGTTCTTTATTTCTTTTGGAACGCCAATGATCATTGGTTTATGGTTTTATTTGGAACTTGTATAGGAGTATGGAATTGCTAGACAAGTTCATGGTAGGGAATAAGAGATCGTGTCTCATTTTTCGGCGCAAAGATAGGTAGTACTAGGAAAGTAATTATCTATTTTGAAAGGTTATTACAAAAAAAAAGCCTGCATTCAACGCAGGCTTCGACCTCATAACTATAACAAATTGTAATCTGATTTAATGATTGCAAAAAGCATGCCAATATTTTAAACTCAGTACTTCTTCCCTAAGGTGCAAAACAATCAGTAAAGCCGTCTTAGCCAATTTGCTAGACAATCAGCGAAGGCAAGGTCATTCTCAGTATCTCAATTAGGCAAAACTTCGTGCCTTTGCGGCAAATTAATTTTTTCTCCTCCCTAAGAGCGACATGGTTCGCTTTCTCAAATATTTTAACACCTTATTTGTATCTTATTGGTAGTTCTTTCGTTTATGCAAAGAACGTTATATTACCAAACAATGCACAAGAAAACAACCGTCCTGCTAGGGATGGGCGCTGGATTGCTTTTCTCCTATGGTTGCCTTTTCAATGGCAACAGCGTTCTATCGTAGATGGGGTGGCAAGTGTTGATTCCGATACAACGGTTATTGCCGATGAGCTGTACGGTTTTGATCGCCTTGAAGATGTAGATACGATATTATCGGATGATTATTGGTTGCCAGAAGTAGCGGTTGCTGGTGAAGCGACTGAAAAATCTCTCATGGCGCATGGGTTAGACACCGTTGCTTATGCTGATTGGTCGCGAATCGCTTCCTCTTTGTTAGTAGAACAACCAGAGGGCGTTTCTTTATGGCCGTTGCATCCTTCCTACAACCTACAAATTGTACGCCCCGAAGGTTGTGTTTTCCCTGTGTTTAGCCATGCAATTTCCCAATATGCCGCTTACAGAGAATGGACTTGGACGCATGAGTTACCCATTATTCCCGAGGAATGTGAAACACAGATGGTAACCGTGTTCGTTGTGAATGCCGATCAACTTGCGCAATTAAGTACGCATCAATTGCAGATAAAAGAAATGGTTTCACAGCAGCAAGTGGTATTTGCCTTGCTGGGGGTGACATCAGCAGGATGGCTATCCACTTTAGGCACTCCAGTAGTTTCTGTGGCAGACGAAAGTCCAACAGCGCAAGCTTTGTTAGCAGAAGCTTTATTCGGCGCAGTGCAAGTTCGCAGCTCAAATGGAGCCATCTTGGCCGCCAAACGCTTAGGGCATGCACCTCCTGAATACGTAGGTATAGACCGAGCGCGGTTGGAGAAAATGGAAAAATACATCCATCGAGCCATCCGCAGTAAAGCTTTTCCCGGTTGCCAAGTACTGGTGGCTAAATCGGGTACGATTGTATATGACAGGACTTTTGGCTACCATACCTACCATAAAGAGCAGGCGGTAAATCATTCCGATGTATATGATCTGGCATCCATTACCAAAGTGGCAGCCACTACTTTAGGTGCGATATGGTTGCATGGAACGGGACGTTTAGCCATGGAAAAACGGATAAGTGATTATACCACCACTTACGACCGTACGGGGTTGAAATACTTGCGCGTCAGTCATTTGCTATCGCATCATAGTGGATTACAATCCAACTTGCCTATCGCTCACTGGCTACGTCAGCATGATTTACTAAGTACCTATCGTCAACCGGGTTACGATACCGAACTAGGAAAAGATCTCTTCTTGAAAAATGGCGTAAGTGATTCGTTAAAAAATGAGATACGGAAAGTACCCATGCCTAGAAAAGGCTATTTTCGATACAGCGATGTAAATTTTATCTTGTTGCAGCAACTCGTAGAACAACAAGCAGGAACGCCCTTGGATCAGCTACTGGATGGCAGGATATACAGCCGTCTTGGGGTGAAAAAACTAATGTATCGCCCCGGGCTACATCTCCCAGAAGCAGAAATAGTACCAACCGAGCGAGATAAAACATGGCGGAAAGCTTTGGTGCACGGGGAAGTCCATGACGAAAGCGCCATGCTGCTAGGCGGTGTTGGAGGGCATGCAGGTTTGTTTGGCAATGCCCGAGACCTAGCAGTTATCTTCCAGATGCTACTCAATGAGGGTTCGTACGGAGGCGATCCCATTTTGACGGCTGAATCGGTTCGGTTGTTTACTCACAAAAATCGTTTCAACTACAGGGCTTTAGGCTTTGATCGATTGGCAGGCCACTCGCGATCGCTTCGCCAATTTGGTGCTTCCGATGATACTTTTGGCCATACGGGCTTCACCGGAACGTGCGTCTGGGCAGATCCTGAGAATGACCTTATTTTTATTTTCTTGTCCAACCGTATTTATCCCGATAAGCATAATGATAAACTACAAACATCAGGTCTTCGGGAGCGGCTGCATCTAAGTTGGTTTACCAAAGCTTAGGTACTTATAAGGGAGGAGGTGTAAGGGACGGAAAAAAATAAGTGATACCATTTTTGACTTGGCTTTATACACTAAGCGTAGGAATACTTGCACAAAGCGTGTGCATAAAGACAAGCTTTCAGGAAAAATGGACTCAGTTATTTTCCGTCAAATTGCTAAGTACATTATCAACCAAGTTCTTTCTATTCTCAATTAATTAGCACGATATTTGCTCCCGAAAGAACGAAAAGTACATACACATGAAAAAAGTTGGCACAATAATAATCCTGTGCGGATGGACGCTTTTGTCCATAGCGCAATCCTATACTTCATATTTTACAGGTAATAGTAATGATATGGTTTCGCAGCCCTTAGGAGGTGTTTGCCTGATGGGAGGTGCGTCTGAAAACGAAAATGCGATGCGTTGGTTTGCCGAACGGGCAGCAGGGGGGATGTATTGATACTAAGAGCTAGTGGAAGCGATGGTTATAATGATTTTATATACAATGAATTAGGTGTACTACTCAATTCTGTGGAAACGATAGTTTGCCACAATGCACAAGCATCCGAAGACCCT
Source organism: Saprospiraceae bacterium (assembly GCA_041392765.1). Taxonomy (GTDB): domain Bacteria; phylum Bacteroidota; class Bacteroidia; order Chitinophagales; family Saprospiraceae; genus Lewinella. The sequence goes on from JAWKLL010000009.1 coordinate 70,689, forward strand.
TATGTCTTAGGGCGTATTGCCAAAGCTGAAGCCATCTGGCTGGCTGGTGGTGACCAGTGGGATTATGTATCACTATGGAGAGGAACAGCCGTTGCAACACGCATCAATACAGCCATACAGGAACGCCAAGTTGTTATTGGCGGCACAAGTGCGGGCATGGCCGTTTTGGGAGGTGTGTATTTTACAGCCGAAAATGGCACGGTTTCCTCTATTGATGCCTTGAGCAATCCTTATGATACCGATGTAGCTATTAGTGAAATGCCATTTTTCGACATCCCTTTTTTGGGGCGTGTTATTACAGATACCCATTATGACGACCCCGACCGCAAGGGTAGGCACTTGGCGTTTATGGCGAGAGCTATGACGGATTATAGCGAACCAGTTTTTGGCCTTGCTTGCGATGAATACACGGCAGTATGTATAGATAGCGATGGTTTGGCATCGATTTTTGGCACCTACCCAGATTATGACGACAATGCATATTTCCTATCTCCCAACTGTGCGCTCCTGGATCCCGCACCGGAAATCTGCCAAGCAGGTATGCCGCTACATTGGTCACACAATGGACAAGCTGTTAATGTTTACAAAGTGAAAGGTACGCCAACGGGGTTATACAATTTCGATTTATCAGACTGGCAAACGGGTGATGGGGAGATTGGAATACTGGTCTGTTAACAATGGAAGCCACAGGAATTGCCTGCCAGCTCGCCAGATTGCACGCCCGTATCCACCGACAGCCCTAGCACCCCTGCAGCCTTTGATATTTTTCCGAACCCCAATAATATCAAGGAAGTAAGAGTAACAACCAATAATGAGAAAGCCATTGAAATAGCGCTATACGATAGCACTGGAAAATGCTTACAACAATGGCAAAATATCTATTCAGGCGACTCACTGGCGTTACACACTTTGCCAACAGGCACTTACTATGTAACCTATATCCAAGGCAATACGCGAATGAGTCGCACCTTGGTTGTCAGGTAAACTAGTATAACGGTACGTTTAATCCCAAGGAGTTGGTAATTCATCGGTGCGAAAAGGCATAGCGAGCAGCCCTGCCGCATTTCTCAAATTCAACACACCGGGGTTATCCGACCACGCATATCGTACATATCTCGGCTGGGTAATAGCTGCACTGATAGACTTCTACTGTCTGTCCGTTCAAAAGCCGTGCTGTTGCCCAAACGAACTGTCCATCTTCGCCAGCAATGGCAAAACCCGGTAAATTAGTAGGCGAGGTGCTTTGCAATTAGAGCCGTAGATCCTAAATACCACTTGTATTTTGTTACCATTAATAGTTTGCTGATAATAGCTCGGACTTTGAGCTACTACATTATGGTTGTAAACCAGTTTTCTAGCGGCTAAACCGAGTCGGGTGCCTACTGTATATTTGTCAGCTATAAGTGAATGTCATACGCTTCACCTTCATCAATCAAACAAGCGATAGCTGTATTACTGCGTTTGAGGGTGAAAAATTGGCTTTCGCGCAATGTCGCCCATGAACTTGCACCAGGCTGAGAAACCGTTGGCCTAAAGGCAGTCAATTGGGTAGTAATAAAGGGAAAATTGCCAATCCCCCAATGGCTTCTCCAATCGTCGATTATCCTAATTTGTTTGTCCCGATAATGAAAAGGATTACCTGAATCACTTTCACCCTGATACCAAATAACTCCTGCCATTCTCAGTCCCAATAACGGGCCTATCATGCCATTGAATATTAGGCTTGGGTAATCGCTGGGAGCAAAGTCTAATGGGCGATTTCCCAAATTGGGTGTACCCACTTTGTAATACCAATTACCAGCAAGTGGCACCTGCCAAATATCGCGTTGCACCTTCATATCAGAAGAGCCGCCCAATAAACCGCCTGTATAACCATAGTCGCGCACCCGAATGGTAATCTGGTTTTCACCCGCCAGTAAGTAGGAAGCAGGTACATTATAAGTACGAACCAAACCCGGATTCAGCGCTGTGCTTCCAACTAAATGACCATTGACCCATGTTTGATCGCTATCGTCCACTCTGCCGATGGAGAGTTGAATGTCGGATGCAGCTTGGGTGGTGGTGAGTGTAAAGGTTCGTTTAAACCATACGCTGCCATCCCTACCAGGCAAGGCATCGCTTTCCCATGACTTGGGTATCATCATGGTGCCCCATCCAGCGATGGACACATTGGGGGATGACCAGTTCTGTTGAAGGCCAATGTCTTGGAGTTCTAGTTGTTGATCCCAAGCTTCTTGGCTAGTAGTAATAGCGTTGATTTCTTCTTCAATATCCAAGTTGGCCAATGCAGATAGTGCTGGTTGCATATCAGGAAATAAGGCATGCCCTTGTGGGCTTATCCATGTATCAATTTGAGTACCTCCCCAGGTAATATCTATCAATCCTATGGGTATATTTAGGTTCTGATATAGATGCTTGCCAAAATAGAAGCCAGTTCCTGAGAAATCTTTGGCTGTTTCTGGGGTGCAAATTAACCACTGACCGCTCGTCAACTGGCGGGTGGCAACTGCTGACATAACGTTGGGTACAGTAAAAAAGCGTATGTTGGGCCAGTTGGCGGATGCTGCTTCCGCAGTGCCATTATCGGCCAATTTAAGCGGGCGCTCCATATTGGATTGGCCAGCACATATCCATACTTCACCAATGGCGATATTACTATAAGTAATGTCACCAACCGGAGATTCAATCAATAATTGATAAGGGCCTCCTGCGGGTAGGCTGCCCAGTACTGCTTCCCAGTTTCCTTGCGCATCCGCAAAGGCGAGACTCAACTGGGTGTGTAATCGCAAATTCACCTGCGTACCCGCCGGTGCTGTACCCCAAATATGAATGGGTTGGTTGCGTTGCAAAACCATATTGTCGGAGAAAATCCTTGAGGTGGCAATTTGCCCATAGCTTGGTAACACTAAAACTAATGTTGCCCAAAGCAGAAAAATTGAGCGGAAGTGGGGCAAGTTTACGGTTGGCATGGGATGATTACAATTTGCTTTGTGGTTGAAGGTCTAGCAGATGGCACTATTGCTTATAGTCATAATCGTAGAAACAATTGCGAATGGTAATAGAAATCAAAGGCAGGGTGTTATTTGATAATAAACCCAAATGTCCAATTGTTTTAACGATGCTGTTGCTTCACCAATATTTATAGTGTTCGATAATAAGAAGTAGGCACTTGTATTGTAAGGGACGGAAAAAATAAATGATCCCATTTTATGTATTAAGCGTAGGAATACTTGCACAAAGCGTGTGTATAAAGACAAGCCTTCGGAAAAAAAGGATCAGTTATTTCCGTCAAATTACTAATGCAAAAATAGCACTACCAACTATATTTGTACGTATTAATAATAAATGAGTTTCATTTTTTTCTGGTTTCAAATAAAAGCGTGAATTTGCGCAAAAAATAGTCATGATAAATTTGATAAGCGACACCGTCACCAAACCCACCGAGGGTATGTTGAAGGCAATGATGCAGGCGACAGTGGGCGATGATGTTTTTCGGCAAGACCCTACTGTAAACAAATTACAAGCATTTACAGCAGCTTTATTTGGCAAAGAAGCAGCCCTTTTCTGCCCGTCGGGTACTATGACTAACCAATTGGCCATCAAATGCCACACGCAGCCAATGGATGAAGTCATTTGCGATGAAACCAGTCATGTTTATCAATATGAAAACGGGGGATACGCTCTTCATTCTGGGGTGAGTATCAAGCTGCTGCAAGGAAATTTTGGCAAAATCACTGGCCCGCAAGTAGAAGCAGCCATTCAACCATCTTACGACTGGTTGCCGTCCTCGCGCTTGGTGGTGGTTGAAAATACATGTAATAAAGGAGGCGGGAGTATTTATTCTTTAGCAGAAATTAAACCCATTCGTGCTGTTTGCAACCAATATGGGCTTGCCTTGCATTTAGATGGCGCCCGTCTTTTCAATGCATTAGTGGAAACAGGCGAATCAACACTAGACTGGGGGCGTGAGTTTGACAGCATTTCTATTTGCCTCAGCAAGGGCTTAGGGGCACCTGTCGGTTCGCTTCTGATTGGCGATCAAGCTTTCATCGATAAAGCACGCCGATTCAGAAAAGCTATGGGGGGCGGTATGCGTCAAGCGGGATTCCTAGCGGCGGCAGGCTTGTACGCATTGGAAAACCACGTTGAACGCCTGCAAGAAGACAACGCCCATGCCCGAAAAGTGGGGGCTGTCTTAGCAACATTGCCTTGGGTGGAGAGCGTACGACCTGTGCAGAGTAATATCGTTATCTTCGATTTGCAAGAAGGCATCATGGCTGCCGACTTACTCGAAAAATTGTCTAAACACGGTATCCTCGCCACTGCTTTTGGGCCGCGAACCGTGCGTTTTACTTTCCATCTTGAGATTACGCCTCAGATGGTGGATAGGGTAGTGGAGGCGTTGATGTTGGATTTTTGATTTTTTAATATTTGTCAAGCTATTTTAGGCACTCACAACTCAAAAATCACACATCACACATCAAACATCAAAAATCAAACAATTCCCCACCCCTCCAGCAGTTGTTGCCGCAAAGTAGCTTTAACCGATTCAGGTGCAAAAGCATGAGCCACAGCTTCTAAGTTACAGCGGAGGAAGTGAGATGCTTCCCATCCAAACTGGTCAGCTAGCAGGTTGTATTCGTGAAAAAGGTCGATATTCGTCAACGTGCGCCCATCGGTATTGATGCTCATAGAAACCTCTGCTTGGTAAAGCTGGTCGGCCACATGTTGCCGTATGGTGGAGTAAACGTTCGTTTGCACATTGCTAGTGGGGCAAACTTCCAAGTGGATATTGTGCTTTCGCAAATGGTCTATCAATCGGGGGTCTTCCACCGACCGGACACCATGACCTATACGCGACGGCTGGAAGTGTTGAAGAGTTTTCCACACACTATGCGCACCAAGTGCTTCGCCTGCATGCGCCGTGCAGGGAATATTCTTTGCTTTGGCATAAGCAAAGGCCGCTATATGATTATCGATGGGGTAGCCGGCTTCATCGCTCGCAATATCGAATCCTACAACATGGCTGGTGCCATGAAATTGTTCTACTAATTTAATCGTCTGTAAGCTCTGCTCCTCGGTATAGTGCCGCAGCGTACAAAGCAGGATGCCCGCTTGTATGCCGTATTGTTGAATACCTGTTGCCACGGCTTCGTCCACGGCAGCCACTACTGCTTCGGGAGTCATGCCCCGTAGCGTATGTTCCAAAGGTGCAAAGCGTATCTCCGCGTAAATAACATTGTCTTCCTGCAATTGGCGAAACAAATCTAAGGTTACCAATCGGAGTGCCTCTGGCGTTTGCATCAAGCCAATACTGCGAGTAGCGCGGTCTATATATTCAACCAAATCTGCACATTTTGCAGGTGCAATAAATTCCTCACGAAAAGTATCCAGCGTCAGGCCGGGTTCCAACATACGAGCTGCCTCATAGCTCAGCGAGCAATCGAGATGCAGGTGCAGTTCAATCTTAGGTAAATCTTGGTAAGCCATTGTCTGCAAAAGTAACGGTTACTTTTCTATCAGCCATTCATTTTTTTAGGGCGTGCCCCCTTTCGGTATCACACCTATGCACTCCTGACAGTTATCGGGATAGCACTTATACACATTTTACACATTACATACATATTAAAAAAAATTGTGTTGGCATCCTTTTTGATTTAGAACTATTCGAACAAAATTACTGAAAAAACCAACGGTGGCAATACTTGTTCACGAATAGGTAGAAGCCCGCAAAAGAATGTCACATGAGTAAAGAAAAAATGTTGTCCGATATGCGGATATGGCTAGTAGTGGGTAGTATTTTATGCTTAGTAGTAGTCATGTTGAGGTAGCCGTGGCAAAGGAGGGGCAGTGTCTTCTGCTGAGGGTATGCCCTCTCCTTTTCCTAAGGGACATTAAAGCTGAGCGGTTTATTTCGTCAAAACACTAAATAGTAAAGTTTGATTGAGAGGTGTCATCACCGAGCCGAGAGGATGGTCTCAACCAAACCGTCATACATAGCGAAAACGCTAAGTAAGTACTAACCGCGATAAAACCCATTGTCCAGTGTTGACTCATACCAAACCAATCGCCCTGCGTCCAAAGAATCGTATAACCCATACCTGCTTTCGCTAATTCCCAAGCAATAGCATACTGCGAACGATCCATGAGTTCAGCGAGGCTATAAATGGTTACAAATAAAAACACCCCGTAAACAAAAATACCTGGGCTGCCAATATCAGCTAAATAGCCAAAAAAGTAAGCAGATAAAGCGAGTATAAACAGCAAATGCACGATCGCCCAAGTTTTTAGCAGCACGTGGCTTTCTGGGTTGTATTTGTCAAAGTGATACACATCATCAATTTTAGCAATGGGAAAACGGGCGGCTACATCAGCTGGTCGCCAGCCTGTGGGCATCCACCAAATTCGCCACTTATCGCGCCAATGTTGGGCGTACCAAGCATCTTTCGCCAATAACCACAGGTGTTGGAAGTTAATCTTTACCGGATTCCACGTACTCACGGGGCGGGTGATACCATAAACAGGCGGTACATCAGATCGCTCCTCCTGAAAGGTGCCGAACCACTTGTCCCAGAAAATAAAAATTTGGCCATAATTCTTATCCAAGTATTCTGGATTAATGGCGTGGTGTACCCGATGATGTGAAGGTGTGACAATAATGTTTTCCAACCAACCCATGCGCCCAATATGCCGAGTATGATACCAGAATTGAGCAAAGAGATGCAGTGGAGCTATCGTCGCCACTACTATTTCCGGCACGCCCAAAAGAGCAGCGGGCAGCAGGAAAAAGGTAAACAAATTAATGAAACCTGATATACTTTGCCGCAGCGCACACGGGAGGTTAAACTCCTCGCTACTATGATGTACGAGGTGCTTATTCCAAAAAAAATTAATTTCATGTGCCCATCGGTGTACCCAATATCCTTGGAAATCCAAGATCAAAAAGACAAGTGCATATACCCAGCCGTTCACAGCTATTTGTGTGATGGCCAAGTGTTCCAACATGTAGCTGTATGCCAGCACAGAAACACTCAGCCCCAGCACATCCTTCACCGTATTGGTCAGCCCCGATAGCAAACTCGATACCATATCCATCGTAGGTGTTTTATCGTCGCCTTTCCACAGCCCATACACCTTTTCGATGAGGATTAATAGGATAAAAAAAGGTATTGCTATGAGTAGCACCTGCCCATATCGTTCCATACACGTTGGTTTATGAAAACGAAAATAAAGCATTTTCTCGAGAATCCAAAGGGACGGGATAAAAATAAACTGTTCAATTTTTGATTCGGAAAAATTTTCTAAATAATTGACTGAAAGGAAATTATGTGAAAATATTTGCGAATCGCCTAAAAAAATTGAACAGTTTATTTCCGTCAAATTACTTAGTATCAAAATACTCAACAACATAAAATATGGACAATTTCACAATCATCAATTTACAAGCCCTGACAGGCTCGGTTGCCATTTACTTGGGCTTCAGGTATTGGATTCAGCCAAAAGTCTCAAAACTTTCAATTCACGATGCCCTTTTACCATTTGTATTCCTCAACACCTTTCGGTATTTGGGTTTATCATTTATGGCAAAAGAGCAATTTTATGACGGCTTTCCAACCGACTTTTTAACAACAGTAGGACTTTGGGACTTGACTACCGCGATTTTAGCCATCATCACAACAGTTGCTTTAAAGACCAAATGGAAATTCGCAATTCCATTGGTTTGGGTTTTTAACATAGTTGGATTTACCGATTTGGTAACTGCCTTCCCTCAATTTTTTGGATTAAAACTCTATGACCAAAATTTGGGTTTCATTTGGTTAATGTTTGTAACGTATGGTTTGACAACTTTTATGAGCCATATTTATATTTTTTACAGGCTGATAAAACAAAATCCCAAGAACTAAAATTTTTATGGTTCTTTGACAAATCTAGTGGTCGTACTGGGCTAGCGATTTGAACGGAAAAAATGATTTTTTATAAAAAACGAAAGTATTTCATACGTGGAGATGTCAATTTTCCCGAAAGAGAATATCCGTTTCATTGCATGGAGAAAGAATTAATAACTGGCTACTCACAAAGGCTGTGATGATAATGCTACCTGATCGTCGCAGCGTCCGCGCTACGACTGGCTACGCTTGCAGGGCTTGCCCTCCGGTTTTACGGCTAGCAGCAAGGAGTAAAAAATATAAAGTCCACCCAAAAACAGCACAAAATACCTGAGAAAACCCCTAACTTGCCCCTAAATCGCTACGCTGCCGCAAAGAGCAAAAAGCGATGTTCCCTGATAGCCGAAATGGAGGGGCGATAGCTATCGGGATGGGGTGGGGGTGTGGAGCGTCCTTAGCGTCAGCTTTTATTTTGAAAGACCGACAGAAAAATGAACAATACGAAAAAATACATATTTACATCCGATCGCCTTGGATTTAGAAATTGGAATTTAACCGATATTGACAAAATGCACGAAATAAATTCTGACGAAAAAGTGATGGAGTTTTTTCCCAATATCCCGACAAAAGAACAGACTACAGAATTTATTGAACGAATGAAAAATCAATTTGAGAACAAAGGTTTTTGCTATTTCGCGGTTGATAAACTTGAAGACAATAAATTTATAGGTTTCATTGGCCTTTCTGAGCAGACTTATAAGGCAGATTTTACACCTTGTATTGACATCGGCTGGAGAATACATAGTAATGAATGGAACAAAGGTTTTGCGACAGAAGGAGCGAAAAAATGTCTTGAATATGCTTTCAACGAGTTAAAACTTGAAAATGTATATGCTATTGCACCGAAAATTAACACAAAATCGGAACGCATTATGACAAAAATTGGAATGAAAAAACAATATGAATTTGAACATTCTCTATTAACAAACTACAACCGACTTAAAACTTGTGTACTCTATAAAACTGAAACGAAATAAATACAATTGCTAAATCGGTTTGCCAATATGACTACTGAAGTGCCTCCATGAAACATATTTTATGTTTTTTTATTAAAATTTTGTATTAACTTTGTTTTTATTAAAAAAAATACTTACTTTTGCATCCATAGCAGTGGATTGACAACCCACCTGCACTTCATAGGTATATATAGTCTTCCAAGGCGAAATTTGTGAGTTTTGTCTTGCTCTTTTTCCTCCTCACTACGTTAAAAAGCCTCGTCAACGCGCTGCGTTGCCTACGTTTTTTGCCTTGTGAGTAGAAAAAATAGCTCCGTCAAATTCTCACAAATCCTGCCGTGGAAGACTATATATTGTTTAGTGCGAACCCCGCAGGGGTGAGCACGGCGCCGGGACGGCGCAAGGACGAAGGGGCGTACCGTCAGGGGAGCACCTGGCCTCGGTTTTACCCGAGGCGGCCCCACATTCGCCTTCAACAAGGTAGGACAAATTGCTCCCTGGCGGATAATACCTTAACACGACAATGACACCCTTCTAAATGGTCGTTGACTAACCCCATTGCTTGCATGAAAGCATACATGGTGACAGGACCGACGAATTTCCATCCGCGTTTTTTCAAATCTTTGCTCAGTGCCACCGAGGTGGGTGTTTGAGCAAGTGTGGACACGGTGGGGTACGTAACGCGGGAGGGGCGTTCATGGGCAGGCGGCTCGAATGACCAAAAATAGGCCGCTAGGGAGCCTTTTTCGTTCATCAAATCCAATGCTTTTCTGGCGTTGTGGATAGTACTTTCAATCTTTCCCCGATGGCGGATGATGCCGGGATTCTGAAGCAACTCCACTACCCTTTCTTCCTTGAAATTCACTACCTGCTCGGGGTCAAAACCTTGGAATGCGGCTCGAAAATGATCGCGCTTGCGCAGTACGGTTATCCAGCTTAGCCCCGACTGAAAGCCTTCTAAGCAGATCTTTTCAAACAACTTTCTATCATCGCTTACGGGGTATCCCCATTCTGTATCGTGATAATGGGCGTATTCGGGCAGTCCTTGTTGCCACCAGCATCTTTCCAACCCATCTGCCCCCGTGTGGAGTCCTTCTTTCATTCTAAAATATTTTCAAGTTACTGACAATCAATTATATAACAGATATTTTTCTCTTATAACTTTATAAACATCCAAGTCGGCTTGCCAAGTGCTGCGGATGCGATCTTCGCTCCAACCCTCTTGGATATGTAGGCGGAGCTGATCGGTGCCAGCCAATTTATCGATGAAGTGGTTGGGAAGGAAGAATTCCTTTTTGTTGTCGAATCGGGTATAGGCATCCAGCAACCAACTCAAATTGATGCGTCCCATTGCGCGGGCGGCCTCCGGTGTCAAGTGGGTTAGGGAAACACCTTGGCAAAGCTGATTTTCCCATTTCGGATGCTTGGCACCTGCCCCACTAACGGGTGTGAATGTGTAGCCCCCTTCGCTAAAATCGGGGTGGCCAAAAACCTGAAATGGCGTGGGAGTGCCTCTCCCTTCACTAAAGGTAGTGCCTTCAAAAAAACAAGTGCTGGGATAGAGATAGATAGCCTCCATTTTCGAGAGGTTGGGCGAAGGCGGTATGGGTAGTTCATAAGTTGTATCATGGGTGTAGTGCAAGCAAGGCACCACCGTTAGCGTGGCCTGCCTACCTCCCTCCAACCATCCTTCGCCATTGATCATGCGGGCATATTCCCCCACCGTCATGCCGTGTACTACTGGCACCGGGTGCATACCTACAAAAGAGCGAAAAGCGGGATTCAACACCGGGCCATCCACATAATGCCCGTTGGGATTGGGGCGATCCAACACGATCACAGGCAACTGATGCAGGGCGGCAGCCTGCATCACATAGTGCAGGGTGGAGATGTAGGTGTAGAACCTGGCTCCCACATCCTGGATATCAAAGACCAGCACATCCACTCCTTGAAGGTCGGAACGCGTAGGCTCGCGGTGGCTACCGTAAAGGGATATAATGGGAAGCCCTGTGCGTGTATCGCGCCCATTGGCCACGTGTTCGCCCGCGTCGGCAGTACCTCTAAATCCATGCTCGGGGGCAAAAATAGCCTTGATGTCAATTTGATGGGTCAGCAATGTATCCACCAAATGGGTGGTGCCAATCGTGGAAGTGGGATTGACAACCAAACCTACCCCTTTGCCTTGTAGCAATGGCAGATATTCGGACAATTGGGCAGCACCCGTCAAGATGGGTGGCGCAACAACTACCTCGGGAATAGCGGGGGTAGTGGCCGCCGATGAGTGGGGTTGTTGGCAAGAAAGTTGCCACAAGGTTGAAATTAGAACAAAAATTTTTAATTTTGCGCCCATGTCCAAAGATAATCAAAAGTTTGCAATCATAGATATCGAGACCACGGGAGGCCGCGCTTCCGCGACAAGATAACGGAAATCGGCATTGTATTGCACGATGGCCAAAAGATTATCGACACTTGGGAAACCCTCATCAACCCGCAAACCTATATTCCTCCGGGTATTACACGGCTCACAGGCATCACCCAAGAGATGGTAGCCGATGCCCCTGTATTTCATGAAATAGCCCGCCAAGTGGTAGAAATGACGCAGGATGCGGTATTCGTTGCCCACAATGTACGCTTCGATTATGGCTTCCTCCGCGAGGAATTTTCGCGCTTGGGCTACACCTTTACGCGCAAGCAGTTGTGTACCGTGCGCATGTCTCGCAAGGCTTTTCCGGGGTTGACTTCTTATAGTTTAGAAAACCTCATCCGGCATTTTGGCATAACCACCTCCGCTCGACACCGGGCGTTGGCCGATGCGCTGGCTACCACCGAACTGCTGGAACGCATACTAGCCCAAGAACAAAACAAAGAAGCACTGCGCAATTTTGTAAACATGGGCGTGAAGGAATCGAAGCTCCCCTTCAATATGCAGATGGAGCAACTGCATGAGCTACCCGAAAATTGCGGGGTATATTACTTTCACGACAACGAAGGCCAAGTAGTATATGTAGGAAAAAGCATCAACATCAAAAAACGGATAGCAGAACACTTCGCCGACCAGTCGGAGAAAGGGGTAGCACTCCAGAACAAAGTGGCCAGCGTAGGATACGAAACGACAGGCAGCGAGCTTATTGCCCTACTGCTGGAGTCTTATGAAATCAAACGGCTCAAGCCTCCCATCAATCGCGCCCAGCGGCAAACCAAGTTCCCGTTTGCCATTCATACCTACACCCGCGAAGACGGCTACATCTGCTTCGATGTGGTGCGCAATGAAGCTGCCAACCACGACAAGTACCAGATTATCTCGGAATACCCCAGCATGTCCAGTGCCAAAGGACGGCTAAACTACGTCGTGCGCGAACTGGAGCTATGCGCCAGATACTGTCATATTTTCCCGGGCAACGGTGCTTGCTTTCACTACCATCTCAAGCACAAAGGTGCCTGCTGCGGGCAGGAAGATGCCGAATCCTACAACCAACGCGCCACCCAAGCATTGGAGAAATTGTGCACGGTTTTCGATTCCGATTTCTTACTTATCGACGCAGGGCGCACCCCCGATGAACGCTCGGTGATATTGGTAGAAAACGGGCACTTCGCTGGTTTTGGATACATCAGCACCGATGAGCCTATGGATAAAAAAAGCCTCAAAGCAGCCGTTCGCCACTATCCGGGGTATCCGGATACAGCACGCATCATCCAGCGTTTCATCAATGACCACCCGGGACTGAAAAGAATAAAACTGTAGCAGATGGTACGCCACATAACCGCCCACGAATGGATTACGAATCACCCCGACCGCCAACTGCTGGATGTGCGTTCACCGGGCGAGTATGCGGCGGGGCATTGGCCTGGAGCACTCAACCTCCCCCTGTTTAGCGATGCGGAACGCGCCGAAGTAGGTACCCTCTACAAACAACAAAGCCCCGACGCGGCCCTGCTCAGAGGGCTGGAGATAGCAGGTGTCAACATGCGGCACTATGTGGAGCAAGGACGGCTATTGGCAGCCAACCGCCCCCTGACGGTGCATTGCTGGCGCGGCGGACAGCGGTCGCAGAGCATGGCTTGGCTCTTAGACAAGGTACACCCCGACGTGGAAGTGGTAACAGGGGGCTACAAGGCACTTCGGCAGGCGGGGCGTGCGTTGCTGGCTCATTTTCCGCGCCCCATTATGCTGCTGGGTGACTCTACGGGTGCTGGCAAAACCCGCATCCTGAAAGCGATGGCCGAGCAGGGTGCCACCGTCGTCGATTTGGAGGGGCTGGCACATCACAAGGGGTCGGCCTTCGGTGCCTTGGGGCAACTACCACAACCCACGGTGGAACAGTTTGAGAATGAAGTCTTTGCTGCCTTTGCTGCATTGGCAACCGGCGAAGGCACGCCTGTAGGCTGGAAAACGAAAGCCGTTCCATCGGGCGGGTCTATATCCCACAGGAGCTTTGGCAACGCATCGTACAAGCTCCCGTGGTGGAAGTGGCCACCCCCCTTGACATGGAGAATCGATCACCTGCTGGAAGAATACGCCTGCTTCACCCACGAAGAATTGGTAGCCTCTTTCGAGCGCATCCAAAAACGACTGGGAGGGCAGCACGTAAAAGCCGCCGTAGCAGCATTGGTAGCCAATGATTACCGCACCGCAGCCGCCATAGCCTTGGGATACTACGACAAAGCCTATCATCTGAGCTTAGAAAAAAACGCTCAACAGGTCGTGTACACGCACCACCCCGAAGAAGATAACCCACACGAAATTGCTAAGGATTTGCTGCGTTGGTATATGTGTTAAAGGTGTTAAATGTGCGAAATGTGTATATGTGCGAAATGTGTATATGTGCGAAATGTGGGAAAGGTGTTAAAGGTTAGGGTGTTTGAAGGTTTGATGTGTTTTGATGGCTCGCCCGTTGGATGTGGTTTGATGGGCATAATCCTGTAAATTTACCATCCTGCAAATCCTGCTTCTGACAAGGTGTGTGTGAGAAAGGAGTATGCCATTCTTTTGTGTGGGCGTGCCCCGCTCCCTCCTGTCGTCGGGTGCGGGTCGCTATGTTCGGGCTGACGGTGCTTCGCACTGCTGCCTTAACGGCAGCCCCCACCACAGCGCTCACGCAAAGAAACCCTGACTGAAATACCGTCCCACCCCGTCCATCACATTCAAACGGATGTGCACGGCATACGAAGCTCAACGCAACAATTCTTCAATAACGGGGGCGTAATGCGCGTGTTCTAATTGAAGCACCGCAGCAGCAACCTCATCCGGAGAAGTGGCCGTGGATATATCACAGCGAGCTTGGAAAATGATATTGCCTTCGTCGTAGTGCTCGTTTACATAGTGGATGGTCATACCACTTTCTTGTTCTCCAGCAGCCCAAACTGCTTCGTGTACGTGATGCCCATACATACCTTTACCGCCATATTGAGGCAACAAAGCTGGATGTATGTTGATAATTTTATTAGGAAATCGGGCTACTAACCAAGCGGGCACCAACCACAAAAACCAGCCAACACCAACAAATCCATTGCCGCTACGTGCGCCATCAAATCCTCTGATTCATAGAAACTTGTGCGGTCTATGACCAAGGTAGCAATGCCAAACGATGCAGCCATTTCCAGCACAGGTGCATTTTTTTATTGGAAATCACCAACGCAACGCTTATATTGGGGTGTCTGTCGAAATAAGTTATGATTTTGCGGGCATTACTCCCTGTGCCAGAGGCAAAAATGGCTATTTGTTTCATGGTTGTGTTTAAGAACAAGTGTGCAAAAGTAACCCTTTTGTACAGTTGTTTCTAAGATAAAATAAAAGATACAAAGTATGAAAAACATATTACGCTCCTTACTACTTTGGCTGCTGCCGGGTCTGTTTATGACCGTAGCGGGCAACCGTGACGCAGATAAAGGTCAGTCTGCCGGGCAATCAATCACAGTTATCCGGTGTTTTTCGGCAGATTGAAGCAAGTATCCAGTTAAAATTTACTATTTAGCACCAGAGCAGCCCGCACCAGACACGATGCCGCCCTATCGAAATGTACCCCTGCACGAAATTGTCAACAACCTGCTCGACGGTACAGGACTGCGGTGGTATGCCTATCGCGACCAAGCCATTGTCATTCTACCAGAAGCAGCCTATCAAGAGAGCGTGTCATTCCAGCAGCAATTCTATGGGGTAGTGGAGGATAAAATCACTCACCAAACCCAGCCAGACGCCCGCATTGTCGGTGGGAGAAGCTCAACCCGTGGCGGCAGGTACGCCCGTCACGCTTGTAGGGCTTGTTACGGATGCCTTGAATGGTGACCCCGTCGTAGGTGCTACGATACATTGGCCGGGCTTATCGGAAACCCTCCTTACCGACGAAAGAGGGCTTGTGGGAAGTGCGCGTACCTACCGGACTGCAAGACCTACAAATCGACTATTTGGGGTACGTTTCCATCCATAAAGGTTTGGATATTCGCGGCGAGGGCTTCTTAGACATCAAACTTCGCCCTGAAGCTATGGAACTAGCCACCGTAGTCGTCACCGCCAACGCCACCGATGAAAACATCACCAGTACCCAAGCAGGATTGAGTTCGATTTCCGTTCGTAAAATCGGAGGAACTGCCCGCTTTACTAGGCGAAGCGGATGTGGTTCGCAGTGTGTTGACCAACGCAGGCGTTTCATCTATAGGGAGAAGGCAGTGTCGGTTTCAATGTGCGCGGTGGTGCGGTGGATCAGAATTTAATATTACAAGGTGAAAGCATTCTATTCAGTTCAGCCCATGCCTTGGGTTTCTTTTCCACTATCAACCCCAAAGTGATACGAGAAGTAAACCTTTACAGAAGCATACTCCCAGCCGAGTATGGCGGTCGGCTATCTTCTGTTTTAGTGGTGGATACACGGTCGGGCAACCGAGAAAAAATCCGCATCGGCGGCGGCATGGGCCCTGTATCGGCTCGTTTCAACGTAGAAGGCCCCTTTGCCAACAAAGCGGGGAGCTTTTTAGCCAGTTGGAGAGGTTCCTACTCCGATTGGATATTGCAACAGGTACAAGACCCCGCCATCAAACGGAGCACGGCCTCTTTTTATGATGTCAATCTGCTGGTAGATTACGACCTGAGCGAAGCAGACCAACTACACCTGAGTCTTTATGCTGCTAAAGACCAGTTCAGTTACAATCAAGCATTTGGTTTCAACTACGGCACAAGGGCGGCGGAAGTAGGTTACGAGAAAAAATGGAACAACGGCTTAATTTCTGAACTCAGTTTGGTGGCCAATACCTTTGAAGCAGCACGGGAACAACTATCAGGGCTTGCTACGGGTATATTGACGAACGGCATCACATACTACAAAATCAAAGAAAAAGTGACTTGGCCCGTTGGCGACGACTGGCATTTTACAGCCGGATTTGAAAATATCTGGTATCGCCAGCCGGGGCAGCAACTTACGCCCACCGGAGAAGTAAGTACCTTGACGGCAACTACCTTGGAAAAAGAACAAGCCCGCGAAAGTGCCCTATTTGCGGAAGCTACTTGGCAACTGCATCCCAATGTAACCATCAAAGCGGGATTGCGGGGCAACCATTACCAATACTTAGGTGGCCGCACCCTACTAGCGTATGAAGGCGATTTTTCAGATAATAACGTTTCTGACACCCTTCGCTATGGTAGTGGCGATGCTATTGCTACTTATCGCACGCTGGAACCTCGAGTATCTTTGTTATTCAGGATGACAGACCAGCACTCCTTGCGAGGTGGTTACAGTCGTACTTCGCAGTATGTCAATCAGGTTTTCAATACCGACACGCCAGCACCGCAAAGCCAATTCCAACTAAGTACCCCCTATATCCCGCCCTTCCTAGCGCACAATTTTTCCTTGGGGTGGTTTGCCAACACACCTAAAAACCACTGGGAATTTGGGGTAGAGGGGTTCTACCGGGCTTTCGACCAATTGTGGGACTACAAAGATTTCGCCGTACTCAACCTCAATCCTTACCTGGAACAGGAACTAATTACCGGCCAAGGAAAAGCCTACGGCGCCGAGGTGACGCTAAAACGAAGAGCTTCCCGCTTTGAGGGGCAATTTAGCTACACCTGGTCTCGTACCACATACCAAATTCCGGGTATCAACGCTGGCAATTGGTATCCGGCCCCGTTCGACCAGCCACATAACGTAAACGCTGTGCTACAGTATCGCATCAATGAACGCCAGCGCCTCAATGCTAATTTCGTTTATGCTTCCGGGCGACCCACCACAGCCCCTCTTACCAGCTATAGTTTCACGGGAGCACTTCCGGTACCTATCTATACGGAACGGAACCAATTGCGCATTCCAGATTATCATCGCTTGGATGTTTCTTGGCAACTTGGGATGAATAAAAACAAGGAAAAAGGTTTCAAGACCAGTTGGGATTTTACCTTGTACAATGTGTATGGCCGCCGCAACCCGTTTTCGGTTTTCTACACACAACGCGCCAACCAGAGGTACGACTTTGTCGCCAACCGCCTGTCCGTACTTGGGGCCGCATTTCCTTCCATCAGCTTTAATTTTGAATGGTTATGAAAAAAATATGGATACTACTGCTCATCGCTTCCTCGATGACCGCTTGTTTGGATGAAATTGAAATCCAAAACCCTGATCGCCCCGATGACGGCATCGTCGTGCAAGGGCGTATTGTGTTGGGACAACCTTCCCTGCTGTATTGCAAAGTGGAGCGGCTTTTTTCTACACTTCCAATATCAATCCGCCCGTAACAGATGCCCAAGTGATATTTGAGCATGAAAATGGCAACAGCTACCCCATCACTACTCTCGTTTAGATGGTATTTACCAAAGCATGGTCTGGCAACACCAATTTCCTGTCAAAGCGGGCGACGCATATCGGGTGAAGGTTATTTTGGCCGATGGCGAAATGATTCTCTCCGATTGGGAAACCATCCAGCCTCCTACACAAGCCAATCCATTGAATTGGGCATTTGATGAAATCGAAACCATCAGCAATGACGGCCTCGTTAGCACGACAAGGGGCATTTCCTTTTTTTCCAATGTAGCACCCGTTACCTCCAATGGCGAACCCGCGCAGCTCAGGTGGGAGTTCATCAACGCCTACCAGATCACGGATGATTTTGACCTTACTTGCTACATAGAAACGCCCTACAAAGAGAACTATGTTTATTTGCTCGACGGGCAAACAAGCCCTCCGTTGCTACCAGATTACAAGCTGTTTTCTGAAGCGCTCAATGTCCGGCATATTGAAGGGTACTACCTGACTGTTTACCAACAATCTCTTACCCCCCAAGCCTTCAACTATTGGCAGCAGGTGCAGCTCTTATTGGATAGGGAAGGCAGTGTATTCGACAACCCAGCAGGCGCTATTTCCACAAACCTCCAAGCCACCGTGGATACCAACCGCATCGTTTATGGCTATTTCGAGGCATTCAGCCAAGATACTGTTCGTATTTTCCTTTCCAGAGAAGACACTGGTATGTTGGATTACTACTGCCCACGCATCTCCCCCAACGGTTTTGTGCAGGAGTCGATTTGCAACCAAGGGTGTATCACGCATCCTTATGCTTCTTATAGCAAACCTTATTATTGGCCATAAACCGAAATCATATTTGATAGTCCTAAACTATCCCATAAAGGATACCATTTTGGGTCTAGGCTTACCTCACTTATCTTATTAAATATGAAAACGCTATCCATACCTTTCTTCCTTGTGTTGTTTGTACCTGCTTTTATGCTGGGGCAAACCACAACTTCCATGCCTCCGTGCTGGGTGCACACCGACAAGCCGTTCTATCTATCTGGTGAAACGATAGGATTCCAACTGTATTTGCCAGATGACTTTGATGAACATCCAACTACGATACAGTCTATCTTGTTCGATGAGTCGGGCATACCGCTGCATTACGCCTATTGGCATACCCAAGGGGTACGTCCATCACTGGTGCCGTATCACTACCCGCTACCCTTCCTACTGCTTGGTATTACATTGCTTTTCGGGTTTGGGAAACTACGCGGGGTATCGAACAGGATTTGGCACAAATACCCATAGCGGTCTATGCCGTGGATGGCACCATTTCCAGCGAGCAAGTGAGTGCTCGCGAGCCTGCGCGCTTACCTACAACGCCACCGGATGCGACGTCCGGTTTGAAAATTAATATTGACGAGACTACCCTGCCCCATCAGACAGGGCAAGCGGCTCATATTTCCTTCAAAGTAACCGACTTGTTAGGGCGGCCAGTGGAGGCAGCCGTATCCGTAAGTATCAGCGATTGGTCGCTATTAGGGCATCCTCAGCGATGGGGATGGATAACCTTCACGCTGGCGATTCTTTGCGAATTATCATACCCGAACGGCTACACAGCGGTTTGTTTTGGCAGGGGATGATGACCGATGCCCGGCTTACTCCTTTGCCACTTACGGCCTGTTCCTTTTTGATTGGCAATGATAAAACAACCGCCACTTCTGATGAAAGGGGGCGTTTCACCCTGCTCAGCGACAACCTGCCTCACCACTTCGATATCCAACAATCTTCTGATCAGCAGGCTGTTTTCTTTCCCGGCAAGGGTAGAATGGTATTGGGTGAACTCAAATACTCACCAGCCGCTATTCGCTATATAGACGTTCATCAACAACGCCGTCAAATCACCGCCTTAGCGGGACAAGAGGAAGGGGTACAAATGCCCCTGACGAACCAGCAGGAAGTAGGGCAAAAGGCAACGATCCTTACCTCACCTGCGGCTGATTCCACCTTGTATTGGAGCAACACCTTGGCTTCTTTACCAGCTTATCCTGTACTCTCTTGGCAACCACTACATACTGGCAAGGACGGGCAAGCGACGCTATCGTGGGTACAAGGAGCAGACGCAGGCACTTATCGCATAGATATAGTGGCGCAGGACACCAAGGGTCGTAGGGTTCGGGCAATTCGATACTACAAAACCTCATTGGCAGTAAAATAATATCAGGGTTGAAAAAGGGTGGCTTGGAGCCGTGGAAGATAATTCAATAGAGTTGGTGACATGGGGGGCTATGGTGGGAAAAAATAGCCCAGTTGGCACTAATCGAGGCGATGGAGTGGGAGCTTAGCCTAAGCTAAGTGACTACTTCAGCAACAAAGAGTAGGGACAAGTGGGAATTTTCGCCCCCATATCGTCTCTATATCACCAACTCTAATAAACTTACTGATTCCACTGCTCCACCCTGATCTCGAATTTGCGTTTATTGAACGGCCACAAATCTATATTGTACTGGCTTTCCAATTCGGTTTCAAGTTGTGGTGGCATGAAATCTTGGAAAAAGTTGATACCCGTCATTTTTTCGACCTCATCCACAGAGGTGGCAAATTTGTAAAGGGGTTCATAGTTCACTTCGTTATCCATGACGAAAGCGATGGCTTTTTGCTCTGGTTCATCTAAATCAAGAATCACGCGGAAGTAAGCAGCAGGAATAGCTACTTGGTTATCCCTACCGATATACCCCTTGGGTTCACGGGTGAGAACAGGGCCAGAAACAACGTAAAGACGCTTAAACTTTTTGGCCCAATCGCGTGTCAATTCCTCGAGTTCGCGCCAGATACCCTGGTTGAAATTCCGCGCCTGTGGGCTGATGTTGCTCATCATAAAGGTCTCGTCCATGGCGACGGGATCGAAAGCCATATCGGCAGCAGGCACGAGATGTCCGCGATCGTACCCCGATCCTCGATAGTCATCGGGCGTAGCGCTACCCGTGCGAATGGCGGGGTCGGGTCGGAAGTTATCATTGCGATCCCCCAAGGTTTGTTTAAATTATCGGCGGTGAGCATATAAGCAACCCAATCGGCCTGTTCAAAATCTTCGTTGTAACTGATGGAGTAATGGGTATAGTGATAAATTTGAGACCCTCTAACCTTGGAAGGCAGAAAGTGGGCTTCTCCTGCATAGGCACTAGGCTCGGTTTCAGGGGTTGATGATTGGCCGGGCAAGGATATTTCTCCGCCAGCAAACATATTGAAAAGAAAATACAGCCCTCCTACAATAGCGCCAAAAATCCCCACTTTAGCAATCATACCGCCGCTTTGTTTGGAGGCATCAGCGTGGTTTCTTCTGAATTTTGCCATTCGTTACTTTTGGGGGGCAAGATACAAAATGTATTGGGGAAGGTGTTTGGGCGTGGTAATAAGTATAACAAATGACGAATCAAGGTACGGACAAGCAAGCACTAATGGCTTGCTTGTCTGCACTAGGTTAGAGTATGTCTAAAAATTTAATTTGGCTATATTCCAAAATCAGCCCCAGCAAATGGTTGATGCTTTCTGATTTCCAAGGATTCGCTTCGCGTCTACTTCGTGGTTAAGAACGTGGCGTCAGCATAAAAACTTCATTTAGCCCGCTAAAATCAGTTTTGATGCTTTAGCCACAACCTCAAATCGTTGAACTCCGAGGAGCTTGCGACGATCAGCGAAGCTAAAATCAGTTCGCAAAATTTTTAGACATACTCTTCTTAGCCCAACAACTCTTTCACCACTGCCGAGATGGTTTTGCCATCGGCTTGGCCGGCGAACTCTTTGTTGGCCATCCCCATCACTTTGCCCATATCTTTGATGCTGTTAGCACCCGTGCGTTCAATGATAGTTTGGATGCGTTCCTTCAGTTCATCAACACTAAGTTGAGCGGGCAGGTAACGCTGAATGACTGCTATTTCCTCGCGTTCAGTTTGAGCCAAGTCTTCGCGGTTTTGTTGGGTATAAATATCCAAGGAGTCCTGCCGAGACTTGATGAGCTTCTGGAGGATTTTAATCTCCGTTTCTGCATCGATTTCCTTGCCACTGCCATCTGTTTTCGCCAGCAATATGGCAGCTTTAATGGCACGCACCCCGCGCAGGGTGGCTTGGTCTTTGGCTTTCATGGCGGTTTTGAGGTCTTCCATGACCTTTTGCTCCAAATTCATAACCTAATTTTTTATACGATAAGCAAACAATTAGTAGGCTATCGAAGTTCCATTTGCAGGCAAAGGTCGTCAAAATGAAGGGGACTCCCAAATCTGGAATCTGCTAAAGAATACGGAAAATACGAGTATCTTTGCTTAATAAATCAATGAAAACATACATGGCAAAGCCAAAAATAGGAATCAGCACAGGGGATATAAACGGTATAGAGTCGGAAGTAATCATCAAAACTCTGAGAGACGAACGCTTACTCGATATATGCACACCTGTGATTTTTGGTTCCTCCAAAGTGATGTCTTACCATAAAAACATAGTGGATGTAGATTTCCAGTTCCACAACTGCCGAGATGCCACACAGGCTACCCAAGGGAAGGTAAATGTGGTCAATTGCTGGCAAGATGCGATAGGAATAGAGTTGGGGCAACCCACTGCTGTGAGTGGTCAATTTGCCGCTGTAGCGCTGGAAACTGCCGTCACCGCATTGAAAAAAGGAGAAATTGATGCGTTGGTAACCGCACCTATCAATAAGCACGCTATGCAAATGGGGGGTGGTTTCCCCTACCCTGGTCATACGGAATACATTACACAAGCTGCAGGGGTCCATCAAAGCCTCATGTTCTTGATACACGATAGCCTGCGAGTAGGTTTGGCAACGAACCACATCCCGATTTCGGAAGTAGCCCACCATATCAACAAGGAGTTGATTATGGAGAAGTTACAGGTGATGAATGCTACTTTAAAAATGGACTTTGGGTTAGAGCGCCCGGTGATAGCAGTCTTAGGACTTAACCCTCATGCCGGAGATGGAGGACTTTTGGGGGAAGCAGAGGAGCGCATCATCCGCCCAGCAGTAGTAGAAGCCAAGAAGAAGGGCGTATTAGCCGTGGGGCCTTTCCCCGCAGATGGCTTTATGGGATCGGGGCAGTACAAAAAATACGATGCCATTCTGGCTATGTACCACGATCAGGGTTTGATTCCATTCAAGTTATTATCTTTTGGAGGCGGGGTTAACTATACGGCAGGATTGCCATTTATCCGAACTTCTCCCGATCATGGCACAGCATACGACTTGGCAGGTAAAAACGAAGCCGACCCGAGTAGTTTCCGTCAGGCACTTTTCATGGCTATTGACATTTCTCGCGAGCGAACCACCTATCTAGAAATGCACAAAAACCCCTTGGTGATCAAAGAAAAGCCACAAGCGAAGGAAGAGGAAGAGGAAATAATTCAGGATTAAGAAGCGGTTGGCAATGGCTAATCGTTTCTAACCAACATCTTAGATAAAAACTGTCTGACCTTGAAAAACAGCCGATTGGTATTGGCAATAGTGCTGGTGGTACTTTTAGTAGATCAGCTCACCAAGATTTGGATTAAAACACATTTGCTATATGGGGAGATGATCCCGATATTCGGTTCAGATCGTGCGTTTATCCATTTTGTGGAAAATGAAGGTATGGCTTTTGGTCGTCGATTGAATATACCGCACGGCAAATTATTATTAAGTCTTTTCCGTATTGCGGCAGCAGGGGTATTGATACTATTGATCCGCAGTGTATTGGAAGATAGGCGGGTACAAAAAGGGGTACTCATCTGCTTTGCCCTGATCTTAGCAGGCGCAATTGGCAATATTATCGACAGTGCCTTTTATGGAATGATTTTCTCGGCATCTTATTCTCATGGACTCCCCGCAGAAATATTTCCGGCAGAGGGGGGATACAGTAGTTTCCTGCACGGCAAAGTGGTGGACATGTTCTACTTTCCACTCTACGAGACACAACTGCCCACGTGGCTACCGGGTATAGGTGGCCGATCGTTTACATTCTTTAGCTCCTGTATTCAACATAGCCGACGTAGCCATTAGTTGGGGGTTATCCAAATATTGTTATTTCACCGACAGTTTTTCCAGTCGGACACCGCTATAGAAGACACCTCTTGAAGAAGTATCTCCCCCTCCCCACTTAGTCATCCAAGTCCAACTCAGGATCCATCTCTAAGGTCTCCACAAACCGACGAACGGCAATAATAGCTGCTCCTAACTTGTCATAATTCACTTGATAAACAATGTACTTACCGTCTCGAGTAGGTAATACCAACTCAGTCTCCCTAAGTATCTTCAAGTGCTGTGAAGTGATAGATTGCTCTAATTGAAGCGTATTATAGATTTTATTGACATTGACAGTACTGTGTTTGTCAATAAATGCAAGCAGGCGCATCCGGAGCGGATGAGCAAGTGCCCGCAAAATTTCAGTAGATGTCTCTAATTTCTCGTCGTCAATAACAACCCTGTTATGCGAGTTTTTTCTCATAGTAACACAATTAACACACGTTCCTCAGGTGCAAATGACCTGAGAATCAGAATTGGGTAAGTAGTAATAACTAAGTAGAATTGTGTAAAACGTGCTGGGTTAATAAGAGATGTCTAAAATTTTCTCAATTGGCTGCAAGCGGATTTTGTCCTGTTCTTCGTTAAAATGCTCGCCGATGCTTCCGGCATCGACTGTGCTCTGAACAGAACAATATCTGCTCGCTTTCGCTCAATCAGAAAATTTAGACATACTCTAAGCACGACTGAAAAACATGGCAAATATCGTATAAAACCTCGAATAAACAAAAAAAGCTGCTTAGGAATTCACCCTGCGCAGCTTTTGAGTGTCGATAGTGTGAAATATACTTTCGGAAACGAGTGGTACTAAAGATGCCAACTGATAAGATGGTGGGTTTTTAATTTTAAACAACATCTAAAAAAATGGCACAAATATTCTACCCTCCCGCTAATTCTTCGACTAATTTGCCAATTTGGGCAATTCTTTCATGGTTCAAAGTGTAGTAAATAAATTTTCCTTGACGGTTGGTATCAACCACACCCGCCCTGCGTAAAATAGCCAAATGCTGGGACGCAACAGACTGTTCTAAACGCATATTCACGTAAATGTCCGTTACAGCCATTTGGCCGTGCTCCTCCAGCAAGCTAATCATTCGCTGCCTTAACTTGTGGTTAATCGCACGTAGCACGATAACGGCCTTACGCAATTCGGCGTAGTCCAACTGGATATTTTCATTACCACGGTTGGTCAACGTTACCGATTCAATTTTTTGTTTTTCCATCGGTCGGATTTTTTTTCATTGGAAAAATGGCACTTCCAAATGTACAAAACCAAATACCGTACCAATTTTCTCAAAGCTCTGTGATACAAGAAAACAACCCTATCTAGGGGCTATTGATTACAAATGTACAAAAAAAAGAATGTGATAGTCTTAGAAGTTGTTAAAATATAACATTATTCCAACAAATTTTGTGGCGACCAGAATTTTTCCTCCATATTGATAACAGTATGATCGACTATTTCCACTCCTTCTGCTTGCAAAAGCTCCTGCATACGCTGTGGTGGATTAAAATGATGCCTGCCACTTAGTTCCCCTTTCCGATTGACAACCCTGTGAGCAGGTACATCTCCTTCGTGTATGGATTGATTCAAGGCCCACCCAACCATTCTAGCAGCACCCAACCCCAAAAAGTCAGCTATCGCACCATAAGTTGTCACCCTACCGGGTGGAATCAGCCTCACCACATCATATACATTCTCATAATAAGGAGGAATACCCATCGCACTTTTTTACAAAGATAACCGACTTGTTCAACCCGTCTTCTTAGAAATGAAAAAAATGAAGAAGGAACTTTTAATATCGGATAAGTGTATTATATTTGTGATACGATATTAAGATGATGACAAACTGGACGCAATACCCTTGGATATTTGACAGCTACGAACAGCACGCATCCCGCATTGCCGAGAAGAAGCAACGGTTGGATGCCCTACGCCCCTTACCCTCCATCGCTGTGCAGCAGCTACAGCAAAGCATGGTGGTAGAATGGACTTACAACTCCAATAGCATAGAAGGCAATACCCTCACGCTACAGGAAACCCGTATGGTCATTGAGGAAGGATTTACCGTAAAGGGAAAATCCTTACGGGAACACTTTGAGGCCGTCAACCACCAGGAAGCAGTGGAATGGATCAGTAGCCTAGTAAAACCAGACTACCGGTTGCGAGCCAGAGACATATTGGACGTTCACGCTTTGGTGCTACGCGCCATTGAAAAGGAATTTGCAGGTCGTTACCGCAACGCAGGTGTACGTATTGCAGGTGCCAACTTCGTCCCTCCCAACGCCCTGAAAGTGGATGACCTGATGGATGAACTCATCGGATGGGTCAACAGCCCGGCTAACGACATCCCCACCATTGTCAAGGCCGTAGTTTTCCATCATCGGTTTGTTTGGATTCACCCTTTTTTCGATGGCAATGGACGTACCGTTCGCCTTATCTTCAACTTGCTGTTGATGCAGGAAGGATATCCGCCAGCCATCATCCTCCGTACCGACCGAAAAAAATACTACGATGCACTCAACAAGGCCAACAACGGGGACTATAGCCGCCTTTTGTTGCTTGTTATGCAATCATTGGAACGATCGATTGATATTTACCTGAGCAACTTGACGAATACCTACGAAGACTACCAGCCGATTTCCACCATCGTAGAAGAACCAGAAGTACCCTACGATAAAGCGTACGTGGGGCTACTGGCTCGCCAAGGCAAAATTGATGCCTTCAAGGAGGGGCGCAACTGGGTCACGTCTAAAAAGGCTATTCTCGAGTATATGGAAAACAGGGAGCGCCAGCGCGATGTGTAAAGGCATCCGAAAGCTGAGCAATAGTTCTAATTCACTAAAAGAGCCTTTGGCAGCATGAGCAAACTTGTTCGTGCTGCCCTTGCTATATTTGACATCTTGATAACCCTCAACTTATTCGTTAACCAACTTTTCTACCATGTTCACCAAACGTTATTTGATTAGTTTATGCTTTCTTGTGTTGGGTTTGTTCCTTTTTGGGCAAACTAGCAGCCCATCTACCGACACCCTTGATTTCAGCGGACTGACCTGGCGGGGCATAGGGCCAGCCTTTATGTCGGGTAGGATTGCGGATATTGCTATTCATCCTCACCACGATAATACTTGGTACATAGCCGTAGGCTCTGGCGGGGTATGGAAAACTGTCAATGCGGGCGTTACCTGGCAACCTATTTTCGATGGACAAACCTCTTATTCTATTGGCTGCGTTACCATTGACCCTTCCCAACCCAACCGTGTCTGGGTAGGTACGGGCGAAAATGTAGGAGGTCGGCACGTAGGTTTTGGCGACGGCATTTATCTTAGCGAAGATGGCGGCCAAACTTGGACGAACAAAGGATTGCCACAATCTGAGCACATCTCCAAAATCATCGTCCATCCTGACAACTCTCAGGTTGTATGGGTAGCTGTTCAAGGCCCCTTATGGAAAAAAGGTGGCCAACGGGGTGTTTTTAAAACTACCGACGGCGGTGATTCGTGGACAAGGGTTTTAGGCGATGAGGAATGGGTCGGTGCCACTGATTTGGTCATAGACCCTCGCAACCCACAAATTCTCTATGCGGCTACTTGGCAACGCCATCGCACCGTAGCGGCTTATATGGGCGGAGGTCCAGGGTCGGGTTTGCACAAAAGTGTTGACGGCGGCCAGACTTGGCAAAAACTAAGCACGGGTCTGCCGCAAAGCAATATGGGAAAGATAGGGTTGGCCATCAGCCCACAACAACCTGATGTCTTGTATGCCGCTATCGAATTGGATAGACGTACGGGTGCTGTTTATAAATCCACCGACCAAGGTGCTTCGTGGCAAAAGGGTGCCGAAGTAGTGGGTGGAGGCACGGGCCGCATTACTACCAAGAGTTGTATGCTTCTCCTCACCAGTTCGACCGCCTGTATTTGATGAATGTGCGCATACAGGTTTCGGAGGATGGAGGCAAAACCTTTACTACCTTACAAGAAGAGAGCAAGCACTCGGACAATCACGCTATCGCCTTTCGGGCAGACGACCCCAACTATTTATTAGTAGGCACAGACGGCGGGTTGTACGAAAGTTTTGATTTGGCACAAAACTGGCGCTTCATGGCGAACCTACCCTTGACGCAGTTCTACAAAATTGCATTGGACGACAGTGAACCTTTCTACCAGATATACGGTGGCACACAAGATAATAGCACACAAGGAGGCTATTCCCGCACCGACAATATACAAGGGATACAGAATTCAGATTGGAAAGTAGTATTGGATTGGGATGGTCACCAACCCGCTACCGAACCAGGCAATCCGGCTATTGTCTATGCAGAAAGACAAGAAGGAACACTATCGCGTTTGGATATGACTACCGGAGAAGTGATCGACATACAGCCACAGCCGGCTGCCGGGGAACCTTATGAACGTTTCAATTGGGATGCTCCTATACTGGTAAGTCCCCACAAGCCTTCTCGCATCTACTTTGCTTCGCAGCGGGTATGGCGGTCGGAAAACAGGGGCGACGACTGGACTGCTATTTCCGGCGACCTGAGCCGCCAGCAAAACAGGTTGGAACTTCCTATCATGGGCAAGCAACAATCTTGGGATAATGCGTGGGATGTGTTGGCGATGTCGAACTATAACACCATCACTTCGCTGGCGGAATCGCCTGTACAGGAAGGTTTGCTCTATGCTGGCACGGATGATGGCCTGATACAGGTATCCGAAAATGGAGGGGGCAACTGGCGCAAAGTGGAAATTGGTAGTATAAAAGGAATTCCTGCTACGGCTTTCATCAACGATATCAAAGCCGACCTTTTTGATGCACAAACGGTATATGTGTGTTTGGACAATCACAAGTACGGCGACTTTACCCCCTACCTCATCAAGAGTACGGATGCTGGCCGCACGTGGACTTCTCTTCGTGCTAACTTGCCCGACCGCACCTTGGTTTGGCGATTGGTGCAAGATCATGAGCAACGCAACCTCCTCTTTTTGGCTACTGAATTTGGGGTATATACTTCATTAGATGGAGGTGTAGCTTGGCATAAATTAGGGGGAGGATTGCCTACCATTTCCTTCCGAGATTTGGCGATACAAAGGAGGGAGAATGATTTGGTGGCAGCATCTTTTGGACGAGGCATCTTTATCTTGGACGATTATACCGCTTTGCGACAAGCGAGTAAAGAACAAATGGCAGCAACGGCAACCCTCTTTCCTGTGCGTGATGCGGACTGGTATATCCCCCGTTCCCATCTTGGGTTCGAGCCTGGGAGAGGCGACCAAGGGGCAGGTCACTTTGTAGCCCCCAACCCGCCTTTTGGTACCTTGATTACGTACTACCTCAAAGAGGACTTCAAAACGCCCGCAGCACTTCGCAAGGAGAAAGAAGAAAAAAATCCGAACCAGATTACGATGCCTTCTTGGGATGAATTGTCGAAGGAGCATACCAGCAGCCAACCCAGCATATTCATGGTAGTAAAAAATGCGGATGGACAAATAGTAAGAAGGATGGATGTTCCTGCAAAAGCTGGATTCAATCGTACCAACTGGGATCTTCGCTATACGCCTCCTGGCGCTATTACGGAGGAGTCAGGGATGGGAATGTATGGCTTATTAGCTCCTCCTGGCACTTATACTGTTTCGCTCTTCCAGCAAAAAGATGGGGTGACGACGGCATTGGGTACCTCCCAATCGTTTGAGGTAATCCCTATGTACCAGCCTGCGCTGAAGGGGGCAAGTATTGCCGAGGCTGCTGCATTCTGGCGTAGCTTTGAGCGCACATTTGGCGACTATACCGTATTAGCCGACCAAGTTTCAAGTGCAGAGGGCTTGTTGAAGCGGATGCAGCAGGCATTGCAGGTGGCTCCTACCGATCAGGCAACTTTGTACCAGCAATGGCAGCAGTTGCATACCGATTTGATGGCCATGAAGGTGGCATTGGAAGGCAATCCTGCCAAAAACGAGATTGAGAAAAGAACGCCCCCATCGTATTCGACCGCTTGTTTGCTGTGATGCGGGGTGTTAATAATTCTACGCATGGCCCCACTGCTATGCATCGCCAAAGCCTTCAAATTGCTGAAAGCGATATACTGGCACTGCGCAATAAATTGGATCAATGGAATCAAAGTGCGGGACGCTTGCGCCAAGCATTACACGCTGCGGGTGCTCCGTGGGTAAAAGAATGATAAATTGGGTAAAAAGTGATTCTCACGATGAAGTGCAAAACGCTATGATTCTGGCGAACACTTCCGTGAGCGATAGAAACGGGTGGCCGCCCCTGGCCTGAGCCGGGGTGGCCTACGAGTGGATAGCGCGACCCCTCGGTCCTCTTGGGGCCGAGGGGGCACGGCCATTAAGTAGGGAAAAAATTTATTTGATCTCTTGCATATCAAGGCATTACGCCAGCACCACCATGCACTTGTTTTTCTTGCCGTTTTCGATCATGATGTACTGGCCGTGCAATAATTCCGAAGCCCCTACGGTGGCATCTTCTGCGGTTATTTTCTGTTTATTCACGCTCACGGCATTGCCTTTGATGGCGCGGCGGGCATCGCTTTTGGAGGCTACCATACCTGTTTCAGCCATCAAGTCGATGAGGGCAACCCCGTCTGTTACTTTTCCTTTCGGAATGGTAAAGGAGGGGATTTCGGCAGCCACCATTTGGAGGGTAGCGGCATTGAGGCCGAGTAACTCATCTGCACCCGCTTTATTATTGAACAGCAGATTCGATACTTGTTGCACGGCTTCAAAGTCTTCACGAGAGTGTACCCTTACGGTTAATTCTTCGGCTAGTAGGGCTTTTAATGCACGGGGATCTTCGGCAAATTGCGCCTCTAATGCTTCTACTTCTTCCTGCGATTTGAGGGTGAAATAGCGGGTAAATTTAGGCAGATCGCGATCATCGGCATTTAACCAAAACTGGTAGAACTGGTAAGGAGATGTCAATTGGGGGTCGAGCCAGATATTACCTGCTTCGCTTTTACCAAACTTGGTACCGTCGGCTTTGGTAAGCAGGGGCGTAGTGCAAGCATAGGCTTTGGCATCGGTCAGGTTGCGGCGGATAAACTCCGTGCCGGAAGTAATGTTTCCCCACTGGTCGGAGCCTCCCATTTGCAGGCGACACCCGTATTGCTCATACAGGCATTGGAAGTCATAAGCCTGCAACAACTGATAGCTAAATTCTGTAAAGGACAGCCCTGAATCTAAGCGGTTTTTTACCGAATCTTTGGACATCATGTAGTTGACCGTGAGTGTTTTTCCTACTTTTCTGAGGAATTCCAGCACGTTCATTTCCTTGTAAAAATCAATATTATTGACCAATATCGCACCATTGGGGCCATCGAAATCTAGCAGTTTTTTCATTTGCTGGATTTGGTGGGCGAGGTTGGCATCTAGCTCCTCATAGGATTTCAAAACACGTTCTTTGTCCTTTCCGGAAGGGTCGCCAATACGGCCAGTAGCGCCCCCCATCAGTACGATGGGACGGTGACCGGATTTTTGCAGCAACGTAAGGAGCATGATTTGCACATAATTGCCAATGGTAATAGAAGGAGCGGTGGGGTCGAAGCCGATATACCCAACGGTGGCGCCTTCCGCTAAAAAATCCTCCAAACCCGGGGTGGCATCGTGCAACATTCCCCTCCAAGACAATTCTTTGATAAAATCCATGAGCCGATAGTTAATAAGTGCGCAAAGATAAGGTGATTCTGTAAGGGATAAGAAAAAAAACCTCCAAAAACAACCATCCCCCTGTAAGGCTGATTACCAAGTAATTTGACGGAAATTAATTGCACAACTTTTTCTAAAAGATTCGCAAATATTTTCACACAATTTTTCCCGATAGCTATCGGGATCAATTGTTTAGAAAATTTTTCCGAATCAAAAGTTGTGCAATTAATTTTTTTTCCGTCTCCAAACAGGGGGATGGAGAATGGAATATAGCAATGATTTTAATCCACACGGGCAATTTCGCCAGACTTGATTTTAGCCATATAGGTATGATATGCCTCCTTAACGCGGGGCATCAACACGTATAACCCTAGGATATTTGGGAAACACATGGCAAAGATCATAGCATCACCAAAATCAAAAACGGCACGGGCAGAAATAGAGGACCCAACGATAACGAAACCACAAAAAATCACTTTGTAAACGATTTCGTTGGTTTTGGTTTCACCAAAAAGGTAAGTCCATGCTTTTAGCCCGTAGTAAGACCACGAAATCATGGTAGAAAGCGCAAAAAGGATAACAGCGACCCCTAATACGGGAGGAAACCAACTAATGACGGAAGCGAAAGAATTGGAGGTTAGCCCAATATCACCGACTACGCCTCTGCCATAAAAAGATGTTTCCGCACCAGCACCGCCATAGTTGGTAATAACAATGACCAAGGCTGTCATAGTACAAATAACAACCGTATCGATAAAAGGCTCCAGCAAGGCCACTACTCCTTCACTCAATGGTTCATCCGTTTTCACAGCCGAGTGGGCAATGGAAGCAGAACCCACCCCAGCCTCATTGGAAAAGGCAGCCCTGCGAAATCCTTGGATCAAGACTCCCACGATGCCGCCATAGAGGGCTTCACCACTAAAAGCACTACTAAAAATAGTGCCAAAAGCAGCAGGGATGTCTGTAATATGTACCCCCAACACGACAAGTGCCCCTAAGATGTAAATGCCAACCATAAAAGGCACTACCTTGTCGGTTACTTTGGCAATTGATTTGATACCTCCAATGATTACAACCCCTACTACAATCGCCATCAAAGTGCCGAAAATCCATCCATTATTGTAGAAAATACTGGCTTCGCCCCCTGTGATAGTAGCAAGTTGCCTTGTCGCTTGATTGACTTGCACCATATTGCCCCCGCCGAAAGAACCACCGATGCAGGCAATGGCAAAGAGAACCGCCAGTACTTTGCCTAGTTTTCCCCAATTCTCACCTTTTTCTTTAAACCCTTTTTCCAAGTAGTACATCGGCCCACCTGATACGCTGCCATCGGCATTGATGTTGCGATACATGACACCCAAGGTACATTCTGTGAATTTGGAAGCCATTCCCAACAAACCGGCTATAATCATCCAAAAAGTAGCACCCGGCCCACCAATAGCCACCGCAAAGG
This sequence comes from Saprospiraceae bacterium, assembly GCA_041392765.1. Classification (GTDB taxonomy): domain Bacteria; phylum Bacteroidota; class Bacteroidia; order Chitinophagales; family Saprospiraceae; genus Lewinella. Next base: position 103,478 of record JAWKLL010000009.1, read on the forward strand.
CTACACCTGCAATATTGCCGACGCCCACCGTTCCCGACAATGCAGCCGTTAATGCTTGAAAGTGCGACACCTCACCTGCGTCATCAGGGTCATCGTACTTCCCGCGTACCACATCTATAGAATGACGAAATGCGCGGAATTGGACAAACCCCATATAGATGGTAAACACCAGTGCTCCAACTACTAGCCAAATAAGAACAAACGGTATTTGGAAGCCGGGTTTAGTGTAGTAAATGCCTTCCTTGTCTTCTACTAGGCTAAGATGGTTCACATTATCAATCAATTCAAATTTACTACCATCGTCTAATGTAACAAATGAGTCTGTCCCTAAAAAGATCGAATCATAAGCCACAGGTTCTACATTAGAAACCGCTACCAGATGGTAAAGCCTTTTCTGATAATAGTCGAAAAAAATATGATCATTTTGCGCTAATTTTCGACCACCGTTAAATGAATTGACAGGAGCTACTTGTATCAATTTGTCTTTGGAAAGTCTGATAGGCACAAAAACCACCCTTTCAACCGCTGTGGTAATTGGTTGAAAAACTCTATTGATTTTCTCATCAATACTCAACTCATTTTCAGGTGCTTGCGATAGTGCTATAAAAGGGAGTAACAGTAATCCAAGAATGGGTAGTAACGATTTTTTCATAGTTGGTTTATATTGTTCAAATAATAAAATGGCATCCTGTCTTTTGGGGAAAATGCCAAAAAGCGGGGTAAGGTATGTTTTTTTGTGGGTTTCACAAAAGAGCCTACGCCAAAACACAAAGTTTGGCGCCCTCCTTACCCTTCATCATCTTCTGTATCGCAGTGATAGTGGCGGCTGCCTTGACCTTTGGCAGGTTGGGTGCGTGCACCTCCTTGTTGCTCCTTCAGCATTTTTTGGATGATAGCATGCCGTTCTGCTTGTACGGCTTCCCGCTTTTGTACATCAGCGTCAAGGTCGTAAAAACAGATGCCGTCCACATAAGTCTGTTTGGCACGCGCATAGACCGATAAGGGGTGGTCGGTCCATAATACCACATCAGCATCTTTGCCCACTTTGAGGCTTCCTACGCGGTCGTCCACGTGTAGCAGCTTGGCGGGGTTCAGGGTGACGAATTTCAAGGCTTCCTCTTCTGCTACGCCACCAAACAATACAGCCTTGGCTGCTTCTTGGTTCAAGCGGCGAGCCATCTCGGCATCATCGGAATTAAAGGCTACCGTTACGCCTTGTTCGTGCATAATGGCACCATTGTGGGGAATCGCTTCTATCACTTCGAACTTGTATACCCACCAATCCGCAAAAGAAGAGCCGCCTGCACCGTGAGCTGCCATCTTATCAGCTACCTTATAACCCTCTAAAATGTGGGTAAAAGTATTGACGCGAAACCCAAACCGGTCGGCCAACTTCATCAACATATTGATTTCTCCCTGCTGATAAGAATGGCAAGTAATAAAACGCTTACCCTGTAATATTTCCCAAAGTGTCTCTAATTCCAAATCCCTTCGCACGGGTAAACCCTTGCCGAGTGCCTCACCATAAGCGCGGGCTTCTGTGAAATAGTTTTCATACACCTGTTCAACACCCATTCGTGATTGAGGGTAACGTATGCCCGCATTGCTACGGTTGGCTTGCTTGACATTTTCCCCAAGGGCAAACTTGATAAACCCGGGCGCGCCTTCAAATTTCATTTCTTCAGGGCTGTACCCCCAGCGTAATTTAATCAAAGCCGATTGCCCTCCAATTGGATTGGCCGAGCCATGCAATATTTGAGCAGTGGTGACACCGCCAGAAAGTTGGCGATAGATATCTATGTCCGTGCAGTCGATCACATCCCCGATTCGCACCTCTGCGGTACACTCTTGCGATGACTCGTTGATAGATCGGCTGGCAGCAATGTGGGTGTGTTCATCAATGATACCCGGCGTTACGTGCATACCACTGCCATCGATTTCCACGGCACCTTTGGGGCCACGGATACTTCCGCCCACGGCAGCGATTTTGCCCGCTTGTAGCATGATGTCTCCTTTTTCTATAATGCCTTCGGCTTCATTGGTACTAAAGTGGCATTTCGGATAATGACTGTCTGGGTTGTGGGCAACTGTTCCCAACCAAATGCGCCAAAGGGATAGGATACGTTGCTGGTGTACTCGGGTGTGGCAACGGTCTCAGCGGCAACAGCCTCTTTGCTTTTTTATCATCGGTGGCCTGCCCGGAAGAGGTGGCTTCCCATTGTATCCATTGGCCGTCGGCATCTTGGCCACGACCATACCAATTTCCTTCGGTGATAACGCCTGTCAGCCGCACCAAATTCCCTCCTTTATCTTGTGGAAAACTGATGCTTACAAGGCCACCTTCTTCTTTCACCGTAGCATCCAATCGGGTAGAATCATCGATAGCGACGGTGCTGCCTTTGCGGCCAATAGATAGGTTGTACGCCCGGCTACCTGCCTTGAGTGCGTATTCACCTTGTAAGTTCCATTGGGGAATAGCTGTTACGACATAGGGTTTTCCCTGAACCCAGTTGTGGTGAATTTTGGCACCCTCCGCAAAAATCTCCCCAGAGGTGATGAGGAAATTGGCCCACTTACCAACGGACAACGTACCAGCATCTTGCTGAACCCCCAACAACGTAGCGGGCGTTTCCGTCAACGCCCGCAGGGCATCGGCCTCGCTCAGCCCGTGTTGAATGGCTTTGCGTAACGCTGCTATAAAATCGCTGGGTTTGCTGTGTCCATCGGCGGTGAGTACAAAAGGCACACCTTCCTTCGCCAACAAGGCTGCATTGGCAGGTGCCATTTCCCAATGGCGCAACTGTGCTAAGCTCAGTCGGTGAGCATCATAGGGATCGCTGACATCGTAGGCATCCGGAAATCGGAGCGGTACGATAAAAGTAGCCCCCGTCTGCTTGATTTTGTCCACCCGTTGGTACTCATCACCAGCACCTTTGATGAGGTACTGACGACCAAATTCATCACCTAACTTATCCGCTCGTAGTGCTTCCTGCCAATCCTCGACTGCGAAAATTTGGGGCAGTTTTTGTACCTCATTCCATTGCGCTAAGGAAAAATTTTGTTCACCTGCTGTTTTTGCAAACCAATCCGCATCAAGGTAGGTTTGCCGCAACAGCGCAATCGCCCCCATCAAAGAAGTAGGGTATGACTGGGTGGACACTCCTTTTCGAAACGATAGATAGTGTCCTGCTTGGGATTTGAGGATCACTTCGTGAGGGCGGTCGTCGGCTACACTCACCACTGCCGATGTTCCTCTACTGAGGCCATCCATTTGATGAGTCGATACTAAACCAAATCCCATGCTACGCCAGTTTTTGGCGGCCTTGGTATCCGGTTGGAATACCTCGTGAGCGCGAAACTCCGGCTTCAGCGCTTCATTCCACGCGTAGGCACCATTTTTATTGCTTAGCATTTGGGGTTGCATTCTCCCCCCTTCTCCGGCTGGACGTGCCTTGGGTAGCCCATATTCCGCATACATATCAATGAAGGATGGATAGACATATTTACCGGTCGCATCGATTTCAACGGCTCCGTCCGGCACTTTTCCGCCACTCGTTACACTGATAATGCGGCCATTTTTTATCACCAACGTAGCATTGTCCACCTGCTTACCTGCCTGAGGTATTAAGGTAGCATGGGTGATGGCATACCAGCCTTCTCGCTGGTCTTTAATACCGTTGTAAGGGAATGTCTCCTGAGCGGAAGCAGCATGGGCAAACAGGATCAGTGCCAGCCCTGCTATCAATTGGATTGTTCGTTTCATACTATTTGCTTAAAAAACAGGGTTCTTTGACTTTTTTCGTGGAGGCTACCCTTTGGGTCGCTACGTTTCGCAGCTCGCTATCCGCTCGGCCCCGGCAAACCCGGGTCTGTCAGCTAAAAGCTGCCACTGCTACACATCGCTAGCCCGGCACGACCACGAGATTTGTCAAAGAATCAAAAAACAGGAGCAATGTACCAATATTTGGCATTTCTGCCAAAATATTGCAGCCAATCGCAGCAAATTAAAAGGGGGTTACAGGAAGACAACTTCCTGTAACCCCCGTCACGAACATTCATTAATCATCAAATAAACACAATATGCGTTCCTTCACCAGCAGCGCGGGCGTAGAACTCACCGATGGTGAGAACGTCCTCAATGCCGTCGAATAAATCTTCTTTTTCGAGGTGGAACATATCCATCGCTAATTTACAGGCATACATACCAGCGCCAGAAGCGGAGAGAATTTCCAAGAACTCAGGTACAGATGGCATATCTAGCTTTTCCATCTCTTTTTTCATCATGCTGGTTGCGAGGGTTTCCATACCCGGCAAACCACCCAGGATCGTGGGGATGTGCATAGCTGGGTTGCCAACTGTAGCTACATGGAGGTGCTCCATACGGCTTTTATTCACGGCTTCCAAGCCAAAGAAGGTGAAGAAAATATCAGCTTCTATACCTTCCATGCGAGCACCATTGGCCATGACAAGGCAGGCGTACACATTATCCAAGGTAGCCTTGGAAAGGATGAAGCACATTTTCTGTATAGGAGCAGGCTTTGCGGAAGCGGCTGCCTGTGTTTGATTCATGGTATCTGTCATGATGGTTGCATTTTATGGTTAAAGGGGTGCAGTTACCCTTATGTTATTAGTTAAATACAGCTTTTGGGCTTGGGGATACCTGCAATTTTGGTCGCCTTCTTCAAGGGGCCACCAGGGAAGAGTGCATAAAACTCTTTGATATCCGTGACGCCACTGCTGCCCATTTTACGGATGGTCAGGGGTACATCTGTTTTGAATTGTGTTTGAATGTAATCAATCACAGCCCAATGGCGATCTCCCAGCGTGATTCCTTCTTCAGCAGCGATCGCTTCTGCCACGGATTTGTCCCACTGGGCGAGGTCGGTCATGTAGCCTTCCTCGTTTACATCAACGGTTTTGCCTGCTAGTTCCTTTATCATAATTGACAATATTTAGTGGTTTATTGAGTTACCGCCGTGCTTTCGGCTTTTACGATATTTTTTCCGGCGGTTTTCATATCGGGGGTGACAAACGGAATGGGGCGCCCCTGTAGCAACATATTCCAGTAAATCCACCGGAAAGCATGTTTGCCGATATGGTTAACAACGGACTCTTCCAACAATCGCAGTGGCAAATGCCCGCTATGGGGAAGGTGCCTGTGACAGGCTCTTGTTCATAGTTGAAATCGATCAAGAGTGCTTTGTTTTTGCCTGTTTCGATGAAGCAGTTGGCGTGGCCATCGAAGCTACCTTTTAATGGTTTGCCCGCGATATAGTCAGTATGTTTTCTGTGAGAATCTCTGCTTCGAAGTGCGCTAAGACCCCGCCTTGGAAGTAGGAATATCCGTAGCATCCCGATAGCAAAAATGTTCTCGTGAGCCTTTGACTGGAGGGTGTGCTTGTTGGTGGGCACGTAATTCATCTCATCGCCAAGACCTGAACGTTGGATGCAAGGATCCCAAGTTAGGCGGCACGGTAACGAGGATGTCGTATTCCACCTCCTGCCCACCGTAGTCAATGATTTTTTTCGCCTCGTTATCAACTTGTTCGATATAAAAATCGGAAACAATATGAATATCTTTTTCGTCTAGTAGGTAGCCTAATTTTTTAGAAGCAGTTGGTTTGGTAAAAGCCCCTCCCATGGGTGTGACATAAGTAATTTCTACCTTGTCTCGCAAGCCTTTTTTCTGGAAAAAATCATCGGCCAGGAATGCAAACTCCAAAGGAGCTACGGGGCATTTGATGGGCATTTCGCTGATGTGCACCACCAATTTACCTCCTTTCCAGTTGGCCAATTTATCGCGAAGCGCGCAAGCACCTTCAAAAGTGTAGAAATCGAAAACATCCTTGTACCACCCTTCTTCCATCATACCCAATACTTCCTGAGGAGCAGGACGAACCCCAGTTGCCACGATGAGGACATCATAAGGCAAGACTTTGCCATTTTTCAAAGCCACCTCATTCGCTTCCGCGTTTACGAGATCAATACCTTCATTTACCAATGTAACACCAGATGGGATGAATTGCCCCACAGGCCGTTGGATGGATGCTTCGGTATAAGTACCGAAAGGAATGAAAAGAAACCCCGGTTGGTAATAATGGGTCTTTTCCTGATCGACAATGGTGATTTGCCATTGATTTTTGGGCAGTTTTTTCACTAAATGGTTGGCCATCATCGTGCCAGCCGCCCCCGCCCCGAGTATGAGTAGATTTTTCATAACTTGCTACATCTGTTTTCTAGTAGCAAAGAAAGCCCCGATTATAAGCTCCCACGTTGAGGATACTCAATGCTCAAGGTGATTTTTGTCAATAAGGGTGATTAATAGCGTTGGTGATATGGGGGAATTGCCCAATTACAAAGAGATAGGAGCACTACTGCTCCATCTTGATAGTTGCTAATAACATCTCTCAATCTGTCTCCTACTTTTCCACAATACCCCGAAGAGCAGACAGAAAAGAAGCTACATCCTGCTGGGTATTATAATGGGAAAAGGACACCCGCAAATTAACTGCATCGTCTGCATCGCCACGCAGTGCGCGGATGACGTGAGAGCCTGTGTCGGTACCTGAACTACAAGCACTCCCACCGCTTACGCTAATGCCGGCAATATCGAGGTTAAACAACAGTAATTCGGTAGCTGGCGACAACGGGAAACGCAGGTTGAGGACTTTGTAATGACCTTGCGCTACATCGCCATTGAAGGTAACTTGCGGAAAATGAAGCGCCAGTTCTTCCAGCAGGTAGGCACGCAGCTCGCGGATATGTGCCTCGCGCTGTGGCAAGTGGGTGTAGGCCAAGTCTAATGCTTTGGCCAAGCCCGTTACACCATATACATTTTCCGTGCCACCGCGCATATTGCGTTCTTGCGCACCGCCGTCTATGAAGGGCTTCAGTTGGTGGCTACCATTGATATACACAAACCCTACGCCCTTGGGACCGTGAAACTTGTGAGCCGACCCTGTAATAAAATGCACGGGCAGTTGCGATAAATCGATGGGGTAAAAACCAATGGTTTGCACGGTATCGGAATGAAAAAGAGCACCGTATTGTTGGCAAAGTTGCCCAAACTGTTGTAAGTCAATGCGGGTGCCTATCTCGTTGTTGGCGTGCATCAGTGAAACCAAAGTAGGGCGATCATCCGCCTGGAGGAGGTGCTCCAAAACCGATATATCGGGATGCCCCGTGTCAGAAAGCGGCAACAACACGATTTCAACTTGCGGATAGTGTTGCTTTAGATAATCCAAGGAGTGTAAAACACAATGATGCTCAATTGGAGAAGAGATGATGCGGGTAATACCTAAATCACGCACAGCACCTTTGAGCACCATATTGCTGGATTCTGTCCCCCCAGAGGTAAAGAAAACGTCACCAATGGAAGCACGCAAGTGATGGGCCACCGTGCGCCGCGCCTGCTCTACCAGCGTACGCGCCTGTCGCCCCTCGGCATGGATACTGGATGGATTGCCGTAGTGCTGCTGCATCACATGCATCATGGCATCTGCTACCGTGGGGTCAAGCGGAGTCGTAGCGGCATTGTCGAGGTATATGCGGGACATAACGTTTGTTGTTTCGGTAAGATCTCATTAAACCAAAGGCGCATCGAACCACTCAGCGACCAACTTGGCTTCGGTACCGGGATCCTGCTGGTGTACGAATTCATTCGTGTGTCGGTTGTAGCGATAATCCTGCGCCCAAGCCTTATGATGCTGCGCCATTTCCCGAATAGCACCGAGGATATATTGTAATTCGGCATCGGTGGTAGTGGGGTGTATGGACATTCTGATCCAGCCTGGCTTCTCCGTTAAGTCGCCGCAACTGATTTTTTCCGTAATAGACCGCGACCGTTGAGGATCCACATTCAACAAGTAATGGCCGTAGGTGCCTGCACAAGAACACCCGCCGCGCACTTGGATACCGTAGCGGTCGTTGAGTAAGCGAACACCGAGGTTGTAATGCAAGTCGTCGATGTAAAAAGAAATCACCCCGAGGCGATGTCTATGCTGGTGCGCTAACACGTGGAGGTTAGGCAGGGTATCCAACACATCCCATATCTGCGCCAGCATCTCCTCTTCCCGCGCCAGCATATTAGTCACACCCATTTGTTCCTTCAACTGCACAGCCAGTGCGGTACGGATCGTCTGGAGGAAGGCAGGGGTGCCGCCGTCTTCACGCGCCTCAATCGATTCCAAGTATTTGTGCTCTCCCCAAGGGTTGGTCCAATCCACGGTGCCACCCCCGGGGTTGTCGGGTATGCGGTTGTTGTAGAGCTTGGGGTCGAAAATAAGGACACCCGTAGCGCCAGGGCCACCCAAAAACTTGTGCGGAGAAAAATAAATGGCATCCAAATGCTGTAGCGGATCATCGGGCCGCATATTGATATCTATATAAGGAGCGGAGCAGGCGAAATCCACAAAACAAAGCCCACCAGCCCGGTGCATCATGGCCGCCACCTCGTGGTAAGGTGTCACTATGCCTGTAACATTAGAACAAGAAGTGATAGCCGCAATTTTGGTGGTGCGATGCTGGTATTGATCCAACAAAGTAGCCAAGTGATCCAGATTGAGCAGCCCTTCCTCATCGGGTTCAATAACCACTACTTCCGCGATGGTTTCGAGCCAAGAGGTTTGGTTGGAATGGTGCTCCATGTGGCTACAAAATACGACTGGCCGCTCTTCGGGCGCCAACTGAATACGGCCTCTGAATTTCTCATGCAGCTTCAACCCAAGGATGCGTTGAAACTTATTCACCACCCCTGTCATACCGGAATTAGAGGAGATCATCACGTCTTTTTCAGCAGCTCCGCAGTGTTTTTTCACCAAATATTTGGCATGGTGGTAAGCCATCGTCATAGCAGACCCCGTCACGGTCGTTTCGGTATGGGTGTTGGCCACAAAAGGCGCAATAGCCTCGCTCATGCGCTTTTCGATAGGAGCATAGAGCCTGCCGCTGGCCGTCCAGTCGGCATAGATGATGGGTTGCTCGCCGAAAGGTGTAGGAAATGTCAGCTCTTGACCAATAATCTGGTTGCGAAACGGCGCAAAGTAAGTTTGGAGATCCGTATCAACAAGGGTGTGAGACATAGCCGGTAAATTATAATGGTTAGGTAAGGACAGGGCAAAAGTAATAAACAATCACGAGGCTCAGAGATGGAAAAAACAAACTGTCCAATTTTTGACTCGGAAAATCCCCCAAAAACCTTGACTGACCCGTTAGCTAGCCGCCCTTAAAGTATATCGCTTGGCATACTACACAAAAACCGAGCACGATGCCACATTCCCTTGACATCGTAAACATGACACCTTTGGGCAGGAAAGCATCTTAGGGATAAGAAAAAAAATTAAATTTTCACGTTATCTGTTAACTATGGGGGCGCTCCCCCGCATAGTCCATTGCTGTCCCATCCTACCTCGTGGGCGGGTCAGGTCTTAGAGTATGTCTAAATTTTCCTGATTGAGTGAAAGTGATCAAATTTTGTTCTGCACAAGGCGAAAGCATAGTCGATGCCGGAAGCATCGGCGGGGTTGTGTAAAAAGTCAAAAACGATGGGAGGAGTTTTTATTTTTGTAGTATCGAATCACAAGAAAAAAACATCCCCCCATCGACGCAAAGATACAAACCAAACGCAAAGTAGTCTTCAAACCCTACGATCAGGAGCAGAAGATAAATATCCCTGTCAACGTATCAGAGATGGTACCAGTTGGGCATCTGGCTCGTATCATCAGTGAAGTTGTTGACCAGATACCGATGGAAAGCCTCACCGCCTATTATGCTGGTGGCGGAGCCAGTTCCTACCAGCCGAAGATGATGATGAGGTATGGCTTTACGGCTACGAAACGAGTGTACACCAGACGGCGGCTGGCAAAGGCACTTCGGGAGAATATCGTGTTCATCTGGCTGTCAGGGAATCAGCACCCTAGCTTCAAGACCCTAAGCGAATTTCGGGGCGAGCGGATGCAGAACCTGATAGATATCGTGTTCAAACAAGTATTGATGTTACTGATAGAAGAAGGCTACATTGAACTCAAAGACTTGTACATGGACGGTTCGAAATGGGAAGCCAACGCCAACCGGCACAAAATCACTTGGGCAAAAAACACCGCGCGCTACAAGATAGCCGTGCTGGAACGCATCGAAGGGCTACTACGGGAAGCACAGGCACTACAGGCAGCGGAAGATAAACAATACGGCAATCGCGATCTGCCCGAAGTGGGTGAAGCCAAGACCGTGGGCATCGTGCTGAACAGCACACAGGCAAGCCAATACCTGATAGAACTCAACCAGTTGATTGAAGAGAAAGCCGAAGAAAAAGCCAAGCAAAAAGCCCTCAAGCAAATAGAAAAAAAACTGATAGAAGAGCAGCAAAAACTAAAAAAATACGAGCAACAAGAACGGCTGCTCAACGGGCGCAACTCTTACAGCCACACGGATACCGATGCCACTGCCCTGCGCATGAAGGACGAGCGACTACTGCCCGGCTACAACGTGCAGCACACAACGGACAAGCAGTACATCGTCAACTGGACTATCGAACAGTGCGCCTCCGACAGCCCCACCCTGCCTGCACATCTGGACAAGATGGAAGAGCGTCGGCAAGGGCTGCCCCTGCCGGGGGAACAAAATCTGGGAGCCGACGCAGGCTACGGGTCTGAAGAAAACTACGCGGAACTGGAAAAACGGGGTATCAACGCCTACCTGAAATATCCCCTGTTCGATCAGGAACAGAACGGCGAACTACTCAAAAAAACCTTCCGGCGGGAAAACTTCCCATACGACACCAAAGGCGACCACTTCACCTGCCCCCAAGGTCGAAGGCTCAACTTCCTCGAAGAACGCAGTGTGACAACCACCAACGGTTACCCAAAAAACATCCGCTTGTACCGATGCGAAAACTGCGATAACTGCCCCTTTGCCCCCGACTGTAAAAAGAGCGAGGACAAGGCAAGGACAGTCAGCTACTCCCCCCAGGGAGAAGCCTACAAGCAAAAGGCCAAGGCAATGTTGAACTCCGACAAAGGGTTACAAATGCGCAGCGAACGAGGCATTGAGGTCGAAAGTAGCTTCGGGGACATCAAGTACAATATGCAGCACAGCCGCTTCATCCTCCGGGAAAAGAAAAAGGTGTACGTCGAGTACGGGCTGCTGTCCATCGGACACAACCTGCGCAAGGTTTACTGCGAAAAATCAGGCTGTTGGACGGCGTACTATGCCCAAAGGACAAGCAAAAGGACAAAAAAGGCGTCATAAAACCTCTTTTTTGCCTGTTTTTAAGAAAAATCCGGCTGAGAAGCCCCTACTGAGGCATCTCAGCCGGAAAGGCAATCATAACAATATCAACGCCGTACTGATTAATGTCAGTTGTAAAGAGTCATGACTATAAAACTTTTACACAACCCCTAACGCCAGGACAGGATGCGAAATTTGTCACTTATAGCCAATTGAGGGAATTTGGAGCATACTCTTATGGGCTTCGCTATTCGCTCGTCCCTCCCTTTGGTCAGGACAGCCCCTTAGCCGCGGTGTTATCCGCCCTGTCTCGGCACAAAAAGGTGGCAGCCCTTGCCATAAAGACTGCCACGGATATGAAGCAGTTTGGGAATGGCCTATCACTCTTTGATGAGGGGACACCAAAGGAAAAGCCAAGCAAAAACGTCATCTTTCCAGTTATTCCCGTATTATGCTTTAGCAGACAATAACACTTCTCCTTTTATAATTTCTTCGCCCATCTTTCATCAACAACCTTGCATAAAGACATAGACACCCAAATTGGCCTCTTTTCCTTCATCTACGCGCAAGCTAACCAAACCTTGGTCGGTTCGTTCCAGCGCATTGGTATAATAAACCAATCCACCCCATCTGTCAAAAATGGACAACTCCCTCGTTTTCCACACAGTAGTCCTCTTTGCCATAAATCAAGACACATGTTCACCCCATCATTATCGAGGGGAAAAGGCATTCGGTACATAGACAGGGTCTTTGCAGTTAATGTTACAAGGAGTCAGCACCTCATTGATCTGGCCAAACAAGCAGGGTTATCTGTATCACTGACAAAGAATTTCTGTGTATTGAATGAAGCGGGCACCCTTCTATCTCACAACAACCCCGTACTCAAATGGCTATGATACATCTCCATCGGGGAAAGCATCACGTCCCGCTCATACCAGAGTTATTCGAGGACACGAAAACGGTAATGGTGTAGAAATCATCCGTTTCATCCCGAGTAGGTGTACCATTATCAGAGTGAATACATTCACCCAATCGTCGAATTGAAATATCACAAGTTGGATCGCAATCTTCATCTACGCTCACCTCGCCCATTACCAAGCAATTGTGATTCCACCACTCTGGCACTTACGGTATAATCTCCTGGTGCAAGGCCAGTGAACGCATTGCTATTTTGCCAATTCACACCGTCTATTGAGTATTCCAAATCGCCACCCGTAGCCGTCACAGTAATAGTTCCGTCCGTTACACCACAGTCTGTTGCATTGGTAGCGGTTAGTGCTGTCAGTACAGGTGAAGCGAGCATATTTAATACAGCCATTCCTGTATCTGTGCAATCTTGTGTACCCACTATGCGCACCACAATCTCGTAAGCACCCGAAGAAAGCCCTGTGAATACATTGGACAGTTGCCATGTTAGACCTCCATCTATGCTGTATTCCAGCATATTCCCCGTAGCTGTAATGGAAATGCTGCCATCATCCGTAACACAATCAGTCGGCTCAATAGTGCTAATATTCGTAATAACGGGGGCTTCCAATACCATTAAGCTAGCATTTTCTGTAGCCACACAATTGGCCGTTCCCGTTACCCGCACCTCAATCTCATACTGCCCAACCGATAGACCGTTGAAAACCATACCCGCTTGCCAGCTAGCTCCCCCATCAATAGAATATTCTAAATTACTTCCCGTAGCGACGATCGTGATGGTTCCATCATTTCCTGTACAACCCGTAGGATCCGTGGCTGTCACCGCAGTAATGATGGGTTGCGAAAGCATCTCCAACGTTGCCATCCCCATAGCCGTACAGCCATTTGTACCTGCTGTCCGAACGATTGCGTTGTAAACACCACTTGGAAGCCCATTAAATACATTGCTAGCTTGCCAGGTAGCTCCTCCGTCTATACTATATTCCAAATTACTGCCAGTAGCCATGATAGTTACACTACCGTCGTCTATTCCACAATCTGTAGGCGAGGTGACAACTATATCCGTCAGTATAGGCAATGCCAAAGGATCCAGCGTGACCATATCCGTATCCACACAACTGGGGGAGGCTACAAATCTGACTACGATGTCATAATCGCCTGCCGCCAAATTGGTAAAGATGCCACTTGTCTGGAAGGTACTACCTCCATCAATAGAGTACTCAATGCCCGAAGCATTGGACACAATTGTAATAGTGCCATCATCTACACCGCAATCGGTGGGGTTGGTAGCTGTTACCGAAATGATCTGTGGCACATCAGGTCCACCTACTAAAGCCATATCCACCACTGTACAACTCGTAGAATTCGCATCCCGCACCGTCACCGTATAAGTGCCGCCTGCCAAGTTATTGAATACAGGGCTGCTCTGCCAGTTGATGCCGTCGATGCTGTATTCCAACGTGCCGCCCGTAGCCATTACCGTAATGCTGCCGTCCATCACACCGCAGTCGCTCGCATCTACTACCGTCAGATCGTCGATGCTAGGGGCGGAAGGAGCGGTCAGGCTTGCCGTACCAGCGTCCGTACAGGTCAGCGTGCCTACCTCGCGCACCACTACCGCATAGTTGCCGGAGCCTAAGCCTGTGAATACGTTGCTGCTCTGCCAGGTGTTGCCACCGTCGATGCTGTATTCCAAGTTCATGCCCGTGGCCGTGATCGTGATCGTTCCGTCATTCGTGCCACAATCCGAAGGATCTCGCTTCCGCTATCAGCGTGATTGTCGAGTCATCGGGGCGGTAAGCGTCGCCATATCGGTATCCAAGCAGTTCGTGGAGGCTAGCTCGCGCACGACGATGTCGTAATCACCTGCCCCAAGCCATTGAAGACGTTGCTCAACTGCCACGTCGTGCCGCCGTCGATGCTGTATTCCAAATTATTGCCTGTGGCTGTAATCGTAATGCTGCCATTGTTGATACCACAATCATCGGGAGATACTGCCGCCACGTTCGTGATCTGTGGTGCAGATGGCGCACTCAGGCTCACCGCGTCGGTGTCTGTACATGCCGTCGTGCCCACTATCCGCACTACGATGTCGTAGTCGCCTGCTGGCTGGTTGGTGAAGACGTTGCCAGGCTGCCAAGTGGCACCGCCGTCGATGCTGTACTCCAAGTTCATGCCCGGAGCAATGATCGTAATCACACCATTATTCAATCCACAATCCGTGGGGTTTACCGTTTGCACCTCCGTTATCATCGGAGCTAACGGTGCCACTACCGTACCCGTTTCACTGGCCGTACAACTCGTAGAATTCGCATCCCGCACCGTCACCGTATAAGTGCCGCCTGCTAGGTTATTGAATACGGGGCTGCTCTGCCAGTTGATGCCGTCGATGCTGTATTCCAAGGTGCCACCTGTAGCCGTTACCGAAATGCTGCCGTCCATCACACCGCAGTCGCTCGCATCCACTACCGTCAGGTCGTCGATGCTAGGGGCGGAAGGAGCGGTCAGGCTAGCCATACCACTGTCCGTACAGGTCAGCGTGCCCACCTCGCGCACCACTACCGCATAGTTGCCGGAGCCTAAGCCTGTGAATACGTTGCTGCTCTACTCAGGTACTGCCACCGTTGATGCTGTATTCCAAGTTACTGCCTGTGGCCGTGATCGTTATCGTTCCGTCATTCGTACCGCAATCCGAAGGATCTACTTCCGCTATCAGCGTGATCGTCGGAGCCATCGGGGCGGTGAGGGTCGCCATATCGGTATCCAAACAGTTCGTAGAGGCCAATTCGCGCACGACGATGTCGTAGTCACTTGCCCCCAAGCCATTGAAGACATTGCTCAACTGCCACGTCGTGCCGCCGTCGATGCTGTATTCCAAATTATTGCCCGTCGCTGTAATCGTAATGCTGCCATTGTTGATACCACAATCATCGGGAGATACTGCCGCCACATTCGTGATCTGTGGTGCCGATGGTGCACTCAGACTCACCGCGTCGGTGTCTGTACATGCCGTCGTGCCCACTATCCGCACTACGATGTCGTAGTCGCCAGCAGGTTGGTTGGTGAAGACATTGCCAGACTGCCAAGTGGTACCGCCGTCGATGCTGTACTCCAAGTTCATCATGGAGCAATGATCGTAATCACACCATTATTCAATCCACAATCCGTGGGGTTTACCGTTTGCACCTCCGTTATCATCGGAGCTACTGGTGCCACTACCGTACCCGTTTCACTGGCCGTACAACTCGTAGAATTCGCATCCCGCACCGTCACCGTATAAGTGCCGCCTGCTAGGTTATTGAATACGGGGCTGCTCTGCCAGTTGATGCCGTCGATGCTGTATTCCAAGGTGCCACCTGTAGCCGTTACCGAAATGCTGCCGTCCATCACACCGCAGTCGCTCGCATCCACTACCGTCAGGTCGTCGATGCTAGGGGCGGAAGGAGCGGTCAGGCTAGCCATACCACTGTCCGTACAGGTCAGCGTGCCCACCTCGCGCACCACTACCGCATAGTTGCCGGAGCCTAAGCCTGTGAATACGTTGCTGCTCTGCCAGGTACTGCCACCGTTGATGCTGTATTCCAAGTTACTGCCTGTGGCCGTGATCGTTATCGTTCCGTCATTCGTACCGCAATCCGAAGGATCTACTTCCGCTATCAGCGTGATTGTCGGAGCCATCGGGGCGGTAAGCGTAGCCATCTCGGTATCCAAGCAGTTCGTAGAGGCTAATTCGCGTACGACGATGTCGTAGTTACCTGCCCCCAAGCCATTGAAGACATTGCTCAACTGCCACGTCGTGCCGCCGTCGATGCTGTATTCCAAATTATTGCCTGTGGCTGTAATCGTAATGCTGCCATTGTTGATACCACAATCATCGGGAGATACTGCCGCCACGTTCGTGATCTGTGGTGCCGATGGTGCGCTCAGACTCACCGCGTCGGTGTCTGTACATGCTGTGGTGCCCACTATCCGCACTACGATGTCGTAGTCGCCTGCAGGTTGGTTGGTGAAGACATTGCCAGACTGCCAAGTGGTACCGCCGTCGATGCTGTACTCCAAGTTCATGCCCGGAGCAATGATCGTAATCACACCATTATTCAATCCACAATCCGTGGGGTTTACCGTTTGCACTTCCGTTATCATCGGAGCTACTGGTGCCACTACCGTACCCGTTTCACTGGCCGTACAACTCGTAGAATTCGCATCCCGCACCGTCACCGTATAAGTGCCGCCTGCCAGGTTATTGAATACAGGGCTGCTCTGCCAGTTGATGCCGTCGATGCTGTATTCCAACGTACCGCCCGTAGCCATTACCGTAATGCTGCCGTCCATCACACCGCAGTCGCTCGCATCTACTACCGTCAGATCGTCGATGCTAGGGGCAGAAGGAGCGGTCAGGCTTGCCGTGCCACTGTCCGTACAGGTCAGCGTGCCCACTTCGCGAACCACCACCGCATAGTTACCGGAGCCTAAGCCCGTGAATACGTTGCTATTCTGCCAGGTACTACCACCGTCGATGCTGTATTCCAAGTTCATGCCTGTGGCCGTGATCGTAATCGTTCCGTCATTCGTACCGCAATCCGAAGGATCCACTTCCGCTATCAGCGTGATTGTCGGAGCCGTTGGGGCGGTAAGCGTAGCCATATCGGTATCCAAGCAGTTCGTTGAGGCCAGTTCGCGTACTACGATGTCGTAGTCACCCGCGGCCAAGCTATTGAAGACGTTACTCAACTGCCACGTCGTGCCGCCGTCGATGCTGTATTCCAAATTATTGCCTGTGGCTGTAATTGTAATGCTGCCATTGTTAATACCGCAATCATTGGGAGATACCGCCGCCACATTCGTGATCTGTGGTGCAGATGGCGCACTCAGGCTCACCTCGTCGGTGTCTGTACATGCTGTGGTGCCCACTATCCGCACTACAATGTCGTAATCGCCTGCGCCAAGATTGGTAAATTGATTACCCGGTTGCCAAGTGTTGCCTCCATCAATACTGTACTCCAAATTGCTACCAACAACATCAATTGTAATCACCCCATTGCTTAGTCCACAATCTGTAATATTACTCGTATTCACCTGAGTAATAACAGAGGCATGGGGGCTATCAATAACTCAGCATCTGACACATCACATCCCGTTGTACCCATCACACGCACTCGAATATTGTAGTTTCCTGCTGGAAGGTTATCAAAAGTATTGGATGATTGCCACGTTATCCCGTTATCAATACTGTATTCAAGATCGGTACTCGTAGCATTAATCGTAATGGAGCCATTATTCACCCCACAATCCGATGGGTTAACCGAAACGATATTATTTATTATGGGTGCAGATGGCGCAACTAATGTAGCATTAGCTATTTGGTTACAACCCATGACACCTACTTCTCTGATTAGGATCGTATAATTTCCTGCTCCGAGGTTGGTGAAGGTATTACCTGCCACCCATGTCGATCCATTATCAATACTGTATTCTAGGTTACTGCCCGTTGCATTCACGACGATTGAACCATCATTAGTTCCACAATCGGATGGGTCTGTAGGAATAACGTTTACTAAAACAGGTTGAGCATTCACTACCACCGTTATTGTCGTGGGGTTCGCGCACTGACCCGCGTTGGGGGTAAACGTCGCTGTCACATTACTGCCGCCGCTGGGGTTGATGACCGCTGGAGACCACGTTCCACTGATGCCATTATTCGACAAGGTCGGAAGCGTTACCGAGCTGCCCGTAGAACACAAGGGAGCCGGGGTTCGTAAAGGTAGGCGTAGCAGCTGGCGTTACTACCACCGTTATCGTCGTGGGGTTCGCACATTCTCCCGCGTCGGGAGTGAACGTAGCTGTCACATTGCTACCACCACTAGGGTTGATGACCGCTGGAGACCACGTTCCGCTGATGCCGTTATTCGAGATCGTAGGGAGGGTAACCGATCCGCTTGTAGAACACAGAGGGCCAGTGGATTAGTAAACGTCGGCGTGACGGCACCCGTTACCACGATTGTCATCGTAAAGGGGTTCGCACATTGCCCAGCTGTAGGCGTAAAGGTAGCCGTCACACTCGCTCCTGATGCAGGATTCACCGTTGCTGGTGACCACGTTCCACTGATGCCATTGTTTGAGGTAGTCGGCAAGGTGATGGTGCTACCCGTTTGACACAAAGGCCCAGGATTGGTAAATGTTGGGTCCGTTGCTGCATTAACCGTTACAGTTATCATAGTCGTCGTAGCGCACTGCCCTGATGAGGGCGTGAACGTCGCTGTCACATTGTTGCCGGAGGCCGGGTTCACCGTCGCCGGCGACCACGTACCATTGATACCATTGGTGGAGGTCGTTGGCAAGGTAATCGTGCTGCCTGTTTGGCACAAGGGGGCTATGGGAGCGAAGGTAGGCACGGTGGCCGCATTCACTACCACCGTCATCGTCGTTGGGCTTGCGCACTGACCTGCGTTGGGGGTAAACGTCGCCGTTATATTACTACCACCACTGGGGTCAATGACCGCCGGCGACCATGTGCCGCTGATGCCGTTGTTCGACAAGGTCGGAAGCGTTACCGAGCTGCCTGTTGAACACAAGGCCAGGATTCGTAAACGTGGCGTAGCCGCTAGCGTTACCACTACCGTTATCGTCGTTGGATTGGCACATTGGCCAACAGTTGGGGTAAACGTAGCCGTCACATTGCTACCTCCACTAGGGTCAATAACCGCCGGAGACCACGTACCTGTGATGCTGTTATTGGAGGTCGTAGGAGGGTAACCGATCCGCTTGTAGAACACAATGGGCCAGGATTGGTAAACGTCGGCGTAACAGCACCCGTTACCACGATTGTCATCGTAAAGGGGTTCGCACATTGCCCAGCTGTAGGCGTAAAGGTAGCCGTCACACTCGCTCCTGATGCTGGATTCACCGTCGCGGGTGACCACGTACCATTGATGCCATTGTCTGAGGTAGTCGGCAAGGTGATCGTCGTACCCGTCTGGCACAAAGGGCAGGGTTGGTAAATGTTGGATTCGTTGCCGCATTGACCATTACAGTTATCATAGTCGTTGTAGCACACTGACCTGACGAAGGTGTGAACGTCGCTGTCACGTTATTGCCGGAGGCAGGGTTCACCGTCGCGGGCGACCACGTACCATTGATACCATTGGTGGAGGTCGTTGGCAAGGTGATCGTGCTGCCTGTTTGACACAACGGGGCTATGGGCGCGAAAGTCGGCACGGTGGCCGCATTCACTACCACCGTCATCGTCGTTGGGCTTGCGCACTGACCTGCGTTGGGGGTAAACGTCGCCGTCACGTTACTACCACCACTGGGGTCAATGACCGCTGGAGACCATGTGCCGCTGATGCCGTTGTTCGACAAAGTCGGAAGCGTTACAGGGCTGCCCGTAGAACACACCAGCTGCGTTGGTAAACGTCGGCGTAGCCGCTGGCGTTACCACTACCGTCATCGTTGTTGGGTTCGCACATGATCCCGCGTTGGGGTAAACGTAGCCGTCACATTGCTACCTCCACTAGGGTCAATAACCGCCGGAGACCACGTACCTGTGATGCTGTTATTGGAGGTCGTAGGGAGGGTAACCGGTCCGCTTGTAGAACACAATGGGCCAGGATTGGTAAACGTCGGTGTGGCGGGCGTTGTGATGGTTACGTTCAACGTAAATGGATTGGCACACGCCCCCAATGCAGGCGTGAAGGTATAACTACCCGATGCCATATTATTAATCGTTGAAGGCGACCACGTACCGGTGATGCCGTTATCTGATGTGCCCGGCAAAGCATCGGGTGTGTCACCAGAACAGTAGGTATCCGTGATGCTGAAGGTAGGATCTGTTGCGGGAGTGATAGTCACGTTTAACGTAAATGGATTGGCACACGCCCCCGATGCAGGCGTGAAGGTATAACTACCCGATGCCATATTATTAATCGTTGAAGGTGACCAAGTACCGGTGATGCCGTTATCTGATGTACCCGGCAATGCGTCGGGCGTGTCGCCAGAACAGTAGGCGTCCGTGATGCTGAAGGTAGGATCTGTTGCGGGAGTGATAGTCACGTTTAACGTAAATGGATTGGCACACGCCCCCGATGCAGGCGTGAAGGTATAACTACCCGATGCCATATTATTAATCGTTGAAGGTGACCAAGTACCGTTGATGCCGTTATCTGATGTACCCGGCAACGCGTCGGGCGTGTCGCCAGAACAGTAGGTATCTGTGATGCTGAAGGTGGGGTCGGTAGGCGTTGTAATCGTCACGTTCAATGTAAATGGATTGGCACACGCCCCCGATGCAGGTGAAGGTATAACTACCCGATGCCATATTATTAATCGTTGAAGGCGACCACGTACCGGTGATGCCATTATCCGATGTGCCCGGCAAAGCATCGGGTGTGTCGCCAGAACAGTAGGTATCTGTGATGCTGAAGGTAGGGTCGGTAGGCGTTGTAATCGTCACATTCAATGTAAACGGATTGGCACACGCCCCCGATGCAGGCGTGAAGGTATAACTACCCGATGCCATATTATTAATCGTTGAAGGCGACCACGTACCGGTGATGCCATTATCCGATGTGCCCGGCAAAGCATCGGGTGTGTCACCAGAACAGTAGGTATCCGTGATGCTGAAGGTAGGATCTGTTGCGGGAGTGATAGTCACGTTTAACGTAAATGGATTGGCACACGCCCCCGATGCAGGTGTGAAGGTATAACTACCCGATGCCATATTATTAATCGTTGAAGGTGACCAAGTACCGTTGATGCCATTATCTGACGTACCCGGCAACGCGTCGGGTGTGTCGCCTTCGCAGTAGGTATCCGTGATGCTGAAGGTGGGGTCGGTTGCAGGGGTGATGGTTACACTGACCATCGCACTACCTGACAGCCATTTCCACTATCAAGCTGTACCCACAAATCAGTGACCGAGTTTAAATCCACCGAGGTAGCAGGCGAAATTAAAACACCTCCATTACCAGGTTCACCATCATACCAAGTGACAGTTCCCGTGCCAACCGAAGCATTATGCTGCGTGAGATTGTACGTGGCTGCATCAGACGCACACACGGTTATGGTAGGAGGAGTTGGCATGTCTTCCTCCGTCACGGTGAATGATTCAGAATCCATTGCTTGGCAGGGCGTCGTTCCTACGGTGTAGGTTACGGTGTAGGTTGTCCCCGCACTTAAAGACGAAGCAGTAATCGCCCCCGAAGAGGCATTGATAGTACCCGATGGCGTAATAGACCAAGTACCTCCTGGCGTACTGCTGGTTAGTGAAGGGGTGAAATTGGCTAAGTTTTCAAAACACACATCCGAAATCGGATCAACATCGGCCTCGTTATTGATTCCGCTCACCGTTAAACAAGTCTGCGGGCTGTCGCCGCAGCTATTGCTTGCTACCACACAAACAGAACCTCCCGCACCCGACCAAGTGACATCAATGGACGTCGTGCCTTGGCCATCATCAATCGTACCACCCGTTACCGTCCAGTTATATGAAGTAGCTCCACTTACCGCAGTAATCGTGTAAGTAGCCATATCTCCTGCACAAACAGGGCTGGGACCTGTGGGAGTAGGCGGAGCTGAGGGGGCATTATCAGGAAGTGGATGGTAATAGTTAGTAACCACATCCTCCAACAAACAACCGGGAGGAATGGAGTAGGTAATACATACAATATAATCTGTTTCAGGCATGAGGTCGTACCATTCTGGATTAAAACCACTACCCAACGAATTTGCATTTGGATTGTCTGGTGTGATGGCACCACTACCACAAGAACCTACGGGGTATAAATTCACCGATCGGCCATCTGCAATATCAATACCACAAATTGGATTATTACCACCTACACCTTGTACGATGCCCATACTGCCTTCACAAGTGGTTGTTACTTGGTGGCAGGTGGTATAGGTACCCGTAGCATCGGGAACAACGTCCAAATACCCTTGCAAAGCTGGGTTTAAAACCGTCGTATTGCGCATAGCAAAGGTACCCACGTCTTCAATAGGACATGTCGGGTCAGAACAATCACCACACAAAGGGGAAGGTTCCCCATAATAATCCACACATACTTGGTTGACACTACACCCACTACCAATTGTAATGGTAATACAGATTACATAATCCGTATTTGGCGACAATCCGCTCCATTCTGGGTTAAAGGTAGCACTGTTTCCTCCATTCGCCACGGTAGGAGGGATAGCCCCCCCTGAACATGAACCGCCACTCATAGCGAACAGCGAGGCGGTTCTGCTGGCCAAGATATTATCTGCACAGGCACCAAAAGGAGGACTCATGCCTACCGATTGCACTACACCTAAGAAGCCGTTGTCATCGGAAGTCACCACGTGACATGTTGTAAAAGTCTGGTTCGTCAAAGTAGGTGAAAAAGTTTCACAATCAGCAAATTGCACGGATGAAGCATCAGGATATCCACCTGCCGGGCAGTCGGGTGTGGTGCAATCGCAGAAGGAGGGGGGCGAATAATTAATGGTTATCACATCACTAAAAGCTACGCAGTCATCCCCATTTTCGTCAGGCCCTGTGGATGCCCCCGTAGCCGCATCAAATGTAAAATACACCGCGTAAACCGTACCCAATGCCGATGTGCCACTGCCGTCGTTAGTGGTATTGATACTATTCCCTACCTGTATCCCCAAATAACAAGGATCGTTTTGTATATCCCAAGGCGACGACAAAGCAGAGGTAGGAGGGCAATCAAATATAGCCAGTACCATACCTGCCGTTGACGGCGAGGCACTTGACGGTAAAGTAAACCCAGAAACCGAAACGGCACCCGTAGTGCCAAAATCAATATCATACTCATTACTACCTGTATTCGTCACTCCTGCCCCAGACATAGTTATCGTACCAGCATCGGCACTACAAGGGGCTGCACAGGAAATCGCGGCTGCCCAACCTGCACGAACACTAGATCCATCTGATACGAAATTAAACGTGAGGCAGTCTCCCGTACTGGTAAAGGAAGCTGGCAGTGCCGAGTTGCTCTCACCGCAAAGGGTTGCTAATGCAGGCGCAGAAAGGTCGCTACCATCAAAAACGAACAGAAAGTCTTCGCAAGCACCAAATGTTTCATTCAGATCTATAGCTGAAAAAGTCACTGTTACGGGCGAGCCATCATCTGTACAGATCGTATAAATTTCATTTTGGTTGTTCCCATAATTGCTACCAGCACCACCTGAATCATAAAAATTGGCATCATCGGGGCAGGTAAGCAGCGTGGGCGTAATCGGATTACTGTCAAATGTATAGTTGTCACTACATATCCCTCCACAGCCATTAGAATCGTGCCCTAAGGAGGCCGTGAAAGTATCTCCCGCAGGGTCCGTGTTTACTACCACTGTCACCGCCATACACTCCGGATTTGACAATCCGCCAGATGGGGTGGAAGGGAGAGCCGTTCCTGTCCATTCCGCCGAGGTTGTAGTAGTAGCCAAATTCCACGTAGTTCCGTTGGGGAAATTCCAATTACTTGGGCTGCCCGAAACCACCCCTGCAAGTCCAGTTATACGCAAGTATTGAGGCCCACCACAACCATTATTATTAGAAACTTCCATACAGGCTGTGAACTGAAGTGTCCACGTGCCGTTTCCATTATCGATATATGAATACGCAAAGGTGTTTTTATCACAGGCGCTTGCATCGTAAGACAATACCATAAAGGCAACCAAAAGCAATGACAGCTTCCCTACACTGCGCAACCCGTCCCGTAATACCGTCCCGATTCGTAGCATCTCAATCATACAATTACGTTTAAATAGCATGTAAAACACTTATTTACTACCCGTTAGTAATTTGACGGAAATACACTATTGACAGTACGCTGTATTGGGTTTAGTAGACCATTTTGTAGCTTTTCAAAAATGTAGGTTTATTTATTTACTGTCTATGGATATGAAGCTGATCCAACTCCAGTTCACTGCCATTTAGAAAAGTATAGCAAAACACCACTCAGCACAATCAATTATTTCACACAAACCGCAGTAGTCAAAATTTTCAATTCCGTAAAGATGAAACATATCTATACTGCCTACAAGAATTGCAGCCGCTCGAAAAGTATAAATTCCTTGAATTCCTACATCATACGCATCTTTACATCGGGAAACACTGCTTATATTCAGGCATCTTAGCACTTTTCAACTATGATATACTACAGACTACTTATCTATGCTATCGTTTTATGCTTAACTGATAAAGCCCTTGCGCAGTCACTTCCGCCATTCCAGCATGCTACATTCATTGTCAACAATCGCCCTTTGGAGTGGCCATTAGCAGGCGGGCTACATGCACCTCAGTTTTCCACTGTTGACGCTAACGGCGATGGCCTTCAGGATTTATATATTTTTGATCGTCTAGACTATCGCCAGCTTTTATTCATTCAAGCACCATCCAATGAAGGCATCACCTACACTTACGCCCCCGCTTGGGCTAAGCATTTTCCAGACATGGAAAACTGGGTTTTACTAGAAGACTACAATGGTGATGGTATTTCAGATATTTTCACTAGTAGGGTAAACCCTGATGAAGATGTGAGCGGAGTACTTGTATATAATGGATATTACGACCAAGATTCCATAAAATTTTCACTAGTATCTATCAATGGCACTATAGCCTATACTTCTGAAGAAGAAACAAACCCACTCCCTATCTTTGTGGATGCGCTCGCTTACCCCGCTATTGGTGATATGGATTGTGATGGCGACTTGGATATCCTCGCTTTTGACCTCAATGGCGGATCATTAAAAATGTACTGTAACCAATCCTTTGAACTGGGCTTCGACCTAGATAGCCTGATATTTTCTTTATGCAACCCTTGCTGGGGTGGTTTTTTTGAGTCCCCCATTTCTCCTACCGTTGAACTTGCCACAGCAGCCGATATTTGCGCCTCTACCGGTGGCCTGTTACCGCCTCCCCACATGGGGGTGTCACTTTAGAAATGGATGCAGACGAGGACGGAGACATAGATCTCTGGTTAGGAAGCTCAGCATTTAATTCCCTCAACCTGCTTACCAATGCTGGCAACTGCACAGCTGCTTGGATCAATGCACAAAACACGGACGCATTAGCTCCTTCAGGCACGCTGCCTTCTTTTCCTACTGCTTACCATCTGGATGCCAATAATGATGGATTAAAAGATTTGCTCGTCTGTCCTAGTTTTCGATTAGCAGCAAATGATAGGAGAGCGGTTGTATGGCGGTACCAAAATACAGGTACTGTCAATCAACCCGTTTTTGTCTTTCAAGAAAATGATTTCATGGTAGCAGATATGGTCGATTTAGGGACTGGTGCTCATCCTGCTTTCGCTGATATCAATGCTGATGGCTTATTGGATCTTGTCATAGGTAACACCTCCCTCGCAAGCGATTACGAAGCCTACCAATCACGTATTTTTCTCTTCCTCAATACTGGCACACCCCAAGCACCTGTATTTACACTCATCAATGAGGATTTCTTAGAAATGAGCCAATTTGAAGCATCTTCTAACAGCTTCGCTCCTACATTTGGAGACCTCGACGGCGATGGTGACTTAGATTTGCTGATCGGAGAATGGCTAGGTGGTTTGTTTTTTGCAGAAAACACCGCTGGCACTGGGCAACCTATGGAATTTTCCACCCCTGTGTATGGATACCAATCTATTGACGTTGGGCAATTCAGCACACCTCACATACTGGACATAACAGGAGACGGCCTTCCCGATTTGCTTATTGGTGAAAGAAATGGTAATATCAATTTTTTTCCTAATTTGGGCAGTATAGATCAGCCTGTTTTTATTGGAAACCCTGCAATCCTTCCAAATAACTCCCATTTTGGCGATATAGATACCCGCATCCCCGGCATGGCATCAGGACACTCTTCTCCCTTTGTCATCAAATTGGCAGCAGATGAATACAGGTTATTAACAGGAACCGAGTATGGTGCCATCGAAGTCTATCAATTTACAACAACCGCATTGGAGGAAACTTTTCAGCAAGTAGCAGATTTTTCAAGCCCTTCTCGAATCGGCATCCGTACAAACCCATTCCTTGCTGATGTAAACGGAGATGGTCAGCTCGAGTTATGGTTAGGAAACCAATCGGGTGGGTTGATAGCTTTTGAAAGCGAATGGGAGGCTATCACATCACCCAATAACACGACGCAAAGTACCCTAAAAACTCAGGCTATCAACATCTATCCCAACCCCACCAAAGACCTATTAACAATTACTGCTCAAAACCAGCCCTCTTCTTTTTCTACTTGGCATATTTTCGACATGGCAGGCCATTGTGTCCAGAAAGGTGCCTTATACACAACCACATTGTCTATTGACATTTCCCACTTAGCCAAAGGGGTGTATTACTTATCCGTTGTGACTGATTACGCTAATTCTGTACAGCGGTTTATTGTTCAATAATTTTTTTTGGGCGTACCCCTGCCCAGCACTACCCAATCGCAACCCGCCGACTATACCGCTGGCCAGTGGGCGGGTTTATCTGCTCCAGTACCTCCCTATGGTCGGCACGTCCTCTCCTAATCCCTTACGCACGACCCAAACGTAAGAAGGCCACCTCCTAAGAGTATATCTAAGACATACGCTAAAAAGCGACCCTTCTTCTCACTCACTGTTCTATCGTGTTCGCTATTCCTTCATTATCACTATGTACTGGTGGTACTGCGTACCGTCCTCCATCAACAGCGTCAGCGTGCAGGTGCCCGCTGGGTATCTGTGTGTACGTCTAGGGCTAAGCCTTCCGATGGCAACTCTTCCAGCACCAATGTCCATACTTGTTGGCCAAAGGCATTGCGTAGCGTCATTGTTCCACCTGCTGGTTTCCAATCTGCCTGCCGTACTTCGATGTTCAACATTCGCGATACTGGGTTCGGGTAGGCTGCCATTGTAACAGTTCCTCCTGAAGCTCCCACCAATGCACCATTAGCACCACGGTCGCCTCCTCCTTCATGCAGCTCAGGGCTCATCTCACACTTCACTACAGCCGTTCGAATCCGTTACCGTTACACTGAAGTGCTGCGTCGTGTAACCCGCCGTAAAGGTCACCGTCGGGGTGCTCTGGCCACCCGTGATAAAACCATCGTAATGATTCATCTCCCAGCGTGTAGCTGTAATGGTGCTATGCCACCACTGGCTTGTACGCTCAAGTGTATTGCCCGATGTGCCACATAACAACAGCGGCACACTTACAAAGCTACATTCCATATCATTCGCTAACACATGGATATACTGGCTGGCTGATGTTTCGCTGCCACAGCATCTGTTGCCGTCCACCTGCGTTCCAGTATATAGCCGTCGTCCGTTGGGGTCGTCGTTTCCGCGTATATCATGCTCACCCCGCCATGTCATCATAAGCCTCTGGCATACAGCTGGTAGTGGAACATCATTTCCACACGCAACAACCACATCTTCAGGTATGCCATACATCACTGTAATTCTACCGTATCTTCATACTCTAAATAAATCCGTAGCGATGTTTCATTACCACAAGCATCTACTGCCGTCCAACGATGTAAGTAACGTCTTATGTAGCCGCCATTCGTACAATCACCATCTGGCAAGGTATGCAACCGTTCATAAACAACTTCTATATCTGGTTGGCAATTATCCGTTACTTC
The DNA here is from genome assembly GCA_041392765.1 of Saprospiraceae bacterium. Classification (GTDB taxonomy): domain Bacteria; phylum Bacteroidota; class Bacteroidia; order Chitinophagales; family Saprospiraceae; genus Lewinella. Next base: position 131,241 of record JAWKLL010000009.1, read on the forward strand.
AACAGCCGTTGCACCAAAAATAGTACGGAGACCACAGTGTCCCGTTTGCGCCTCCTATCTGTAACCTTACAACACCTCCATCTTCAATACCTGACAACATCGGATGAGCAAATACCAACACTGGTGCCGTTTCATCCAGCTCATAGACGCTTCGCTCCTCCACCGTCGTGTTACCGCATCCGTCTGTCGCTGACCACCTCCGCTTCCACACTGTGCCACATTCAGTATCCGCCTCGCTCCACTCCGTATAGGTCACTTCCACTCCCGATTCGCTGCAATCATCGTATGCCGTTACTGTAACAGGAGCTAACTCTTCACCACATCCATCTTCTGGTAATCCTAGCAATGTCGTTGTAATTTCTTCATTGTCCACCAAATACACCTCTGTACCAGCGTTGACACATTCCCACACCCGTCAATAGCTGTCCACATGTGCGTATACCAGGTGTGTTTCATCGTCATACAACTTAGTGTCAAATCACCTTCATCACTATAGCTCAACGAAGAAATGCCACTGCATGCATCTATCACTTCAGGCTCAATCAACCTATCTTCGCAGCCCCTGCAACACCAATGTTTGACTCCAAGGCCAGAAATACTAATTTCGTTTCGTCAACTATTTTAACATCAAAGGTTACACTCGTAGCATTGCCGCACAAATCAATCGCTTCTATTTCTATCCTGTATATCGCCAGATAGCCGCTCACGCCGCAATCAAGCGGTGCATCCAGTAATGTTTCTGTTACATGGAATGTCACTACAGCCATCCTCGGCTACAAGATATTCATCCCACTCGGGTAGCAACCTGCCGCCTTCGCTGCACACTGCGTTTATTTCCACTTCTTCTCCATCCACAACAGATGTTAGCCCAGAGTAATTTACCGATATTGACGGTGCATCTCCATCCATCAGCGTTATCCGTTGTGTAGCCGTGTTCGTATTGCCGCAACGGTCAGTGCCTGTCCAACTCCTCAGGTAGTAAGTCCCTCCTCACATAAATGCACCGGTCTGTTCATAGGCTTAATGTCGCATAATCACATTCATCCAGCACTTCTACATAAGGTAACGGTAATGGCAACGCATACATCAGCAGGAACGCCTACCAGCAACGGTGCTGTCTCATCAACAAGTCGGAAATACAGTGTCAAAGTGGACATATTGACACAACGATCCACCGCTGTCCACTGGCCGCGAATTATTCGCCCGTATCCGAAAACACTACAATCTACCGCTGGCATATCCGCATGCTCATACTGCATAAAAAACACACCCGAACAATTGTCTATTGCCTTATGTAGCCCGATAAATCTAATACATCTGCTCCTCTTCACATGTGATGAATATCTCATCTCCATCATCATAGCCCGCCAATTCATTTCGGGCAATTCTATTACGGGTGCCTCTTCGTCCTTTACAGATACTCGCTGCGTTCTTTCCACTGCGTTGCCACATCCATCCGTCGCCGTCTAGCTTCTTACAATCGCATATTCATTTTCACATGAACCGCCTTCTACCCATTCTTCCATGGTCAAATCAACACCACTACAGGCATCCGCCACGGTAGGTGTCTCCAGCAGAATCAACTCATCACAACTCGCTGTACGGTCAGCAGGGAACGACAACCATACAGGAGGAGTCGTATCCACGATCTCTACGAAAAGCGTAAACGAAGATGTATTGCCACAATCGTCCGTCGCTGTCCATGTGCAACGCCAGCGGCTCAAGAAGTCGCTCACCCCACATTCTCCTTCTTTCCAACAACGCATCCTCAAACGTCACTTCTATATCGTCCTGTTCCGTACAGTTATCCATGATATTCAAGTCTGCCGCCATCACACTGAATGGGTTCCATGCTTCGTCAGCATTGTTGCACTCCACTGTCATCGTCGCTCCATCTGGCATGGCAAAGTCAAATGTCGGCGCTGCTGTATCCGCTTGTACCGTGAATGATGAGGTGCACATTGCTGTGTTTCCACAATCATCAGCGGCCATATAATCAACCACAATTACTCCTCCATCACACCTGTCAGGAGCTATAAGACCAGAAAGGTCTGTACTAGTAGTTGGTTGGCAACCACCTATCGTCATAAAACTGCTCACCCAAGTAGCAAATGCTACATCAATATCTTCCTGTGAAGAGCAAGGCTGCATTACTACGGAGCTGGGCATACAACGGCAAGTGGTATCAACGTGCCTGTTGGGTCGTCGCCATCAGGGTCGGATGGTGTGCCTGTCTCGTTCGGATCAGCAGGGTTGCCACTGTCGGAGTCGTCCATCACCTCGGTGTCCATTGGGCTGTATCCCGTCGCCAAGGCTTGGTTGTCTATCTGGCCAGCATCAATGTCATCTTGCGTGATCGCATACGTGGCCGTGTAGGTCGCACTCTCGCCTACCAACAACGTGCCTGCCGCGCTACCTTGGCTCGAACTGCCCGCTGTGTATGTGGGGCTTGGCAAGATACCCGTACCTGTGAAGCTCGCCGCTGTTTCTGTCACCGTCACGTTGTCCAACGTTACGTTGCCTGTGTTCGTCACTATATATGTGTAGGTCACTACGTCGCCTACGGTCGCTATACCGTCTGCTCCTAGGTTTAGGCTGGAGCCTTTGATGAGGGCAATGGCGGGCATCTCTTGTATCAACGTGCCTGTGGGTCGTCGCCATCAGGGTCGGATGGTGTGCCTGTCTCGTTCGGATCAGCAGGGTTGCTACTGTCGGAGTCGTCCATCACCTCGGTGTCCATTGGGCTGTATCCCGTCGCCAAGGCTTGGTTGTCTATCTGGCCAGCATCAATGTCATCTTGCGTGATCGCATACGTGGCCGTGTAGCTAGCACTCTCGCCCACCAACAACGTGCCTGCCGCGCTACCTTGGCTCGAACTGCCCGCTGTGTATGTCGGGCTTGGCAAGGTACCTGTGCCCGTGAAGCTCGCTGCTGTTTCTGTCACCGTCACGTTGTCCAACATTACGTTGCCTGTGTTCGTCACTATATATGTGTAGGTCACTACGTCGCCTACGGTCGCTATACCGTCTGCTCCTAGGTTTAGGCTGGATTTTGATGAGGGCGATGGCGGGCATCTCTTGTATCAACGTGCCTGTTGGGTCGTCGCCATCAGGGTCGGATGGGGTGCCCGTCTCGTTCGGATCAGCAGGGTTGCTACCGCTGGAGTCGTCCATCACCTCGCTGGTGTCCGGCTGTATCCCGTCGCCAAGGCTTGGTTGTCTATCTGGCCAGCATCAATGTCATCTTGTGCGACGTACGTGGCCGTGTAGCTAGCACTCTCGCCTACCAACAACGTACCTTCCGCGCTGCCTTGGCTAGAACTGCCTGCTGTGTATGTCGGGCTTGGCAAGGTACCTGTGCCCGTGAAGCTCGTCGCCGTTTCTGTTACCGTCACGTTGTCCAACGTTACGTTGCCTGTGTTCGTCACTATATATGTGTAGGTCACTACGTCGCCTACGGTCGCTATACCGTCTGCTCCTAGGTTTAGGCTGGAGCCTTTGGATGAGGGCAATGGCGGGCATCTCTTGTATCAACGTGCCTGTGGGGTCGTCGCCATCAGGGTCGGATGGTGTGCCTGTCTCGTTCGGATCAGCAGGGTTGCTACTGTCGGAGTCGTCCATCACCTCGGTGTCCATTGGGCTGTATCCCGTCGCCAAGGCTTGGTTGTCTATCTGGCCAGCATCAATGTCATCTTGCGTGATCGCATACGTGGCCGTGTAGGTCGCACTCTCGCCTACCAACAACGTGCCTTCCGCACTACCTTGGCTAGAACTGCCCGCTGTGTATGTCGGGCTTGGCAAGGTACCTGTGCCCGTGAAGCTCGCCGCCGTTTCTGTTACCGTCACGTTGTCCAACGTTACGTTGCCTGTGTTCGTCACTATATATGTGTAGGTCACTACGTCGCCTACGGTCGCTATACCGTCTGCTCCTAGGTTTAGGCTAGAACCTTTGATGATAGCAATGGCGGGTGCCTCTTGTATCAACGTGCCTGTTGGGTCGTCGCCATCAGGGTCGGATGGTGTGCCTGTCTCGTTCGGATCAGCAGGGTTGCTACTGTCGGAGTCGTCCATCACCTCGGTGTCCATTGGGCTGTATCCCGTCGCCAAGGCTTGGTTGTCTATCTGGCCAGCATCAATGTCATCTTGTGTGATCGCATACGTGGCCGTGTAGGTCGCACTCTCGCCTACCAACAACGTGCCTTCCGCACTACCTTGGCTAGAACTGCCCGCTGTGTATGTCGGGCTTGGCAAGGTACCTGTGCCCGTGAAGCTCGCTGCTGTTTCTGTCACCGTCACGTTGTCCAACATTACGTTGCCTGTGTTCGTCACTATATATGTGTAGGTCACTACGTCGCCTACGGTCGCTATACCGTCTGCTCCTAGGTTTAGGCTGGAGCCTTTGATGAGGGCGATGGCGGGCATCTCTTGTATCAACGTGCCTGTTGGGTCGTCGCCATCAGGGTCGGATGGGGTGCCTGTCTCGTTCGGATCAGCAGGGTTGCTACTGTCGGAGTCGTCCATCACCTCGGTGTCCATTGGGTTGTATCCCGTCGCCAAGGCTTGGTTGTCTATCTGGCCAGCATCAATGTCATCTTGCGTGATCGCATGTACGTGTAGCTAGCACTCGCCTACCAACAACGTACCTTCCGCGCTGCCTTGGCTAGAACTGCCCGCTGTGTATGTCGGGCTTGGCAAGGTACCTGTGCCCGTGAAGCTCGTCGCCGTTTCTGTTACTGTCACGTTGTCCAACGTTACGGTTGCCTGTGTTCGTCACTATATATGTGTAGGTCACTACGTCGCCTACGGTCGCTATACCGTCTGCCCTAGGTTTAGGCTGAGCCTTTTGATGATAGCAATGGCGGGCATCTCTTGTATCAACGTGCCTGTTGGGTCGTCGCCATCAGGGTCGGATGGTGTGCCTGTCTCGTTCGTATCAGCAGGGTTGCTACTGTCGGAGTCGTCCATCACCTCGGTGTCCATTGGTTGTATCCCGTCGCCAAGGCTTGGTTGTTCATCTGGCCAGCATCAATGTCATCTTGTGTGATCGCATACGTGGCCGTGTAGGTCGCACCTCGCCTACCAACAACGTGCCTTCCGCACTACCTTGGCTAGAACTGCCCGCTGTGTATGTCGGGCTTCCAAGTACCTGTGCCCGTGAAGCTCGCTGCTGTTTCGTCACCGTCACGTTGTCCAACATTACGTTGCCTGTGTTCGTCACTATATATGTGTAGGTCACTACGTCGCCTACGGTCGCTATACCGTCTGCCTCAGGTCGAAGGCTGGAGCCTTTGATGAGGGCGATGGCGGGCATCTCTTGTATCAACGTGCCTGTTGGGTCGTCGCCATCAGGGTCGGATGGGGTGCCTGTCTCGTTCTACCAGGGTTACACTGTCGGAGTCGTCCATCACCTCGGTGTCCATTGGGCTGTATCCCAATGCCAAGGCTGGTTGTCTATCTGGCCAGCATCAATGTCATCTTGCGTGATCGCATACGTGGCCGTGTAGCTAGCACTCGCCGTACCGGCAACAACGTACCTTCCGCGCTGCCTTTGGCTAGAACTGCCCGTTGTGTATGTCGGGCTTGGCAAGGTACCTGTGCCCGTGAAGCTCGTCGCCGTTTCTGTTACCGTCACGTTGTCCAACGTTACGTTGCCTGTGTTCGTCACTATATATGTGTAGGTCACTACGTCGCCTACGGTCGCTATACCGTCTGCTCCTAGGTTTAGGCTGGAGCCTTTGATGATAGCAATGGCGGGCATCTCTTGTATCAACGTGCCTGTTGGGTCGTCGCCAACAGGGTCGGATGGGGTGCCCGTCTCGTTCGGATCAGCAGGGTTGCTACTGTCGGAGTCGTCCATCACCCTCGGTGTCCATTGGGCTGTATCCCGTCGCTAAGGCTTGGTTATCTATCTGGCCAGCATCAATGTCATCTTGCGTGATCGCATACGTGGCCGTGTAGGTAGCACTCTCGCCCACCAACAACGTGCCTGCCGCGCTACCTTGGCCTGAACTGCCCGCTGTGTATGTCGGGCTTGGCAAGGTACCTGTGCCCGTGAAGCTCGTCGCCGTTTCTGTTACCGTCACGTTGTCCAACGTTACGTTGCCTGTGTTCGTCACTTCATATATGTGTAGGTCACTACGTCGCCTACGGTCGCTATACCGTCTATTCCTAGGTTTAGGCTGGAGCCTTTGATGAGGTGGGCGATGGCGGGCATCTCGGGTTCATAACCAAAGTCTGCCGCATTGTAGTCTTGTCCTGCCGTAAGCGTAGTGCTCAGACCACCGCTGTTTTGCGTCGCCGTGCTCCCCGATGGTGCTCCTGACGTTACTTCCACATCATAATTGCCCGGAGGAAGACCCGTTATGCTATAGTTGCCTGTGCCATCCGTAACATCTGTATAGACTACATCGTCACCTCCGCCTGACACACCGTCTGGGCCAAACCATGTAACCGTTACCGTCACGCCCATTATGCCTGATTCAGCGCCGTTTTGCAGACCACTACCATCCGTGTCTTCATAGACCGTGTCCCCTATGCTCCCCGTGCCTGTGAAACTGGCATCTATCGTCAAATTATCTCCCGCTGAGGGATCGAATACTATGTCGTTCGTTGAGCCAGCACCGTTGGCACCTGTTATGTTGTTCTGGTTGTTTCCACTTCCGCCCGTTGCTGACGTGTAGCCTGCTGGCGTTGCGAATACCACATAGTACGTTCCGGCTGGAATGGAGGTAAATTCATAGTTACCAGCAGCATTCGTAACTACATCAGAGCCGATCTGTGTGTCTGTGGCGGCATCGTACAATTGTACTGTCACCCCAGCAAGCGGCTGGTCGCCGTCGGCAGGTTCATACATGCCGTCGCCGTCAGCGTCGAAGAAGACAAAGTCTCCTATAGTGCCTGTAGCAGCAGGTTCATAACCAAAGTCTGCCGCATTGTAGTCTTGCTCTGCCGTAAGCGTAGTACTCAGACCACCGCCGTTTTGCGTCGCCGTGCTTCCTACAGGGGATCCTCCCGTCACGCTTACATCATAATTGCCTTGAGGAAGACCCGTTATATCATAGCTGCCTGTGGCATCCGTAACATCCGTATAATACGTCGTCGCCGCCGCCCAACACACCGTCTGGCCAAACCATGTAGCCGTTACCGTTACACCCATTATGCCTGATTCAGTGCCGTTTTGCATGCCATTGCCATCCGTGTCTTCATAGACCGTATCTCCTATGCTGCCCGTGCCTGTGAAACTGGCATCTATTGTTAAATTATCTCCCGTTGAGGGATCGAATACTATGTCGTTCGTTGAGCCAGCACCGTTGACACCTGTTATGTTGTTCTGGTTGTTCCCGCTGCCTGCCGTAGCTGACGTATAGCCCGATGGCGTTGCGAATACAACATAGTACGTTCCAGCTGGAATGGAGGTAAATTCATAGTTACCAGCAGCATCCGTAACTACATCCGAACCAATCTGTGTGTCTGTAGTGGCATCGTACAATTGTACTGTCACCCCAGCAAGCGGCTGGTCGCCGTCGGCAGGTTCATACATGCCGTCGCCGTCAGCGTCGAAGAAGACAAAGTCTCCTATAGTGCCTGTTGCAGCAGGTTCATAACCAAAGTCTGCCGCATTGTAGTCTTGCCCTGCCGTAAGCGTAGTGCTCAGACCACCGCTGTTTTGCGTCGCCGTGCTCCCCGATGGTGCTCCTGACGTTACTTCCACATCATAATTGCCCGGAGGAAGACCCGTTATGCTATAGTTGCCTGTGCCATCCGTAACATCTGTATAGACTACATCGTCACCTCCGCCTGACACACCGTCTGGGCCAAACCATGTAGCCGTTACCGTCACGCCCATTATGCCTGATTCAGCGCCGTTTTGCAGACCACTACCATCCGTGTCTTCATAGACCGTGTCCCCTATAGACCCAGTACCTTCAAAACCTGCGTCAACGCTGAAGTCGTTACCACTAATTGGATTATAAGTAATATCATTGGTAGAACCCGCCCCATTTGCGCCTGTGATGTTGTTTTGGTTGTCGCCGCTACCCGCCGCTGCCGAGGTGTACCCTGCTGGTGGAGTGAATACAACGTAGTAGGTACCAGCGGGGAGGTTACTGAAGCCATAGCTTCCATCAGCCCCTGTTATCTGGTTGCTTCCAATTGGCGTATCGAAGCCAGCATCGTACAGTTGCACGGACACTCCTGCTAGCGGTAAATCGCCATCATTGGTGTCATAAATACCGTCGCCATTTGCATCAAAAAAGACATAATTACCAATGCTGCCACAAATGTCCACTACCGCTGTAGAAGTGGCTACGTCAGTACAAGTATTTGCATCCGTAATCAGGACGCTTATTACATCACCATTTGCCAATGAACTGGAAGAGTAAGTGTTATTGACACCAGATTGGAGGGTTTCTCCTCCGTCTAGCATTCCATTACTATTTAGGTCTTCGAAGAAAGTATAGCTGGAAGCTCCAGCAGGCATGGCGGTGAAGGTAATGCTTTCTCCAGCGCAAGCCGCCCCACTATTGCTAAGGGTCGCATTAGGATTGCTGTAAAGTGTGAGTAAGAAAGAAGTTTGCTCAGTGAAACAACCATTATTATAAACCACCCAATAATAGTTATCTCCTACGGTAGCTCCTACGGTTGTAGTTACTGCTCCTCCTGCGATATTAGGTGTAGAGGATGTACCTAGATACCAAGTAAAGCTTGACGCCCCTTCTTGCGTAGAATTACTTGCATTAGGACAAGGAGCTGCAACAACATCAGGATTAAGGGTAGAAAGGGTAATGTTAGGATTAGTACAGGCTTGCTCGGGAGCGATAGCAGGCAAAGCGGGGATATCCAACTGCCCAATATTCGTAATCTGGTAATACTCTTCGATAGTGTCGAAATCACCGGGCGTATCGTCAGATCCTCATTGCATATTAGCTCCCGTTCCAGAACCTGTATCATTATCGGACTCAGCATTGCCACAACCGATATCTGCTACACCTGTTACGGGATCGATGGCACCATTGCAGTGATCTGCGTCGTAGGGGTCGTCACCAATTTCTTCGAACTCGCCCGAGTTGCCCGTGCCAGGCCAGAGTCAAATACGTCAAAGTTATCGTCGTTGGCGGTGGTATAAACGGCAAAATTCATAGGTTTACCTGTCAAAGGAGATGGCGCACCTCCTATCATTCCCCAAGGGATGCGAATTTCAGTTGTTCCAAGGCAATTGGAAGCGAATTGAAAAGTATCATCGTCAGCGGGGTTATGATTGGCAACATTGTCCGATGCAACCACCGTGTTACCTGTCTGGATCAATGCAGCGTAATCTCCTGCACCACCGACACGCTCTACTGCTACAAAATAATCAGGTCGCCAGCCTGCAAAATCTACTCTTTTGTTAAAAGGAGCTTGGGTATTGGCTAAAGTTACCTGTGGGCCAGTGACATCATCCACATCAATGGCCACAAACATATCGATGGCATCATTACAGACGTTAGGGCCTTGCACGATTAAGTATAAATAATCAGCATTGTAGGTGACATGGAACTGGTCAACACCCGTACCCGAAACACTAAAGGCGCTATTGGTAGCTGTTGAGAAGCCATTATTAACTCCGTCGTTAGCCGATTCTCCCATAAAATCGGAGTTGGAAGCACTTCCACCTACCGAAGGGGCGGCAAAAGGATTCTCTACAATATGTGTATAGCCAAAAGCATCTAATGCGCCGTCAAAAACAGGGGTGTTGCCCGTTGTTTCCGCAACACACATTTCATCTCCCGAATTGATACCAACCACTGCTTGAAGGCGTGGACGACAAGTTGTTTCAGATGGTGTTGGCGAAATAATGGCGTACAAGAAATAATCTTCAGCAGCGGTAGTAGCAGGATAGTCCACACCATTGGCTACCAAAGTATTATCTCCTGCCACACCCGTAGCTATTACCGTTCCTCCTGCTGCGGAATACGGATCAGCAACATAACCATCAAAGCGGACAAGTTGGATGGATGAGCCTGAAGAAACATCCGTTGCTTGTATCGTGATGTCGTGGCTTTCTGATGAAGATCCATCACTGCATAAGGTATTATCTGAAATGGAGATACTGTTAAGGGAAGGGCAATTGGCAAAATTAGGTAGATGAGGTAGGCTCACCCTAGCCGACCCGCAAGACTCACAATCTCCTCTGGTGCCATCTCCCATCACCTGTACATCCACATTGGCTCCAGCAGTATAGGTAACAGAATGGTTTACAACAGGAACATTAAAGGTGTAGGACGAGATACCAATATTTGTACTAAGCGCATAAGTTCCACTACCAGCGTACTCCGGATACCCTCCTGTAATGGTGAAATTGGTAAAAAACTCGCCAGCATTGGCACCTGTTGTGGTTGTTGATAAGTCCACGAGGATAGGATTGAGAACGATAATATCCGCAGAAGGCTCACCCAAGTCATCGCAAAAAGCAGTTTGACTACCGGAAGGATTGCTGTCCAACGCACTAATATTACTATTCACTGTTGGCGAACTTCCTCCAACAGTAGAATAGTGGTATCCATAGATATGGTATTCCCCAGGTGTTATTCCCAAGGTATTGAAATCAAAAGTTTGGGGTGTACCTTCCGCAACATCGGGAATCCCATTGGCATCTCCGTCAGCGGCTGGAACAACTGCATGAATTACACCTGTATCATCAACAACTAACCAAACGAAAGTGAAGGCAGAAGGGCTGCTGCAAGAGGGAGGTATAAAATTATCCAGTTCCATCGTAAAAGATTGCCCTGCGTCCACCATGGGATTATCTCCGTTTATCGCATCATCACCTGTGGTACAAAGGATTAGACAATCTGACGAGGAAGGTGTCCCCCCACTAGCCTCACACCCTGATGGTGCGCTTCGTGGCGGCAAGCAGGCAGCGCAAGCCGTAGTACCAGTTCGACATGATGCAGCTCCTCCATTATTGGTCACTGTACCCGTGATATCATTAGGTGAATTGCCACTGATGGTAGTATTGGTAATCGTAAAAGTAGCACCTGCATTATGTACACCACCTCCCGGTTCTGTGATGCTGCTGTTGCCTGTAACGAGTACATTATCGAATGTCACCACACCACTTTCTAAATAAAAGGCACCACCGCGAGAAGCTTGGTTGCCAGTAAAGGTAGAATTGGAAATCGACAGTTCGGAAACGTTGGAAGCAGAACTATTGATATTAATAGCCCCCCCATAACCGCCTGCCGCGATAGAACCCGCAGAATTGGTACAATAGTTACCATAAAAATGGGAATTATCGATAGTGACGGAAGGGCCTGCTTGAATGCGGATGGCACCGCCACCACCGTCTCCTGTGGAGGCTTCGCTATGATTGCAAGAAAAGAGCGTACCATCAATAAACAACTCGCTGCTACTACCATTAATGCCGATGGCTCCCCCGTCACCTGTATCTGTTCCGGAAAAATTGCCAACAAAAGAACCACCATTGATGTAAACGGTAGGCTCCTGCGTTGGAGGGAAAAGCTGTGGGGCTGATCCAAAGAGCACCACCGCCCATACCTTGGCGGGCGTTGCAAGTAAAGTCACAATCGTTGAAAGTTACGACAAGATTACTGGCATTGCCTGCGGGAAATTCATCTTCCCTAATTTCTACGGCACCAGTTGAAGGGGTTTCAGAAACGGGTGGGTTGTTGGAAAAAACACAATTATTGAATGTCACATCACTGCCACCTAAGGCACTGCCATCCTGTGTATCCACACGGACAGCTCTTTGAGTGGGGTTGCTATCGAAAATACAATTTTCAACTACGGTATTTGTCATATCGGTAAGAAGAATGGCATTGGCGTTCCATCCACTAAAGGTAAAATTCCGAATCGTCCAGTTATTCCTTCGGGAAACCCTTAAAAAAGAGGTAGCGGCTGCTAAGTTTTCCATAAAAGCCCCTTGGCCATCAAGGATAACATTGTTGAGACCTGCGTTCACCAACCGATCGGTAAAATTGATATCTCCGTATTCATTATCCGTATTGTAATAGCAACTGATGAACCGCATATACACGTTGCCACCACAGTCATTGATAGCATCCATACCACCATCGGAAGAGTTCCAGTCGGTAATAGGGTTTGTGGGGCCGCCGTAGTCACCACTGGTGGGTGAAACCTCACCCGGATTGGCAAAATACAGGACATTGTACGTGATTCCGGCTTCTGTAACGGTTTCATCCCCATAATATGCGGGGCATGCAGCCTGCAAGTTGAAAGTACTAAAAACCACTAAAACAGCTAAGTAGATCTTGTAACAACCTTTCATAAATAATTAGATTTTACTACCCTCCAAAAGGGCAATAGCGTTCACCAGCAAGCTAGCGCAAGCTGAAAAAAGGGTACAGCAAAAGGCACGAATAAAACAGAAAGGTATTCTTAAATCGGCAAGAAAGTAGTTTGTGTTTAAACTATGTTTGGCTCTAGTCTAGTTGGGTAATCATAATGTAACACTACCCGTGATTTTTTCCTTGGTGATATGTAATTGTCCTTTAGCTTTCGTGAAGTAAAGATACATATTGAGTATGCAATAGAATAGTACATAATATATAAAAAAGTGCAAATTCAAGGAATCAACACCTTAATTATTGGTCTTTTGGTGCGTTTTTCAAAATAAATAGTGCTCATGTTTTTCAAATTCCCAAAATATACAAACCCCTTTCATTAACTCACGTGGCGCTAAAAAACCCTTTTGCGTGAAGGAAGGGAATTGGGGCGAAGCCACGTACAATCTGTCCTCGTATCGGCTGAGCCGACACGAGGACACCCGAAAAAGCAGTAGCACACCGATTTTTTTAAAAGAAATGCAGGTGTACGAATACGCAATTACTCCACTACTAATTTATCCGTCCACAGCAAGCCCGTTTCATTCCAAGCCTGCAAGGTATATACCCCTGCTGGCAACTGGCTCACGTCCACATACTGAC